>JAXDOC010000001.1:0-6358 GCA_034669165.1 Actinomycetota bacterium
CGGTAGGCGTTGGTCTTGAAGCCGTGCAGGAAGCGGGCCCAGACGGCCGTCTGGTCCTCCGCCAGCTCGCTGACCGCGAAGTTGGAGGCCCACGTCGCGAAGGACTCCTTGAGCCACAGGTCGTCCCACCAGCGCATGGTCACCAGGTCGCCGAACCACATGTGGGCCATCTCGTGGAGGATCGTCCCCGCCCGCCGCTCGTAGGCGGCGTCGGTGACCCGCGACCGGAACACGTAGCCCTCGTTGAACGTGACGCAGCCCGGGTTCTCCATGGCCCCGAAGTTGAACTCGGGGACGAAGAGCTGGTCGTACTTGGGGAACGGGTACGGGTAGCCGAACTCGGCCTCGAAGAAGTCGAGCCCCTGGCGGGTGACGGTGAGGATCTCGTCGGCGTCGAGGTACTGGGCCAGCGACTCCCGGCAGTAGATCGACGTGCCGACCCGGTGCTCCTCGTGGACGGCGTGGTAGGGCCCCGCCACCAGGGCGGCCAGGTAGGTGGAGATGCGGTGGGTGGTCTCGAACCGCCAATGGCTCGGCCCATTCGTGGTGGCCTCGTGCTCGGCCACGTTGGCGTTGCTGACGACCGTCCACGCCTCGGGGGCCTCGACGGCCAGGTCGAACGTGGCCTTGAGGTCGGGCTGGTCGAAGCAGGCGAAGACCCGGTGGGCGTCGTAGGGCTCGAACTGGGTGTGCAGGTAGCGGTTGCCGTCGGTGGGGTCGTCGAAGCGGTGGAGACCGACGCCGGTGTGCTGGTAGGAGCAGTCGGCCACGACCGTGAGCGTGTTGTCGGCAGCCAGGCCGGGGAGGTGGATGCGGCTGTGCTCGGCGTCGAAGGCGTCGAGGGGGACCGGGCGGCCGTTGAGGGTCATGTCCCGGACGGCGGCCGCGTCGAGGTCGACGAACGTGTCGGACCCCGGTTCGGTGCACTGGAAGCGCACGGTGGTGGTGCTGGCGAACGTGTCGCCGTCGCCCGCCAGGTCGAGGGCCACGTCGTAGGAGAGCACCGACAGGCGGGCGGCCCGGGCCTCGGCCTCGGCTCGGGTGAGGTTGTCGTCCTTCATGACGCCAGTCTCCATCAACCCGGGATGCTCCGGCGCCGGTACGCTCCATTCGTGCGGATCGCCCTCGTCTGCCCGTACAGCCTCACCGTTCCCGGCGGGGTGCAGGGCCAGGTTCTGGGGCTGGCCCGGGCCCTGCGGACGCTGGGCCACGACGCCCGGGTGCTCGGTCCGTGCGACGGGCCGCCGCCCGAGGTGGGGGTGATTCCCCTCGGCAACAGCATCCCCACCGCGGCCAACGGGTCGATGGCGCCCATCGCCCCCGACCCGTCCTGCGCCATGCGCACGATCGCGGTGCTGCGCGACGAGCACTTCGACGTCCTCCACCTGCACGAGCCTCTCGCCCCCGGCCCCACCGTCACGTGCGTGGCCCTGGCGTCGGTGCCGATGGTGGGCACCTTCCACGCGTCGGGGGTGAGCGCCGCCTACCGGGTGCTCCGGCCCCTCACCCGCTGGCTGTCCCGCCGGCTCGACGTGCGGTGCGCGGTCTCCGAGGACGCCAAGGCCATGGCCGTGCGGGCGCTGGGCGGCGACGACTACCACGTCCTGTTCAACGGCATCGAGGTCGACCGCTTCGCCAAGGCCACCCCGTGGCCCACCACCGGCCCGACCGTGCTGTTCATGTCCCGCCACGAGTCCCGCAAGGGCCTCGACGTGCTGCTGGCGGCCATGGCCCGGCTACCGGCCGACGCCCGCCTGTGGGTGGCCAGCGACGGGCCGGAGACGGGCAAGCTGAAGCTGCTCACCGCCGACGACCACCGGGTGGAGTGGCTGGGCCGCATCGGCGACGACGAGCGGGCGGCCCGGCTGCGGGGGGCCGACACCCTCTGCGCCCCGTCGCTCCGGGGCGAGTCGTTCGGGATGGTGCTGCTGGAGGGCATGGCCGCCCAGACGCCGGTCGTGGCCAGCGACATCCCCGGGTACCGCAACGTGGCTGGTGGGGGAGGGTGCGGGCAGGCCGCCCTCCTGGTGCCGCCCGGCAACGCGGTGGCCCTGGCCGGCGCCCTCACCAAGGTCCTGTACGAGCCGGCCACCGCCGCCCACCTGGTGGCGGCGGGGGAGGCCCGGGCCAACCAGTTCTCCATGGACCACCTGGCCGAGCGCTACGTCGACCTTTATCACCAGGCCATCGACCGCCCCTAGTCCGACCGCCCAGCCGGCGCCGGCCACGCGCCCTATGCTGAGGGCCGCATGATCAAGTGGATCCTCCTCGGCGTCGTCGTCCTGCTCGTCCTCTACGTCGTCCTCACCTACAACGGGCTGGTCAAGCTCCGCAACGGTGTCAAGAACGCGTGGGCCGGGATCGACGTCCAGCTCAAGCGCCGCTACGACCTCATCCCCAACCTGGTGGAGACGGTCAAGGGCTACGCCAAGCACGAGCGGGAGACCTTCGAGGCCGTCACCCAGGCCCGGGCCAACGCCATCAACGCCACCGGTGTGGCCGAGCAGGCCCAGTCCGAGAACATGCTCACCGGCGCCCTGAAGTCGCTGTTCGCGGTGGCCGAGGCCTACCCCGAGCTCAAGGCCAATGAGAACTTCCTGAACCTGCAGGAGGAGCTCACCGGCACCGAGGGCCGCATCAGCTACGCCCGGCAGTTCTACAACGACAAGGTCCTCCAGCTGAACAACAAGATCGAGAGCTTCCCGTCGAACATCGTGGCCGGCCGGTTCGGCTTCAAACAGCAGGAGTTCTTCGAGGCCGACGACACGTCGCGCGGCCCGGTAAACGTGCAGTTCTAAGCCTCTGTTCGAGCAAATATCCTCGAATAAGCGGCGTTCGGTCCTGCTCGTCGCAGGGTTCGTCGTGCTGGCGATGGCCGTGGCCTGGGCGGTGCAGCTCCTCTTCGGCTTCGGGATCGGCGGTCTGCTGATCGCCTTGGTCGTCGTGGGCGGGGGGTCGGTCCTCGCCTGGTACAAGTCCGACGCGGTGGCGCTGGCCATGAGCCACGCCCGCCTCACCACGCCCGAGAGCGAGCCCCGGCTGCACAACCTGGTCGAGGGGCTGTGCATCGCCGCCGGCCTGCCCAAGCCCCGCGTCTACCTGGTCGACGACCCCGCCCCCAACGCCTTCGCCACCGGCCGCAACCCGCAGCACGCGGCCATCGCCGTCACCACCGGGCTGATGGAGAAGCTCAGCCGCATCGAGCTGGAGGGCGTGCTCGCCCACGAGCTGAGCCACATCAAGAACTACGACGTGCTGGTGTCCACCCTCGCCGTCACCTTCGTCGGGGTCATCGCCCTGGTGGCCGACTTCAGCCTCCGCTTCATGTGGTGGGGCGGCCCCCGCCACCGTGACGACTCCAGCTCGGGCGGCGCCGGCCCCGCGGCCGTCGTGGCCGTGTTCGGCTTCGCCCTCCTCCTGCTGGCGCCCCTGGTGGCGAGGGTCATGCAGTTCGCCGTGTCCCGGCGCCGGGAGGCGCTGGCCGACTTCAGCGGCGTCTCTCTCACGCGGTATCCGCCGGGGCTGATCTCGGCCCTGGAGAAGCTCAAGAACGACACCACGGTGGTCCACTCGTCGTCCCGGGCGACCGCCCACCTCTGGATCGAGTCGCCCCTGGCTCGCACCGAGGAGGAGGGCCGCCTAGCGTGGTTGAACCGCCTGTTCGACACGCATCCGCCGCTCGATGAGCGGATCCAGGCCCTCAAGGAGCTCTAGAGCATGACAATCTCACGCCGGCGCGGATGTCCTCGGCACGTTTGGTCCCGGAACGTCGTGACCGTCCTCGCCGTGGCCCTCCTCATGGTCACCGCCGCCTGTGGTGGCGGCAAGAAGGGCTCCCAGGGCCGGGCGACCACGATCCCGGCCACCACGACCACCACCCTCCCCCCGCAGGCCCCCCTCACCGGCCTGCCCCAGACCGACCCGGTCAAGCTCCACCGGGCCGCGGTCACGGTCAAGATCGACAACAACGCCGCCGCCCGCCCCCAGGCCGGGCTCGACGCGGCCGACGTGGTCTACGAGGAGGTCACCGAGGGCATCACCCGGTTCGTGGTGGTGTTCCAGTCCACCGACGCCGACCCCATTGGCCCGGTGCGGTCGGTGCGCCCGGCCGACCCCCTCATCGTGGCCCCCCTGGGCGGGCCGCTCGTCTTCTCCGGCGGCGCTCCCACCATCGTGCAGCTGGTGCGCAGCGCCGGCATCGACTTCATCGACGAGAACAACACCGAGGTCCTCTACCGCCGTTCCGGCCGGTCCGCCCCGCACAACCTCTACACCGACTCGGGGAAGTTCTACGCCGCGGTCGGCGACGTCAAGGAGCCGCCGCCCTTCGCGCCCTTCCTCAAGCCGGGCGAGACCTACGCCGCCGCCGGCGCCACCCCGGTCACGGCGATGGACATCCCCCTGGCCGACATCACCGCCTCCTACACCTGGGACGCCACCGCCAAGGGGTGGGCCCGCTCCACCAACGGCCAGCCGCACACGCTGGAGGCGGGCGGGGTGTGGACGCCCGGCAACGTGATCGTCCAGTTCGTCGGCTACTCCCGGTTCTCGGCCGACGCGGCCGTCACCTACCCCGAGGTCATCGGCACGGGCGAGGCCTGGTACTTCACCAACGGCACCCTGGCCAAGGGCACGTGGTCGAAGGCGGGGGCCAGCACCGTCACCGCCTACGCCGACGCCAACGGCGCCCCCATGGTGTTCCCGCCCGGGCACAACGTCGTGGAGCTGGTCCACAGCGAGGCCACCGTCTCCGTCGAGGAGCCACCGGCCCCGGCCGCGGCCACCACGGTCGCGCCCTAAAGAGGCACCGGGGCGGAATCCCGATCGGCGGGCCCGACGGGACCCGTAGAATGGGAAACGTGACGGACGAGCAGACGAACCGCCCCACCACTGGAAGCGACCTGGTCAAGCGGGGCCTGGCCGAGATGCTCAAGGGCGGCGTGATCATGGACGTCGTCACCCCCGAGCAGGCCAGGATCGCCGAGGACGCCGGTGCGGCCGCGGTGATGGCGCTCGAGCGTGTGCCGGCGGACATCCGCCGCGACGGCGGCGTGGCCCGCATGTCGGACCCACTGCTGGTCAAGGGGATCCAGGAGGCCGTCACGATCCCGGTGATGGCCAAGGCCCGCATCGGCCACTTCGTCGAGGCCCAGGTGCTGGAGGCGCTCGAGGTCGACTACGTCGACGAGTCCGAGGTGCTCACGCCCGCCGACGAGGCCAACCACATCGACAAGTGGGCGTTCAAGGTCCCGTTCGTGTGCGGCGCGACGAACCTCGGGGAGGCGCTGCGGCGCATCGCCGAGGGCGCGGCGATGATCCGCTCCAAGGGTGAGGCCGGCACCGGCGACATCGTCGAAGCCGTGCGCCACATGCGCCGGATCGGCTCCGAGCTCAAGCGCCTGACCGTGATGGACGACGCCGAGCTGGCCACCGCCGCCAAGGAGCACCAGGCACCGCTGGACCTCGTGCGCCAGGTCGCACGCGACGGCAAGCTCCCGGTCGTGATCTTCTCCGCCGGCGGCATCGCGACCCCGGCCGACGCCGCGCTGATGATGCAGCTCGGCGCCGAGGGCGTGTTCGTCGGCTCGGGCATCTTCAAGTCCGAGGACCCCGCCACGCGCGCGGCCGCGATCGTCGAGGCGACGACGCACTTCCGCGATGCCGACCGCGTCGCCAAGGCCTCCGAAGGCCTCGGCACCGCGATGGCGTCGCTGGAGACGCGCAAGCTCGAGGAGCAGCAGCTCCTCGCCAACCGCGGCTGGTAGGCCCTTGTCCGCACCGCTCGTCGGCGTGCTCGCCCTGCAGGGCGACTTCGAGGCTCACGGGCGAGTGCTGCGAGAGCTGGGCGCCGGCGTGCGCGAGGTGCGCGTCCCCGCCGACCTCGAAGGCCTCGACGGGCTGGTGATCCCCGGCGGGGAGTCGACGACCATGACCCTCGGCATCGAGCGCGAGGGTCTGGCCGGGCCGCTGCGCGAGCTGGTCGGCGCGCGCACGCCCGTGCTCGGCACCTGCGCCGGGATGATCATGCTCGACCGCGAGCACCTCGGCGTGATGGACACCGTCTGCCGGCGCAACGCGTTCGGCCGCCAGCTGCGCTCGTTCGAGACCGACCTCGACCTGCCCGGCGTCGACGGCGGCCCGGTCCGGGCGGTGTTCATCCGCGCGCCGTGGATCGCCGAGTACGGCGACGGCGTCGAGATCCTCGCCGAGGTCGACGGCCACCCGGTCGCCGCCCGCCAGGACGAGATGCTGGTGATCTCCTTCCACCCCGAGATCGCGGGGGAGACCCGCGTGCACGAGCTGTTCCTGCGCGGCGTGCGCGAGCGCCGCGAGGCGGTGCCCCGCGCGCCGGTCAGCC
>JAXDOC010000002.1:0-88753 GCA_034669165.1 Actinomycetota bacterium
CTTCGACGTCATCTGCGCCGCCGACGGCGAGGAAGGGTTCCGGCGGGCCAAGGCCGAGCGGCCTGACATCGTCATCTCCGACATCATGATGCCGAGGCGTGACGGCCTCCAGCTGCTCACCGACCTCAAGGGCGAGCCCACCACCGCTGATCTGCCGGTGATCCTGCTGTCGGCGAAAGCGCAGAGGACCGAGGTCCAGCAGGGCCTCGACCTGGGCGCCGACGACTACATCACCAAGCCGTTCGACCCGCTCGAGCTGATCGACCGGCTCAACGCGGTCATGACCCGGCCCCGTCGCTAACCCCACACCCATGCCGATGATCCAGGACATCCTCACCTCCTCCCTGCGCGGCGCGCTGGTGGCACTCGGCGTCGACCCGGTGCCCGAGCGCATCCCCGTGGAGCGCTCCAACCGGCCCGAGCTGGGCGACTGGTCATCCAGCGTCGCCCTCGCCGCGGCCAAGGCCAGCGGGCGCAATCCGCGCGAGCTGGCCGACGCCCTCGTCGCCCGGATGGGCGCCGACCCGCCGGCGTACGTGGCGACCATGAACGTCGCCGGCCCCGGGTTCGTGAACTTCAAGCTTCACGACCGGTGGCTGCACGACTGCCTCACCGAGGTGGTGGAGGCCGGCGTCGCCGGCTACGCCCGCCACGATCTCGGCCACGGCGAGCGGGTCAACGTCGAGTTCGTGAGCGCCAACCCCACCGGGCCCCTCCACGTGGGCGCCGGCCGGTGGGCCGTCTACGGCGACGCCCTCTGCCGCATCCTCGAGCGCTGCGGCTACGCCATTCACCGCGAGTACTACGTCAACGATCGCGGCCTGCAGGTCTCCCTGCTGGGGGCCTCGCTGGCCGCGGCCAAGGCCGGTGAACCTGCGCCGGAGGAGGGCTACAAGGGCCAGTACGTCGTCGACTGGGCCGCGGAGATGCCCGACGACGCCGAGCCGGTGGCCTGGGCCCGCCAGCGGGCGGTGGCCGACATCGCCGGCGCCCTCGGCTCCCTGGGCGTGGAGTTCGACACCTGGTTCAGCGAGCAGTCGATGGTGGACTCCGGTGCCATCGAGGCCGCCCTGGCCGACCTGCGGGCGTCGGGCCTGGTCTACGAGGGCGACGGCGCCACCTGGCTGCGGACCACCGACCTGGGCCTGGCCAAGGACGAGGTTCTGCTGAAGACCGGCGGCGAGCCCACCTACCTGTTGGGTGACATCGCCTACCACCGCGACAAGTTCACCCGCGGGTTCACCCGGCTGATCGACATCTGGGGCGCGGACCACCACGGCCACGTCGGCCGGCTCAAGGCCGGCGTCCAGGCGCTCGGCCATGACCCCGACGAGCTGGAGATCGTGCTGGGACAGCTGGTCACCATCGTCAAGGGCGGCAACGTCGTGCGCATGGGTAAGCGGAGCGGGAACTTCGTCGAGCTGGCGGAGGTGGTGGACGAGGTCGGCCCCGACGTGGCCCGGCTGACGTTCCTGCTCCAGTCCATCGACACCAAGCAGACCTTCGATCTCGACGCCGTCGTCACCAAGTCGATGGACAACCCGGTCTTCTACGTCCAGTACGCCCACGCCCGGATCGCCTCGATCTCGCGGGTGGCGGCGGAGAAGGGCGTGCAGCGCTACCCGCTGGACATCGTCGACCTGTCGGGGTTGGAGCACCCGCGGGAGCTCGAGCTGCTGCGGAGCCTCGCCGAACTCCCCGAGGTGGTGGCCGACGCCTGCCACACCCGGGCGCCGCACAAGGTGGCCACGTGGGTGCGGGAGCTGGCCGGGCGGTTCCACGGCTTCTACCACGACTGCTACGTGATGGGCGAGGGCATCACCCACGAGCAGACGCAGGCCCGGTTGTGGCTGGTGGAGTCCACCCGGATCGGGCTGGCCATCGGGCTGGACCTCCTCGGGGTCAGCGCGCCCGAGTCGATGTGAGCGTCCTCCAGGCCTCGCTGCTGCCGGACTCGGCCGAGGTCGGGCCCGACGGGTGGCTGCACATCGGCGGGTGCCACCTCGGCGCCCTCGCCGACGAGCACGGCACCCCCCTCTTCGTCTACGACGAGGACCACCTGCGGGCCCGCTGCCGGGAGGCGGTGACCGCCTTCGGCGACGGGGTGGCGTACGGCTCCAAGGCGTTCCTGTGCATGGCCATGGCCCGGCTGGTCCACGAGGAGGGCATGCGGGTCGACGTGGCCACCGGCGGCGAGCTGCACGTCGCCCTGGCCGCCGGCGTGCCGCCGGAGCGACTTGTCCTCCACGGCAACAACAAGTCCCTCGACGAGCTGCGGCGGGCGCACGAGCTGGGCGTGCGGGTGGTGGTCGACTCCTTCGACGAGCTGGCCCGGCTGGAGCGGCTGCACGAGGAGGACGGGCAGCCGACCAGGGTGATGGTCCGGGTCACGCCCGGCGTGGAGGCCCACACGCATGAGTATGTGATGACCGGTCAGACCGACTCCAAGTTCGGCCTGGGCGTGGCGTCGGGGCACGCGGCCCGGGCCGTCCAGCACACCCAGATCCACCCGGCGTTCGACCTGGTCGGCATTCATGCCCACATCGGCAGCCAGATCTTCCTGCTGCGGTCGTTCGAGAAGGCGGTCGAGGTCCTCGCCGGCTTCGTCGAGCCGCTCGATGTCGAGGAGCTGTGCCTGGGCGGGGGCCTGGGCGTGCCGTACGTGGAGGGGGAGGACGCCCCGTCGATCACCGAGTGGGCCGCGGTGCTGCACTCGGCGTGCTCGGCCGCCGGCATCACCGCCCGGGTCACCGTCGAGCCCGGCCGGGCCATCGCCGCCGCCGCCGGCCTCACCCTCTACCGGGTGGGCACGGTGAAGGACGTCCCCGGCGTGCGCACCTACGTGGCCGTCGACGGGGGGATGAGCGACAACCCCCGGCCCGTCCTCTACGGCAGCGGCTACGAGGCGTTCCTGCCCCGGGCCACCGGCGCCGACCGCCCCCGCACCGTCACCGTGGTGGGCAAGCACTGCGAGTCGGGCGACATCGTGGTGCGCGACGCCCAGGTGCCGGCCGACCTGGCCGTGGGCGACGTCCTGTGCACGCCGGTCACCGGCGCCTACGGGCACTCGATGGCCTCCAACTACAACAAGGTGCCCCGTCCGGCAGTCGTGTTCGTCCGCGACGGGTCCGCCCGGGTCGTCGTGCGACGGGAGACGCCCGACGACCTCCTCCGGCTCGACCGGTAGCGTTGACCCCCATGGACGGCAATTCCACGGTGCGTATCGGGCTGCTGGGCTGCGGCAATGTCGGGGCCGCGCTGGTCGAGTTGGTCGCGGCCAACGGCGACGCGGTCGCCGCCCGCACCGGCCTGCGGCTGGAGATCGCCCGGGTGGCGGTGAGCGACCTCAGCCGCCCCCGCCCCGTCGAGTTCGCCCCCGGCGTGCTGACCGACGACCCCGCCGGCATCGTCGCCGACCCCGACATCGACCTCATCGTCGAGGTCGTCGGCGGCGTGGAGCCGGCCCGCACCCTCATCCTCACCGCCCTCGACGCGGGCAAGCCCGTCGTCACCGCCAACAAGGAGCTGCTCGCCACCCACGGGGCCGAGCTGTTCGACGCGGCGGTGAAGTCGGGCGTCGACCTGCTCTTCGAGGCCGCCGTCTGCGGGGCCATCCCCCTGATGCGCCCGCTGCGGGAGTCCCTCGCCGGCGACCGCATCAGCCGGGTCATCGGCATCGTCAACGGGACGACCAACTTCATCCTCACCCGCATGACCGAGGGGGGCGACTCCTTCGCCGCCGCCCTGGCCGAGGCCCAGGCCCTGGGCTACGCCGAGCGCGACCCCACCGCCGACGTCGAGGGCTTCGACGCCGCGGCCAAGGCCGCCATCATCGCCAGCGTCGCCTTCGGCATCGACGTGCGGGCGGGCGACGTCTACCGGGAGGGAATCACCGGCGTCACCACCGACGACATCGCCATGGCCGCCCGCCTGGGCTACGTGGTCAAGCTGCTGGCGGTGGCCGACTCGGTCCCCGGCCCCGGCGGCGACCAGGTGGCGGTGCGGGTCCACCCGGCCATGATCCCCCTCGCCCACCCCCTGGCCGCGGTGCGGGAGGCCTACAACGCGGTGTTCATCCAGGGCGACGCCGCCGGCGAGCTGATGTTCTACGGCCGGGGAGCCGGGGGACGTCCCACCGCCTCCGCCGTCCTGGGCGACGTGGTCGACGCCGCCTCCAACCTGCGCCAGGGCACGTCGGCGTCCGCTGGTGTCGCGGGCCTGGCCACCGCCCGTCTCCGCCCGATGGACGAGCTGGAGTCGCAGTACTACCTCTCCCTCGACGTGGCCGACAGGCCGGGCGTGCTCGAGCGGGTGGCCCACGCCTTCTCCCAGCAGGGGGTGTCGATCGTCCAGGTCCTGCAGCTGGGGATGGGCGACGAGGCCCGGCTCATGCTCGTCACCCACACCGCCCGCGAGCGCGACATGCAGGCCACCGTCGCCGACCTCCGCCAGCTCGACGTGGTCGACCGGGTCGGCTCGCTCCTCCGGGTCATCGGTCCCGAGTAAGAGATGGCGCGGCCGGGCTGGCGAGGGTTGATCGAGGAGTACCGCGACTACCTGCCGGTGACGGCGGACACGCCCGTCATCACCCTGCTCGAAGGGGCCACCCCCCTGGTGCCCGCCCCCCGGCTGTCGGAGCGGGTGGGGGCCGAGGTGTGGCTCAAGGTGGAGGGGGCCAACCCCACCGGCTCGTTCAAGGACCGGGGCATGACCCTGGCCATCTCCAAGGCGGTGGAGGACGGGGCCAAGGCGGTGGTGTGCGCGTCCACCGGCAACACCTCGGCGTCGGCCGCGGCCTACTCCACCCGGGCCGGCCTCACCTGCGCCGTGCTCATCCCCGAGGGCTACATCGCCCTGGGCAAGCTGGCCCAGGCCCTCATCCACGGGGCCCGGGTGCTGCAGGTGCGGGGCAACTTCGACCAGGCCCTCGACGTTGTCCGGGCCCTGGGCGAGACCGCGCCCGTCACCATCGTCAACTCCATCAACCCCTACCGGATCGACGGCCAGAAGACGGCCGCCTTCGAGATCGTCGACGTCCTGGGCGACGCCCCCGACATGCACTGCGTGCCCGTCGGCAACGCCGGCAACATCTCCGCCTACTGGAAGGGCTTCCGCGAGTACCAGGACGCGGGGAAGTCGACCAAGCTGCCGAAGATGTTCGGGTTCCAGGCCGCGGGGGCGGCGCCGATCGTCCTCGGCCACATCGTCGAGAACCCCGACACCATCGCCACCGCCATCCGCATCGGCAACCCGGCCTCGTGGTACGGCGCCACCGCGGCCGCGTCGGAGTCGGGCGGCGGCATCCACTCCGTCACCGACGAGGAGATCCTCGACGCCTACCGCTTCCTGGCCGGCACCGAGTCGGTGTTCTGCGAGCCGGCGTCGGCCGCGTCGGTCGCGGGGTTGTTGAAGGTGGGCGTGGCCGACGGCGTGCGGACGGTGGTCTGCACCCTCACCGGCCACGGCCTCAAGGACCCCGACCGGGCCATCGCCCAGATCGCGGTGCCGTCGCCGGTCGACGCCGACATCGGCGCCGTCCGCGCCGAGCTCGGCCTGTAGCCCCCTTTGTGAGGGTTCTCCACGTCCAGCGGGTCTCCGGGATCGGGGGCTCGGAGCGCCACCTGCTCACGCTCCTGCCCGCCCTGATCGCCCGGGGCGTCGACGCCCGCATGTGCGTGCTCGCCACCGCCGACGCCCACCGCTTCGTCGAGCCCCTGATCGCCTCGGGGGTGCCGGTGACCACGATCCCGGCGGGGCCGGACGTCAACCCGGTGGCGGTGGCCCGGCTGGTGCAGCGGATCCGGGCCGAGCGGCCGGACGTGGTCCACACCCATCTCATCCACGGCGACACCCACGGGCAGGCGGCGGCCCGCCTGTGCTCGGTGGTGGGGGTCTCGTCGTTCCATGGCAGCCATCCGTTCTACGAGCGCCCGCCCTACGGGGCGGTGTCCCGGCTGGCGTGGCGGTCGCCCCGGGTCACCATCGCCATCTCCGAGCACCTCCGCCGCTACCTGGTGGAACGGAAGCTGGCCCCGGCCGACCGGGTCCGCGTCATCCACTACGGGATGGACGTGGCCGGCTGGCGCTTCTCGGACGACGACCGGGCGCGGGAGCGGGCCCGGTTGGAGCTGGGCCCGGGCGACGTGGCCGTGGCGGTGTCGTCCCGGCTGGTGCCGGAGAAGGGCCACGCCGACCTCATCGACGCCATGGCCATCGCCACCCGCGCCGACGATCGCCTGCGGCTGCTGGTGGCGGGCGACGGCCCGCTGCGGGAGTCGCTCGAACGGCGGGCGGCGACCGTCCTCCCGCCCGGCTCCTACCGGTTTCTGGGCTTCGTCGACGACATCCGGGCCTTCATGAACGCGGCCGACGTGTTCGCCTTCCCCACCACCCCCGATTTCGGCGAGGGCTTCGGCCTGGCCGCGTTGGAAGCGTCGGCGGTCGGGCTACCGATCGTGGCCACCGCCGTCGGCCCGATCCCCGAGGTCGTAGCCGACGGTGAGAGCGGGCGCCTGGTCCCCCCGCGCGCCCCGGCCGCCCTGGCCGAGGCCATCCTCGAGCTGGCGGGCGACGCCGGCCTGCGCCACCGCCTGGGGGAGGGGGCGGCCCGCCGGGCCCGGGACACGTTCGGCCTCGACCGCATGGTCGAGCGCACCATCGCCGCCTACCAGGAGGCCCTGGGCTGACGCGCCCTCAGGCGCCGTCGACGCGGTAGACGGCGCCGTCGAGGGACAGGGCGTACAGCTCGCCCGCGCTGTCCTGGCCGAACGACGACAGGTTGCTGACGTCGAGGCCGAGGTCGGCCTCCTCGGTGACGGCGCCGTCGGCTTGGCGCACGGCCAGGACGTCGCCCGCGCAGTAGTCGCCGTAGAGGAACGCTCCCGTCAGGCCGGGGACGGCCGAGCCCCGGTAGACGTAGCCGGCGACGACGGAGCAGCCGCCGTCGGCCTGGCGGTAGTCGAAGATGGGGTCGACGGCCCCCGCCGGTCGGCTGCCCTTGTTGGCCCGGGTGCCCTCCATGGCCGGCCACCCGTAGTTCTCGCCCCCGTCGGACGACTCGGCCGCGAAGTCGACCTCCTCCACCGCGTTCTGGCCCACGTCGCCGATCCACAGGTCGCCGGTCTGGCGGTCGAAGGAGAACCGCCAGGGGTTGCGGAGGCCGTACGCCCAGATCTCGCCCCGGGCGCCGTCCTGGCCGACGAAGGGATTGTCGGACGGGATCGTGTACGGGCGGCCGGCGGACGGGGTCGGGTCGATGCGGAGGAGCTTGCCCAACAGGACGCCGAGGTTCTGGGCCCGGTTCTCGGGGTCGTTGCCGCTGCCACCGTCGCCCATCCCGATGAAGAGGTGGCCGTCGGGGCCGAAGGCGAGGTGGCCGCCATTGTGGTTGGCGTAGGGCTGGTCGATCTCGAGCAGCTCCCGGGCGCTCGACGGGTCGGCTCGGCCTCCGGCGAAGGCGTACTCCACGATCCGGGTGTTGCCGCCGGTGTCGGTGTAGTTGACGTAGAGGTGGCCGCCGTCGGGGGCGAAGGCGAGGCCGAGGAGACCCTGCTCGCTGCCGGTGGAGACGGCATCGGACAGGTCGAGGACCGGCGTCGGGTCGACGGCGCCGTCGCGGACGGCCCGCACCCGGCCCCCCTTCTCCACCACGTACAGGGCCGTGTCGTCGCGCCGGACGGCCAGGTCGACCGGCTGATCGACCTCGGCCACCTGCGTCAGCTGCAACGAGAGCGACGCCAGGGGCTGGGGAACCGGCTCCGGCTCCACCGACGGCGCTGTCGTCCCCTGCCCGCCGGGGACAGTCGAGGCGGTTGTGACCGTCGGGGTCGGGTCGTTGTCGTCCCCGCCGCACGCCGCGCCCCCGAGGGCCAGGGCGGATGCGACGAGGAGGGCCGTGAGGCGGCGGGAAACCATCGTCGCCCGAGCGTACCGACGGCGAATGGGAGCGAAACGTCGCCCATCGAACGGGGCGGGCAGGACGGAACCGCCGATGCGGACCCTCCGGTTACGATCCACGGCATGAAGTACGTGGTGTGTGTGCCCGACGGGGCGTCCGACGACCCGATTGCCGAGCTCGGGGGGCGGACGCCGCTGGAGGTGGCGCACATGCCCCACCTGGCCAAGCTGGCGGCCCGGGGCGAGGTGGGGCGGGCCGCCACCATTCCCGCCGGGATGGCGCCGGGCAGCGACGTCGGGAACCTGTCGATCCTCGGCTACGACCCCGCCGTCCACCACACCGGCCGGGCGCCGATCGAGGCCGCGGCCATGGGCCTGCGCCTGCGCCCCGACCAGATCGCCTACCGCTGCAACCTGGCCACCGTGGGCGACGACGGCACCATGGTCGACTTCTCCGGCGGCCACCCGTCCACCGAGGAGGCGGCGGCCGTCATCGCCACCCTGCAGGCCGAGCTCGGCACCGACGAGATCACGTTCCATCCGGGCGTGCAGTACCGCCACATCCTCGTCACCCCCGACACGTGGGCCGACGCCGACTGCTTCCCGCCCCACGACCTCACCGGCAAGCCCGCGGTGTGGCCCACCGGCCCCGCCGCCCCCCAGCTGCAGGCGCTGATGGACGCCTCGAGGCCGATCGTCAGCGCCTCCGCCCTGCAGGCCAACCAGATCTGGCTGTGGGGGCAGGGCCCGCAGCCGGTGCTGCCGTCGTTCGAGTCGGCCTACGGGCTCAAGGCGGGGCTGGTGTCGGCCGTCGACCTCATCCGGGGCCTGGGCGCCCTCACCGGCATCCCCGCGGCCGACGTCGAGGGCATCACCGGCTGGTACGACACCAACTACGAGGGCAAGCGCGACGCCTGCCTGGCCGCCCTCGCCGGCGGCGACGACCTGTTCCTCATCCACGTGGAGGCCAGCGACGAGGCCGGCCACGCCGGCAACCTGGAGGCCAAGATCGAGGCCCTCGAGAACTGGGACCGTCGCATCATCGGCCCCCTCGTCGAGGGTCTCGACGCCATGGGCCCGTGGCGGATGCTCCTCCTGCCCGACCACCCCACCCCGATCGCCCTGCGCACCCACACGTCCGACTCCGTCCCCTACCTGCTCGTCGACTCCGCCGTCGACGGCCCCGGCGGTACCTACAACGAAGCGGCCACCGCCTCCGCCCCGCCCGTGCCCGGCCACCTGCTCATGAGCCGCCTGGTCGGTCGCGCCCCCAACGTCTGACCCCCTTGTCTGCCAACTGAGCCCGGGGCCCGGCCCCGAGATGAGCCCACTATGAGTGCCTCAGTACGGACTCTCGTCCTGATCGACGGCGAGCACTACCCGCCCGTCGTCCGGGCCGCCATCGAGCACCTCCCCGAGCGCATCCCCGGCGCGGTCGTGGTGGGGGCGGCCCTGCTGGGCGGGGGCGAGAAGCTGGCCGCCGACCTGACCGACGACCTCGGCCTGGGCCTGCCCGTGGTGCGGGGCGAAGGCCTCGTCGGAGCCCTCCAGGCGGGGCTGGACGCCTTCGCTCCCGACCTCGTCGTCGACCTCTCGGACGAGCCCGTGCTCGACGCCCGCCAGCGCATGGGCCTGGCCGCCCGCACGCTGGTGGCCGGCATTCCCTACGTGGGGGCCGACTTCCGCTTCGACCCGCCGCCCCGCCCCCGCATCGCGACCAAGCCGTCGCTCGCCGTCATCGGCACCGGCAAGCGCACGGGCAAGACGGCGGTGTCGGCCTCCCTCGCCCGCCTGCTGGTCGAACGGGGTACCCCGCCGGTGGTGGTGGCCATGGGTCGGGGCGGTCCGGCCGAGCCCGAGCTGGTCGACCCCGCGACGTTCGACCTGTCGCCGGCCGGTCTCATCGCCCTGGCCGCGTCCGGCCGCCACGCCGCGTCCGACCACCTGGAGGACGCGCTGGTGGCGGACGTGGCCACCGTCGGCACCCGCCGTTGCGGTGGGGGACTGGCCGGCGCCCCCTTCGCCAGCACCTTCGCCGCGGGCGTAGCCGCGGCCAACGGAAGATCCGAGCGGTTGCTGGTGTTCGAGGGAAGCGGAGCATCCGTTCCACCGGTTCACGCCGACGCCACCATCTGCGTCATGCCGGCGTCCGTCGACCCCGAGTTGGTGACGGGATATCTCGGTGCCTACCGGTTGTTGCTGAGCGATCTGATTGTGGTTACCATGGTGGAGCCATCGTTCGCCGTCTGGGGCGCCGGCGCTCCGACGGGAACCAGCACCCCGAGCTCGGGTTCTGGGTTCCTCGAGGAAAGCGTCCGGAAGTTGGTACCTGGGGTCCGGGTTGTCCACACCGTGTTTCGGCCCTTTCCCCTTGGACCCATTTCCGGTCGTCGGGTCTTCTACGTCACCACCGCGCCGGCCTCGGCCAGCAAGGTGTTGGTACACCATCTCGAACAGCAGCACGGATGCACCGTGGTCGGGGTCTCCCACCACCTGGCCCAGCGGCCAGAGTTGGCGGCCGACCTGGCCGCAGCACCCGCCGCCGATGTCCTGCTGGTGGAGTTGAAAGCGGCGGCGGTGGACCTCGCAGCGAAAACAGCGCTGGAGCGGGGACTAGAGATCACGTTTTGCGACAACAGGGTTGTATCCACCGGAGGTGACGGGACGTTCGAGGAGTTGGCTCTCGGCACAGCCGACCTGGCCGCCGAAAGGTTCTCGGCGTCGTAAGTACGGAAGTTGGCCCAGCAGCGAAGTTGGCCCAGTACCGAAGTTGGTCCAGTACCGAAGTTGGTCCAGTAGGAAGTTGGCGCAGTAATCGGAATATCAACTGGCACCTCGGCAGTTCTGCCGGATCAGGTGCCGAAGGCGCAGGAACAATCGTGAAAACAGTGGCATCCCGCCACATGGTCGTGGGTGACCGGGAGTACGAGTTTCCGTATTCCAAGGGCCTCATGGCCTCCGCCATCATGGCTACCGGGCTGGCGCCGGACCGCGCCTTCCACGTGGCCGAGGTCATCGAGGAGCGCCTCGACGACGGGGGCGTGGCCACCATCTCCCGGCTCGAGCTCAACCAGTTGGCCTTCGACGTCCTCCGCTCGGAGGTGGGCGACCGCTACGCGGAGTCGTTCTCCAAGTGGCAGATGGTGCAGCGCCTCGACCTGCCGCTGGTGATCCTGCTGGGCGGGGCGACGGGCGTGGGCAAGTCCACCATCGCCACCATGCTCGCCAGCCGCCTGGGCATCACCCGGGTCATCCCCACCGACGCCGTCCGCGAGGTCATGCGGTCGATGTTCACCGCCGACCTGTTCCCCAGCCTGCACACGTCGTCGTTCGACGCCGCCCGGCTGGTGAAGCACCCCCTGCCCCGCAGCGCCGACCCGGTCATCATCGGGTTCCGCGAGCAGGTGTCGGCCGTGGCCGTCGGCATCGAGGCCCTGGTCAGCCGGGCCGTCTCCGAGGGCACCGACCTCATCGTCGAGGGCGCCCACGTCGTCCCCGGGTTCTTCGACCTGGAGCGATTCGCGGGCAAGGCGGTGGTGGTGCCCATGGTGGTCACCGTCGACGAGGTGGAACTGCACCGCAGCCACTTCCTCCAGCGCTCCCACGACTCCCGCAACCGGCCCGCCGAGCGCTACCTCGACTCCTTCCAGAACATCCGCAAGATGCACCGCTACGTACGATCGTTGGCGCTCCAGCACAACGTGGCGATCGTCCAGTCCTACAACCTCGACGCCACCCTCACCCAGGTCATCGACCTGGTGGTGGGCCAGGCGTTCAAGGCGGTTCCCGAAAACGTCGGCGAGGGGCCTGCGCCCCTGGCCGCCGTCCCACCCAGTCATTCCAACCAGACGAACACGCACGGTGCCTGATGGCACCGAGCGGGGAGGCACCATGAGTATTGCGCCCCAGGCGCTCGAGCGATCCGTCCTCGAGGGCAAGGAACGCGAAGAACTGGCCGTCATCGCCGAGGCCATGGGCGTCAAGCCCGCGTCCCGGGCGTCGAAGGCCACCCTGATCGACTCGATCCTCCGGCAAGCGGGGATCGAGACCGGCACCGAGGCACCCGAACGCCCCCGCCGCACCCGGGCCACCAAGGCCTCGACGGCTGCGGCCGCGGCCGCGGCGTCGGCCCCGGTCGACCCGCCCGACACCAACGGCAGCGCGTCGGCCACCGACGCGGCTCCTGTGGACGCGTCCGCCCCCACGGGCGAGAGCGGAGGCAACGGCGAGGCCGGCGGCACGCTCTTCAACGCCCCGACGGCCGACGCCACACCCGTCACCGCCGACTCCTCCGGGGCCGGCGACACCGCGGCGCCGTCGGAGGCACCGGCGGCGGAGGCGGGCAACGGCGACACGTCGTCGGCGACCGCGGCCGCACCCACCACCACCCCGCCCACCCCGGCCACCGACCGGGGCCAGGGCGGCGGCAGCGGCGGCGGCGGCGGCCAGGGCGGAGGCGGCGGCCAAGGCGGCGGAGGCGGCGGTGACCGCCAGCAGGCGCGCGACCGCGGCCCCAGGGAGGACCGTGCCCCCCGCGAGGACCGCGGCCCCCGTCAGGACAACGGCCCCCGTCAGGACAACGGCCCCCGCGCCGACCGCGACAACCGCCAGTCATCGCAGCAGTTCGACGGGCCCGCGGGCGACCCCGGCAACCGCCGCAGCCGTCGCCGCCGGGGACGCGACCGGGGCGAGCGCGACCTCCAGCCCGACCGGGCCCAGGGCCAGGGGGGCCAGGAAGCGTCCTTCTCGGGCGAGCCCGTCCCCGCCGACGGCCTGCTCGACTTGCGCGACGAGGGCTACGGCTTCCTGCGCACCAACGGCTACCTGGCCGGGGCCAACGACGTCTACGTCTCGCTCAGCCAGGTCCGCCGCTTCGGCCTGCGCAAAGGCGACGTCATCAAAGGCGCGGCCCGGCCCGCCGGCAGCACCGAGAAGTACCCCGCCCTGCTGCGCATCGACACCGTCAACGACATGACGGTGGAGGACGCCCGCAACCGGCCCCGGTTCGAGGACCTCACCCCCCTCTTCCCCGACGAGCGGCTGGTGCTCGAGATCCCGGGCGACTCCAACAACATGGTGTCCCGGATCGTCGACCTCATCTCGCCCATCGGCAAGGGTCAGCGGGGGCTCATCGTGTCGCCCCCCAAGGCGGGCAAGACCACCGTCCTCAAGCAGATCGCCCACTCCATCGAGGCCAACAACCCCGACGTCCACCTCATGGTGCTCCTGGTCGACGAGCGCCCGGAAGAGGTCACCGACATGCGCCGGTCGGTGAAGGGCGAGGTCATCGCCTCCACCTTCGACCGTCCGTCCGACGAGCACACCCAGGTGGCCGAGCTGGCCTCCGAGCGGGCGAAGCGGCTGGTGGAGATGGGTCGCGACGTGGTGATCGTCCTCGACGGCATCACCCGCCTGGCCCGGGCCTACAACCTGGCCGCCCCCGCCAGCGGGCGGATCATGTCGGGTGGTCTGGCCACCGACGCCCTCTACCCGCCCAAGAAGTTCTTCGGGTCGGCCCGCAACCTGGAGGAGGGCGGCTCGCTCACCATCCTGGCCACGGCCCTCATCGAGACCGGGTCCAAGATGGACGAGGTCATCTTCGAGGAGTTCAAGGGCACCGGCAACATGGAGCTGCGCCTCGACCGCAAGCTGGCCGAGCGCCGCATCTACCCGGCGCTGGAGGTCAACGCCTCCTCCACCCGCCACGAGGAGCTGCTGTTCGACCGGGGCCAGCTGCAGCAGATCTGGAAGCTGCGGCGGGTGCTCAACGGCCTGGAGTCAGGCGCGGGCCTGGAGCTGCTGATGGACAAGATCCGCACCACCAAGAGCAACAACGAGTTCCTGGCCGAGATCGCCAAGGCCCCGTCGCCGGCGGCATAGGGGAGCAGCGGCCCCTGGCGGGTGGAGCCGTCAGGCGTGGTCGCCGTGGGTGAGGACGAGGGTACGGGTGGGCATGACGGTCCAGAGGTTGGCCGTGTCGCCGCGGTCGACGGCCGCCAGCTCCACCAGCGAGCTCTGGTTGAGCCGGCGTTCGAAGTCGAGCCACGCTTGCGCGAACTCGTCCCGCCGGTCCTCGGGGAGCGTCTTGAAGAGGGCCTTGGCGTCGCCCAGGTTGGAGTAGAAGACCTCGTCGCAGGCGAAGCCGGCGTCCGCCACCATGGCATTGGCGTCGGCCCGGGCCACCCGCCGCTGGTAGGTGGCGATCCGGCCGAGGCGGGCCAGGGCGGGGGCGATGGCGTTGTGCCCCGCCACCCGGCCGTGCTCCAGCCACTTCCCGGGGCGGTCGAGCTCGAGCCGGATCCGGAAGTGGCCGTCGTCGTAGTTCAGGTAGAACGTGCCGTCGGGGGCGAGCAGGCGCTTGGCCGTGGCCAGGTAGGCCCGGCGGTCGTAGACGTGCTCGAAGACGCTGAAGCTGACGATGACATCGGCCGCCAGGTCGAGTTGGCCCAGGGAGTCGCCCGAGAGGATGGTGGCGGCTCCGTCGAGCCGGCGTCGGGCCTCGGCCGCGTAGCGCTCGTTGGGCTCGTAGCCGACGACCTCGAAGCCGTCGATCTCGGCCAGGATGCGGGGCCAGTCGCCGCCCGAGCCGCACCCGTAGTCGAACACCTTCAACGGGGTGTCCCGCCCCTTCACCTGCTCGATGAGCCGGGCGACGACCTCCATCTTGGCGGCATTGCCCGGCCAGTACATCTGGTCGATGCTAGTTGTCGCCCCCTCGGCACCGACGGGCGATCGCACCGGGCCAGGTAGAATGGACGAATCATGAGAGCCGACATCCACCCCAAGTACGAGGCCACGTCCGTCCGCTGCTCGTGCGGCAACACCTTCATCACCCGGTCTACCCGGGACGAGCTGCGGGTCGAGCTCTGCAACGAGTGCCACCCCTTCTTCACCGGCAAGCAGAAGCTGGTCGACACCGGCGGCCGGGTGGAGCGCTTCGAGCGCCGCTACGGCAACCGGGCCGGCGCCAAGACGGCGGGCGCAGGCGCAGCCGGCGCCGCCGCAGCCAAGAAGAAGTAGGCCCCGCCGGGAGTCGCCCGGTCCGTCTGGAGCGCCCCGCCGAGGGTCGTCTCAGCCGGCCGGCGGCGACGAGGAACGGACCACGTCGACCAGGTCGCCCAGGAACTGCACCAAGTGGCGCTCGGTCAACACGATCACGACGGTGTCGGCCTGCCCGATCGCACGGACGAGGGCGTCCCCCTGGTGGCCGTGGTTCACGGTGAACCAGGTGACGTCGGCGAACCAGGGCGAGGCCACCGGTTCCAGGGACATACCGAAGGAGTCGTGGAGCACCAGCACCCGGCCCGGGACGAGGGGCGCCCCGGAGCGCAGCTGGCGGACCACGGGCGCAGCCGGCTTCGATCCGGCCCGGTCGATGAGCGTGACCTCGACACCGGGTCGACTCACCTCGGCCCGTTCGACGTCGTCCAGCCCCGGGGTGCCCTGGGTCCGGAGCAGATCGGTGTCGAGGACCTCACCCTCGACCACCCTGAACGAATAGGCGCCGGCGTCGAACAGCCCGGGCTGGAGCGAGTCCACCAGATCGCCCGCACCGACGACGGCCCCCCGGTCGTTCCAGTGGGTGCCGGCGGGGTGGTAGAGGCCGGGGTCGGTTTGGGTCGCGGTCAGCACCGTGGAGTAGCCCGGGTCCGTCCCCCGGGTCGCAGCCTGCAGGGCGGCGCTGTTGTCGGCGATGCAGGAGCTGCGCCTGTCCCGCGGCTGGAGGTGCTGCGGGTACACCGTCTCCTTCTGGGGTGGGACCAACAGCCGCCACTGGCGTCCGGACCGGGCGAACAACGACGACAGCCGGGCCAGGTCCGTCCTGACCTGGTCGATCTCCGCCGCCGTGTAACACGGTTGGCGCACGTTCTCGGCCAGGTAGCGCCAGCCGTCGGTGCCGACGACCACGACATCGCCCGCGCTCTCGTCGAAGAGGGCGACCGACGCCCGCTCCCGCTCGGCGATGGCCCGGTCCCGCCAGGGCAGGCGGTCGACGATGTACGCCCCCAGCTGGGAGTACGTGTCGGCCTTGAGCAGGCCCGTCGGGCTCAACCGGGGGAACTTGGTCAGGGGCCGGTTCTCGATGATCCGGGGGTCGGTGAGGCCCGTCACCACGGCCGTGAAGGGCACGAAGAGGGCGAGCAGGAAGCAGACGCAGACGAGCAGGTGCGAGCGACGGGTCACGGGCAGCCAGTCAGAAGCGGAAGTAGAGGAAGGGGCTGAACGAGCCCGAGGCCATCACCAGCACGCTGTAGGGGACGAGGACGACGAACAGCACGCCCCGGGCGGCCCCGGCTGCCAGACCCTCGGCCCGGGTGACCAGGCGCCAGCCGGAGAAGCGGGCGGGCAGGGCGAAGGAGGCGATGCCCAGGGCGAGCAGCAACAGGTCATGGCGACGGGCGATGTCGAGGTCGGTGATGCTCCCCAGGTGGAGGGGCACCATGGCCCCCAGGTAGCCCGCCGCGTGGTGGACGCCGTCGGCCCGGAACAGGACCCAGCCGAAGATGATGAGCAGCATCGTCACCACCCGCCGCGCCATCCGGTAGGAGCACTCCTCGTCGCCCACCGGTCGTTGGCCCGTCACCCGCTCGAGGATGATGAGCGCCCCGTTGTAGGCGCCCCACGCCAGGAACGTGATGTTGGCGCCGTGCCAGAAGCCGGTGAGCGTCCAGACCACGGCCAGGTTGACGTAGGTGCGCCAGGGGGTGCCGCGGGACCCGCCCAGCGGGATATAGAGGTAGTCCCGGAACCAGCGGGAGAGAGTCATGTGCCACCGCCGCCAGAAATCGGTGATCGACAGGGCCGAGTAGGGGCGGTCGAAGTTCTCGGGGAAGCGGAACCCGAACATGGCCGCCAGCCCGATGGCCATGTCGGAGTAGGCGGAGAAGTCGAAATAGATCTGGACGGTGTAGGCGAGCGCCCCCAACCAGGCCAGGGTGAAGGTCAGGCGCCCGGTGGGAAGGGCGAAGATCCGGTCGGCGATGTGGGCGACGGCGTCGGCCACGATCACCTTCTTCACCAGGCCGTGCAGGAAGCGGACCACGCCCTCGCTGAAGGAGGCGAGGGTGACCGAGCGGTTGGCCGGGGGGAGCTGGTCGGCGATGTCGCCGTAGCGGACGATCGGCCCCGCGATCAGGTGCGGGAACAGGGAGATGTAGAGGAGCAGGTCGATGGGGCTCCGCAGCGCCGGCCGGCCCCGGCGGACGTCGACCGCGTAGCTGATGCGGTGGAACGTGAAGAAGGAGACGCCGATGGGCAGGACCACGTGGGCCAGGGCGATGGTGGGAAGGCCCAGGTGGGAGAGGAGGCCGTTGCTCTCGCCGACGAGGAAGTCGACGTACTTGAACCAGGCCAGCAGCCCCAGGTTGGCGATCACCGAGGCGGCGCAGGCGGCCCGGGCCAGGGCGTCCCGGCCGTCGGCGCGGGCCCGGTCGGCCACGAGGGCGAGGGCCCAGTCGATGAGGGTGGTGGCCACCAGGACGAGCACGACCCACCCCGCGCCCCACACGTAGAACAGCAGGCTCGAGGCGAGCAGGGTGATGTTCCGCAGCCGGCGGGGCACCAGCCAGTAGGAGGCCAGGGCGACGGGCAGGAAGAAGAAGCAGAAGACGAGCGAGGAGAAGGTCACGGGTCTGGGGTGGGGCGCTTCAGCTCCCGGGTCGCCGGGAAGGGGGGCCCGGAGTGGCCTCGGGCCCCGTCATCCGCCGATGCTAACCCCGACCCATCCGGTCGAGGTGGACCGCGGCGGGATCGGCTGGTCACGGGCCGCCGGTAGCCTGGGCCGGGATGCTCGAGCGCCTGAGACTGCTGGAAGCGGAGTACGAAGCGATCATGGGCCGCCTGGGCGACCCTGAAGTGTTGCGCGACCACAAGGCCTACGCCGAGGTGTCCCGCCGGTTCAAGGAGCTGGAGCCGGTGGTGCTCGCCTACCGCGAGCTGCGGGGCCACACCGACGACCTGGAGGCGGCCAAGGGCATGCTGGGCGACTCGTCCGGGGCCGACCGCGACTTCGTCCGCAGCCAGATCGAGGAGTCCGAGGCCAAGGTGGCCGAGCTGGAGGAGGAGCTGCGGGTGGCGCTGCAGCCCCGCGACCCCAACGACGGCAAGAACGTCATCGTCGAGATCCGGGGGGCCGAGGGGGGTGAGGAGGCCAACCTCTTCGCCAAGGACCTGTTCGACATGTACACCCACTACGCCGAGCGCCACGGGTGGAAGCTGGAGGTGCTGGGCGCCGACCCGTCCGACCGGGGTGGCTTCAACGAGGTCACGTTCCTGGTCAAGGGCGACGACGTGTGGAGCCACCTGAAGCACGAGGGCGGCCCCCACCGGGTGCAGCGGGTGCCCGTCACCGAGTCCCAGGGGCGCATCCACACGTCCTCGGCCACGGTGACCGTCCTGCCTGAGGCGGAGGAGGTCGACGTCCACATCGAGCCCAACGAGCTCAAGATCGACGTCTACCGCTCCACCGGCCCCGGCGGCCAGTCGGTGAACACCACCGACTCGGCGGTGCGGATCACCCACCTGCCCACCGGGATCGTGGTGGCCATGCAGGACGAGAAGAGCCAGATCCAGAACCGGGCCAAGGCCCTCATCGTGCTGCGGGCCCGGCTGCTGAAGGCGGAGCAGGACAAGGTGGCGGCGGAGATGTCCGACATCCGCCGGGGCCAGGTGGGCGGTGGCGGCCGGTCGGAGAAGATCCGGACCTACAACTTCCGCGACAACCGGGTCACCGACCACCGCCTCACCGGCGACCTCAAGGACCACAACCTGGGCAAGGTGCTGGAGGGCGACCTCGACACCCTGGTCGACGGCCTGCTGGCCGACGAGCGGGCCCGCCAGCTGGAGACCGGGTCGTGACGGCCGGGCCCGCCGGCGCCGCCCGGGGGTGACGGGGGAGACGTGGCGCGAGGTCCTGGCCCGGGTCGGCGGGGCCCTGGCCGCACCGGGCGAGGCGTGGCGCATCCTGGAGGAGGCGTCGGGCTTCGACCGGGCCCACCTGGTGGGGCACCTGGCCGCAGTGGCGCCGGCCCGGGCCGTGGCCTACGTCGACGAGCTGGTGGCCCGGCGGGTGGCGGGGGAGCCGCTGCAGTACGTCCTCGGCCAGTGGGGCTTCCGGCGCCTCGACCTGCTGGTCGACCGGCGGGTGCTCATCCCCCGGCCGGAGACCGAGGTCGTGGCCGAGGTGGCCATCGACGAGGTGCGCCGGCTGGTGCCGTGGGACCGGCCGACGCCGCCGCTGGTGGCCGACATCGGCACCGGCTCGGGCGCCATCGCCCTGGCCCTGGCCGACGAGGTGAGCCGGGCCCGGGTGTGGGCCACCGACGTCTCCCCTGACGCGGTGGCGGTGGCCCGGGCCAACCTGGCCGGCGCCGGCAGCCTGTTGGGGCCGCGGGTGCGGTTGCTGACCGGGTCGTGGCTGGAACCGCTGCCGCAGGAGCTGCGGGGCCGCCTCGACGTGGTGGTGTCGAACCCGCCCTACGTGGGGGCCGACGAGGACCTGCCGGCGGAGGTGGCCGACTGGGAGCCGGTGGGGGCGCTGGTGTCGGGGCCGACCGGCCTGGAGGGGATCGAGGCGGTGGTGGCGGGCGCGGCGGGGTGGCTGGCCCGCCCGGGGGCGGTGGTGGTGGAGATCGCGCCCCACCAGGCGGACGAGGCGTCGGCTCTGGCCCGGGGGGCCGGGTTCGACGAGGTCGAGGTCCGGTCCGACCTGGCCGACCGTCTCCGGGTCCTGGTGGGTAGGTACCGCGGGTGATCGTGCCGACCGGTGACGACGACTGCGGCCCCGCCGAGGCGGTGTCCTCCGAGGCCATCGCCCGGGCCGTCGCCACGCTGGCCCGGGGCCTGCCCGTCGCCCTGCCCACCGACACCGTCTACGGCCTGGCCGTCGACCCGTTCCTCCCCGGCGCCTCCGACCGGGTCTTCGAACTGAAGCGCCGGCCCCGGGACGAGAACCTGCCGGTGCTGGTGGCGTCGACCGACCAGGCCCTGGGGCTGGCCACGGCCGTCCCCAGCTCGGCCCTGGTGCTGATGGCCCGCTTCTGGCCGGGCGCCCTCACCATCGTCCTGCCCGCCCGCCCCGGCCTGGGGGCCGACCTGGGCGACGACGACGCCACCATCGGCGTCCGCTGCCCCGACCACCCCGTCCCCCTGGCCCTGTGCCGGGCGGTGGGCCCCCTGGCCACCACCAGCGCCAACGTCCACGGCCAGCCCACCCTCACCACCGCGGCCGAGGTCGCCGAGGTCTTCGCCGACGCCCTTCCCGTGGTCCTCGACGGCGGCACGTGCACCGGCAGCCCGTCGACCGTGGTCGACTGCACCGGCTTCGAGCCCCGCCTCCTCCGGGAGGGCCGGGTGCCCTGGTCGGCGGTGCTGCAGGCCCTCGACGGCTGACCGCGCCGCGCCTGCTCGTCTCAGCGAGGTGTCAGCACGCAGAACTCGTTGCCATCGGGGTCGGCCAGCACGACCCAGGAGACATCGCCCTGCCCGATGTCGACCGGCCGGGCTCCGAGGGCGATGAGACGCTCGACCTCCGCCGCCTGGTCGCCGTCGGCCGGCGGGGCGACGTCGAGGTGAAGTCGGTTCTTCCCCGTCTTGACCGCGCCGGTGGGTGGGCCGAACGTCAGGAAGGGACCTCGTCCGTCGGGCGCCCGGATGGCGGTGTCGCCGTCCTGGTCGTACACCATCGGCCAGCCCGCCGCCTCACTCCAGAAGTGGCCGACGCCCGGGTCGGCCGGCTCGAACACGATGGAGCCGATCAGGCCGGTGGTGGCCAGGAAATCGCCGCGAACCACCACGCAGAACTCGTTGCCCTCAGGGTCGGCCATCACCTCCCAGGAGGCATCGCCCTGGCCGATGTCGACCCGCCGTGCTCCGAGAGCGATGAGACGCTCGACCATCTCCGACTGGTGCTCGGGTGATTCGCTGACGAGATCGAGGTGGAGCCGACTCTTTCCGGCCTTCGGCTCCGGAACGGGAAGGAACAGGAAGTCGAAGGGGGTTCCGTCGGTCGGGAGAAGGCCGATCTCGTCGTCGGTCTCGTCGTCGATCTCCCAGAGCAGGGCGGCCGCCCAGAACCGGGCCACGCCCAGTGGGTCGTTGGCATCGAAGCAGAGAGTGACGAGTCGGGTGCTCAGCTCATGCCTCGTTGGTGGCCGAGCAGGGTGCGACTGCTTACCGTGGGGTGCGGCCGCGGCCGGGGGACTGGCGCTTGGCCGCCGCTTCCGACACCCAGGCGGGGGGCGCCCAGCCTTCGTCGTCGTCGTCGATCCCGAACAGCTCGCGGGCGTCGTCTTCGAGCTCGTAGGTGACCAGGGGCTCGGCCGGCTCGTCGAGGGGCGGTTGGAACGGCGGGGTGGCCGACTGGCGCCGGCCGAGGATCCGACGGGACTCGGGGGGCTCGGGCGGAGGCGGCGGCGGAGGAGGCGGGGCCGACGCTCGGGGGGCCGTGACCCGGGCGGTGGGGGCGCGGCGGGCGGCGTCGTGGGCGGGGCCGCGGTTGGTGCCGGCCGACCCGTTGGGCTGGCCCGACGAGGTCTGGATGCGGGCCGCCGGGGCCCGCGTGGCTGGTGCCCGGGGAACCGGTGCCGGGGGAACCGGCTCGGTGCGGGCTCGGGCGGGCGGGGCCGGTGCCGCCGCCGGGGCTCGGACGCCGGCGGGGCGGCGGGTGGTGATGCGCCGGGGGCGGACAGGGGCCGGTTCGGGCTCCGGCTCGAACTCCGGCTCGGGGTCGACCTCGGAGTCGTCGTCGGCCTCGGCGTCGGACCCGAACACGGTGTCGTCGAGGGGAGCCTCGGCCCAGTTCGGCGCTGGCGCGGGATCGGGCTCGGGCTCGGGGTCGGGCAGGGCTGCGGCCTGGGCCAGACGGCGGCGGGCGGCGGCGTTGGCGGTGGCGGTGGACGACCGCTTGCGGGGAGCGCTCACCTTGGGCATGGGCTCGGGATCGGTTCCCGGCGGGTCGGCCGCGGCCGCGGCGCGGTTGGACGTAACCCGGCGGGCGACCACTGGTCCGACGGCGACCGCCGGCGCCCACGCCGACGGGCTCGGGCGGGCGGGCGGGACCGCACGGGCGGACGCAACCCGGGGCTTCGGGGTCGGCGCCGGCGCCGGTGCGGCCGCGGCCACTGCCGGGGACGTCGTTCGTGGTGCTCGGGCCGGGCGGCTCGGAGCCGACGCGGCCGCGGGCGGGCTCACGGGGGCGGCGTGGGCGACCTCCTCCATGCGATCGGCGAGGTCGTCGAGCCTGGTCGACATGCGGGCCAGGGTTTCGGCCATGGGGGTGATCTGGCGGGTGACGCTGCCCTTGAGGGTGCCCAGGCGCATCGACTCGCGTTGCTCGGCCTCCTCGTCGTGCACGGCGATGACCGAGGCCATCTTGTCGAACGACTCGTGGAGAGAGTCGACCTTGGCCGCAGTGATGGCCCGCACCTCCTCGACGTCGTCGCGGAAGCGGTCGTGGGACCGGTCGTAGGCCGCGGCCATGGTGTCGTTGTGGGCGTCCATCGCCGCCCGCACCGCGTCGGCGACCACGTCGGGCAGGGATTCCGCCACCAGGGCCAGGCGCAGCTCGGCCTGCCGGCTGTCGAGGAGCTCGGCCAGCATCGCCTGCTGGTGGGTCATGCTCGCTATGAGGGTCTGCAGCTCGAGCCGGACGCCTTCGAAGGCCTCCTCGAACCACTTGAACACCTCCCGCCGGGGATCGGCCGCCGCCGCCCCTGCGTCGCCACCGGCCTCGCCTTCGGCCCCGCCCGCCCGAGCCCCGGCCCGCTGACCAGCGCCGTTGCCCGCATCCGCCCGGACCGCGGCCGGTCCGATGGCGGCCACGGCGGCGCCGCCCCGCACGCCGTGGGCGCTCTCGGTGCGGGCCGTGGGGAGGGAGGTGACGGTTGCGCCACCCGACGACGCGGCGGCCGCGGCCGGGGCCGGCGTCGGCACCGGGGACGGCCCGGCGACCCGGGTGGCGGAGATGGCGACCGGGCGGGGGCCGCGGGCCCAGACGTCGGGACATCCGTCGAACAGCCCCCGGCAGACCACCCCGCACTCGGCGCACGAGCAGGCGGAAGCGCCGGCTCGCATCGGGTGGTCACACCCGGAGCGGATCTGGGAGCCGAACTCGTGGCAGAGCCCCATGCCGCAATCGTACTGCCCCACCCCGCCCTACCAGGGACTCTTCTCACTCCCGGCGGCAGGCGCGCCACTCACGACGGGGAAGAACCGCGGTCATCCCCCCCGCCGAGGCGGGGGCCCAGCCGGTACTAGAAGCCGCTCAGCGTGCCCGGGGGCAGGATGGAGTTGATGATCGGCAGGAACTGGTTGAACGGGTTGGCGGTGCGGGCGCCGGGCGGGAGGGTGCCGCACGGGGGTGCGCACTTGGGGACGCCGCAGCAGCTCGAGGGGATGCAGAAGTAGCCGGCGGCGCAGTCGCCGTTGCCGTTGCCCGGGTTGCACGTGGCCAAGTCGGAGCAGAAGGCGTCGTTGCGGCACACGCACGCGGCGAGGGCGTCGACGTCGCAGAAGCAGTCGAACCCGCCCGCGCCGTCGCCGCAGGACTGGTGCGACCCACCGCACTCGAAGGTGATGCAGGTGCCCGGCGGGTAGCTGGTGCAGCCGCTCGTCTGCTGCTGGGCGACGACCGGCGCCTCGGGCGCGGACTCGGCCTCGGCCGACGAGCCCGACGTGACCTGGCCCATCTGGGCCCGGATGCGGTCGGCGGCGTCACGGGCGTCGTTACGGCTGAACGCGGCCGCCGCCACCACCGGTGCGGACCACAGTGCGACGCCACCGGCCACCATGCCCCGCCGGATCACCTGGCGGCGGGAAACGGGCGGACGAGGCTCGTGCACGTTTCCTTCACCCATCGGTGGCTCCCCCTGCATACCCCGCCCGGACCGGTAGTCCGTGCTCCGCGATCGTTACGGTGTCGCGGGACCCTAGCAGCATCGATACGCCGGATCTAGCTGTCGGGCGGAACCGGGAACGCCCGCCGACAGTGCCCGCGGCGACCCGTTCGGGGCCCGCGCCGGACCCCCAGAACTCGGTCCGCGCCCGGCGCCCGACCACCACCCCGGTGGCCAGTTCGGTGGCCTTGAGCGCCAGCAGGCGGCGGCGGGCGGTGATGACGCCGAGGGTGAGGCCCAGCAGCGAGAGGCCGAAGTAGACGGCCATCATCGGCGCGGTGGAGGCGGCTCCGGAACGCACCAGCACCCCCGTGTCGACCGGGGGGTTCAGCGCCCCCGTGAGGTCGACGGCGACCGGGGCCGTGCCGATGTCGGCGGTGGACGAGCCGGTGTCAGCGACCGACGTCTGGGCGCCAGCAGGCAAGGCCACGAGGGCCAGCCAGGCGATTGCCCCTACCGTCACTACCGTTGTCCGACGAATCATCTGCTCTCGTGTGACCGAAGTGCCGCGCTTGGGCGGGGGAGGCTACGTTCCCCGCCCCCGAACGGAGGGAAGCTAGCAGCCGGTTCGGGGCCGGTCCAGCACCCTCGGCGGGGGCGGGTCGGATCCGGGGGCGTTCCGGCGGGATCAGGCGCGGGTCGTCAGCCGTTCCCAGATGCCCGACCAGCCCGTGCGCTCGAGGCGGACGAGGATGGTGACCGGCTCCTCCAGGTCCAGACGGGTGTACGCCCGCCCGGCACCGTCGGACCGGACCCCCTGCATCTGGGCGATGCGCCAGCCCTTGGGGACGGTGATGGAGACCTCGACGTCGTCGGGTTTGAGCGACGTCTGGTGGTTCAGGTCGAGCCGGAACCAGCCGTCGGCCGACAGGTTGACCGTCCCGTTCACGTCGAGGGCGAGGGTGGTGCTCGACGTGGCCGGGATGCTGACCGTGGTCGACTGCGCGATCCGCCCCAGGTCAGGCTGGTTCTCGAGGGTGACGGGCTGGCCGTCGACCGTGGCCCCACCTCCGGCGAAGGGGGAGTAGACGGAGACGTAGGTTCGGTTCTCGCCCGCCTCGAAGCGGTCGTCGTAGGGCCCGAGGACCTGGGGCGAGAGCCCGGAGGCGGGCGCCCCGTTGTCCATCGTCACCTCCAGCCGACCGTGGAGCGTGGCGGGACTGGATGACGGGTCGAGGGCCACGTCGTAGCGGATATGGCGTTGGAAGAACGAGTCGACCTTGTTGGCGGCCAGGTTCTGGTTCACCACGAGGAGCGAGTCGCCCCTGACCTCGTCGACCGCGCCGTCGATGCCGAGTCGGCCCATCAGGGCCTGTTCCTCGGGCCGGGCCATCCACACCAGGAGGTGCCCGTCGCTGGCGGCGGGGCCGAGGGCGGCGGTGACCTGGCCCGGCCGGCCCAGGTCGGCCCGGGTGAAGGCCTCCGCCACCTGCTTGGCCAGGTCGCCCAGGAAGGCCACCCGCTGGTCCTGGGGGAACGCCTCGTAGGCCTGGCGCAGGGTGACGTCGACCACGTTCTCGGACGTGATCGGCACCGGCCAGGTCGGCATCGACACCGGACCGGTGAGCTTGAGCATGGCCGCCAGGCCGGGCGGGTCGACCGCGATCACCCCGTCGACGGGCTGGCCCCCGGACTGCGGGTAGAGCTCGGCGATGAGGCGGGCGGTGGTGGGGAAGTCGGGCGAGACGTTGACCTGCTCCCAGTACTGGCCCGGGTTGAACAGCCTCCAGCGGTCGAAGAAGGCGGGGTCGCCCGACAGCACCCGCGGCTTGGTGCCGGCCGCGTTGAGCTCATCCAGCCGCCCGAACCGCTCCAGCCGGAGCCGTCCCCCCTCGCCGACGATCTCGCCCCAGTTGCCCATGAAGCCGCCGGTGCCCCGGAGCTCGGCGTTGTTCTGGAAGGCCAGGAAATAGCGTCGGATGCCCTGGTCGCCCAGCATGGCCGGCAGCACGTGGGCACTCTCCGCGGCCAGCTTGGTGGACGTGGATTCCCGCTCCAGCCGGCTGCCGAGCTCCTGCACCGCGGCCGACAGCGGGGGGAGGAGAAAGCCCGCCTGCAAGCGACGGATCTGCCGTTGCGACCGCTCCACCACGTCGACGGCCCGATCGAGCTCGGGCGTGAGCCGTTTCAACCGGTCGAGGGGGATGTCGCCGCGGCCGGAGCCGGTCAGGTCGATGTCGGCCACCTGGGCCAGGTTGATCCCCGCCGTCGCCAGTTGGGTGCCCACGGCCACGAGGGTGCGGGACGCGTTGAGGTTCGACGACAACCCGGGCACGAGCAGGCCGAGCGACACCAATGGCCCGCCCAGGCGGTTCTTGGCCTGGGCCAGCTCGGCGCTGGCCTCACGGAAGAGGGCCGCGCTGGCCTCCGAGTCGCCGGCCCGGAAGGCGTCGAGGGCCCGGTTGGCGGCGTCGGCGCCGGCCCGGGCGGGGGCGTTGGCCCGGGCCAGGGCGACAACGGCGGGGGCGCCGAGGACCGGCATGGCCAGCAGGACGGCGGCGACCGTGCGCTTCAGCGTCCGGGGGAACCCGATGACCGGCTCCCGGTAGACCCTGGCCTTGGCCGTGACGGCCAGCAGGACCCCCACCATGGTCACCGCCACCAACACCGCGACCGTCACCGGGATGACCCGACGGCCGGCCAGCACGGCCAGCACGCCGAGCACGCTCTCGCAGCCGATGAGCACGACGACGGCCATCCGCCGCTTCAGTCCCCGCTTGGCCAGGCGGTGGGAGAGATGGTCGCGGCCCCCCTGCGACACTGGTCGGCCCCGCCGCAGCCGGGCCACGGTGACGACGGTGGTGTCGAGCACGGGGATGGCCAGCAGCAGCAGGGGTATGACGAAGCTCACCGGGGGGAACACGGCCGGGCTGACGTTGATGGTGAGGATGGCGAGGACGAAGCCGAGGAACAGGCTGCCGGCGTCGCCCATGAAGATCGAGGCCGGGGGCCGGTTGTAGACGAGGAACCCCAGGCAGGCGCCGGCCACGGCCCCGGCCAGCGTGGCCACCACCGGCTGGCGACCCAGGATGGCCAGGGCGAAGACCGACAGCGCGGTGACCGCCGAGACCCCTGCGGCCAGCGCGTCCATGTTGTCGAGCAGGTTGATGGCGTTGGTGACGCCCACGATCCAGACGATGGTGACGAGGATGTCGAGAGCCTCGATGCCGGTGGCGTGGATGCGGACGCCCACGACCACGGCCAGGATGGCGGCGAGGGTCTCGGCCAGGAACCGGAAGCGGGGGTCGACGGTGCGGTCGTCGTCGAGCAGCCCCATGGCGCCCAGACCGGCCGCCCCCACCATCAGCACCGCCACCCGGGGCGCGGCCCGGGCCTCGAACAGGAGCGCGACCAGGACGCTGGTGATGATGGCGATCCCCCCCAGGTAGGGGATCGGGTGGCGGTGGCTCTTCCGGGGGGCCGGATGGTCGACGAACCCGGTGGCTGTCGCCAACCGGCGCAGGACAGGCGTTCCGACCAGCGCCAGTCCCACCGCGGTGAGAAAGGCGAGCGCCCAGGACGGCACCAGCTACTCGTGCTCCTTCTGCTCGGCCAGGGCCTCGGCGATGGTGGCTTCGAGGATGTCGTCGAGCGAGTGGCGGGGCACCCAGCCGGTGAGCTCGCGCATCTTGGTGGTGTCGGGCACCCGGCGGCGCATGTCCTCGAAGCCCACGTCGTAGGCGTCCTCGTAGGAGATGAGCTTCACCGAGGACGTGCTGCCGGCGGCCTGGACGATGCGGTCGGCCAGGTCGCGGATCGACACCTCTTCCTGGCTGCCGATGTTGAACACCTCGCCGATGGCCCCGGGGTGGTCGAGGAGGGCGACGAAGCCCCGGACCACGTCGGACACGTGGCAGAAGCACCGGGTCTGGGTGCCGTTGCCGTGCACCGTGAGCGCCTCGCCCGCTACCGCCTGGCGGACCAGGCGGGGGATGACCATCCCGTACGCCGGGCTCTGGCGGGGGCCGACGGTGTTGAACAGGCGGACGATGGTGGTGGGCAGGCCCCGCTCCCGGTGGTACGACTGGGCCAGGATCTCGTCGACCGCCTTGGCCGTGCTGTACGACCAGCGGGCGATGCCGGGCGAGCCGAGGATGCGGTCGGCGTCCTCCTTGAGGGGCTCGGCCCCGTTCTTGCCGTAGATCTCCGACGTGCTGGCCAGCAGGATCCGGCGCCGGTGGCGGAAGGCGGCCTGGATGACGATCTCCGAGCCCCGGATGTTGGTGATGAAGGACCGCAGGGGGTGGTCGATGATCAGTTTGACGCCGACGGCCGCCGCCAGGTGGACGACCGAGTCGACCTCGTGCACCAGCTCGTCGACCTGGAGCTCGTCGAGCACCGACCCGTGGACGACGGTGAGGTCGGGGTGGTCGGCGACCGCGGCCAGGTTCTGGTGGCTGCCGGTGGACAGGTTGTCGAGGACGACGACGCTGTCGCCCCGCCCGAGCAACGCCTCGGCGAGGTGCGAACCGATGAACCCGGCCCCCCCGGTGATGAGATACCTGAGCGGCACTGACCCATCCTACCGGGACGGTGGCGGCGGCGAGACCCGCCCGGGGCCCCCTTGTGACGGGTTGGGGACGCCCGTGCTGGCTTCGGTTCACCGCCTCGGCCAGACTTGGCGGCCGATGGCTGGTTCGGGAGGCTCGGCCGTGTCGACGTTGGGGGAGGCGGAGGGCGGCGCCACACACGGGCCGCACCGTGCGGTCCACGGTCCGGTCGTCCAGCTCGTCACCCGGCTCAACATCGGCGGCGTCGCCGCCCACGTCCTCCTGTTGGGCCGGGAGCTGGCCCACGACCGGCCGACCACCGTGGCCGCAGGGCAGCCGGCGGAGACGGAGGGCGAGATGACCGACCCCGCCGTCGCCGTCCGCCACGTGCCCCTCGTCCGCCCCCTCCGGCCGGCCACCGACGCCCGGGCCCTGGCGGCCGTCCGCCGCCTGCTGGTGGAGACCGGCGCCACCCTCCTCCACACCCACATGGCCAAGGCGGGGACGATCGGCCGGCTGGCCGGGCACAGCCTCCCCGGCCGGGCCCGGATCCGGACCGTGCACACGTTCCACGGCCACGTCCTCGACGGGTACTTCTCGCCCGCCGTCCAGCGGGCGTTCGTGGAGGTGGAGCGACGCCTGGCGGTCCGCACCGACGCCCTCATCGCGGTGAGCGACGAGGTCCGCGACGCCCTCCTCGAGCTTCGGATCGGCCGCCCCGGCCAGTACCAGGTGATCCCCTACGGCCTCGACCTGGGCCGGTTCCTGGCCGTCGACGGACCGTCGGGATCGCTGCGGGGCTCGTTGGACCTGGGGCCCGAAGTCCCCCTCGTCGGCATCCTCGGCCGGCTGGTGGCCATCAAGGACCACGCCACCGTCCTCGCGGCCATGGTCCGCCTCCCGGGGGTGCACCTGGCGGTGGTCGGCGACGGAGAGCTGCGGCCCGCCCTGGAAGCGCAGGCGGCGGGCCTCGGTCTCGGCGGGCGGGTGCACTTCACCGGGTGGAGCGCCGACGTGCCCGGGGCCCTGGCCGACCTCGACGTGGTCGTGCTCACCAGCCGCAACGAGGGCACGCCCATGGTGCTGATCGAGGCCGCCGCCGCCGGCCGGCCGGTGGTGGCCACCCGGGTGGGCGGCGTGGCCGCGGTGGTGGCCGACGGCTTCACCGGCCACCTCGTGCCGGCCGGCGACGCCGAGGCGGTGGCGTCCCGTATCGGCCTGCTGCTGGCCGACCCCGTCGGGCGCCAGGCCATGGGCCGGGCCGCCCGGGTGGCCATGGCCGACCGGTTCGGGCCCGACCGCCTGCTGCGCGACGTGCGCGCCCTGTACGCGGCGCTGGTCTGAGGTGGGGCGGGCGGGAGGGGGCCGGCTACGAGCGGGAGCGGCGACCCGACTCCACCGGGGCCGGAGATGGTGGCGGGAGCGAGCCAAGCGCCGGGGCCTGTGTCCCCCCGAGGGCCGGGGTATCGGCGCCCGAATCCGCCTGGCGACGCGCCGGACGGGCTTCGACGTGCACCGCCTCCGCCCTCCGGGCCTGGTCCGCCTGACCAAGAGCACCCTCCTCTTCGAGCTCGACGACCAGTTCCAGGCGATCCTGGCCGACGGTGCGAGCCGCGCCGGAGCCGGGCCCACGGGCGACGGCGAGGGGTCGGTGCGGGTCATCCAGCGGCTGTACAACCTGGCCCAGATGGTGGACTTCACCGCCGGCGTGAAGGGGCTGGTGGTGGAGTGCGGCTGCTACCGGGGCCTGTCCTCCTACGTCCTCAGTCGCTACCTGGCGGCCGAGGACCCGGCGTTCACCGGGGCCTCGGTGCACGTCTTCGACTCGTTCGAGGGTCTCAGCCCCCTCGGCGACCACGACACGAAGCGCGACCCCCGGGTCCAGGCGGGGATGTTCGCGGCGTCGCTCGACGTCGTCCGCCAGACCCTGGCCGACTTCCCCGACATCACCTTCCACCCCGGGTGGATCCCGGCGTCACTGGCCGGGGCCCCGCTCGGGCCCTACCGCCTGGTGCACGTCGACCTCGACCTGCACGACCCCACCCGGGCCGCCCTCGAGTACTTCTACCCCCTGCTGGCCGGGGGTGGAGTCCTGGTGTGCGACGACTTCGGATCCGTGCGCTGGCCCGGCGCCCGAACTGCGGTCGAGGACTTCTGCTCGGAGACGGGGGCCCGGCTGCTCCGCCTGTCGTCGGGCCAGGCCCTCGTTCTCGGGCCCGATTCCCCCTGACGAAGGCACCGATCAGGGTTAGGCTTCGCCGGGTGCTGGGGCGAGACGGAATGACGACGGGCGGCAGCGGGGATCCGAAGCGCCGGGTCCGGGGAGCCGTGCTGGCGGCGTTGATGGGCCTGACCACACTCGCCGTCCTGGTCGATGCCGGGGCCGCCACCCCCCCGAGCATCATGCCCCTGGGCGACTCCACCACCGCCGGCCTGGCCACCGATGCGTTCGACGGCGCCTACCGCACCAGCCTGGAGACGAGGTTGCTGTCGGACGGGCGGGGCTTCAACTTCGTCGGCTCGGGGATCAAGGGCCCGCCGGAGCTGAACGACAAGGACCACGAGGGTCACGGGGGCTTCCGGATCAACGACGTCGCCGCCGGGGTGGCGGGCTACTACGGCGCCACCCCGCCCGACGTCGTGCTCCTGATGATCGGCACCAACGACATCCGCAGCGGCCCCGTCGTCGATCTGCCCCTGCTCACGGGCCGGCTGGGCAGCCTCCTCGACCAGATGTGGGACCTCAGCCACTCCACGCACATCGTGGTGGCGTCGATCCTGCCCCAACCCGACCTGACCGTGCCCGGGAAGTTCGATCCCGCCCGGGCCCCGGCCCTCAACCAGTACAACGGCTCCATCCCCGGCCTGGTCAGCGACCGGGCCGCCCAGGGCCGGCCGATCTCCTTCGCCGACGTGAACGCGGCTGTCTCGCCGGGCAACGTCCCCGACGGCAGCCACGCCAACGCCGCCGGCAACGTCCAGGCGGCGGGCGTGTTCCGCAACGCCCTCGTGCCGCTCGTGCCCGTGTCCCAGGTCGGCATCGACTTCCTGAGCTCGCTCGACCCCACGTCGGCCACCAACGGGTACGGGCCCTACGAGCGCAACCGCACCAACGGGGGCCTCGCCGAAGGCGACGGTCTGCCCATGACCATCCGCAAGGTGTCCTACGGGCGGGGCCTGGGCGTGGTCCCGCCCTCCTCCCTCACCTACGCCCTCGGCGGTTTGTACACCACCTTCCAGGCCACCGTCGGGCTCGACGACATCGTCGTTCCCCGCGGGTCGGTGGTGTTCCAGGTCTTCACCGACAACAACACGCTGCTGTTCAACAGCGGCGTGGTGACGTCGCTGTCGCCGGCCCAGGTGGTCGACGTGAACGTCACCGGGCGGAACACGCTGCGCCTCGTCGTCACCGACGGTGGTGACGGCTCCGACTACGACCACGCCGACTGGGCCCGCTCCCGGCTGCTGAAGGGCGGCACGCCTCCTCCTCCGACGACGACCACCTCCACGGTCGCGCCCACCACGACCGTGGCGCCGACCACCACCACGGTCGCCCCCACCTCCACGACCACCGGCCCCACCACGACCACCGGGCCCACCACGACCACCGGACCCACCACGACCACCACCACGCCTCCCGCCGGTGGCACCGTCTTCGTCAGCGACCTGACCCCGAATCCGGCCACCAACGGGCTGGGCCCGTGGGAGAAGGACCAGTCCAACGGCGGCAGCGCCCCCAACGACGGCCGCCCGCTGCGGCTGAAGGGGGTCACCTATCCCAAGGGCATCGGGTTGGTGCCGGCGTCGTCGCTCACCTACACCCTCGCCGGTGGCTACACCCGCCTCCAGGCGGCGGTGGGCATCGACGACATCGCCAAGCCCAACGGCTCGGTCGTCTTCCAGGTCTTCCTCAACGGCAGCGCCACGCCCGCCTACAACAGCGGCGTGGTGACGTGGAACACCAGCCCCATGACGGTCGACCTCAACCTCACCGGGGCGACGTCGATGCGGCTGGTCGTCACCGACGCCGGCGACGGGACCTCGTGGGACTACGCCGACTGGGCCAACGCCCGGCTGACGACGAGCGGCACGGCCACGACCACCACCTCCACCAGCACGTCCTCCACGACCACGTCGTCGACCACCACGTCGTCGACCACCACGTCGTCGACCACCACCACCTCGTCCTCCACCACGACGTCCTCCACCACGACGGCGGTCCCGACAACCACGACCACCACCGCGCCGCCGGCGACCACCACCACCACGACCGGCCCCACCACGACCACGACGAGCACCACCGTGCCCTCCGGCGGCACCGTTTTCGTCAGCGACCTCACTCCCAACCCGGCCACCAACGGCCTGGGGCCGTGGGAGAAGGACCAGTCCAACGGCGGCAGCGCACCCAACGACGGCCGCCCGCTCAGGATCCAAGGCGTCCTGTACCCGAAGGGGGTGGGGGTCGTGCCGGCGTCGTCGCTGACCTACAACCTCGCCGGTGGCTACAGCCGCTTCCAGGCCGCGGTCGGCATCGACGACATCGCCAAGCCCAACGGCTCGGTCGTCTTCCAGGTCTTCCTCAACGGCAGCGCCACGCCCGCCTACACCAGCGGCACGGTCACATGGAGCACCAGTCCCAAGACCATCGACCTCACTGTCACCGGCGCCACGTCGATGCGACTGGTGGTCACCGACGCCGGCGACGGAACCTCCTGGGACCACGCCGACTGGGCCAACGCCCGGCTGACGACGGCCTGATGGGGGCGGGCGCGGAGCCTCGGGCCGAGGCCCCACCGTCGACGGCAGGCGGGTCTCCCAACGGTACGGCGGACCCCGAGGCGCTGCCGCCGGGGGCCGCCCATGCCGCCCAGGAGCGCCTCGGCTACCGCCCCGCCCTCGACGGTCTCCGGGCGGTCGCTGTCTCCGGGGTGATCATCGGCCACTTCTGGGAGTGGTCGCTGCCGGGCGGGTTCATCGGCGTCGACATGTTCTTCGTGCTCTCCGGCTTCCTCATCACCACCCTCCTGCTCGAGGAACGGGCGCGGACGGGTCGCATCTCGCTGCGCTACTTCTACGCCCGGCGGGCACTGCGGCTGCTGCCCGCCCTCGGGTTCCTCCTCGCCTTTGTCGCCGTCTGGGTGCTCCTGGCCTCGCCGTCGGCGCTACGCGACGGCACCATCGGCGGGTTCCCGTCGGTGATCTTCTATTACTCCAACTGGTACTGGGGCTTCTTCGGCAACAACGTGGGTGTCTTCGGGCACCTCTGGTCGTTGTCGGTCGAGGAGCAGTTCTACATCCTGTGGCCGGCGGTGGTGCTGCTGTTCCTGGCCTACCGCCGGGGCCTCAAGGTGCTCCTGGGCACGTGCCTCGTCGTGGTCGTCGCCGCCTCGTTCCTCCGGTGGGAGCTGGCCCAGCGGAACTTCACCGACGTGGGGCTGCGGCGGCTCACCAAGCTCCGGGGCGACATCCTGCTCGTCGGGTGCGCCCTGGCCCTGGCCACCGTCGGGGGCTGGTTCCCCAAGGTGTCCCGCCAGCTGGCGGTGGCGGCCACCGTCGTGGCCGTCGGGGTGCTGGCGTTCTTCGCCATCGGGATCCGCCACGGCGCCAGTGACCCCCTGTTCTTCAAGGGCGGGTACACCTTCGTCGCCCTGGCCACGGCCGTCCTCGTCTACCGGGTCGTCTACGAGCCCGCGGGCCTGCTGGTGAAGGTCCTGTCGACCAAGCCCATGGTGTGGATCGGCCGGCTGTCGTACGCCCTCTACCTGTGGCACGTCCCCTTGCGCGACATCGTCAAGCCCCACCTGGGCTTCTTGCCCGGGCCCCTCCAGCCGGTGGTCGTCCTCGTGCTCACGGTGGCCGCCGCCGCCATCTCCTTCGCCCTGGTCGAACGGCCCGCGCTGCGGCTCAAGGACCGGTTCACCCCCCGGCGGGTCTCCCCTCCACCGGCCGAGGCCCAACCGGATCCGTCGACCCCCTCGGAGCCCGGGCTGCCGACCGCCAACCTGAGCCCGGAGGGCTGACCGTCAGGCGGAGGCCTTCCGGAGCCGCTGCCAAGCCTTGCCCAACGGGCTCGGCTTGCGCTCGAGGATGACGTTGAAGAGGCGCCGGTAGGCGCCTTCCGGGCACGTGAGGGGCCGGACTCCGTGCCACGCGGCGGGGGTGTTCTTGAACAGGAAGCTGGAGTTGCCGATGGTGCGGACGGCGACCGAGGCGCCGAAATCCTCGAACTCGGGGTTCTTGGCCGTCGTCGTCTTCTGCCCCAGGACCAACGTCGACCCGCCCCAGCTCGGGTTCCAGTCACCCTCCTCGTTGAAATAGAAGATGTGCGTGGCCAATTTCTGGGGCACGTCGAGATGGGGGCAGACCTCCGACCCGGTGTGGCCGAGGTGCCAGGCGAAGCGGACGACGAAGTCACTGAGGTCGAGCGTGCGCTTGATGAAGGCTCGGTAGTCGTCGCCTTCGAGCTCGTCGATGAACCGCCCCCACGCCGGGTTGAGCTCCTCGCGCCGGATACTGCCTCCCAACCCCTCCCGATCGGCGTAGATCGACTGGTCGAGCGCCAGGTAGTAGCGGTTCTGGGGTCGCTGCCCGTCAGGCCGCTTCAGGCCGGTGTGCTTCTCGAAGATGGCAGGCGACGGGAAGTGGTCGGACAACTCGCGGTATCCATCTTCCGTGAGAAATCCGCTGAAGTTGTACCAGGGAAAAAACTCGTTGCCCGTCAGCTTCTCTGCCGGAAAAAGGGAGAGCACGGAATCATCGATCACAGATACACCCATGTTGGCCCGTCTTTCTGTGAGTCCTATATCTCCAACGTCGAGCGAAATGCCTCCGCCCACTGGGAGACCACCCGCTCTGCCGTGTACGTGTGCCGAATGTGAGCCTGGGCTGCGAGAACGTGCTGGCGCCGCACGTCCGCCTGGGCGCCGTAGGTCACGATACTTTGCTCCCAGTTGCCCTGCAACACCCACGCGCCGAACTCCTCATAGCTTGGAATCATATCGGCGATCACCGGAACGCCCAAAGACAACGCCAGCAGGAGACGATTGTTGCTCTTATATTCGGTCAAGGGATTTCGTCGCAACGGAATTAAGCAAACGTCGCAGCTCGTGAATCGGCGGACGAAATCGTGCTGGGTCCAAGGGATGTACCTGGTCGGCACGGGAGATGCGCCGCAGGTGAGATCGAAGAGTCGCCGGGAATTGCTGATGACCGTCAGCGAGACCGGCAGGCGGCGGTGAGCGGCTTCCACCGCCGGCAGGACGTCGGCCAGGAACTGGATGCCGAAGGGTTGGCCCTCCGAGACACTGTTCCCGAACCAGACGAGGCGCAACGAAGGGCTCTGCCACCCCCAGCGACGCCGCTCGTCCGTGCCCGCCCGCAGCCCGGAGAAGCGGGATCGGGGCAGTTCGTCGAGGGCGTCGGCGACCACGTGCACCCGCCGGGGCGCGAGCAGATCGGCCAGGCCGTCCACCGAGACCGTGACCCCATCGGCGGCGTCCACCATCTCCCGCAGGCGCGATGCCCGCTCGGCCATCTGAGGCAGGCCTTCGGGGTTGTAGAAGAAGTTGTCACAGACGTCGACGATGGTTTTCACGCCCCGGCTCGACAGACGCCGCAGCACGGCCAGGTCGGCGGCGCCGTAGGGCTTCTGGAAGACGACGCAGTCGTAGCCGGCGTCAAGGTCGGCGTCGGGCCCCATGATCTCCGTCCTCCAACCGGCGGCGCCGAGGTACCGGCACGGCAGGAAGGCCCGGAGGCGGGCGCTGGCGATCTTCCCATCCGCGGCGCAGGGTCGGAAGGCGATCCGCGGACCGTCGGCGACCTCCATCGGGGAAGGCCGGCCTACCGAGCGGGTGTCGTCGGACATCTGGGTATCGGTGTGGTCGGCATGTCAGGAGCGCCTCGGCGGCTCGACCGGAGCAGGGCGATCGTACCCGCCGCTCTCCGGGGTGACTGCTATCGTCCGCCCCACAGCCCCGTTCCTCAGTCGCGTGCTCGCAGCGGCGCGGTGACTTCAAGGAAGACCAGATCCTGACCCGCCCCGGCAGAGTTCCCCTCGTCGACCTGCGTCTCCAGTACGAGCAGGTGGCGGAACGGGTGCAGCGTGGGTGGATGGCGGCGTTGGCCCATCAGCACTTCGTGCTCGGCGACGAGGTTGCCGTCTTCGAGCGGGAGTTCGCCGCGTTCTGCGGCGCCGACCACTGTGTCGGAGTCGGCAACGGCACCGACGCCCTCGAGCTCTCCCTTCGAGCGCTCGGCATCGGACCGGGTGACGGTGTGATCGTGCCTGCCAACTCATTCGTGGCGACCGCGGAGGCGGTGCTGAGAGCCGGCGCCGAGCTCATCCTGGTCGACGTCGATCCGGACTCCTACCTGATCGATCCCGCCGCGGTCGAGGCCGCGATGAGGCCTTCGGTCGCGGCCGTCATCGCCGTGCATCTCTTCGGGCAGATGGCCGAGGTGGAGCGACTGGACGGGATCGCGGGCCCGGTGGTGCTCGAAGACGCGGCCCAGGCCCACGGGGCCACCCGACATGGTCGGCCGCCGGGCGACGTCGGGTCGTTGGCGGCCTGGAGCTTCTATCCGAGCAAGAATTTGGGGGCATTCGGCGACGCCGGCGCGGTGACCACCCACGACCAGATCGTCGCCGACCGGGTTCGGAGGATGCGCAACCACGGCGGCGAGAGCAGGAACACCTCCGACGAGCTGGGCTGGAACAGCCGGCTCGACACCCTGCAGGCCATCGTCCTGAGCGCCAAGCTGGCCCATCTTGACGACTGGAACCGGCAGCGGGCGGCGGCTGCCCGACGCTACGACGAATTGCTGGCGGGAGTCGACGGGGTCGTCCCGCCCCACACCCTCCCCGGCAACCAGCACGTGTGGCACATCTACGTCGTCCAGGTCCCGGACCGGGATGAGGTGTTGCAGGTGCTCCAATCCTCCGGGATCGAGGCCGCGGTGCACTATCCGGTGCCGATCCACCGGCAGCCGGCCTTCCGGAAGTCCGGCCCTGCCGGCGCCTTCCCCGTCGCCGAGGCCGCCGCCCGCCGCATGCTGTCGCTCCCCATCTACCCCGGCATCACCGCCGATCAGCAGGAGCGGGTGGTCACCGCCCTCCGGCGCGCACTCGGCGCCCGATGAGCGCCACCATCCACCCCGACGCCCGGGTCGAGAGCGACGACATCGGCGACGGGACGCGGGTCTGGGCCTTCGCCCATGTCCTGGAGGGGGCGCACGTGGGGCGCGACTGCAACGTCTGCGACCACGTCTTCATCGAATCCGGCGTCGTGATCGGTGACCGCGTCACCATCAAGAACGCCGTCCTCCTGTGGGACGGAGTCGTCGTGGAGGACGATGTCTTCATCGGTCCGGGAGCGGTGTTCACCAACGACCGCAACCCGCGGGCATCGGTCAAGAAGGCGCGGCACCAGTTCGACCGCACGCTGGTGAAGGCCAACGCCACCATCGGCGCCAACGCCACCATCGTGGCCGGCGTCACCGTGGGCGAGTCCGCCTTTGTCGGTGCCGGCGCAGTCGTCGTCGCCGACGTCCCGCCCTTCGCCCTGGTCTTCGGGAACCCGGCCCATCAGGCGGGATGGATGTGCTCCTGCGCCACCCGCCTGCCGGAGGACCTGCGCTGCCCGGGGTGTGGCCTCGCCTACGCCGTCGGCCAGGACGGCCTCGTCCTGACGTAGCGGGCTCGTCAGTCCCAGGGGCGCTCGATCTCGGCTTCGAGAAGCCGTTCGACGTCCTGGGCCTCGAAGTAGCGAAGCGTGCTCTCCAGCCCCGCATCGAGGCTGGTCGGGGGAGGAAGCGTCAGTCGCGAACGGGCCCGTGTCACGTCCGCCTTGAGCCGGGGAAGGTCGCCCGGCCGGGGCTCGACATGTTCGACCGTGATCTCACGGCCCGTAACCGCCCGGACGCGGTCAGCCAGATCGACGATGGAAGTCTCCGTTCCTCCGCCCAGGTTCACGACCTCGTTGGAGAACTCGGTGCCCAGCGCGACCCGGACGATCCAGCCGGCCATGTCCTTGACGAAGGTGAAGTCGCGCGTCTGGCGACCCTCCCCGTGGATGAGGAGCGGCAGGCCCGCCAGCGCTCGGAGGATGAACTTCGGAATCACCTCTCCCGAGTCACCCTCGAAGTGTGATCGCGGCCCGAAGACGTTGAACGGTCGGATCACCCGCGTGTCGAGCCCGTAGGTCCGGTGGTAGGCGAGGGTGGCGTGCTCTCCCGCCAGCTTTCCGACGGCATAGACCGTCGTCGGCGCCGGCACGACGTCCTCCGAGAACACGCCCCCCGCCTGGATCCCGTACACCTCGGACGACGAGACGTACACGAAGCGGGTCCGGGTTCCGACGAGCGGGTGGAGGAGGGCGACCGTCCCCATGGCGTTGACGCGGAGGTTCTCCTGCGGATGGCGCAGCGACGCCCGGACGTTCCGTACCGCCAGGTGGAAGACGACGTCGGCGTTTCGGACGATGTCGCCGACAGCGGGATCGAGAACGTCGATCTCGACCAGCTGCGTCCGCCCGGCACAGGTCGAGAGATTGTCGCGGGAGCCGGTCGAGAGATCGTCGACCACCACGACCGGGTCGGCGCCGAGGGCGACGAGGTGTTCCGTGAGATGCGAGCCCAGAAAACCGGCACCGCCGGTTACGACAACTCGCAGGCCGGCGAGGTTGTCACCTGTCCCCGTCGCTCTCACCGCCCAGTGGCACCAGGGCGCCGCCGGTCTCGAGACTGCGCCGGGCGGCCTCGAGCATCGTCACGACCCGTAGACCGGCGCGCCCGCTGGTTGCCGGCTGCCGATGGCCCCGGATGGAATCCGCCAGTTCCTGGGCGACCCGCGACAGCGGCTCGACCAGCTCCAGGGCCGGCGCCACCATGTCGCCGGTGCGGTAGGACACCAGGACCTCCCGGCGCTGGCGATCGTCGAGCTCGGTTCTCGTCTCCACGCCCTTGTCGTACATGCGCAGCTGGTAGTGGGGATCGAGGTCGTCCCAGACCAACATCCGCCTCGATCCGCCGACGATCGTCGTCCGGATCTTGGTGGGGCTGAGCCAGTTGAGGCTGATGTGGGCGATTCCACCGCTCGACAGGGGGAGGGTTAGGTACCCGACGGACGGGTGTCCCATCCCGAGGGGGTCGGCGGCGTGGGCGATGACGCCGGTGGGCCGGCACGTTGGAGGAAGGATGAAATCGAGGACGGACAGGTCATGCGGGCCCAGGTCCCAGAAGACGTCGCAATCCTGCTGGATCAGGCCGAGATTGATCCGGATGGAGTCGAAGTACTGGATCTCACCGACCACGCCCTCCCGGACGAGCTGGCGGATCTTCCGCACGGCCGAGCTGTAGCAGAAGGTGTGGTCGCACATCAGGACGAGATCGTTGGCCTCGGCCACCTCCACCAGCTTGCGGGCATCGGCCAATGTCGCCGCCAACGGCTTCTCCATCAGCAGGTGCTTGCCGGCCTCCAGGCAGGCCAGGCCGATGGGCAGGTGGGTGGACACCGGCGTGGCGACGGCCACCGCCTCCACCCGCGGATCGTCAAGGACGTCGCTGAGGTCGGTGGTGACGCGGACGCTCCTCGAACCGACGGCCTTGCGCGCCCGCTCGACGGAGAGGTCGGCCACCACCACGAGGTCGCTCGACTCGCAGGCGGCGAAGTTACGGACGAGGTTCTGCCCCCAGTACCCGGCGCCGACGACGGCGACGCCGACCGGCCTGTTCTCGATCCCCATCCTCAGCCGGCGGTGGTATGGGTCGAAACGCCCTCCGGGGAGGTGCCGGTGAGAGGTGACGCGCCGAGGGTGTCCCCCGCGCCGGGTTGTTGTCGTCGCGGTTGGGCCACGAGCGAGGTTTCCCAGACGATGTGGGAGGGACGGCCCCGAGCCGAGTCGAACGCCCGCCAGAGGTACTCGCTGATGATCCCCAGCATCATGAGCTGCACCCCGGAGCACAGAAGGACGACGACCATGAGCGACGACCATCCTTGGACGTCGGCCTCCCAGAACAACGCTCGTACCACCACCACCGCGGCGTAGCTCAGCCCGAGGAACGACAGGACGAACCCCAGCACGGAAATGAGACGCAACGGGAAGGACGAGAAAGCGGCGAAGGAGTCGATGAACAGCTTGATCTTCCGGGGGACGTTCCACTTCGACGTTCCGTGTTCACGGGCTTCCCGGTCGTAGTCGATCGTGCACTGCTTGAACCCGGCCCAGAGCAGGAGGCAGAAGAGGTTCGAGTTCCTCTCCTGGAGATTCCCGAGCCCGTCGATGACCTTCCGGTCGGCCAGGCAGAAGTCGCTCCCGCCGATGGGCATCTGCGGGATCGCGAAGCGCCGCATCAAGCGGTAGTAGAGGGCGGAGAACAGCTTGCCGATGGCCGGGTCGTTGCGGTTCCGCCGGACCGCGAACACCAGGTCGTGGCCGGCCTGCCACTTCTCCACCATGGTCACCAGGACCTCCGGCGGATCTTGGAGGTCGGCGGACATGAACGCCACCGCGTCGCCGCTGGCGTAGGGGATGCCGGCCGGGATCGCGGCATAGCTGCCGAAGTTGCGCGACAGCCGGACGAGTCTCACCGGCGGGTTCGACGCGGTGTCCAGGGCGTGGATCGTCGCCACCGACTCGTCGGTGGAGCCGTCGTCGACGAGAACGATCTCGAGGTCGACGCCGAGGGCGCGGATCCGCTTGTCGACCGCGCTCAGGCGGTCGTAGAGGGCGGGGATCGTCGCCGCCTCGTTGAGGAAGGGAATGACGACCGACAACCTCATGGCGCGTCCACCGTCGAGGCCATGGTCGCCCCGAGATCGTCGTCGGCGCAGCCCACGAGCCGCGTCAGACCTTGGCGCAGGGTGACCACCGGCTCGAACCCGAGCTGGGTCCGGGCCAGCCGGAAGTCGGCCGCGTGCTGTTGCACGGGTCGCCGGGCGAGCTCCTGGATCACCGGAGCCGCCTGCGCCGTATCCGCCGCCAGCTGCACCAGCTCCCGCATCGTGACCAGGTCGGGTCCGGCAATGTGGAAGGTGCCGGTCGCAGCCGACGCCGCCGCCGAACCGAACGCCCGGGCCACGTCGGTTATCCACACCGGGTTGAGCCGTATGCCGTCGCCCGCTTCGATCTGGATCGGTGTGCCGTCCTGCACGGACCGGAGGATGCGGTTGACCAGGAACCGGTCGCCGCCGGGGCCATACGGGTGGTAGAGGCGCAGGATGCACGTCGAGAGCGCGGATTCGAACCCGAAAGCTCGGACGAGCATCTCCCCGCAGGCCTTGGCCGCGCCGCGGATTCCCTCCGGTGCATAGCTGCGGGAAGCCTCCCGCGCGGGAGCGTCGCAGGGGCCGAGCGCGTCCCCTGAGGAGGCGAACACGAAACGGCGCACGCCCGAGGCGACCGCCCGCTCCAGCAGCCGGAAGGTCGCCGACACGCCGACCGCCATGTGGGGAGCCGGGAGCGATGTGCCGGTGGGGGCGGCCAAGTGGATGACGGTGTCGACCGGGTGGTCGTCGGGAAAGGTCGGCGGGCCGCCGTCGCTTCCGTCCCACATGATCCAATCGAGGTTTGGACACCGGGCAAAGCTGGTGACCGATCGGGGCGTGCCCGTGGCCGTCACTCGCCAGCCCGAAGCCAGGAGCTCGCCGACAACGGCCCGTCCGACGAAGCCCGACCCCCCGGTGACGAGGACGTGACCGTCGGGCCCCGGGGCGGGGCTCACGGGGCCTGCCCCCCGAGGCCGCAGACGACCGACTCCCCGGGAGGAAGCCGGAGGCCGGTGCTGCCCTGGACGGTCGCCAGCTCGACGAAGATGGCGCCCGGGGTGACCTCGGTGGCCTTGGCCAGGACCGGTGGCCCACCGGCAGTGGCCGACGGACGGAGCACCGTCAGCGCGCCGCCACCACTCGTCTGGACCAGGATCTCCGTCGGAGCGGTGACCGAGAGGTCGATCTCGGGGGGGCTCTGGCCCGGCTCCGGTTGCAGGATCGAACATCCCCGGCCGTCAATGCCGACGGTGGCGTTGCGGACCGCCAGCAGGCGAGGCCGCGCCCCGTCTCGCAGGTCCGGGCTGCTTTCGGCGGTAAATCGGATCTGCACGATCTTCTCCGCCACGGCGAGCTCGGCCGGGGAAATGGCGGTCGGCGGGGTGAGGTCGCGGTTTCGGATCAGGGTGGCAAGATCCCGCGCCCTGAGACCCGAGCCGGACACGACGTCAACCGAGGCATTCGGGAGGTAAGGACCATTGGCGACGGCAAAGGACGCGGCCCGAACGATCCCTTTCAACTCCTGTTCCGCCGCCTCCTGGCCCTCGGCCTGATCAACCAGGGCGCTCACCTGCTGCATCCCAACCGCGGCGATGACCCCGAGGAGGGCCAGCACCCGCAGCCGGGGCGTGAACCATCGGCCGAGAGCCTGAACGGCAAGCCCGACGGCAGGGAGCAGCAGGACCCAACCGACCTGGACGTATCGAGACTTCACGAACCGGCCCTCGTCGATGAAGGATTCATAGCGGGGAGGGGCCGTCAGCAAGAGGAGTATGACCGCACCGATGGCCATGGCGAAGATGGGGGCGGCGGGGGTGCTGGCGAGGCGTCCGTTGTACAACAGGTAGCCGGCGAGGGCGATGAGGATGACGGCCCCTGCGCCGGTAAAGAGGGTCGATTGCTCCACCGAGGCCACCAGGGCCGTCCACGCGAAGTCGGGCGCCTTGAGAATCGTCCACGGGGTGATCTGGTGTTTGGCCGCCGTCGCCACGCTGTCTCGGCCGATGATGGCGAGCCATCCCAGGTACACGATGGCCGGTGGGACGGAGAACCGAAGGGCTGACTTCCATCCCCGCCGATAGAGCACCACCAGGGCGGCGACGATCACGTAGGCGACCGAGTTGCCGTGGAACATGAGGGCGAGGATGGCGACGACCGCGGCGAGAACATCCCGGCGCCGATCTGGCTCCGCCCGATTGACGAGGAGTATCAGGGCCAGGCCCAGAGCCAACGAGCCCGTGTTGCTGGTGTTCGGTCCTTCGAACAGCGCCTCGGCCCCCCCGCCACTGACGAGGAACAACGCCACCAGCATGGTGGAGAGCCACACGTTGATCCCGACCTGGCGCATGATGCGCCAGAGGAAGTGACCACCGATCGCGTGCAGGGCCACGACGGGTACGAGATACGGCCAATAGGTGTCGGCGCCGACGACTGCGAACGTGGCCCGGAACAGAACGACGGTGCCCGTCACCCATTGGTCGGCGTACGCCTCGAACAGGGTGCGCATTCCACCCTGCGTGCGCTGCGTGATGAAGTTCCAGTCGTTGCCCGCGAACCACTGATTTCGGCCGACGACAAGGATGAGGATCGGGATCAGGACAAGGGTGGCTCCGTGGGCGATCTTGGCCACGCGCTCACTCGGCAGGTGCTCGATGTACCGACGAAGCGGGAGCCCCGACTCCTTCTCGACCTCCGTGTTCGCAAGTGTCACGATGCGGTCGAGCCTACGCCGGGCGCTTCGTCGCCGACAGCGCCACCTCCCCCGTGGCCCGGGCTGCCCGCCGGTATGGTCAGCGACCGACGGCGGAGCGGGCCCGGCGGGTGAGGCGGCGTCCGGCGTCGGCTGCGGCCGCCAGGGTTGAGCCGACTCTCCATGCCCGGGAGCTGCGCATCTGCTCCAGCGAGCGCTCGAGGCCGGCGATCCGCATCCGGGCCAGGGCCAGCTCACGGGGGGCGGCGGCGTCGTCGGCAGGCACCCGCCGGTCGGGGGCGAGATGGAGGAACGAGGCGAGGGCGGGCATGAGGTGCCCGGCGGCGATGCCCGCCTCCACGTCGTCGGGGGCGACGGCCCCCGCCTCCAGGGCCTCGGCGAAGGCCGCGACCCACAGGTGGCCGAGGGGGTTCTTCTCGACCTTCCAGGGCTGGGTGCGCACCACCGTGTAGTGGAGGAGGCGGGTGTTCGGGTCGCGGTGCTCGAGATGATTCCACTCGGGAGGGATGGTGTCGGCCACGCCGTCGTCGCCGACGATGCAGAAGTCGTACACCAGCTCCTCGTAGGTGTAGTGGCCCTCGTCGAGGCCGGCGACGATCTTGGCCGCGTCCCAGTCGAGCCGGGAGCAGTCGAGGAGCATGACGGCCACGTTCCGGCCCGCCTTGTATCCGGGCTTGTCCTTCCACAGCTCGGGGATCACCCGCTGGTAGCTGCAGAGCACCTTGGCTCCGTCGAAGGGCACGGCGGCCAGCTCGGCCACGTCGCCGAAGACGAGCATGTCGGCGTCGAGGTAGAGGGCCCGGCCCTCGAAACGGCACAGCTCCGGGATCAGGAACCGGGTGAAGGTGAACTCGACCCGGGCCCGGTGGGTGGGATTGACCGGCACCGGGAGGGGGAGGTCGAGCATCGGTGTGATCTCGACCGGAATGGAGGCGTGGCGGCGAATGGAGTGGGCCAGCACCTGGTGGGCCACCACCTGGGAGGCGTCGGTGCCGATGAAGATCCGGAGAGGGGCCGGGCCGGCGGGAGAGGAATCGCCGGTCGACACGCTCACTGGGCGCGGGCCCGGACCGCGCTCAGCGCCCGGCGACCGGCAGTGCGGGCCCGGCGCAGCACGGTGCTGGTGAATGGCTGCGGCGCGGCTGGCGGCACCGGCAGTCCCTGGAGCCGCCGGGGATGATCCTGCTCGGAGATGTCCTGCCCGGTGAGGAGGAGCGGGCGGTCGAGCTCGTCGCACAGCTGGAGGAAGTCGCGGGTGGGATCGTCGAGCTTGACGAACGGCGTCAGGCTGAGCAGGTCGACGCCCCGCTGGCGGAGGGCGGAGCGGACCTCGGCCAGGCCCTCGTAGTACTGCTCGTAGCGCTCGTCGGCCGGCTTGCCGAGCCACTTGGTGTGTTGCTGATGTCCGTGGTGGTTGTCGGCCAGGGAGCAGTTGTCGCAGCCCACGAGAATGACCGTGCGGGCGCCCATGTTGGCCGCCAGGTTGACCGCGGTCTGGGATATCGACGACCACTGGTACAGCCTGGAGCCACTCACCCGGCGGACGTAGTCGAGCTCTCGACCGGTGTCGCTGACCCAGTCGGTCGAATCGGTGGCCTGGCCGTGACGGATCTCGAAGGTGTAGAAGCGCTTGTCGGCCTGGCGGAACTGCTCCTCGGTGAGCACCCTCTCCGCCTTCGACCGCCGGGTGATCCACGTGATCTCCGGGTGGGGAGCCTCGTCGGCCATGAACTCGGGGACGTTGAGGTGGGGACCGATGGTGATCCCGTACCGGACGGGCGCCACCTTCCACGCCTGGTTGAGGCCGATGGTGACCCGTCCCTTGAGGAAATCGGGGGGGAAGACGCGCATGCTGGCGCCGCTGCCGACCACGTAGATGACGTCGCCGGCATGCCTGCCGTACAGCTTGGAGACCTGCTTCACGGTGTTTCTCACCCTAGCCATGGTCCGGGCGCGGCCCGCGTCAGAGGTCTCCCTCGGCGCTACGGTCCTTCAGGTGTCGACCGTCTTCCACATCGGGCTGATGAAGACGGGCAGTACCGCGCTCCAGCTCGGCGTCTTTCCTACGCTCCCCGGCTGCGCGCTGGCCACCCATGGAACCCACGAGCTGTTCAAACCGCTGTGCTGGTCCCTGCTCCACTCCACCGACGCCAACTACTACGCCGCGACCCTGCGGCAGTTCCTGCGCGACGTCCAAGGCGATCAGCCCACGGTGCTGTTCTCCCAGGAGGCCATCAGCTGGTACCACCTCGAGGGCCGGACCGCCCGGCGTCTGCACGACGTGGACCCCGACGCCCAGGTGGTGGTGGTCGTGCGCAGCCAGCGGACGATCCTTCGGTCGATCTACCACCAGTACCTCCAGCACGGCGGCACCCGTACCGTCGCCCAGTGGCTGGAGAGTCCGGATTACGACCCGAGCCAGCTCGCCTACGACGACATCGTCGCCCCCTATCTCGATCTCTTCGGGTCGGACCGGGTGCGGGTGCTGCTCTACGAAGACCTGGTGGCCGACCCCTCGTCGTTCGTCGCGGAGTTCTGCGCCTTCGCCGGCATCGCCGTCCCGGCCCCGGCCGGCCCTCCCACGGCCGCCAACCGGTCCTTGGCCCGGCCTTCGTTCTGGGGGCTGCGGCGGCTCAACGAGCTGACCCGGATGGCGGGGATCGGAAGCCACAGCCCGTTGTTCCCCAACCTCTGGCCGGAGGGCATGCAACGTCCGTCACGGCATCGGGGGTCCGCGGTGACCCTCCTCACCCGGGCCGACGCCAAGCTCTTCGGTCCCGGCCTGCGGCGGCCGGGAAGCGCCGACCAGGCAGCCATCGAGCGGGTGGCGGCCGGCTTCCGGGAGAGCAACGCCCGCCTGGAGAAGCTGGCGGGCGTCTTTCTCCGGCCCCACGGGTACCCGCTGCCGGACTGACCGGCCTACGTCATCCGGCCGAGGCGGTCGTGGCTCAGGCCGTCGACTGGTTCGCCGTCGAGCCAGGCATGCACCGTCGCCAGCGCCTGCGCTCCCATCCGCCGCTCCTCCTGCGCGGTCGTACTGGCGTGGTGGGGGGTCAGGATGACGTTGGGTAGGTCCCGCAGCGAATTGTTGGTCGGCAGGGGCTCGCTGGCGAAGACGTCGAGGGCGGCCACGACGTCGCCCTTGGCCAGGCGGGCCACCAGGGCCGGCTCGTCGATGAGTTCGCCCCGGGCGGTGTTCACCAGGACGGTGCCGGGACGGAGCCGGGCGAGCAGGTCTGCGTCGACGAAGCCCCGGGTGGTGTCGGTGAGGCCCTTGTGGAGGGACACCACCTGCGACGCCCCCAGGACCTCGCCGACCGACGCCCGCCGGACGCCGGCCGCCGCCAACTCGGCCGGGTCGGCCGCTTCGGACGCGACCAGGACCTGGCAGCCGAAGGGGACGAGGAGCTCGGCGAAGCGGCGGGCGGTATGACCCCAGCCGACGAGGCCGACGACCAGTCCCCGCAGGTCGGCACCGGGCCCGCCGGCGGCCACGGCCGGCTTCGGCGTCCCCGCTGCCGTCCCCGGGGCTGACCCCATGAGGCGCCGCTCGAGCACTCCAAGCCGACGACGGACCTCGGTCGGGATCGGCACGTGTCGCACCAGCCGACGGGGGTGAAGCCGTTGCCGCAGTGAGGGCGGCGGCCGCTGACCGGGGCGGGGCCACTCGCCGGCGTGCATCCGCCGGTCGGTGAGGGTCAGCTGCCGCAGCCCGGCGAGGGTGACCATCAGGCAGTGCTCGGCCACGCTCTGGGCCACGGCGTCGGCGGTGTTGGCCACGACCACGCCCCGGTCCACGAGCTTGTCCGCTTCGACACTCCGCACCGACGCGCCGATGACCACGACCAGCCCGAGGTCGGGGGCATCCCCCAGGTCGTTGCTCAGGGCCTTGGCCGTCCGCCCGGTGACGATCACGTGGGCCGGGCGGAGGGTGTCGGCCCGCTCCTCGCCGCCCATGACGCGGACGTCGCACCGCTGGTGGAGGGCGGACAGGTCGCCGGCGGTAAAGAAGCGGGGGTGAGCCGCCACCGGCTGGTGGAGGACGACGATCGGCCGCTCCGTGGCCGAGGCGCGCCGGCGACCGGCGGTGGCGGGGGCGGAGGCGCCGGCGACGGTGACCCCGGCCGCGACGTCGTCCTCGACGTCGACATCGACGGGGGTCAGGCTGGCGGGCGCCGCCGACAGCAGCGTCGACACCAGGGTCATGAACCGGACGCCGTAGGCGAAGTCGCAGGTCGGAGCGGGTCCACCGGCGATTGCGGCCAGGAAGGCCCGGTACTCGGCCGTGAAGCCGTTGACCTCGTGGAACTCCCCCGTGCGCGACAGCGGCTGCAGCCTGTTGTCAAGGGCGAAGTCGCCGTCCTTGGGGAGGTCGAGGCGGACGTCGTACGTGGCCCCGGCCCACTCGTAATGCTCGGTGCGCCGGCCGGCCGCGAAGTGGAGGAACAGCAGGGCGGACCCGGTGGGGCAGTGGAGCTGAATACTCCACACGTTGTCGGGACCGACCCCCACGACCCGGCGGTCGACGCTGACCGCGCTGGGGAAGCCCATGGTGGCCACGGCCAAGTCGAGGGCGTGGGACCCAGCCGACGACAGCCAGTCGGACACCCCGTCGGCGGGCGGTTTCCCCAGGTTGGCTCCCGACACCCGTCCGTAAAATGACGTCGGCGGCCCGACCGGCCGGGAGAGGTCGGTCGCCTCCAGGTAGAGGGGGTTGAAGCGGCGGTTGAACCCGATCATCGTGATCCGGTCAGGGTGGGAGGCGGCCGCCGCCGCCATCGCCCGCGCCTGTCCGACGTCCCGGCCGGGCGGCTTCTCACAGAGGACGTGGAGTCCCATGGCCGCCGCCTCCGCCGCCACCTGGGCGTTGATGCCCGGCGGCAGGATGGCTGCCACCGCATCGACGTCGGTCGCCGCCGCCCGCCAGTCGGTGGCCGCGGTCATCCCGAAGCGGTCCGCTGCTGCTCGGGCCTTGTCGGCGTCGATGTCGGCGACCACCACCTCCACCAGGCCTTCGCCCTGGAGGACCTTCAGCGCCGGGAGGTGGGCGGCGGCCGCGATCGCGCCGCAGCCGACCAGGAGGAGACGGGTCACGCCGCCGCGCCCGACCGCAGCGCAGCCCGCAGCACCTGCGACCACTGGGCGACGACCCGTTCGGGGGTGTAGGTGGCCCGGATGTAGCGCTGGCCCTCGGTGACGTGGCGGTCGGCCAGGTCAGGGTCGGACCAGTAGGCCCGGATGGCGTCGGCCCAGCCCGGGCCGGGACCGCCGCTGGCGCCTGCTCCGGCGAAGGTGACGAAGCTCGACAGCTCCCGGTAGCTGGGGATCGGGTCGGCGACCACGGGCACTCCCATCATGAGGGCCAGGACGACCCGGTTGTTGCTCTTGCACACGGTGAACGGGTTGACGTCGTTGGGGATGACGCAGACGTCGTTGGTCACGAACTGGCTGGCGAAGGTTCGCGCCCGCCAGGGCCGGTAGCGCACGGGGATCCGGGCTTCTCCGAGCACTGTGCGGAAAGCGTCCTCGGAGTTGCCGATCACCGTCAGCTCGACGGGCACCTCCTGGTGGAGCACCTCCAGATCGGGGACGACCCTGTCCAGGCTGTAGATGCCGGAGCGGAGATCCTCCTTGCCGACCTGCCCCTGCCAGACGATCCGGACCGGCGTCGCCTGGCCTGTCCGCCGACGTCTGGCCGCCTCCGCTCGACGTCGGGCCCACCGGCCGAAGGGGGGCAGCTCGAGGGCGTCGTCGACGACGAAGGTCGGCTTGTCGTCGACGAGCTTGGCCAGTTCCGGCGTCGAGACGCTGACGACGTCGGCCCGGGCGATCATCTCCCGGAGGCGGGCGATCTGCGCCGCCTGCCCCGGTGGGGCCTCGGGGCCGGGGACGTGGAAGTGGTTGTCGCACAGGTCGAACACGACCTTGGTGCCGCGGGTGGCCAGCTCCGTGGCCAGGCCCAGATCACGCTTGGCGTAGGCCTTCTGGAAGACGACCACGTCGTAGGTGCCGCTCCCGTCGGGAGGCACGATGACGGCCTCCACCCCCGCGGCGGCCAGGTGCCGGCACGGCAGGTGGGCCCGGACCCGCGGGCTGAAGACGCCGGGGGCGTAGTTGCAGGGTCGGAAACCGACCCGGCACCCATCGGCCCACCCCGGTTCGGCGTTGCTCATCCGCCCTCAGCCGTGCGGCGGGGTTCGGGCGTTAGCCCGTCGGTGGGGACCGTGGCCGCGACGACACCCGTGCCGTTGCGGACTTCCCACGACGGGTTCACGATGCACAGCGCCCGCCACCGGCCGCTCTGGGGCTGGAAGCCGGTGCCGAACACGTCGGCCGGCACCACCTCGACGGGGGCGGCCCGCTCGATCTTGTCGACCAGGCTCTTGACCCCCTGTACCCCGCCTTCGCTGACCCGCAGCTCGAGCCAGTACCGCCCCGGGTTGAGGGGCAGGTACGGGATGGTGAGGGTGACCGACGTCTGGGCCGCGTTGCGGTCGAAGACCTCGAGCGGCTTCATGTTGGTGTTGACCTGGACCAGGCAGAGGTCGGCCTCGGTGGTGAGGCTGACGGCGACGAACTGGCGGGGGACCCGCAACCCCTCCACCTCGACGGTGACCGACAGCCCGCTCCCCATCGGGATGCGGTTGGTGAGGGCGCCGTCCTCGTCGCGGATCTCGACCCGGGTGATGACGGGACGGGCGACGCCCGCCGGCCGGGGCCGGTCGGTGAGGTCGAAGACTCCGGAATGGTCGTCGAGGACGTCGCCCGACCGGGACAGGTAGCGCTGGATGCCCTCGGCGGTGTCGCCGTCGAAGAGCACCCGCCCCTCCTCCAGGAACAGCACCCGGCGGCAGAAGAAGGCCACGGCCGACATGTTGTGGCTCACGAACAGCACCGTGCGCCCCTCCTCGGAGGCGACCTCGTTCATCTTGCCGAGGCACCGCCGCTGGAACTCGGCGTCGCCGACCGCCAGCACCTCGTCGACCACCAGGATCTCGGGGTCGAGGTGGGCCGCCACCGCGAAGGCGAGGCGGACGTACATCCCGCTGCTGTAGCGCTTGACCGGCGTGTCGAGGAACTCGTCGATCTGGGCGAAGTCGACGATCGAGTCGAAGGCCCGGGTGATCTGGGCCCGCTTCATCCCCAGGATCGACCCGTTGAGGAAGATGTTCTCCCGCCCCGTCAGCTCGGGGTGGAAGCCGGTGCCCACCTCCAGCAGGCTGCCGACCCGACCGTAGAGCTCGACCCGGCCCGCGCTGGGCTCGGTGACGCGGCTCAGGATCTTCAGCAGGGTGCTCTTGCCGGCGCCGTTGCGGCCGATGACGCCCACCGCCTCGCCCTGGTGGATGTCGGCGGTGACGTCGTGGAGGGCGTGGAAGTCGTGACGGGGGGTCCGCGCCAGCGGGTGGCGCAGGCGCCGGCGGACGACGTCGACGAACAGGTCGGGCCGGTCGGTGGCGGTGGCGATGGAGTAGGTCTTGCCGATCCCCTGGATCGACACCGCCAGGGGCGCCTCAGATGACATCGGCGAACCCCCGCTCCTTCTTCTCCAGCGTGACCATGCCGGCCACGAAGAGCGCGACGGAGACCAGGACCGAGGGGATCAGACGGGACGCTTCCGGCGGGTTCGTGCCCAGGAGCGACCAGCGGAAGCCTTCCAGCAGAGCGACCAGGGGATTGAGGTAATAGAGGGTGAGGTACCGGTCGGGCACGGCCGAGACCGCGTACGCCACCGGGCTGGCGTAGAGGAGCAGCTGGAGCAGGACGGGCGTGATCTGGGCCAGGTCGCGGTAGCGCACCGACAGCGACGCGGCCAGCGTGCCCAGGCCCAGGGAGCAGAGCAACAGCAAGGCCAGCCACACCGGCAGCAGGAGCACGGCGACCCCCGGGGCCCGACCGGCGGCGACGAGGATGCCGAGCAGGACGACGAGCGAGATGACGAAGTCGATGACGACGCCGGCGGTGCTGGCCAGGGGCAGGATGAGCCGGGGAAAGAAGATCTTCGACACCAGGGCGGCGTTGGCCAGCAGGGAGCTGGTCGTGCGGGTGACGGTCTGGTTGAAGGCGTTCCAGCTCACCATCCCGGCGTAGGCGAACAGGAAGATGGGGACCCCGTCGGTGGAGAGCTTGGCCACCCGTCCGAACACGAAGCCGAGGATGGCGGCCGAGAGCACGGGCTGGACGACCACCCACACCGCGCCCAGAGCCGTCTGCCGGTAGCGCAGCTTCAGGTCGCGCAGGGCCATCACCCGGATGAGGTCGCCGTAGTGGGAGAGGTCGCGCAGGTACTGGCCCAGGGGCGTGCTGCCGTGCTCGATGACCAGCAGCGGCCGCTGGGGGCCGGTCGCCGGGCGGCCGACCGTTGGGGCGCCGACCGTCGTGGCGCCGACCGTCGGGCCGCTCGGGACCTGGTCGGTCACTGCCGGGTCAGGCGGGAGCGGCCCTTCCGGGCCAGGTCCCGCGGCAGGCGGGCCGTCCGCACGATCGAGCTCCCGATCCTCCACGGCCACGACTCTTCCATCCTCGCCAGGCGGGCTTCCAGGTCGGCGACCCGACGCCGGGCGGTCGCCAGGTCGAGCGAGGCGCCGGTGAGCACCGACCGCCGCGACGGAGCCGACCGTAGTGCGGCGGTGAGCGACGGCTTGACGTGGCCCGCCCGCAGGAGTGCCTCGACCTCCTCGGGGGGCACAGCCCCCGCCTCGACCGCCTCCCGGTACCAACCCATCCACAGCTCGGCGAGGGGGTTGTCGTCGTTCTTCCAGGGCTGGGTGGGGACGACGGTGTAGTGGAGCAGCTTGGTGCGCCCCGGCTCGAAGCGCTCCAACTCGTTCCACTCGGGCGGGATGGTGTCGGCGATCTCGGCCGGCGGGACCACGCACACGTCGGAGAGCAGCTCGGAGTAGGTGTAGCGGTGCTCGTCGAGCCCGGCCACGATCTCGTCGATCTTCCACGGCAGCCGGTCGCAGTCGAGGAGCATGACGGCCACGCTGCGGGGGCCGAGGTAGGTGGAGCCCCGGCCGTCCCAGGTGCCGGTGGGCGGGGGAGCGCTGCAGAGCACCGCATGGTCGTCGAAAGGGAGGTCGGCCAGCTCGGCCACGTCGCCGAAGACCACCATGTCGGCGTCGAGGTAGAGGGCCCGGCCCCGGTAGCCGCAGCGCTCGGGGATCATGAACCGGCAGAAGGAGAACGTGGTGCGGGGCTTGTTCTCCGGGTCGCGCGGCAGGGGGTGGGGCCAGCCCAGCGTCGGCGTCACCTCGACCGGGATGCTGGCCGACTTGCGGATCGAGTACTCGAGCACCCGGTGGGCCACCACCTGGGACTCGTCGGTGCCGACGAAGATCCGCAACGGCTCCACCAGGGGCTGGTAGTCGATGCCGTGCTCGGCGAGGATCACCGCCAGCCGCTCGAACTGGTCGTCGAAGGAGTTGGCCCCGTTGGCCAGCATCGTCTCGTCGGCCAGGTGCCGGAAGGGGGCGCCGTAGGTGCGGCCGCCGTCGATGCCGAGCGAGCGCACCTGGCGCACGCCGAGCCGCCCCAGGAGGTTGAGGGCCGCCTCCGCGCTGAAGCGCTTGGCCCCGATGACCGGCGACCGGCCGTGGACCGGGGTGCCGGAGAGGTTGTACCAGACCAGGCGGCCCTCCCGGTCGAGCTCCTCCAGCACCGGGTACTCGCCGAACCAGTCCTCCAGCGAGCGTTCGCACAGGGTGGACCGAAGGTGGGGGTGGCGGGGCATGAGCAGCCATCGGCAGCGGTTGCGCAGGCCCTCGGCGCAGGCGCCGACCACGTCGACGTCGATGATGTGGGCCACGTCGACGTCGACCTCGTTGACGACGTGGTTGAGCGAGAGGCGGTTGTAGGCGGTGAGGTCGAAGCGGTCCCGGCGGTCGAAGGTGGGCCCCTTGCCGAGGAGGAGCCACGGCCGGGCCGGGAGAGAGGCGTTGGCGAACCACTCGGTGAGCTCGATCACGGCGGCCCCCAGCCAGGCGTCAGATGCCGCTCCGCACGAGGTCGTGGAGGCGGACCACCCCGAGGCAGTGTCCGAGCTCGTCGACGACGGGCAGCACGCTGATCTGCGAGGGGCGGTTCTCCATGAGCTGGAGGGCGTCGTAGGCGAGGGAGCCGGGCAGGACCGACACCGGCTCGGCCGTCATGACGTGGCCCGCGGTCAGGTCGTGGAGCCCGTCGGGGGAGGTGGCCGCCACCGCCCGCCGCACGTCGCCGTCGGTGACGATCCCGAGGAGGTTGCCGTCGGCGTCCTCCACCGTGACCGCGCCCAGGCCGCCGTGGCTGACAGAGGCGACCAGGTCGAGCCAGGGGGTGGAGATGGCCACCCGGGGCCGGTCGTCGCCCCGGCGCATGACGTCGCTCACCCGCAGGGTGAGGCGCTTGCCCAGGCGGCCGGAGGGGTGGTTGAAGGCGAACTGCTCGGGCGTGAGGTGCTTGACCTCCATGACCGACATGGCCAGGGCGTCGCCGACGGCCAGGGCCACCGCCGTGCTCGACGTGGGAGCGAGGTTGAGGGGGCACGCCTCGCGGGCGGCGAAGGCGTCGAGGGCCACCGCCGAGCGGGAGGCGAGGGTGGAGTTGAGATTGCCGACGATGGCGATGACCGGGACCTTGCGGTGCTCGAGGTAGGGGAGGAGGACGAGGAGCTCGTCGGTCTCACCGCTGTTGCTCACCAGGACGGCCACGTCGTCGCTGGTCACGATGCCCAGGCCGCCGTGGAGGGCGTCGGACGGGTGGAGGAAGAGGGCGGCGGTGCCCGTGCTGGTGAGGGTGGCCGCGATCTTGCGGGCGATCATGCCCGAGGTGCCCGCCCCCGAGAGCACCACCCGCCCCTCGACGCTCGACAGCAGGTCGACGGCGCTGGCAAACGTCTCCTGGTCGAGCCGGTCGGCGGCATCGAGGAGGGCATGGGCCAGCACGCGGACCAGGTCGGCACCGGACGGGGGCGCGCTGTCCATCGGAGAGAGGCTAGCGCCTGCCCCCGTTCCGAGGCTGGCTCCGCCCGTCCCCGAGCGCGCAGCCAGGGCCCTGCTGGTTTCGCCCCAGCAGGGCCCTGGCCGGCTTGTTCCTGCGAATCGGCTACGAGACCGAGAGGCAGACCGCCCAGGCGCTCAGGGTCCACGTGGTGATGTTGTCGGGTGAGGTCTCGACCGCCTGGACCACCCAGGCGTCGTCCTGGCTGATGCTGGTGAACGGGGTGGAGCGGTGGATGGCGACGCTTTCCGCGACCCCGCTGATGCCCGTGTCGAAGCTGGTGGAACCGCCACCGCCCACCGCCTTCTTGCCCGCGGGGCAGGTGGCCGCCTGGGACTTCGAGTCGACGGTGCTGCTGAGACCGCTCGTCCGCACCACCTCGTAGCCGGTGGCTCCTCCCTGACCGGCGGGACCGGCCGGGCCCTGGGCACCGGTGGCACCGGTGGCACCGGTCGGACCGGCGGGACCCTGCGGCCCGGCGGGGCCGGCGGGGCCGGTTGCGCCCGTGGGGCCGGCGGGGCCCTGGGGCCCGACGGGGCCCGGGAGACCGGTCTGGTTCCACTGGATCGCCGTCTCCTTGTTCTTGCACGTGCCCCCGGCATCGCTGTCGACCAGCCGGAGTGCGCCGTTGTTGTCGGCGTAGCAGGCGTTGATGACGCCACCCTGTCCGGGGATGCTGGCGACGGCGACTCCGGCCGCGCCCAGTGTTCCCACGCCGACAACGACTCCCAGAGCCAACCGCCAGCCGCGAGTCCCGTTTCCTGCCCTTTTCATCGTTTCGTCTCCCTTTCTCACCGGATCCCGAGACCCGTCCCAACCCCCACCGGTCAATCTGACAGCCGACGATGGGCGGGCCAAGGGCGCCAGTACGACTCCTGTAGGGGTGTTTCCACCACCCGTTTTCGTGCGGCCAGCAGGCCCTCGGGTCGGGAATTCGTGTCAACCGGGCGCCGGGGTGGAATGGAACCGGCATGGCGACAGAGGCCGAGCAACCGACTGTCCTTCTCCCGAGCGGGGCCGCGCTGCCCCTGGTCGGCTTCGGGACGTGGCAGATGACCGGCTCCCAGTGCTATCGCGCGGTCCGCTACGCCCTCGAGGTCGGCTACCGGCACCTCGACACGGCGACGATGTACCGCAACGAGGCCGACGTCGGCCGGGCCGTGCGCGACAGCGGCCTGCGCCGGGAAGCCGTGTTCGTGACGACCAAGCTGCCTCCGTCCGATGCCGGGAGCGAGCGGCGGACGCTCGAGCGCAGTCTGCGGGCGTTGGACATGGACTTCGTCGATCTCTGGCTCGTCCACTGGCCACCGTCCGGGAGCGACGGGCTACCCGTGTGGAAACGGCTCCTCGAGCTCCGCGACGAAGGCCTGGCCCGGGCCGTCGGCGTCAGCAATTACTCCGTCGCCCAGCTGGACGAGCTCGTGCGGGCCACCGGAGAGGCTCCCCAGGTGAACCAGATCAAGTGGGGCCCGGCCCTCTACGACCCCGTTGAGCTGCAAGAACATCGCCGGCGAGGCGTGGTCGTGGAGGGCTACAGCCCGTTCAAGACCACCGACCTGCGCCACCCGGTGCTGGCCCAGGTCGCCCGGCGCCACCGCGTGACCCCCGCCCAGGTAGTGATTCGCTGGCACGTCGACCACGGGGTGGTGGTCATCCCCAAGTCGGCCACGCCCGAGCGGATCGCAGCCAACTTCGACGTCTTCCGCTTCTCCCTCGACGACGAGGACCTCCACCGTATCGACGCCCTCGCCGGAGCGCGGCGGCGGTAACCGGTCGTCCACCGCGCCGGCGCGGCGTTGCCGTCGGAGGTGCGGGGGAGCAAGATGGGCGGCCACCGTGCAGCCCCGGCACCGCGCGCCGAGCGCCCGAAGTCGACTCCGGTGAGCCCGCCCGGCCCGGTCACCGCGGTGATCGTCCATTTTCGGGGCGGCGAGCACGTCGACCGGTGCGTGGCGTCCTGCCTGGCCAGCGACCTGGTGGCCGACGTGGTCGTGGTCGACAACGAGGGTGTCGGCGACGAGCTCCGGGCCCGGCTGACCGACCCCCGGGTGACGGTCGTCGACATGCCCACCAACGTCGGCTTCGGGACTGCGGCCAACGTGGGAACGGCCCGGGCCCGTACGCCGGCGGTGCTCGTGCTCAACCAGGACGTGGTCCTGCCCCCCGAGACCCTGGCCGCCATGCTCGCGGTGGGGGCCGTGGCCGGGGCCTGGATCGTCGCCCCCCGGCTGCACGACGCGGGCGGGGTGGAGGCCAGCCGCAAGACGTCGTTCGCCCCGCCCCTCCGCTGGGCGCCGCCGGCGGTGAACGGCGACGGCTGGCGATCGGCGCCCTACGTGGCGGGGGCGGTCATGCTCCTCATGCCCGGCCACACCGACCTCCGCTTCGACGAGCGCTTCTTCATGTACGGGGAGGACGAGGACATCTGCTTCCGGGTGTGGGAGGCGGGAGGGCGGGTCGTCGCCCTGGAGGACGCCTGGGCCCTCCACGTGGGCGCCACCGCCAGCGCCCTCGTGTGGTCGGACCGCCGCACCGAGTACCGCATCCTCGTCGCCCGGGCCCGCTTCGTCCGCAAGCACGCCGGCTGGTGGGGCGCGGCCCGGTGGGCCTCGGGCGTCGGCCGCGAGATCGTGCGGGGGAAGCTGCCCGCTCCTCGGCCGAAGGGGTCCTAGGCCAAGTAGACGTCGAGCACGTCGCGCTCGAACCGGGGGACGAGCACCCGCCAGTCGCGCTCCTCACCGGCCCGCCGGGCGGCGTCGCCCAGCCGGCGGCGTTCGGCGGGGTCGAGGACGAGGCGCTCCACCGCGGCCACGAACTCGGCCGGCGTCCTGGCCAACAGCCCCGCGCCCGCCTCCCGCAGGTCGTCGACCACCCGGTAGTCGTAGGAGACGGTGGGCACGCCCGCGGCCATGTACTCGGCCACCTTCGACGCCCGCACCCCCTGGTCGGCCGTGCGCGGGTAGAGGGCGATGTCGAAGTTGGCCACGTAGGCGAGGGAGTGGTCGCGGGGGATGGCACCGAACAGGACGATGTCGCGCCGGCCCTCGACCCGTTGCCGGAGGCGGGCGCTGGTCTCGCCCACCAGCCACAGCCGGGCCGCCGGCACCCGGGCGTGGACGGCGTCCCAGAGCTCGAGCAAATGATCGACGTTGTGGAGGGGGTTGTCGGCGTGGCGGTCGCCGGTGAGGCGGAGGGTGGAGGCGATGTAGCCCACGACCACCTCGTCGCCGCCGCCGGACCGGTTGTCGGGGCGGTGCTGGCGGCGGACGCGGCCGACGGCCTCGTCGGTGAGGGTCTCCGTCTCCGCCCCCAGGGGGAGGACGTAGAAGGGACCGGGGACGCCGAGCTCCTGGAACCGGCGCACGGCCGAGTCGGCCGTCACCACGGTGACGGCCACGTTGGGGCGCGACACCATGGCCACCTCCTCGGGGGAGAAGCTGGGATCGTCGAGCTGGGCCACCACCCGGCCCGGGAAGTACCGGATCTGGTCATGGCCGTGGGCCAGCATCCACTGGTAGCGGCGGCCGGCGGCTTCCACCACCAGCCGGTGGCGGACCGGCCCCAGCGCCCGGTAGGCCCGGTACTGGACGGCCCGGGGCCAGGTGCGGGCCGAGCACATGGCCAGGTAGCAGTCGACTCTCGCCAGACGGGTCACCAGGCCCTCGACCTGGGGGCTGTTGTGGCCCCGGAACCATATGTTCTGGTAGAAGATCCGGTCCTCGGCGGGCGGGGGGCCGACCACCAGGCGGGCGTGGGCCACCCGGTTGAGGTGGGGCCGCGGCGGGGCGGTGGGGTCGACGTCCCGATCCGATTCCATCCCTTCGGGGACGCTACCGCAGGCTCCGAGGCGGCCGAGGATGCGATCGGTAGGATGCCGCCGATGGCCGCCGGCACCGTCTTCCGCCGTGGCTGACCCGGACGCCCTCCGGTTCCTCGCCTTCTATCTGCCCCAGTTCCACCCCATCCCGGAGAACGACGAGTGGTGGGGCCCGGGCTTCACGGAGTGGACCAACGTGGTCCAGGCGCGGCCCTTGTTCCGGGGCCACCACCAGCCCCATCTTCCCGCTGACCTGGGCTTTTACGACCTGCGCCTGCCGGAGACGAGAGCCGCCCAGGCCGACCTGGCCCGCGGCCACGGCATCGACGGCTTCTGCTACTACCACTACTGGTTCGGCGGCCGGCGCCTCCTCGAACGCCCCTTCCAGGAGGTCCTGCGCTCAGGCTCGCCCGACCTCCCGTTCTGCCTGTGCTGGGCCAACGAGAACTGGACCCGGGTCTGGAACGGCAAGGAGGACCAGGTCCTGCTGCGCCAGGAGTACTCCGACGACGACGACCTGGCCCACGTCCGGTGGCTGGCGGAGGCGTTCGCCGATCCCCGCTATCTGCGGGTCGACGGGCGGCCCGTGTTCCTCGTCTACCGGGCCAGCCGCCTCCCCGACTCCCGGCGGACCACCGACCGGTGGCGGGCGGAGGCGGTGCGGCTGGGCGTGGGGGAGCCCTACCTGTGCGCGGTGCAGGCGCTCCCCACCGACCGGGTCGATCCCGCCATCCACGGCTTCGACGCCGCCGTCCAGTTCGCCCCCGACTTCTCCGACCGGACGAGCCAGGGCGGGCTCGTCGCCCGGGCCGTCCGCCGGGTCCTGCATCCTCACAGCCCCCTCCGCCGGAACCGGGTGGCCGACTACGAGGAAATGGCCCGCCGGATGATGACCCAGTCGATGCCGGCCGGGTCTGGGCCCGCCTACACCCGGTTCCCGTGCCTCACGCCCGGCTTCGACAACTCCGCCCGCCGGGCCGACGGGGGGGCCACCATCCTCGTCGAGTCCTCCCCGTCCGCCTACGAACGGTGGCTACGAGAGGTGGTTGCCCGGTTCACGCCCCCGTCACCGGAGGAGAACCTGGTCTTCGTCAACGCGTGGAACGAGTGGGGCGAGGGCAACCACCTCGAGCCGTGCCAGCGCTGGGGGAAGGCGTACCTCGACGCCCACGCCCGGGTGGCCGGCCGGGGCGCCTCCTAGGTCGAGCGCTGCCAGAAGTAGCCGGTCCAGTCGATCTGGACCATTGCGTCCTCGATCCCGTGCTCCCGCCGGTAGTCGTCGACCGCGGCCCGGCAGTTGGGGAGGGCTCCGTAGTCGTCGACGATCACGTAGCCGCCGGGAGAGAGCTTCGGGTAGAGCGACTGGAGCGCGACGATCGTCGACTCGTACAGGTCTCCGTCGAGGCGCAGCACCGCCAGCTGCTCGATGGGGGCGGTGGGGAGGGTGTCGCTGAAGAACCCGGGCAGGAAGCGGACCCGGTCGTCGAGCAGCCCGTAGCGGGCGAAGTTGGCCTGCACGTCGGTCTGGGCCACGGCCAACCAGGGCCGCTTCCAGTGCTCGTCCCCCGAGTCGGCCGGAAACGCGGCCGCGTTCGGCGGGGGAAGGCCACTGAACGAGTCCGCCACCCACACCCGGCGGGACGGGTCGCCGTAGGCGGCCAGCACCCCGCGCATGAAGATGGTGCCGCCGCCCCGCCACACGCCCGTCTCGATCAGGTCGCCCGGCACGTCGTTCTCCAGCACGTGCCGGATGCAGTGGTGCAGGTTGTCGAGGCGGCGGCGGCCCATCATCGTCTCGGCGTCCTCGGGCTGGTCCTTGCCCACTCCCCGCAGCGCGGGGTCGACTTCGATCCGCCTGACCAACTCCAGCGCCTGCGTCGCCAGCAGCCGTCGGAGCGGGGCGAAGCCTCGGGCCGCCCGGCTCGTGCCCCGGCCGACGGGGCGGTAGCGCTCCGGGAACAGGTCGCGCGTGAGGCAGCCCTTGAGCAGCTCGAGGTAGAGGTCGGCCGACGAGGCGGAGGCCGGCGCCCCGGTCTGGGTCGTCGTCAGGGGGTCGCCCACAGCTCGATCTCCTCTCCCGCGCCGACGAAGGCGGCCGCGCAGCAGGCGGCGGTGCCCAGGGCGACGACCGCCCGGGAGGCGTGCTCGTGCCGGCTGAAGGCCCAGCTGATCCTCCAGGTCTCGGGCCCCTCCCGGGCGGAGCGGGTGGATCGGGAGACGACCCGGAACCCGGCCGCCTCGACCGTGGCCCGCAGGGTCCGGGGGTCGAACAGCACCAGGTGGCGGGGCGCCTCCAGGGCGTACCAGGAGCGGCCGAAGAGGCGGCGGCCGAGGGACGCCCAGTTGGGGGTGGCCAGGCCCAGGAGGCCGTCGGGGGCGAGGAGCGTCCGGAGCGACCGCAACTCGGCCACCGGGTCGACGAGGTGCTCGATCACGTGGTTGAGGGTGACGACGTCGAACGATCCCGGCTCGAATCCGGCTTCGGCGAGGCTCGGCACGACCCGCAGCCCCTCGCCCTGGGCCACCGCCCGGCTGGTGGCATCGGGCTCGACGCCGGTGACGTCCCAACCGAGGGCCCTCATCACCGCCAGGTACCCGCCCGCGCCGCAGCCCACGTCGAGCAGTCGGCCGCCGGGCCGGGCCTTGGGCACGAGGATGCTGCCCCACTGGGCCTGCATCCGCACCGCCGGGACGGCCGCCACCAGGCGGTCGACCGCCCCCGGCTCGGCGCCACCGGCCCCCGCCCCCGCCTCGGCGGGGTAGCCGAGGCCGGCCAGCGAGTGCCGGCGCAGCCACCGGCGGACGGGGGTGCGGGCCGGGGTGTCGGTGCTGGGGGTGCGCACCCGGTGTTGGGAGTAGGCCTCGGGATACCCGGCGCCGACGTCGTCGGGAAAGGGGTGCAGGGCCACCAGGCCGCACTGCCCGCACCGGCGGAAGTCCCAATGGCCTTCGACGTGGTAGCGCTTGTCGACGACATCGACCAGTAACGGCTGCCGACTCTCCGCTGAGCCGCACAGCAGGCAGGCCGTCCCGGTCCCTGTGTCGGTGGGCATCGGGGACAACCTACCGGGGTCGCCCGCGGGGGGAGTCGGCCGCGCTGGGTCGACGGGGTGGGCGAGGCCGGGTACGGTCCGCGCTCACGACCGCGCCGCGTGGGGGGACCCGATCAACGCCGTCATCCGCCGCATCCGGGACTACGGGCCCGTCGCCCTACGGGGTCGTTGGAACCCGGGCACGTGCCCGATCTGCGAGCGGCGCACCGTCTTCGCCCAGATGGGCCCGTTCCTCCGCAACGACTACCGCTGCCTGCGGTGCCACTCCGTCCCCCGGGAGCGGGCGTTGCTGGCGGTGCTGGCCGAGGCCTTCCCCGACTGGCGCCGGCGGCGGATCTACGAGGCCGGGGGCAGGGGGCCCAGCACCGACAAGCTGCGGGCGGAGTGCCCGGCCTACGTCGCGTCCCACTACCTGCCCGGCCGGGAGTGGGGCACGGAGACCGACGGCGTCCGGGCCGAGGACCTGGAGGCGCTCACCTTCGACGACGAGTCCTTCGACCTCGTCGTCACCCAGGACGTGTTCGAGCACGTGCTCCGGCCGGAGAATGCGTTCGCCGAGATCGCCCGGGTGCTCGTCCCCGGCGGGAGCCACGTGTTCTCCGTCCCCCTCTTCCGTCACCCGGCGACGGTGGTGCGGGCGGTGCCGTCCCCCGACGGGGGGATCACCCATCTCCTGCCCCCCGACTTCCACAAGGATCCGGTGAACCCCGCCGGCGCCCTCGTGATCCGGGAGTGGAGCGTGGACATCGCCGACTTCATCCACGCCCACGGCGGCGCCCTGACCACCATCCACAACCTGCGCGACCGGCGCCTGGGCATCGACGGCGAGCACCGCCACATCCTCGTCAGCCGCAAACCGGCCAGTCACCCGCCGGCATGACCCGTCTCGACGTGGCCGTGGTGATCCCGGCCCGGTACACCAGCAGCCGGTTCCCGGGCAAGCCCCTGGCCGACATTGCCGGCGTCCCCATGATCGTCCGGGTGCTGCGCAACGTGGCCGACGCCCGCACCGTCGGGCGGGTCCTTGTGGCCACCGACGACGAGCGGATCGCGGCCGTCGTGCAGGCCGCGGGTGGCACTGCGGCCATGACCGACTCCGCCCTCCCGTCGGGCAGCGACCGGGTCTGGGCTGCGGCCGCGGGGCTGGCGTGCGACGTGGTGATCAACGTCCAGGGGGACGAGCCCCTCCTGCCGGGGAGCGTCCTCGACCGGCTGGTGGAGGTGCTCGAGGCCGACCCCGACGTCGACATCGCCACCCCCGTCGTCCGCTGCGCCCGGGCCCGGGCCGAGCCCGACGACGTGGTGACGGTGGCGCGGGACGAGTCGGGCCGGGCCTGGTACTTCTCCCGCTCGGTGATCCCGGCCGGCGCCGACCCCGTCTGGCGCCATGTCGGCGTGTACGCCTACCGCACCGACGCCCTCCGCCGCTTCGTCGCCGCCCCGCCGGCGGCGCTCGAGCGCACCGAACGGCTCGAGCAGCTCCGAGCGCTCACCCTCGGCCTCCACATCGCGGCGGTGCCGGTCGAGGCGACCACCTGCGCCGTCGATCGCCCCTACGACGTGGCCGCCGTCGAGCGGGCCCTGGCCGGACAGCCCGCGGCCCCTCCGATCCGCCTGGTGGTGCTCGACGTCGACGGGGTCCTCACCGACGGCGGCATCGTCTACGAGGGTGACGCCGAGCAGGTCATGCACTTCGACGTCAAGGACGGCTACGGGATCGTGGCCCTCCTCCGATCCGGCGTCGGCGTGGCCCTGCTGAGCGCGCGGGACTCGCGCGCCCTGCGCCGGCGGGCCGACGAGCTCGGGATCCCTCGTGACCACGTCCGCACGGGCGTGGCCGACAAGGGGGACGGGCTGCGGGCGCTCTGCGCGGCCGTCGGGGTCGCCCCCGAGGAGGTCTGCTACGTGGGCGACGACGATCCCGACCTGGCGGCCATGGCCATCGCCGGCCTGTCCGCCGCCCCCGCCGACGCCGCCCCCGCCGTCCGCCGGGCGGCCGCCATCGTCCTGTCCCGGCCCGGCGGCCGGGGGGCGGTGCGGGAGCTGGCCGACCTCCTGCTGGCCCGGATGCCCGGCACCGTCCCCGGCTAGCTCGGGCTAGCTCGGGCTAGCTCGGGCTCGGTACCTTCACCGTGGTGGTCAGGCCCTTGATGTCGACCGCGGTCACGTCGACCTCGGAGGCTCCGGCGGGCATGGCGGTGGTGAGGGTCCAGTCCATCCGCCAGTTCCAGCTCGACTCGTAGCTGCCGTCGAGGACGGTCCAGGTCATCGCCGCCGCCGGCCCGGTGCCATCACGGCCCGCCCGCACCGCCTGGATGCCGAGGTTGTCGGTGGCGGTGCCCTTGATCTCGAGGCCCGCGCCGGAGCGGGTCACCGACGTCACCTCGAGGCGGGGAGGCTCGCGGTCGACGACGGCCGGCGTGCTGGCCGCGACCATCCCCGGGACGTAGGGCTCGTAGTCGAACTTGCGCAGCTGGAGGGTGAAGTTCATGAGCTCGCCCCCCGTGGCCCACGTGCGGAAGGCGAGGAGCTGGTCGGCCACCACCCCCGGCGGCCGGGCCTTCTCGAAGTCGGTGGTCCCGGCGTCGATCCAGGCGAACGGGGAGACGAACACGTGGGAGGACGCGTAGGACCAGTTCGAGAAGCGACGGGAGAACATGGCGTACAGCCGGTTGACGTTGTACTGGTTGGCCGTGTCCCACGTCGCGCCCCGGAGGTGGGTGACCTTGTAAAAGATGGCGTCGGAGAAGCGGATGGCGCGGTAGCCCTCGACGCTCGTCATCCCGTCCCAGAACGGCAGCTGGGCCGACCCCTCGTAGCTGCTCATGCCGTTCACCTTCTGCTGGACCAGTTCGTCCCAGCTGTCGGGGAACATCGAGCCGTAGACCGACAGCTCGACTGCGGGAAACTGGCCCAGGATGCTCGCCATGAGCTGCTGGCCCCGGGCGGTCACCTTGCGCCGGGTCTCGTCGAGGGAGTGGGTGTTCCCCCGGTACCCGAGCGTCCAGCTGGCCGTGGTCACGCCTCCGGCCTGGGGATAGAGCTCCTGGTCGAGGGCGAGCCCGTCGAAGCCGAGGAGCCGGGCCGCGCCGGCCAGCTCGGAGACCCGGGGGAGCACTTTCCCGTCCCATCCGGCGTCGTCGAACCAGTCCACCAGGGGCGTGACCGGGTTGTCGATGCCGACCAGGTTGAAGGCGAGGTAGAGCTTCATGCCCCGCGCCTTGGCCCGGTCGACGACCTTCGAGTCCCGCAACGAGCGCTGGAGGGCGTAGCGGGGGTCGGAGAGATCGGCCCGCGGATCGGGGGTGAACCAGTAGTTGCTGCCCATGCCCGCCAGCCACTGGGACTGGGCCACGAAGCCGTCGACCCCCCGGCTGCGCCACAGGTCCAGGTCGGCATCCGTCATCGCCCGCAAGTCGGTGACGTTGATCCAGAACAGAAGGCGGTCGGCGCTGTTCGGCTTCAGGCCGTCCCGGTCACCCGTGTCGCCCCCGGTGACGGTCCCCGACGAGCGGACGTCGTCGGGGGGACGGCCGATACCGGCCGACGACGCGACCATCAGGGCCAGCAGCGCCGCGCCCAGGAACAGCCGGATCGGGCCGATGGCGCGGAGGACGGTGCGGGCGCTCACGGGAGGGGGGGCGCCCACGGGCGGCGGGGGGCGCTGACGACGATGCGTGTCGAGGGTAGCCTCGCGAGGCCTGCCGTTGGGAGCGTCCGCCGGAGGCATACGACCCCGAGCGCCAGGACCGGCCCATGTTGCTGATATCGGGAACGTGCGTCATCGAGTCCCTCGACCTCCACCCGCGGATCGGCGGCGTGGTGGCCGAGCAGCGCACCGCCGCCGCTCCGTGAGCCTGGCCGCGCCGCCGCTCGGTCGGTTCGTCCACCCGGACCAGCCGCGGTGGAAGAGGGGGTCCCGCGTGACCCCCGTCCAGGTGCTGGTCACCGTCGCCCTGTGCGTGCCCGTCGCCCTGGTGGCCGTGCCGGCCAGGATGGATCCGGTGGTGGCGGCGGCGGCGGTGCCCGCCGCGGTCGCGGTCGCGTTGTTCCTCCGCGACCCGATCTGGTGCGTCCTGGGCGTGGTGGCGACCACGTTCTTCGGCACCTACCACCACGGCATCGCCCTCGGGCCCTTCGACGTGCGGGCCTCGGATGTCCCCCTCGTCTTCCTCATGGGCTGGGCCATCCATCTTCGCTTCGGCCAGGGTCGCGCCCCCCGGTTCGAGCTGGGCCAGCGCCAGGTGGGGCTCTTGCTCGGTGTGTTCGCCGTCTCCCTCCTCACGGCCCACAACTCGGTCGGCGCCGAGCTCCCCGATCTGCTCGTCTCCCTGGCCCGGCTGGTGGCCACGTGCAGCCTGATCTGGCTGGTCCCCTACGCCGTCCGCTCGCCGAAACAGCGGATGTTCGTGCTCCGGGCGATGGTCCTGCTCGGCTTCGCCGAGCTGTGCCGGGCCGTGTTCGTCTACGTGCGCGTGGGGAAGTTCCCCGGCCGCCTCTACGGTGCCAACGGCCCCAACGCCGAGGGCCTGATCGCGGCGCTGGTCGTGCTGGCGGTGGTGAACCTGCCCCTGTTCAAACCCCGGACCAGGGTCGTCATGGGGGTCGTGTCCCTCGCCTGCCTGGTTCAGACGAGGTCGATCTCGTCGGTCGCGGCCCTGATGATCGTGCTCGGGTTCTACGGCCTGCGGGTGGCGTCGGCCCGCCATCCCCGCACCGAGGCGCTGTTACGGCCGGCCCGGTTGCTGGCCCTCCTGTTCGGCGCCGTGCTCGTGATCGCCACCTTGCGCCCGGGCGACCTCCCCAACCAGTCGCAGTTCGTCAACAGCAGCACCGCTTCCCGGGTGACGCTGGCCTACGCCGGTTGGGTGATCTTCACCGAGCATCCCCTGCTCGGGGTCGGGTGGCAGCGAAGCTCCGCGGCCGACGTCATCGGCTCCGAGTCGGTGGTGGATGCGGTGAAGGAGCGCTTCCCCGACGTCCGCGACGACCTGCTGCCGTCGGGCGAAACGGTCACGGTGCACAACGCCTACGTCCAGATCCTGGCCGAGAACGGCATGCTCGGCGTGCTGGCGCTGCTGGCGGTCATCGTCGCCGTCCGGAAGGGCCTCAGGGGTCTGTCGACGCGGGGACGACCCGACGCGGCCGTCATCCGCACCCTGGCCGCCCTGCTCGCCCTCGTCCTCATCTGGTGGAACGACAACCCGATCTTCGGCGCCCAGCCGGAGTCGATCCTGTTCGCGCTGCTGCTCGGCCTCCTCGCCGCCAGCCCCCGCGTCCCGGACCCGGTCGAGCCCCGGAGGCGTCGCCCGGAGCATCTGGAGGAGCCGGCGGCTCCGGTCGGTGCCTGACGCCGGCGCCGAGGTCGCCCCACCGCCTCTCCTCGAGGGGCTGACCATCGGCCATTTCGGCCATTTCGACCCCTTCTATTCCCGGAACCGGATCATGGCCAAGGCCCTGCGCCGGGCGGGCGCCGACGTGGTCGAGCTGAGCGACGGCCGGCCGTGGGCGTCGCGTACGCCTCGGCTGGTGGCGAGCGCGGCCCGGCGTCGCCTCGACCTCCTCCTCGTGGGCTTTCCCGGTCACGCCGACGTGGCCGCGGCCAAGGCGCTGGGACTGGCCAAGGGGGCGCCGGTGGTGTTCGACGCCTTCTTCTCCCTGTGGGAGACGTCCGAGGACCGCGACACGGGCGCCTACCAGGCCCGGCGGGGGCGGATCGAGGATCGGTGGTCGTGCCGCTTCGCCGACCGGGTCGTGCTCGACACCGCCACCCACGCCGACTTCTTCGCCTCCGCCCTGGGCGTGCCCCGGCGCAAGCTGCGCACGGTCTGGGTGGGCGCCGACGACGAGGTGCTGCAACCCCTCCCCCGGGGCGACGCCCCCGGCTTCCGGGTGCTGTTCATCGGCACGTACATCCCCCTGCACGGGGTGGACACCATCGTCCGGGCCGCCCACCTCCTGGAACGGGCGGGGGAGGCGGTGGAGGTCGTGTTGGTCGGGGGCGGCCAGACCTACGCCTCGGTGCGCACGCTCGCCTCCCGCCTCGGCGTCACCAACGTGCGCTTCGAGCCCCGCATCCCCCCCGACCGGCTGGCGGGGGAGATCGCCCGCAGCGACGTCTGCCTGGGGATCTTCGGCGACTCGCCCAAGGCGGGCCGGGTCATCCCCAACAAGGTCTTCGACGCCCTGGCCATGGCCCGGGCGGTCGTGACCCGGGACTCGGCCGCGGCCCGGGAGGCGCTGACCCACGGCCACACCGCCTGGCTGTGCCCCCCGGCCGACCCCGAGGGGCTGGCCGCCGCCATCGCCGGGCTCAAGGCGGACGACGAGGCCCGGGCCCGGATCGCCCGCCAGGGCTACGAGTTGTTCGAGTGCCGGTTCTCGATCGACGCCCTGTCGGCCACCGTCGCCGGCATCGTCCGGGAGCTGGTGCCGGCGAGGACCTAAGGCGAAGGCCGGCCGTGGGCCTCGGTGGCCAGGCGCACGATCTCGTCGGCCCAGTGGTTGAGCGAGTGGTGGGCCTCCACCCGGCGGCGCAGGAGGGCGCCCAAGGCCTCCCGTGCCCCGGCCGGGGTGCGGGACAGCTCCACCATCCGGTCGGCCAGGTCGGCCGCGTCCGCTTCGGCGAAGGTGAGGCGGGGACCGTCGTTGGCCAGGAGCTCGGCGAAGACCGCGCTCGACACGATCGGCGGCCGGGCGCAGGCCATGGCCTCGAAGACCACCTTGTCGGCGCTGCCGTGGGAGTGGGCGTTCACCAGGGCGTGGGCCCCGGCCAGGAGGTCGGGGATGTCGGCGGGATCGACGTCGGATTCCAGGGTGACGGACGCCTCCAGGCCGAGGGACGAGATGAGCTCGGCGATCTCCCGGCGATGGGCCTGCTCGGCCGGCTTGGTCGCGGGGCCGATGATGCGGAGGCGGACGTCGACGCCATCCCGTCGGGCCCGGTCGACCGCTCTCACCACCACCGGGTAGTTCTTGGTCGGTGCCGTCCGGCCGATGGCGACGAGGCGGAGGGTGCCGTCGGCGGGCGGTGGGACCTGGGGGCGGAAGTGGTCGGTGTCGATGGAGTGCCCGATGGGGTGGACCTTGGCCGAGGCGCGGGGGTACGACCCGGGCAGGGCGGTGACGATGACGTCGGCCAGCCGCTCGGCCCGGTGCAGCGACGCGCTCTCGGCCGGGTGGGTGAACCAGAGCATCGACCGGCTGCCGGTCGCCTTCACCAGGGGCGCGGCCAGGTTGAGGTAGGGCGGGCACATATGGGCGACCAGCGTCACCGGCCGCCCCCGGCGGCAGACGTCGGCCAGGATGCGCTGGTAGCGCAGGCCCTTGGCGATCTGGCCCCGTCCGCTCTCCTTGCCCAGCGAGCGGACCTCCACCCCCAGGTCGGGGGGCACCTCCCGGACCTCGTTGGCCACGACGACCAGGTTCGGTACCCGCTGGTGGAGCGCTCGCACGAGCCGGATGGTGAAGCCCAGGATCGGATCGCCGGGATCGATGACCTGGGTGACGAAAACGAGGTCGACCGTCAGCGGCCGGTCTCCGTCTTGGCGCCCGCCCGCACCCAGTCCGCCAGCCGGCCGATGCCCGCCTCGTACTCCGCCGCCGGCCGCCGTCGCTCGGCCCGGGCCCGGGCGGTGGACCCCATGGCCCGGGCCAGGCCGGGGTCGGCCAGCACCTCGACCAGGGCCTCGACGAGGCCGAGGACGTCCTCCGCCGGCACCAGCCGGCCGGTCGAGGAGTCGACCAGCTCCCGCATGCCGCCGACGTCGGACGCCACCACCGGGCGCCCCCGGGCCATGGCCTCGAGCACGATGCGGGGCAAGCCCTCGGACCGGGACGGCAGGACGAGACAGGACGCGTGGTCGAGGACGGCCGAGAGCTCGGCCTGGGGCATCGGGTCGACCCGGCGGGCCGAGGCCATACCGTCGGCCGCCAGCCGGTGCTCCACCTCGTCCTGACGGCTCCCCGCCCCCACCAGCACGAGCTGGGCGTCCGGCACCCGGGCCGCCACCGCCGGCCAGGCGTCGAGGAGCACGTCGACCGCCTTGTACCGCTCCAGCACGCCCACGAAGGCGACCACCGGCCGGTCGGGCGGGTCGACCGGCGGCGTGTCGAGGAACACGTCGAACTCGCTGTAGGTGACGTGGCGGTCGATGGGGCCGGTGTAGCCCGCATCCCGGGCCAGCTCCTCCAGGGCCACGCTCACCGCTCGCACCCGCTCCGCCCGCCGCAGGGCCCAGGTGGCGGCGGCGTCGGCCGGGCGGGCGATCACCCCCCGCCACCGGCTCCCGTACATGCGGGATGCGGTGCGCCAGTCGCCGTGGAGCTCGACCTGCAGCCGGGGCCGCAGCCGCCGGGGCACGAGAGCGCGGGCCACCACCACGCCCACCGCTTCGAACGGGCTCTGGCAGACGACCACGCTCTCCCCCGGGCGGGCAGCCGCCGCCACCGCCAGCACCGGCCCGACGCCGTAGAAGAGCGCCGCCCCAACGACGCGGGGACGGAGGCGGGGGAGGAGGATCACCTTGACGCCGGCCACGTCCCGGCGGCCGACAGGCCCGGTGCTGATCGACAGCTGGCGGAACTGGCGGGCGTGGATGGCCAGTTTGCGGCGCTGGTCGTCGCCTGGAGGCCACGTGACGCTGGCTCGGCCGAAGTACACGGCCCGGGGCCGGGGCCGGGGCGCGGCCGTGGGACCTTCCGCCGGGACCCGTTGGTCGGCGCCGCAGACCGCCGCCAGCAGACCTTCGATCTCGTCCGCACAGCGGTCGAACCCCCACTCCCGCCCGGCGAGCGCGGCCCGGGCCGACATCCGCGCCCGCAGGCCGGCGTCGGCCCGCAACTCCTCGAAGACGGCCGCGAACGCGCCCGCGTCGGCGGGGTCGACCAACCGCCCGTTGTCACCGTCACTGATCACCTCGACCACGCCGCCGGCCGGCGTGGTGATCACGGGGGTGCCGCACACCAGCGCCTCGATGACCACGTGGGGCAGGCCTTCGTAGCTGGTGGCGCTGACCAGGGCGTCGGCTGCCGCCAGCCGGCGCATGACGTCGTCGTGGGGGAGGGAACCCACGAAGCGGACGCGGTCGGCGACACCCAGGGCCTCGGCCCGGGCCCCCAGGGCGGCCTCCTCCGGTCCGGTGCCGACGATGTCGAGCGTGACCGAGGGGTGAGAGGCGGCCACCGCGTCCAGGAGGATCTCGACCCGCTTGTGGGCCACCAGCCGACCCACGAACACCAGCCGCAGCCCACCGGCACTGTCCGGGACCGGTGTCGGGCCGACCCTGCCCGGCCCCGCCGCGGGCGCCTGGACCCCGTTGAGGACCACCGTCACCGGCGTCCGCCCGTCGGCCCACCGCCCCGCCATCGCCCCCAGATACCGACTCGGCACCACCAGGGCGGAGGCGTTGCGGGCGGCCCAGTTCCGCACCCGGCGCATGGCCCGCAGGCGGAACGGGCCTCCGGACGCCTCCTGGAACTCGTCGAAGTCGAGGGTGGTGAGCCCGTGGCGGCGGCCCCGCTCCCACGCCGAGTCGCCCGGCACCTTGAGCACAACCGGGCGCCGGGCGAGCCGGGAGCCGGCGACGGCCGGAAGTTCCAGGCCGGTGGCGTAGACGACGTCGTAGGCCCGGCGGTGGCGGAGGAGCCACCAGGTGGCCGCCGTGAGACGCACCGGCCACGGCCAGCGGCGGGGGAGCAGGACCAGGTCGGAACCGCGGTCGGTCGCCGGCCCGTCGGTGAGGCTGAGAACGACGACGTCGTGGTCCCGGCCGCGCAGGGCGCGGGCCAGGTCGGCCGCGTGGGTGGCGGGGCCGCCGATGTCGGGCGGGAAGATGCCGGAGACGATGACCACCCTCACGGACGGCAACGCTAGGACATTGCCTGCCGGCGCCGGCGCCGAGGTCACGGCCCGGTGCTGGTGGGGGGCCTCCGCAGGCACCCTCCGTTAGGATGACCGGAATGACAGAGGAGTCGGCGCGCGCCGTCGAGCTGCGCGACTACCTCGAGGTCCTCTGGCGGCGCAAGTGGGTGATCGTCATCGCCCTGGCCGTCATCGTGTCCATCGGCGTGTTCCGGTCGGCCCGCCAGACCAAGATCTACCGGTCCTCCGGCCAGATCCTGCTCTCGGTCGAGGGGGCCGACAACGTCCTGACCCAGATCTCGATCATTCAGGGGCAGGCGATCCGCCAGAAGGTGCTGGCCAAGGTGCCGGGGGCCAACGGGGTCTCCGCCGCCCGGGACAGCGTCCGCATCGTGAACGTCTCCGTCGAGAGCCCCGACCCGAAGGTGGCCAAGGCCGGGGTCACCGCCTACATCGACACCTACATCGAATTCCGCCAGGAGCAGCGGCTCAAGCAGCTGGCGGCCACCACCGAGCAGACCCGCACCCGGGTGGCCGAGCTCGACGCCCAGGTCGACGCCCTCACCGAGGAGTACGAGGCCAAGACGGCCGACATCGACGCCCGGGCGGTCGCATCCCCGGGCGAGTCGTCGTCCGAGCAGGCGGCGCGGGTCAACGGCGTCGCTCGCGACCGACGGGAGCTCGACGTCGACGTGAAGGCCCGGCGCGACGCCCTGCAACGCGATCAGCTCCAGCTGGAGAGCAAGCTCTTCGAGCTGGAGGCGGCCAACGACATCACCACCCCCGCGGCCGAGGTCGTCAACGAGGCGTCCACCGCCCGCCGGGTCCGGCCCGAGCCGGTCTCGGCCGGCATGTCGGCCGCCGTCGTCGGAATGGTCCTCGGCGTGGCGTTGGCGTTCCTGTTCGAGTACCTCGACGAGTCGATCAAGACCAAGGACGACGTCCAACGGGCGGTCGGCTCCAAGGTGCCCGTCGTCGCCACGATCCCCGCCATCACCGAGTGGCGGGACCGCACCAAGACGGAGGTGGTGTCGGTCAGCGCGCCTCGGTCCTCGGCGGCGGAGGCCTATCGCTCGCTGCGCACGACCGTGCAGTTCGCGGGGCTGGAGCGCCCGGTCAACGTCATCGCCATCACCAGCCCGACCGCCGGCGAGGGCAAGACCACGGCCCTGGCCAACCTGGCCGTGGTCGTGGCCGGGGCCGGGCGCCGGGTGGTGATGCTCGACTGCGACCTCCGCCGGCCCCGGATCCACAACTTCTTCGGGCTGTCGAACGAGGTCGGCTTCACCTCGTGGATGGTCGGCGACGCCCCGCTGTCGGCTGCCCTGCAGGACGTCCCGGGCATTCGCCGCCTGTCGCTGATGGCCTCCGGGCCGATCCCGCCCAACCCGTCGGAGCTCCTGTCCTCCCGGCGCTTCCCCGAGCTCGTCCGCACCCTCCAGTCCGAAGGGGCGCTGGTCCTGATCGACACGCCGCCGTTGCTCCCCGTCACCGACGCGGCCGTGATCGCCCGGTCGATCGACCTCTCCTTCATGATCACCATGGCCGGCAAGGGCACCCGCAAGCACCTCCGCCATGCGATGGACATCCTCGACCAGGTCGACGCCCCCATCGGCGGCATCGTGCTCAACGGGGTCGAGGCCGACCGCCAGTCGTACTACGAGGGCTCCTACTACGGCGAGGCGGCGGCTCCGCCACCGCCGTCCCAACGGCGCCGGCCGAGCAGTGCGGGCCGCGGGCCCAAGCCCGCGCCCAGGCCCGCCCCGCTGGCCAACGGGAAGTCGGACGGAAGGTCAAGCGGCCCCTCGAACGGGAAGGCCGCCGGTACCGACTCCCCCAAGAAGGAACGCAGCGGCTAGGCGGACCCGCCGTCGGCGCCCGGTTCGCCGCCGTCGGTCGGTACCATCTCCCTGATGCCGGCCGCCGCCAAGGGAGAGGGACGGGTCTGGCAGTACCTCCGTGGGATCTGGCGCCGGCGCGTCGCGATCGTGCTGGCAGTGCTGGTCATCGTCGGTTTCTCGATGGTGATCTCGTCGTCCCGGCCGACCGTCTACGAGGCCTCGGCCGAGGTCCTCGTCCAGAGCAGCGGCGTGGAGCTGGCGCTCGACCCCAACTCCCGACCCCGCACCGAGCCCGACCGGCTGGTGGAGACCGAGATCCGGATCCTGGCCAGCCCGGAGGTGAGGGACGCGGTCCGCACCTCCATCGGCGAGGCCCCGCCGGTGTCGGCCACCGCCGCGGGCGACGCCGACGTCATCGCCATCAAGGCCCGCAGCAGCAGCGCCGAACGGGCCGCCACCACCGCTAACGCCTACGCCGACGCCTACGTCACCGTCCGCCACCGCCAGGTCGACGAGGCCGTCAACGCGGCCGCGGCCGAGATCCAGAAGCGGATCACCGAGCTCCAGGGCCAGGTCGACGGGACCCAGGGCGACGCCCGCGACTCCGCGGTCGCCCAGCAGACGGCCCTCCGCCAGCAGCTCGACCGGGTCCAGGTCCTGCGGGCGGTCAAGAGCGGCGCGGCCGAGGTCGTCACCCCGGCCGCCCTCCCCACCTCGCCCGTCTCGCCCCGGCCCGGCCGGGCCGGCCTGCTGGCGGGCCTCGGGGGCCTGGCCCTGGCTATCGCCGTCGCCCTCCTCCTGGAGCGGGTCGACGACTCCCTGCGCACCAAGGACCAGCTGGCGCGGGCGGCCGACCTGCCCGTCATCGGCACCATCCCCACGGTGGCCACCAGCCTCGCCCATCTGGGCCGGCCCAGCGTGGTCTCCCTCACCACCCCCCGGTCGCCCGCCACCGAGGCCTACCGCACCCTGCGCACGGCGGTGCAGTTCCTGCCCATCGAAGGGGTGACGATGATCCAGGTCACCAGCCCTACGGCAGGTGACGGCAAGACCACCACCCTCGCCAACCTGGGCGTGGCCCTGGCCCGGGCCGGCCAGCAGGTGGCCCTGGTGTGTTGCGACCTGCGCCGGCCCAAGCTGCACGAGTTCTTCGGGATGACCAACGACATCGGCTTCACGTCGGTGCTGCTGGGCAAGGTGCCGCTGAGCGCCGCCCTCCAGCAGGTGCCCGACCAGGACCGCCTCTACGTCCTCGCCTCCGGGCCCCTGCCGCCCAACCCGTCGGAGCTGCTCTCGTCCCGCCGGGCCCGGGAGGTGCTGGCCTCGCTGCGGGCCGAGGCCGAGATCGTGCTCATCGACTCCCCGCCCGTCCTGCCGGTGAGCGACGCCATGATCATCGCCGGGCTGGTCGACGTCACCTTCCTCGTCTGCGCCGCCGACCGAACGTCCACCCGCGACGTCACCCGGGCGGTCGAGCAGCTGCGCCAGGTGGGCGCCCCCCTCGTCGGCGCCATCCTCAACGGCGCCGGCCCCGAGTCCGCCTACGGCGGCAAGTACGGCTACGACACCCTCGAAGCCCCCCCCGCCACCGGCCCCGCCGGCAACTCCAAGGCCGGATCGAAGGCCGCCGGGAAAGGGTCGCCGAGAGCGTCGAAGCCGATCCGGGCACCCAAGCCGGCCCTCCCGCCCGCCGCCGAAGACCGCGACCGGGTCGCCAAACGCCGCTCCTAGAGGTACTCGACGTTGGGGCCGGGGGGGAGGCGGTGGCGGGTGTCGAGGACGAAGCGGGCGGAACGGAACACGAGGTCGAGGTCGAAGGAGTCGTGGTCGGCCAGGAGGATGACGGCGTCGGCCGCGGCCACCTCGTCGGCGGTGGCCGTCACCCGCACCACGCGGCCGTCGGTGTGTTCCTCGAGCACGTGGGGGTCGGCGGCCCGCACCTCGGCGCCCAAAGCGAGCAGGCGGTCGGCGATCACCACCGCCGGCGACTGGCGGTCGTCGCTGGTGTTGGCCTTGTAGGCCAGGCCCAGGAGCAGGATGCGGCTGCCGTTGACCGCCTGCCGGGTCCGGTTCAGGGCCAGCACCAGCCGCTGCACCACGAAGTCGGGCATATGGTCGTTGACGTCGTTGGCCAGCTCGATGAGGCGGAACTGCTGGCCCAGCAGCCGCTTCACCCGCCACGAGAGGTAGCTGGGGTCGATGGGCAGGCAGTGGCCGCCCACGCCCGGGCCGGGGGTGAAGCGCATGAACCCGAAGGGCTTGGTGGAGGCGGCCTCGATGGCCTCCCACACGTCGACCCCCAGGTCGGAGGCGAACATGGCCAGCTCGTTGACGAGGGCGATGTTGACGTGCCGGAACGTGTTCTCCAGCAGCTTCACCATCTCCGCCACCTTGGGGTTCGACACCGGCACCGTCGTGTCGACGATGGAGTCGTAGAACGCCTTGACCGCGGCCAGGGAGGCGGCGTCGATGCCCGAGACCACCTTGGGCGTGGTGACCAGGCCGAAGTTGCGGTTGCCGGGGTCGATGCGCTCGGGGCTGTAGCCGAGGTGGAAGTCGGCGCCGGCGGTGAGGCCCGACCCCGCCTCCAGGATGGGAGCCACCAGCTCCTCGGTGGTGCCGGGGTAAGTGGTGGACTCGAGCACGACGGTGGCGCCCGGCCGCAGGTAACGGGCGACGGTGGCCGTGCCCTCCTCGATGAAGCTCAGGTCGGGAGCGCCGTCGCGCAGGGGCGTGGGGACGGTGATGACGGCCACGTCGAAGTCGACGCACGCGGCCGGCTCCACCGACGCCTGGTAGCGCCCCGACTCGATGGCGGCCGACAGCTGGGCCGACGGCACGTCCTCCACGTAGGACTCGCCCCCGTTGAGGCGCTTGACCCGGTGCTCGTCGACGTCGAGGCCGACGACGGTCCAGCCCACGTCGATCGCCCGCATAGCCAATGGCAGGCCCACGTACCCCTGGCCCACCACCACCACTTTGCCGATTCCTGCCTGGCTCGCCGGCATTTCCGCCTCCTCGTGTCGTCGGGCCCGGGGCCAGCCTACCGAGGCGCCGGTAGGGGGTGGGCGACGGGCGTCCGCCAGCGACACTGGCGACACGGGGCGCGCCGGTAGACTCGTCCGATCAACGTCCTCATGCTGTGCACCGGGAACATCTGCCGCTCGCCGGCGGCCGAAGCCATGCTCCGCCACCGCCTCGATGCCCTCGGGCTCGAGTCCCAGGTGCGGTCGGCGGGCCTGCTCGACGACGGCCGGCCGGCCCACACCAGCAGTATCGACACCCTGGCCGGGCGGGGCCTCGACATCACCGCCCACCGCAGCCGGCGCCTCACCGCGTCGTCGATCCGGGCCGCCGACCTGGTCCTGGGCATGGCCCGGGAGCACGTGCGGGAGGCGGTGGTGATGGTGCCGTCGGCCTTCCCCAAGATCTTCACCCTCAAGGAGCTGGTGCGCCGGGGCGAGGCCATCGGGCCCCGGATGGGCGAGGAGAGCGTGGCCGACTGGCTGGGCCGGGCCCACGACGGGCGTACGTCGGCCGACCTGCTGGGCGAGTCCCAGACCGACGACGTGGCCGACCCCATCGGCCTGCCGCGCAACGCCTACGAGCGCATGGTCGTCGAGCTCGACGACCGCCTCGACCGCCTCGTCGCCCTCCTGTGGGCCCCCAACTACGAGCGGTCGTACCGGTGAGCCCCACCGATGCCGATCGACAGGCGGCGGCCGACCCGGCCGTCTTCGACATCCTCCGCCGGGAGCGGGAGCGCCAGAACACCACCATCCAGCTCATCGCCTCGGAGAACTTCACCTCCCCGGCGGTGATGGCGGCCCAGGGCTCGGTCCTCACCAACAAGTACTCCGAGGGCTACCCCGGACGGCGGTACTACGGCGGCAACTACGTGATCGACGAGGTCGAGGACCTGGCCCGCGACCGGGCCAAGGCCCTGTTCGGGGCCGACCACGCCAACGTCCAGCCCCACAGCGGGGCCAACGCCAACATGGCCACCTACCTGGCCCTCCTCCAGCCGGGCGACACCGTCCTCGGCATGCGCCTCGACCAGGGCGGCCACCTCACCCACGGCTCGCCGGTGAACTTCAGCGGCCGCATCTACCACTTCGTGTCCTACGGGGTCAGCGAGAGCGACGAGCGCCTCGACTACGACCAGATCCGCGACCTGGCCCAGGAGCACCGGCCCAAGGCCATCGTGGCCGGCGCCACCGCCTACCCCCGGGTCATCGACCCGGTGGTGCTGCGGTCCATCGCCGACGAGGTCGGGGCCCTGCTCATCTTCGACGCGGCCCACATCGCCGGCCTCATCGCGGGTGGGGCCCACCCCAGCCCGGTGGGCTTCGCCGACGTGGTCACCTTCACCACCCACAAGACGTTGCGGGGCCCCCGGGGCGGCTGCATCCTGACCACGGCGGAGCACGCCGCCGCGATCGACAAGGCGGTGTTCCCCGGGTTGCAGGGCGGGCCCCTCATGCACGTGATCGCGGCCAAGGCGGTCGCCTTCGGGGAGGCGTCCCAACCGTCGTTCGGCGACTACGCGGCCCGCGTCGTGGCCAACGCCCGGGCCCTGGCCGGCGCCCTGGCGGGGGAGGGGTTCCGCCTCGTCTCCGGCGGCACCGACAACCACCTCATGCTCGTCGACCTGCGCCCCTTCGACGCCGACCTCACCGGCAAAGAGGCCCAGAACGTCCTCGACGCGGCCGGGATCACCCTCAACAAGAACCAGATCCCGGGCGACCCCCGGTCGCCGTTCGTCACCAGCGGGCTGCGGGTCGGCACCGCCGCCACCACCACCGCGGGGATGGGTGAGGCGGAGATGGGCGAGATCGCCGCCCTCATCGGCCGCACCCTGCGCCAGCGCCACGACGAGCAGGCGGTGGCCGACATCCGCGACGAGGTCGCCATCCTCTGCTCCAAGTTCACGCCCTACCCGGACGACTGACCGCCCCAGGCGGGCCCGATACATGCTTGGCTACGGCATCGTCTTCGGGGTGGCGGCCCTGGTCACCTTCGCCCTGACACCGGTGGTGTGGCGGGTCTCGATCAAGATCGGGGCGGTCGTCGTCCCCGACGAGCGCCGCATCCACCTGCGGCCCACCCCCACCCTGGGCGGGGCGGCCATGCTCCTGGCCCTGTTCGCCGCCCTCGGCGTGGCCTGGTTCCTGCCCCAGTTCCGGCCCGTGTTCGAGTCGTCGTCGGAGCCCCTCGGGGTGGTCGTGGCCGCGGCCATCATCTTCGGCGTCGGCCTGCTCGACGACCTCCGGGAGGTGTCGGCCCCGGCCAAGGTGGCGGGCCAGGTCCTGGCCGGCTCGGTCCTCGGCCTGCTGGGCGTGACGATGTTCTACTTCCGGGTCCCCTTCGCCGACTTCTTCGTCCTCTCCCCCGACCTCGGCTTCCTGATGACCGTGATCTGGGTCGTGGCCATGGCCAACGCCGTCAACCTCATCGACGGCCTCGACGGGCTGGCCACGGGCGTCGTCGGGATCGCGGCCGGCGCCATCTTCCTCTACGCCTACCGCCTGTCCGACGTGGGCCTGCTCTCGCCCGACAACGTGGCCCCGCTGGTCATCGCCATCACCTGCGGGCTGTGCGTGGGCTTCCTGCCCCACAACTTCCACCCGGCCAAGGTGTTCATGGGCGACAGCGGGGCCCTGCTGCTGGGACTGCTGCTGGCCGCCACCACCATCTCCGTCGGCGGGCGCACGGCCGACCAGTTCAGCGGCCAGACGTTTTTCTTCTTCGCCCCCCTGATCATCCCCTTCGTGATTCTGGGCATCCCGTTCCTCGACACCGCCCTGGCCATCGTCCGCCGGGCCCGCCGGCGCACGGCCCTGTCCCAGGCCGACAAGGAGCACCTCCACCACAAACTGATGAACCAGGGCCACGGCCCCCGCCGGTCGGTCTTCATCCTGTGGACGTGGACCGCCATCCTCTCCGGCGTCGTCCTCATGCCGACGTACACCAACCAGGGCAACGCGGTGGTCCCCTTCGCCGTCATCGGCCTGGCCGTCGTCCTCTACACCCTCCTCCACCCCGGCGTCCGCCAGACCGCCCGCCAGCTGGAAGAGGAGGCGGAGGACGACGTCCTGGTGGGGCCCACTCCGGAACCGCCGTCGAGAGCGGGGAGACCCGGGGGGTAGGGGTCAGGCCTGCGCGGCCACGTAGAGCAGCGGGGTCATCGTGCTCCGGACCCGGCGGTCGACGAGATTGGCCAGCAGCCGCCCGGGGCGACGGGCGATCCGAGGCACGTAGTTGAGCACGATGTGGCCGACGCCGCCGCCCTGGAGGGTCCTCACCGCGGTCCACCCCTCGAACAGCAGCTCGACGGCATCCCGTTTGAACCGGTGGTAGTCGGCGTACACGCCCGGCTTGGCGTGATAGGGCCAGAAATCGAGGAGCGTGAAGTAGGCCAGCCCGCCCGGTTTGAGCACGCGGTGAACTTCGGACACGACGTGCCTGGGATCGCGGACGTGTTCGAGGACGTGGCTGCAGAGCACCCCTCCGACGGACCCGGCCGCGAAGGGCAGGGCGTGGGCATCGGCGACGAGGTCGACGCCGGGCGACGGGACATAGTCGGCACAGAACACCGGAGTGGCGCTCCGCGTCCGGAGCGGAGCCATCTCCTTCTGGAAGGGGCGGGGCGTGCCGAGGTCGAGGACCGGCCCCTGCTGGACGACCGCCGTGACCAGCTCCAACCACTCGGCGTAGAAATACTCCTTCCCGCTCAGCATCTCGCCCCCCTGGCGGAGTTTTCCACGTCCGGCCCTCCCCGTCGCCCGACTGATTTTCCGGACCGGTGGGCTCCTGTCCGGCACACTGGCGGGGTGCACATCTCGGCCAAGGTCGACTACGCGGTGCGGGCCCTGCTGGCCCTGGCCGACGCGGGCGGGGGCGCGGTGCCGGCGGAGGCCCTGGCCACGACGGCCGAGTTGCCCCGGCAGTTTCTCCAGAACATCCTCAACCAGCTGCGCCGGGGCGGCCTGGTGGCCAGCCAGCGGGGGTCGGAGGGCGGCTACCGCCTGGCCCGGCCCGCAACCGACATCTCCCTGGCCGACGTCATGCGGGCGGTCGAGGGGCCCCTGGCCGAGGTGCGGGGCGACCGGCCCGAGCACGCCATCTACACCGGATCGGCCGAGCACCTGCAGGTGGTCTGGGTCGCGGTGCGGGCCAGCCTGCGGTCGGTGCTGGAGAACGTGAGCCTGGCCGATGTCGTCTCCGGCGACCTCCCGCCAGCCATCAGATCTCTCACCAATGACCCCGATGCATGGGTCCCGCATTGATCCCTGTGGTACAGAAGGGGGTGCACTCACGGCGGAAGGGCCTCCTCGTGGGGGCAGTGGCCATGCTCCTCCTGGCCGGATGCGGCGGCGACGCCACCGAGGTGGGCCGGACGGGCAGTGGATCCACCACGCCCGGCCCCGCCCCCAGCGGGGTTCGGCCGGCCGACACGCCCGCCCTCACCGGCTCGGCCGGCACCAACGACCCCAGCCGAACCCCGTCGGCCCTGGCCGGCGGCACGGCCGACCCCGGCGGCGGACTGGCCGGCGGCACCGGCACCGGCACCGGCGTGGCGCCCACCGCCTCGCCCGGCATCACCGCCCTCCAGATCCTCGGCATCCCGGTAAACCTGTTGCCGCCCGACGTGGTGGCCGCCATCTCCCCGGGCCCCGACGCCGGCGGAGGCACCAACACCGACGGCGGCGCGAACAACAGTGGCGAGACCACGGGTGGCGGCACGACCGGTGGCGGCACCACCGGCGGGGGGACGACCGGCGGCGGCACCACGGGCGGCGGGACGACGGATGGCGGCGGGACTTCGGGCGGCGGCACCACGGGCGGCGGCACCACGGGCGGCGGCACCACCGGCGGCGGAACGACCGGTGGGGGGACGACCGGCGGCGGCACCACGGGCGGCGGCACCACCGGCGGCGGCACGTCCGGCGGTGGCGGCCCGCTCCCCATCCCCACCACCACCGCCTTCTGCGGCCCGGCCCACGATCTCAGCGGCGCCCTCAACGCCGTGGGCGCAGCCCGGACCCCGAGTGAGGTGGAGGCGGCGGTGTCATGGGGCCGGCAGTCGTTCGCCACCGCCCAGGCCACCGTCCCGCCCGGGCTGAGCAACGACATCGCCGTCCTCGCCAGCGCCTTCGGCAGGCTCTTCGACGCCATGGAGGCGGCTGACTACGACCTCAGCCGGGTCAAGCCCAGCGCCTTCTCCGGCCTCACGACCTCCAGCGCCCGCAACGCCCAGGACCGGTTCAACCAGTACGTGATCGAGGTCTGCTAACCCGCCATCTGCTAGAGAGAGCGGATGCGACCTTCCCGACGTATCCGGCGGTCCCGTGTCGTGGCCGCGGCCAGCTTCGCCGCCCTGGTGGCCCTCACCGGCTGCAGCGACGACAAGAAGGACGCCGCCAGTCCCACCACCACCGCTTCGGCCGCCCCCCTCACCACCGTGCGGCCGGTCGACACCAGCTTCACCGGCGTCGGGAGCGCCGAGTTCTGCGCCTTCATCCCCTCGCTGCTCGACGCGTCCCAGAGCGTGCCCGCGTCCGCCACCCCGGCCCAGATCAAGGCTGGGCTCGAGACGTCCCTCACCGCCTTCGACGAGGCGGTGGCCGTCGCCCCGCCCGACATCAAGGACGCGGTGGTCACCATCTCCGACGCAGTGAGGTCGGTGGCCTCGGCCCTGGAGACGGCCAACTACGACGTGACCAAGATCGACCCCGCCGCCGCCCAGCGGCTCCTCGAGGACCGCTTCAGCGACGCCAGCGTCCGCCTCAAGGCCTACCTCGACAAGTACTGCACCACCCCCGCCGGCGGCTAGCGCCCCCTGCGGGGTCCCCCTGAAAGGGGGCGCAGTCGCTCAGCCGGGACGCGGACAACCCACCGCCGGTGTCCGGACGGTGGGTTGCGTGAAGCGATGACTCGAAGCGGCGCTCGCCGCCGGCGTCAGCCGGATGGTTGGGTGATGCAGCCGAAGGCTGCGAGCAACGAGTCGAAGAGGCCGGCGAAGAACGGCCCGAAAGCCGCCCGCAGGAACAGCAGAATCGGGCAGACGATCGCCGAGATGCTGAACTGGCTGGCTGCGCCAGCGGCTCCGCTCGATGCCACCGCCGTGGCGGCCACGCCCGCGCCCGCCGTGGAGGCGTCGGCCCGGTCACCGACCATCATCATCAAGGCGGCTAGTAGGAATATAGGCAGGAGCAAGGAGAGGGTGCGACGGAACGCCGTCGGCCCACTGCCATCGATCTCCAGCGCTTGAATTGCCCCGCTCATCAGTGTTCTCCGTTCGCCGCGCGTCGAGTGGGGTCACCTTACCCGATCCCGGGGTCCGCGTCACGATTCGCTTCGTGAACGCAGGGTGAAGGGGTTTTGCACGGCCGACCCCTAGGATCCGGGCCACGTTCGCCAAGTCGAAGGCCAGGCGGTTGACGCCCGAGGGGGCATACGACGGTTCCCGCCGCCGACCCCGGGAGGGGCGCGGGCCCGAAGCCGACGGCCACCGGCGCCCCCGGCCCCCCCGGAGCGCCGCTCGCCGCCGTCGGCGCCTGGTCCTGGGGGTGCTCGGCGGCCTGGTCCTGGTGCTGGCCGGATTCTCCCTGGCCCACGCCGCCTCCGCCGGCCGGGCCGCCATCGACGGCAAGGCCGCCCTGCTCCGCTCCGAGGGCCTCATCGCCGGCCAGAAGCTCGACGAGGCCCGGGCCGAGCTGCTGGGCGCCCGGGCCAGCTTCGAGAAGACCCGCAAGGAGATGTCGACCGCCACCCGGTTCCTGCCCGTCGTGCGCTACGTACCTGTGCTCCGGTCCCAGGTCGATGCGGTGGAGACGCTCGCCCAGGCCGGCCTGGTGCTCTCCGACGCCGGCATCAGCCTGTCCGACGCGGCCGACGCCATCGTCGCCCCCGACGACGACAGCGCCTCGTTCTCCGACGCCCTGGGCGAGCTGCGCAACATCCGGGGACTCATGGCGACCGGCCTGACCAGCATCGATGCCGCCGCCAGCACCGTGGCCAAGCTCGACGGGGCGTTCCTGCCCGGCCCGGTAGGAGACGCCCGGGCCCAGTTCAACAGCCGCCTGCCCGAGGTCCGCCAGCGGGCCGCCGACTCCGAGGCGGCCCTCGCGGCCATGATCACCTTCGTCGGCGGCAACGGCCCCCGGAGCTACCTGTTCCTGTCCCAGAACCCGGACGAGGTGCGCCCCACGGGCGGTTTCATCGGCACCTACGGCGTGCTGACAGGCGTGGGCGGGCAGCTGGCCGTCCCCCGCTACGACTCCATCGAGAGCTGGACCACCACCCATCCCGAGGCCGAGATGCGGCCCGAGGAGCGGGGGTCGCCCTACCGCTACGACCCCGCCCTGCCCCAGCGCATCACCAACGTCAACAACATCCCCGACTGGCCCCAGGCGGCGACGATGGCGGCCCGGCTGTGGGAGCGGGGGGGCGAGGCGCCGGTCGACGGCGTGATCTCGTTCAGCCCCGCCTTCCTGGCCCGCATCCTCAGCGTGATGGGGCCGGTGACGGTCGAGGGCTACAACGAGACCGTCACCTCGGCCAACCTGGTGGAGCGGCTCGACTTCTACACCCACCAGCAGCGGTCCGAGCTGGGCTCCGACCGCAAGGACTTCATCGCGGTGCTGGCCAAGGCGGTCATGGACCGTCTCATCGAGGCCCGCACCTCGCAGTGGGCGTCGTTGGGGAAGGTGGTGGCCGACTCCTTCGTGGCCCGGGAGGCGATGGCCTGGTCGTCCGACCCCGAGGTGGCGTCGGTGCTGACCAGCCGTGGGTGGGACAGCGCCCTTCCCGACGTCGCCGGCGACTTCGTGTACCCGGCCGAGTTCGAATACGCGGCCAAGAACGGGCGGGCGCTGCGGCGGACGTACCAGCACGACGTCGTCCTGCGGCCGGACGGGTCGGGCACGGTCAAGACCACGGTGAAGATCACCAACCCGCAGCCGCCCGACGCCTTCTCCAACCCCACCGGCGTGCTCGACTACATCACCATGTACGGGCCCCAAGGGGCGGTGCTGGCCGAGGGCTCCGACCGGTTGGGCCTCCCCGAGCCGGAGATCGCGGGCCACCCCGCCTACGGGTGGTTCCGGACCCTGAACCCCCAGACCGACGTGACGCTCACCGTGGTCTGGGACGTCCCCCACCTGGCCAACCAGCGGCCCGACGGCACCTGGGAGTACTCCCTGCTCTGGATGCGCCACCCCGACCACACCGGCGACGTCCTCCAGCTCAACTTCGAACTGCCTGCGGGCTGGGAGTGGGCCGACAACCCTCCTCCCGCCCAGGTCAGCCTCGACCGGGACGTTTCCGGCCGCTGGTCCCTCCGGCCCTAGCCGCCCGACGGCCGTCCCTCTAGGCCACGTTCTCGCGCAGTTCGTCGAGCATCCGGCGCAGGCGTGAGGTCGGCTCGAGGTTGAGGTCGGCGTGGAGAAGGACCCGGTAGCGCTCGAACTCCTCGATCGCGCTCGACTGGTTCCCTTCGGCCAGGTGGACCCGGATCAGGGCCGCCCGGGCGCTCTCGCGGAGCGGCTCGGCCCGCACCGCGGCCAGGGCGGCGGTGGCGGCCTCGGCCAGGCGGTCGGCGGCGGTGAGGCGCGCCGCCACCGCCTCGAGGGCGTGGGTGCGGAGCTGATGCCAGTCGGTGCCCTCGATGACGGCCCAGTCGTCGTACCAGCCGGGCAGCAGATCGTCGGAGAGGGCCGACACGGCCAGGCGGCCGATGTCGAGTTCGGCCTCGGGGGCGTCGCGGTCGATCAACCTGCGGGCCAGGGCCTTGGCCCGGCGGATGTCGACAGCCACTCCCTCGGCCAGGCTCAGGTTGCTGGCCGTGACATCCAGCGCGTCGCGGGTGTGGGGGTCGAGGCGCGACACCGCCGCCCGCAGGTTGGCACCGGCTCGCTCTTCGGAGGAATCCGGCCACAGCGTCCCCGCCACCTGGGCTCGGGTGACCATGTGGTCGCGGACCGCGAGGAATGCGAGGAGCCGTTGTGAGCCCGCCGATATCCCGAGCAACGCGTCGCCACCTACCGAGAAGGCGAAACCACCCAAGACCTCTACTTGGTTCCTGTCTTCCATATACGCCGATCGCCGATCCCATGGAGGTAGTCCCATCGTACCCCCTCCCTTTTGGTTCATCGGGGCGGACGCACCGTGTCCGACGCCCAGGACACCACGTCCGTTTCTCAAGTCGGAGGGCGGGTTGGACGACATACGGGTGTGAGGGCGTGCCCGTGAATCCGTCTGCAGCGCCTGCGCCGAGCGCCACCGCCGCCCGTCAGGGGCGGACCCATAGTGGCCGGCCCGCCACCGCCGGCCTGCTGGCGGGGACCCTCGCGTTCGTCGCCTACCTGCCCGGCCTCGGCCGTTCGCTCGACTTCGACAGCGCCGAGACGGTCGGGCGCTTCGTCCGCCCCGGCCCGCCGTGGGCCGTCTTCCGGGAGCAGGCCGTCTTCAACAACCACCCCCTGTTCTCGTTCCTGGAGCAGCTGGTCCGGGTGGTGACGGGCCGGTCCGACGCCGCCGCCATGCGGGTGCTGCCGATCCTCTGCGGCGCCCTGGCCGTCGGCGTGCTGACCTGGTTCGTCGCCCGCCGCCACGGGTTGGCGGCCGGGCTGGCGGCCGGCGCGGTGCTGGCCTGCAACCCCACGTTCGTGCACCTGTCCCGGGCCGTCCGGGGCTACAGCCTGCTGACCCTGTGCGCCATCGTCGCCACCATCGTGGTGGCCGAGGACCGGCGGGCCGATGTGGTTGCGGACGCCGACGCCGACGCCGTCAAAGGGGCTACCCGGCCGCAGTGGCGCCGGTGGTCAGGCCCGCTGTACGTGGCGGCCGCGTCCGTCGGGTTGGCGACCCACCTCTACATGCTCCCCGTGCTCGCGGCCCACGTCGGGGTCCTGCTCGCCCGGGGGGAGTTCGACGACCGGTGGCGGCGGCGGTTCCTGTGGACGGCCGGCCTGGCCGGCTGTGCCTACGCAGGCATGGCCGACGCCATGCTCCACGCCACCGCCGCCCACGGCCGCGTCTTCCGGGCCGGCATGCCGTGGCAGGTGGCGACGATGGTGACGGGCGGCGGCTGGGCCTCGCTGGCCCTGGCCCCGCTGGTCGGGGTGGGGGCGTGGGTTGTCCTGCGGGGCAGCCGGGGGGCCCGGGGCGCAGCCGTCGCCCTGGCCGTCGTGCTCGTGCTCCTGTGGGCCGGGCTCCGGTCGGCCGCCCTGGAGGACCGCTTCTTCGTCTGGCTGGTGCCGGGGGCCGCCTACCTGGTGGGCGTGGCCGTCGCCCGGATCCGGGCGGGGGCCCTGCTGGCGGCGGGGTCGGTCGTCCTGGCCGCCGCCTCCGCCGTCTCGGTCGCCCCCGGCTACACCGCCGACCCCACCGGCTACCGGGCCGCGGCGGCCGTGTTGCTTGCCGTCCGGGCTGCGGGCGAGACGGGGTGCGTCGCCGGGAGCACGGGCGTGCAGCCGATGCTCGCCTACCTCGACCCGGGCGTGGACTTCACCGCCGTCACCGACCCCGCCGGCCTCGACCGCTGCGACGTGCTGGTCGTCGCCACCTGGTGGCCCACGACCGCCGACTGGTTCGCCCAGGACCGGCGGGTGATCGACGCGGCCGAGGCCCGGTACTCCCACCGGTTGGTCATCGGCCCGGGCGACCGGGCGCTGGTCCTGTCGGACGGACCGCTGCCCGCTTTCTGAACGAAAAATGACAGCAACTGTTCTTGCTCCCGAAACCGCTGAACAGCCCTAAGCGCGCAGGAGGACCACCACCGCCAGAGCCATGAAGGCGACGTTGCGCACCACCGTCCACGCCCCGATGGGAGCGTCGTCGACCCGGCCGAAGCAGTGGCAGGGGGGCCGTCGTCCGTGGCCCAGGGTGAGCACGACGAGCACCGTCATCAGCACCAGAAGGAATAGGCCGACCGCCGCCCCGACCACCGCCGACGGGCCCCACGCCACCGCCAGGGCCACGGCCACGGCCAGCTCCGCCACCGGCAGCAGCCCCGCCACCGGCCCGACCAGGGCCGGCGGCACGCCCAGGCCCTCCGCCGCCACCACCGTCCCCCGCCGGTCGGCCAGCTTGCCCACCGCCGCCGCCGCGAACACGACGGCCAGCGCCAGCCGGGCGACGGTCGTCAGGGACACCCGGCCATTGTGTCAACCAATGCCTCAGGGCAGATGGTCGTCCGGGCCGAGCTGCCAGACCATGGCCAGGTCGTTGGCCGCCCCGAAGGTGAACGTGTTGTCGGGCGTGTTGCCGGCAACGTTGCTGTTCTTCACCCGCCAGCTGCCTGAGGTGGACGACTTGACGCCAACCGTGTCGTCGCCGTCAGCGTCCCAGTCGCCCACGACCGGGTACGGCTTGTCTCCCGGGTTGTAGACGAATGAGGTGTCGTGGCCGGCCACCGCACCGACATTGCGAAGCGTCCAGGTGCCGGCGACGTACATCCCGATGCCGTCGATGCCGTCGCCGTCCCAATCGCCCGCCACGGGGACGACGCCCGGCCAGGTGCCGGTGGCGGGACCGAGGTTGAACGTTGTCGTCGCGCCGTCGTCGCTGAACCGGACCTGCCACAACCCATTTCGGAACACCGCCAGGTCGTCGCGGCCATCGCCGTCGAAGTCACCCGCCACCGGAAAGCCGCGGGAGTCCCCGAATTTGATGGGGGCCAGGGGATAGGTCGCGGCGGTCGCAGTGAAACCGTTGAAGAGCTTGAAGGTGCCTGCCTCGTAGGTGCCGGGGGTCTTCTTTCCGTCGCCGTTCCAGTCGCCGACGAGCGGGACCAGCGGCTTCGTGCCGAGCGTCAGGTTGAAGAGCGTGCCGGTCGTGGGCGGAACCGCCCCCCGCAGAGACCAGCCCGTACTCGCGGTGACCACACCCGGCAACGACAGCGGATGCAGCGACTCGACCACCGCGAAGGGGGAGAGGCTCGTCGTCTGACCGCAGACGATGTCCTGGTCGGTGTCGAGCGAGGTGGTGATGTCGACAAACCCAGCGCCAGCGTCGTGCATCAGCCGGATCTGGGTCTCGGGACCCTCCACCTGAGTGATGTCGTAGTGGACGCACACGGTGATGGGCCCGGTGTGGGTAGCGGTGGTATCGATGTCCCAGTACCGGTCCTGCCCACCCAGCCCGACGATGCTGTAGCCGGTAGGCGGCGGCGGCCCCGAGCCACTCTCCACGACGGCTGTGCTCCCGCCGCTGCTTACGCTCGAGAACGTAAGCCCCAACCCGCCGGGGGTGGCAAGCCCGCCACTGAGCTGGACGGCTACATTCGTGCCGGTCGGTGTAGTCCCGAAGTCGACGTCGGTCGTCTGCCCGGCCACGATGTCAAAGTTGAAGGCGCCGAGTCGGCCTGATGGCGCGAAGACATCTGCGGTGTAGCTACCGGGCACCATGTAGTTGATGAAGGTACCGTCGCTCGCCCCAG
>JAXDOC010000003.1:0-112959 GCA_034669165.1 Actinomycetota bacterium
CACGCGGCGTTGCTGCGTCAGGCTTTCGCCCATTGCGCAAGATTCCCCACTGCTGCCTCCCGTAGGAGTCTGGGCCGTGTCTCAGTCCCAGTGTGGCTGGTCGTCCTCTCAGACCAGCTAGCCGTCGTCGCCTTGGTGAGCCGTTACCCCACCAACAAGCTGATAGCCCGCGAGCCCCTCCCGAAGCGAAATTCATTTCCTCATCCGGTCATGCGGCCAGATGGGGATATCCGGTATTAGCACCGGTTTCCCGGTGTTATCCCAGTCTTCGGGGCAGGTTGCTCACGTGTTACTCACCCGTTCGCCGCTAGGCCGTCCCTGGTGTTGCCACCAGTTGGACCTCGCTCGACTTGCATGTGTTAAGCACGCCGCCAGCGTTCGTCCTGAGCCAGGATCAAACTCTCCATCGAGACCTCAGGCCGGACGGGCCAACCACAAGTGATTGGCGTCCAACCGTGAAATCGGAGAGCCAGGCCGCGGAGTGACTGAACTCCTTGGCCCGACTGGCACAGAGCGGTTGTGGCGTCTGGATCGCTCCAGACGCGTTGTCCGTTCAGTGCTTGAAACTAATGCGATCGCACGCGATCGCCCGCACTGGCGTTTACAAGCTGTCTCTGTTCCGTTTTCAAGGAGCGCTGGCCAGGGGGGCACGCGTCACAAAGACGGTGGTGCACTCCTGTCTTGGTCGAGGGTTGCGGGCAGAACTCGCACTTCCTCGGCACTCGGACTTCTCACCTGCTCGCAGCCCTGGTTCCCCAAGGCCGCAGTCCGGCGCAATTACTTAACGTACCACCGCGGCCCCCTCCTGGCAACCGGGTGTTCACACTCGCACCCCTCAGACCAAGCGCACCAGGTGGTAGCTGCGCTTGCCCCGTCGGAGCACGAGGTACGAATCTACCAGCAGATCGGAGGGCCCCAGTCGCCGGTCGACGTCGGCCTCCCGCCGGTTGTTGACGTAGACCCCGCCCTGGTCGATGGCGGTGCGGGCCGCCGACCTCGACGCCACCAGCCCCGTGTCCACCAGCAGCTCCACCAGGCCCAACCCGCCTTCGCCCTCGAGCTCGGCCCGCGGCCGCGATGTCGCCGGCGCCTCCGCGAACACCTCCAGCAGGGTCGGGCCGTCGAGTCCGCCCAGCTCGCCGCCGAACAACGCCTGGCCCGCCTGCTCGGCCGCCTCGGCTGCGGCCGCCCCGTGCACCGCCGTCGTCACCTCCCGGGCCAGCACCCGCTGCGCCTCCCGCCGCTCGGGATGCTCGGCCACCGCCGCCTCCAGTTCCTCGATGCGCGCCCGGTCGAGCCAGGTGAACAGGCGCAGGTAGTAGCCGACGTCGGCGTCGGCCACCCGCAGCCAGAACTGGAAGAACTCGTAGGGGCTGGTGCGGGCCGGGTCGAGCCAGAGGTTGCCGCCCTCGCTCTTGCCGAACTTTGACCCGTCGGCCCTCGTGACCAGGGGAAACGTGAGCCCGTAGGCCTGGATGCGCGACCGGCGGTGGATGAGGTCGATGCCGGCGGTGATGTTGCCCCACTGGTCGCTGCCGCCCACCTGCAGCCGGCAGCCCCGGGTCTGGCACAGGTGCCAGAAGTCGTAAGCCTGGAGCAGCATGTAGGAGAACTCCTTGTAGGAGATCCCCTGGTCCCGGTCGAGACGGGCCCGCACCGAGTCCTTGGCCATCATGTCGTTGACCCGGAAGTGGCCGCCGACGTCGCGCAGGAAGTCGGTGAGGCGCAGCTGACCCAGCCAGTCGGCGTTGTCGACCAGGTCGACCTCGGTGCCGACGATGCGCTCCACCTGGCGGCGGATGCCCTCGGCGTTGGCCCGGATCTGCTCCTCGGCCAGGACCGGGCGCTCGGCGTCCTTGCCGCTGGGGTCGCCGACGAGGGTGGTGCCGCCGCCCAGCAGGACGATGGGACGGTGCCCGGCCCGCTGCAAACGGGCGGTGACCATGAGGGGCAGGAGGCTGCCGACGTGGAGGCTGTCGGCGGTGGCGTCGAAGCCGACGTAGAACGTGAGGGACTCGGCGCGCAGGCGGTCGCCGAGGTCGGGGTCGGTGACCTGGGCCACCATCCCCCGCCACTCGAGCTCCTCGAACACGTCCGCCTGGCCCACCGCCGGCACCGTAGTCGGCCCGCCTGGGGGCGAAGCCCCCACCGACAAGCAGGCCCGAAGGGCCGGTGCGCTTGTCGGAACAGATGGACGCCCGCCGAAGGCGGCCCACGCGGTTGCCTTTCGGGGGGCGGTGGGGGCCGGAGCCCCCCCCTGCTAGCTGTTGGCCGTGACCAGGCCCCGCGCCACGGGGAGGAGGGAGGTCTCGTCGGGGCCGATGACCATGATGACGAGCGTGCCCTTCACCCACACCAGGAAGACGGTGCCGTCGGCGTCGGTGGCGACGGTGATGTTGCCCCCCGACGTGGACACGGTGCGGGTCGACACCGCCGTCTCCGCGAACTCGTCGACGATGCCCTGCTCGACGCCGGGCAGGGCCGCGTACTTGGCGTCGAGCCGCATGGCCATCACGATCCCGACGCCCTCGTCGTCCTGGGTGACGGAACGGGCCTGGACGTCCTCGACCACGTCGTTGAACTCGGGGTCGGACGTGAGCTCCGACGTCATGTCGTCGAGGATCGCAGGAGGCAACTCGACGAACTTGTAGCCGGAGACGGGCTTGAACACGCTGGCCAGGCCCTGGACCTCCGTGGTGGGCGGGGCCGTCGAGGACGTGGCGGCCGCCGCGGTGGTCGCCGTCGCCCCCTCGTCGTCATCGTCACCGCCGCCGCAGCCACCGACGAACGCACTCAGGGCCAGCACCACCATCGCCAACTGCAGCCTGCGCCTCATGCGACCACCTTCCGTTCGAGGAAATCGACGGCGGCAGGCTACCGCCGGGGCCCCTTGGCGTGCTCGGCCCGGTGGCTCAGCCCGGGCGGGACAGGCCGGGCGCGCCGGCGACGTAGAAGCGCCACGGGCGGTCCAGAGCGACCCGCAGGCCGATCCGCCCGCTCACCGCAGCCACGGTCGGCGGCGGCATGCCGTCGTCGGCCACCACCACGCCCTGGGCACCCGTGACCAGGTCGGCGCCGTCGAAGGTCCGGTCGAGGCCCAAAGCCAGGCACAGGCGGGCGGGGCCGGCGCACAGGTCGCGGTCCCGCCGGCAGTTGACGCGCGCCGACCGCATCTCGTCGACGCCGGCCACGGGCGTGAGGCCCCGCAGGAGGACCGCCGACGCCTCGCCCTCCTCGCCGCACACCACGTTGGCGCAGAAGTGCATCCCGTAGGTGAAGTAGACGTACAGGTGCCCGGGCGGGCCGAACATGGTCGCGTTGCGAGGCGTTCGACCCCGGAAGGCGTGACTGGCGGGGTCATCGGCTCCGCAGTAGGCCTCCACCTCCACGATCCGCCCGACCCGGCCACCCTCTCCCACCACGAGCAGCTTGTTGAGCAGGTCCGGCCCGACCTCCAGGCTGGACCGGCGGTAGAAGTCCCGGGCCAGCCCGCCAAGCACCTCGGTCATGTCAACCGCGGGCCAGCCGTTCCCCGTCGAACTCGAGGCGGGACTTGAAGCGGCGCAGTTGCTCGGCCACCGGACCGGGCCCCGCCCCGCCGGGTGTGGTGCGGCGGGTGACGGCGACGCCCGGCTCCAGCAGGGCGACGGCGTCGGCTCCCAGGTGGGGCGACCCCGCCACCAGCTCGGCGAGGGGGACGTGTCGGTCGAGGGACTCCCGCACCAGCTCGGCCACGATCCCGTGGGCGGCCCGGAAGGCGATTCCCCGCACCACCAGCCACTCGGCCAGGTCGACCGCGGCCGACTCCGGCGAGTCGGCGGCGGCGGCCATCCGCTTCACGTCGAAGCGGGCCGTGTCGAGGAGGCCGGTGAGGGCGACGAGGGCCAGCCCCACCTGGTCGACCCCGTCGAACAGCGGCTCCTTGTCCTCCTGGAGATCGCGGTTGTAGGCGAGGGGCAGCCCCTTGAGGGCGGTCAGCACCGCCACCAGGTTGCCGATGAGCCGCCCCGCCTTGCCCCGGGCCAGCTCGGCCACGTCGGGGTTCTTCTTCTGGGGCAGCATCGAGCTGCCGGTGGCCCACTCGTCGGCCAGGCGGAGGAACCCGAACTCCCCGCTCGACCAGAGCACGATCTCCTCGCCGATCCGGGACAGGTGCACGCCCAGCAGGGCCAGGGCGAAGAGGGACTCGGCCACGAAGTCGCGGTCGCCGACGGCGTCGAGCGAGTTCTCGAAGGCGGACGCGAACCCGAGGTCGCGGGCCGTGCCCACCGGGTCGAGGGGGAGGGATGAGCCGGCCAGGGCGCCCGCGCCCAGGGGCGAGACGTCGACCCGGCGGCGGGCGTCGAGCAGACGGTCGACGTCGCGGGCCAGCGCCCACCCGTGGGCCAGCAGGTGGTGGGCCAGCAGCACCGGCTGGGCCCGCTGGAGGTGGGTGTAGCCGGGGAGATAGACGCCCTTGTCCAGCGCCCACTGGGCCCGGGTCAGCAGGACCTTCTGCAGTCCCGTCACCAGCCGGGCGACGGCCACCAGCTCCCGCTTCGTCCACAGCCGCAGGTCGGTGGCCACCTGGTCGTTGCGGCTGCGGCCGGTGTGGAGCTTGGCCCCCGCGGGGCCGGCCAGCTCGGTGACCCGGCGCTCGACCGCGGTGTGCACGTCCTCGTCGCCGGGGCCGAAGCGGAACCGGCCCGAGGCCAGCTCCTCGCCGACGGTGTCGAGCGCCTCCAGGATGGCGGTGGCCTCCTCCCCGGTGAGCAGGCCCCCCCGCTGCAGGCCCCGCACGTGGGCCTTGGAGCCGGCCACGTCGTCGGCCGCCAGCCGGACGTCGACCGCCAGGCTGGCGGTGAAGGCCATCAGGCCGTCGGCCGCCTCCGCGCCGAGCCGTCCCTGCCAGAGGGTCATGCGCCTCCGCCGGCGCCGTCGCCCGAGCCGGTGTCGCCGAAGTCGCCCGGGCCCGACCGCACCTGGCGGCTGGCCCACGTCTGCACGCCCAGTCCCCACAGGCGGACGAAGCCGGCCGCGTCCTGGTGGTTGAAGGTGTCGGCCGCGTCGTAGGTGGCCAGGCCGTAGTCGTAGAGGCCGACGTCGCTGCGCCGGCCGACCACCGCGCATTGCCCGGGCGAGCACCGCAGGCGGACGTCGCCCGACACGTACTTCTGGCTCTCGTCGACGAAGGCGTCGATGGCCTCCTTGAGGGGCGAGAACCACATGCCGTCGTAGACCAGCTCGGCCCAGCGGGGCTCGAGGCGGAGCTTCTCGTGGGCCAGGTCGCGCTCCAGCGTCAGCCCCTCCAGGTCCTGGTGGGCCTGGATGAGGGCGAGGGCGCCGGGGGCCTCGTAGCACTCCCGGCTCTTGATGCCCACCCGCCGGTTCTCCACCATGTCGATGCGACCCCACCCGTACGACCCGACGACGGTGCCGACGGCCGGGATCAGCTCGTGCATGGGCATCCGCACTCCGTCGACCGCCACCGGCACGCCCGCCTCGAATGTGATCACCAGCTCGGTGGGCTCGGTGGCGGTGGGCACCGTCATGGTGAACACGTCCTCCGGCGGCTGCGCCCACGGGTCCTCGATGATCCCGCACTCGATGGCCCGGCCCCACAGGTTCTCGTCGATGGAATAGAGGGTGGTGCGGTTGGCCCGGATGGGGATGTCGTGGCGGATGGCGTAGTCGAACGAGTCCTCCCTGGTCATGCCCCACTCCCGGACCGGGGCCAGGACCTCCAGGTCGGGCGCCAGGGCCCGGGTGGACACCTCGAAGCGGACCTGGTCGTTGCCCTTGCCGGTGCAGCCGTGGGCGACGGCGTCGGCGCCGAACTCCCGGGCCGCGGCCACCAGGTGCTTCACGATCACCGGGCGGGAGAGCGACGACACCAGCGGGTAGCGGCCCTCGTACATGGCGTTGGCCTTGAGCGCGGGGGCCACGAAGTCGGCCGCGTACTCGGCCTTGCAGTCGACGACCCGGGCCTCGATGGCGCCCGCGGCCAGGGCCCGGGCGCGGAGGGTCTCGGGGGAGTCGGTGGCGCCCTGGCCCACGTCGGCGGCCAAGGCGATCACCTCGACGCCCTTCTCCTCGATCAGCCACCGGACCGCGACGGAGGTGTCCAGCCCCCCGGAGTAGGCCAGCACGACACGTTTTGCCACGATTCAGTCTTCTTCCTCGAGAGGTCCTAGAAGGGTCATAGTCCCGCCAGTCCGCTCAGGCGGCGGGCCAGGGCCTGGCCCCCGGTCCGCTCCGAGGCCACGACGAGGAGGGTGTCGTCGCCCGCAACCGTCCCCAGGACGTCGGCCAGGCCGGACCGGTCGATGGCGGACCCGACCACGTGGGCCGACCCCGGCGGGGTGCGGAGGACGACGATGTTGCCGGAGTGGGCCACCTCCACCACCCACTCGCCCAGCACCCGGCGGAGGTGCTCCTCGGGGGCCAGCCGCTCCTTGGCGTGCTCGGGGATGGCGTAGACGGGCTCGCCCCCGGCCATGCGGACCTTGACCGCGCCCAGGTCGTCGAGGTCGCGGGACACGGTGGCCTGGGTGGCCACCACCCCCTCGGCCGCCAGCAGGTCGACCAGCTGGGACTGGCTGGTGACGGCCTGGGCCTCGATGATGCGGGCCAACCGGTGCTGGCGCTGGGGCTTGGCCAGCCGCAACTGCCCCCCCGAGATCAACGGCTCCCGCCCCGGCGCGCTCACGGGCGGGCGCCCAGGAGCCAGAGGAGGAGTCCCCGCTGGGCGTGGACGCGGTTGTTGGCCTGGCGCCAGACGACGCTGCCGGGGCTGTCCATGACCGAGGCCGAGACCTCCTCGCCCCGGTGGGCGGGGAGGCAGTGGAGGAAGACGGCGTGGGGCGCGGCGGCGGCCATCATGGCGTCGTCGACGGTGAACCCGGCGAAGTCCTCCCGGCGGCGCACGGCCTGGCCCTCCTGGCCCATCGACGCCCACACGTCGGTGTAGACGGCGTCGGCCCCCGCGGCCGCGGCCATCGGGTCGTTGCCGATCTCGATGTAGTCCCCATTTCCCGACGACAGGGGCGGCGGCTCGTAGCCGGCAGGCGTGGCCACCCGGAGCGTCACCCCGGCGAGGGGCGCGGCCTTCATCAGCGAGCGGCAGACGTTGTTCCCGTCGCCCACGTAGGCCACGGTGAGGCCCTTGAGCCGGCCGAAGCACTGGCGGAGGGTGAGGAGGTCGGCCAGCGCCTGGCACGGGTGGGCGTCGTCGGACAGGAGGTTCACCACCGGCACCGCCGACGCGCCCGCCATCCGCACCAGCCGCTCGTGGTGGTACACCCGGGCGGCGAGGGCGGCGCAGTAGCCGGAGAGCACCTTGGCCACGTCCTCCGCCGGCTCCCGGTCGTCGACGCCGACCTCCTCGCCCCGCAGGGTGACGGGATGGCCGCCGAGCTGCACCACCGCCATCTCCATCGACACCCGGGTGCGGGTCGACGCCTTCTCGAAGAGCAGGGCCACGCCCAGGCCGGCCAGCAGCGGGGGCGGGCTGGGCAGCTCGGCCAGGTCGAGGACGTCGATCAGCTCGCCCGGGTCGAGGTCGTTGACGTCCAAGAAATGTCTCATGGCGCCAGCACCGCACGGAGGATGGCCAGGGCCTGGTCGAGCTCGTCGTCGGTGACGAGGAGCGACGGCGCCACCCGGATGGCGGTGGGGGTGACGGCGTTGACCACCAGTCCCCGGTCGAGCGCGGCCAGGGCCACGTCTCGCGCCGAGGGCCCGGCGGGTGACAGCTCGGCCGCCAGCAGCAGGCCCAGGCCCCGCACCGACACCACGCCCGGCAACTCGGTCAGCCCGGCCGCCAACCGGGCCCCGGCCCGCGCCGCCCGCGCCGGCACGTCCTCCGCCTCCATGACCGCGAGCACGGCCCGGGCGGCGGCGGTGGCCAGGGGCTGGCCGCCGTAGGTGGTGCCGTGGTCGCCGGGACGGAAGGCGTCGGCCACCTCGGCCCGGGCCCAGCAGGCGCCGATGGGCATGCCGTTGCCCAGGGCCTTGGCCAGGGTGACGACGTCGGGGCGGATGCCCTCGTGCTCGAACCCGAACCACCGCCCGGTGCGGCCGAGGCCGGTCTGGACCTCGTCCATGATCAGCAGGACGCCCTTCTCGTCACACAGCCGGCGGACGTCGGCCAACCACCCCGGCGGCGCCATGTTCACCCCGCCCTCGCCCTGCACCGGCTCCAGCAGCACCGCCGCGATCGACGGGTCGATGGCCGCGGCCAGGGCGTCGATGTCGCCCAGGGCCACGTGGCGGAAGCCGGGCGGGAGGGGTTGGAAGGGCTCGTGCTTGGCCGGCTGGCCGGTGGCGTGGAGGGTGGCCAGGGTCCGCCCGTGGAACGACCCGTAGGCGCTGACCACGCCGTAGCGGCCGGGGCCGCCCCACCGGCGGGCGAGCTTGATGGCGCACTCGTTGGCCTCGGCGCCCGAGTTGCAGAAGAACACCCGTCCCCCGCCGCCCAGCAGCCGGTCGAGGGTGGCCGCCACCTCGGGCCCGACGACGTTGCCGTAGAGGTTGCTCACGTGGAGCAGGGTGCGGGCCTGGGTGGCGATGGCGTCGGCCACCGCCGGGTGGCAGTGACCGAGCGAGGTGACGGCCAGGCCGCCGAGAAAGTCGAGGTAGCCCTTGCCGTCGGCGTCGAACAGCCACGACCCTTCGCCCCGCACGAAGGTGACCGGCGGCGGGGCGTAGTTGGGCATCAGCACCGGCGAGGGCGCGGTCGGGGCCGAACTGGTCGTCACGGCGTCACCATGGTGCCGACGCCCTCGCTGGTGAAGACCTCCAGCAGCAGGGCGTGGGGGACGCGCCCGTCGAGGATGTGGGCGTGGCCGACGCCGTTGCGCACCGCCCGCACGCACGAGAGGATCTTGGGGATCATCCCCCCCATGATCCGGCCGGTGGCGAGCAGACTCTCCAGGTCGTCGGCCGACGTGCGGGTGATGAGGCTGAACGGGTTGCCCACCTCCGACAGCAGCCCCACCACGTCGGTGAGGTAGACCAGCTTCTCCGCCCCCAGGGCCTCGGCCACCGCCCCCGCCACCGTGTCGGCGTTGATGTTGTAGGCCTGACCCTCGGCGTCGGAGCCGATGGTGGCCAGCACCGGGATGAGCTCCTCGGCCAGCAGCCGCTGGAGCAGGCCCGGGTTGACGCCCTGCACGTCGCCCACGAAGCCCAGCTCCGGCGACCGGGCGCTGGCCATGATGAGGCCCGCATCCTCGCCCGACAGCCCCACCGCCAGCGCCCCGTGGACGTTGATGCTGGCCACGATGTCACGGTTGACCTTGCCCACCAGCACCATGCGGGCGATGTCGAGGGTGTCGGCGTCGGTGACCCGCAGCCCGTCGAGGAACTCGGGCTCCTTGCCCAGGCGCTGCATGAGCTGGCCGATCTGGGGCCCGCCGCCATGGACGACGACGGGCCGGATGCCGACCATGCGCATGAGGACGACGTCCTGGGCGAACAGGTTGCCGAGGCCGGGATCGGTCATGGCCGCCCCGCCGTACTTGATGACGACGACCTTGCCCGAGAAGCGGCGGATGTAGGGGAGGGCGTCGGCCAGGACGGCGGCCTTGGCCAGCGACGTGGTCAGGTTCACGACGTCCCCCTGTTCTCGTCGATGTAGGCGGGCGTCAGGTCGGTGAAGAGCATGGCCGCCCGGCCCGCGCCCAGGCCCAGGTCGGCAGTGATCTCGACGTGGCGCCCGGCCATGTGGGCCGCCACCGCGGCCGCGTTGTGGTCGGCCGCGATCCCCTCCCGGCACACCTCCACGTCCCCGTAGGAGACGGAGACGAGGCCGGCGTCGAAGGCGGCGCCCGAGCTGCCCAGCTCGCTGACGATCCGCCCCCAGTAGGGGTCCTCGCCGAACAGGGAGCACTGCACCAGCTGGCTCTCGGCCACCTTGCGGGCGGCCCGGCGGGCGTCGTCGTCGGATGCGGCCCCATGGACCCGGATCCGGGCCAGCTTGGTGGCCCCCTCGGCGTCGGCCGCCATCTGCTCGGCCAGCTCGGTGCAGGCCTCGGTGAGGGCCGACGTCTCCAGGGGCTGGCCGGAGCGGCCGTTGGCCAGCACGATCACGGTGTCGTTGGTCGACGTGCAGCCGTCGACCACGAGGAGGTTGAAGGAAGCGGCCACGGCCTCCCGCAGCTGGCCCAGGAGCAGGTCGGGGTCGGCCACCGCGTCGGTGGTGAGGACGGCCAGCATGGTGGCCATGTCGGGGGCGAGCATGGCCGCGCCCTTGGCCATCCCGCCCACGGTGTAGCCGTTGACTGTGATCGAGATCTCTTTGGGGACGGTGTCGGTGGTCATGATGGCGTGGGCCGCGGCGGGGCCGCCGTCGGGGCGGCGGGCGGCGACCAGGGCAGGGATCCCGGACTCCACCGCGGCCATGGGCAGGTAGTAGCCGATGAGGCCGGTGGAGCAGACCAGCACCTCGTCGTCCGCGCAGCCGAGGTGGGCCGCCACCAGGGCGCACATCCGCTCCGCGTCGGCGTCGCCGGTGGCGCCGGTGGCGGCGTTGGCGCAGCCGCTGTTGAGGACGACGGCCGCGGCCCGGCCCGACGTGGCCGTCAGGTGGGCCCGGCTCACGTTGACCGGCCCGGCGGTGGCCAGGTTGGAGGTGAACACGGCCGCCGCCACCACCGGCCGGCCGTCGGCGGTGGCCACGAGGGACAGGTCGGGATCGCCGCTGGCCTTGATCCCGCAGGCCACACCGGCGGCCACGAACCCTTCGGGCGAGGTCACGCCACTCATGAGATCTCGCTCACGGGTAGACCCCCACGGGCGACAGGCCGGCCGTCTCGTCGAGGCCGAGGACGATGTTGGCGCACTGCACCGCCTGCCCCGACGCCCCCTTGACCAGGTTGTCGATGGCAGCCAGCACGACCACCCAGCCGGTGCGGGGGTCGTAGCGGGCGGTGAGGTGGGCGGTGTTGGACCCCCAGGCGGCCTTGGTCGACGGGGGGGCGTCGCCGACGACCACGAACGGCTCGCCCGCGTAGGCGTCCCGGAGCAGGTCGAGGAGGGCCGCCGTCGACGTCGGACCGGCACCGCCGGCGGGGCGGGCGTAGCAGGTGGCCAGGATGCCGCGGGTCATGGGGGCGAGGTGGGGCGTGAACAGGACGGTCGCCCCCGTGGCCTGCTCGATCTCGGGCGTGTGCCGGTGGTCGAGGAGGCCGTAAGCCACGAAGTCCTCGTTGACGGTGCCGAAGTGCGACGTGTGGCGGAGGGTGCGGCCCGCGCCCGACACCCCGCTGGCGGCGTCGACCACCACCCCCTCCGCCTCGACCACGCCGGCCGCCACCAGCGGGGCCAACGCCAACGCCGCCGCCGTCGGGTAGCACCCGGGGGCGGCCACTGCGGTGGCGCCCACGATGTCCTTGCGGTGCAGCTCGGGCAGGCCGTAGGCGAAGCGTTCGAGCAGCTCAGGGGCGGTGTGGGCCTCCCCGTACCACCGCTCGTAGGCGGACGGGTCCTTCAGCCGGAAGTCGGCGGCCAGGTCGACGATGCGGGCGTCGGGGGCGGCCGCCAGCAGCTCGGGCACCAGCTTCTGCGACGCCCCGTGGGGCAGGGCCAGGAACACCAGGTCGACGCCCGCCGCCAGCGCCGGGTCGAAGGAGTCGAACACCAACGTCGGGTAGGCCGCGGCCAGGCTCGGGTAGAGGGCGCCCACCGCGGTACCGGCCTGGGTGTCGCCGGTGGCCCAGGCCACCCGCAGGTCGGGATGGCCGTGCACCAGGCGCAGCAGTTCGGCGCCCGTATATCCCGACCCCCCGACGATCCCGACGTCAACCATGGGCGCTTACCATACACGCTGGTGCATGGTTATGCGCCGACGGGTCGGCTCAGGGGAACGGGAAGGGGAAGGGGAATGGGGGGTCGGGGTTCTCGGCCAGCTGCCACACCACCGGAAGGTGGTTGGCGGCCCCGAAGTTGAACTCGTAGTCGGGGAGGCCGGCGTCGTTGCTGTTCCTCACCTGCCACAGCGACCCCGCCGGCACCTTCACGCCCACCGTGTCGTCGTCGTCGCCGTCCCAGTCGCCGACCACCGGGTAGCCGGTGGCGCCGGGCCGGTAGAAGAAGGTGGTGTCCGCGGTGGTGATCCCCGGTTCGTTGCGCAGCGTCCACGTGCCGGCCTGGTAGACGCCGATCCCGTCGCCCTCGGCGCCGTCCCAGTTGCCGGCGACGGGCACGGTGCCGGGCCAGGTGCCGGTGCCCAGGGTGTAGGTGGTGGGGGGGTTTGACAGGTTGGCGAAGCGGACCTGCCACTGGCCGTTGCGGAACACGGCCACGTCGTCGGCGCCGTCGTCGTCGAAGTCACCGGCCACCGGGAAGCCCCGGGAGTCGCCGAAGGCAAAGGGCGTCACCGGGTTGGTCGCGGCCCCGGTGGTGAAGCCGTTGAACAGGTAGAAGCTGCCCCCCTTGTAGTAGCCGGGCGTGTTGTCGCCGTCGCCGTCCCAGTCGCCGGTCAGGGGCACGAGGGGCGTGGTGCCGAGGGTGAAGTTGGAGATGGTGGCGCTGGTGGTGGCGCTGGCCGGGAGGAGGGCGTCCTGCAACGACCAGCCGGTGCTGGTGGCGACCCGGCCCGGCAGCGACGGGTAGAGCTCCACCGACCCGATGTCGATGCGGGTGTCGAGCTTGCGGGGCATCCCCCGCTGGTCGAGGGCGGGAGGGGCGGCGAAGGCGGGGTCGCCGGCGTTGAGGGCGGGGCTGATGCCGGCCGGGAGGTGGGTCATGGTGGAGCCCCCGTGGTCGGCGAGGGGCCCGAGGAGAGGATCGACATTGAGGAGGCTCGTGCCGGCGACCGGGTGCAGGGTCGCCCCGGACGTGTTGCCGATCAGGCTCCAGCCGTGATTGAACTCACCGGAAAGATCCAAGCCGTACGAAGTCCCGTGGTTGCCGGCCACGATCGTGTGGTCGAGATCGATCCGGGCGGTGATCTCAAACGTCCACAGGCCGCCGCCTCCATATGCGGTGTTGTCGGTGATCGTGGAGTGCTCGATGCTCACCTCGGGTGAGCTGGATGACGCGAAGTAGAGGGCGAGGCCGCCACCGCCCTTCGTGCCCGTCGAGGTGTTTCCGGAGATCGTGCTCTCGACGATGGTCACCGGACTGGCGGCATGGTGGACGAACATGCCCCCGCCCCCGTCATTCACGGAGGTGTTGCCGGAGATCGTCGTCCGCTCGACGGTGAAGCCGCCGAGGGCCGCGTAGAGGCTGAGCCCCCCACCTTCGGCCCCGGTGTTCCCACTGATGGTGCTGTCGACGATGGTCGAAAACGAGAGCGGGTAGTCGATGTCGACGCCGCCGCCGCCGCCGAACGCCCGGTTCGTCGAGATGCTGCTGCCGGTGATCGTCACCGCCGCCACGTCCTCTACCGCCACACCGCCCCCCTCGTCGGCCGCGGTGTTGGCGAAGATCAAGGAGTCGACGATCGTGAGATGGCCGACACCCGCGTAGTCGGGGCCGCTGCTGAAGACGCCGGCCCCGTCCTCGTTGCTCTGGTTGTCGATGACAGCCATGGTGTCCAGGGTGACGTTCTCGTCGGCCACCCAGATGCCGCCGCCGTCACCATTCGAGAACCCATGGGTCACTCCCAAGCCGCTGATCGTCACGTTGATGGGAAGCGCGTCAGGGGACTGGACTTCGAAGACACGACTGGTGTCGCTGCCGTCGACGGTGATGCCAGAGACGAAGGGGATCACGGGACCGGCGATCACGACATCGTCGGTGATGACCAGGGCCCCGGAGGTCAGGAAGAGGGTGCCGGGGGCCACGTCGAAGGTGATCGTGTCGTTGACGGCGGGCGTGCCGTTGGAGTCGGCGATGGCCTGCCGAAGGCTGCCGGGGCCGGCGTCGTTGAGGTTGGTGACCGTGAGGGTGACCGCCTGGGCCGGGGGGATGCCGGCCAGCTGGCCCGCCACCAGTACCCCTCCGGACAGCGCCGCCCCCTGGATCCGCCGCCGGCGGGCAGCCTGCTGGACCCGATCGTTGCGCCTCCGCTTGGCCATGACGCCACCCCAATCCCGCCGTCCGCTCAGTCGGGGAGGATTCTACGCTCCCCGACCGGGTCATGATTGTGAAAGCCCGCCTCGTCGGTAGAGTTGAACCATGGGTGGATGGACGATCGTGGTGCGTCCCAAGGAGATGGAAGTCCTCCGCGCCTGCCGGCGCCAGTGGGACTTCGACAGCCGGTTGCGCCAGAACCTGGTGCCCGTCAAGCCGGCCAAGATGTACGACTTCGACCTGGCCATGCACCAGGCCCTCGCCGTCTGGTACTTCCCGGCCATGGACGACTGGAGCCGGGTCATCGTGCGGCCGGTGGCGCTGAAGGGCTTCGAGCGCAAGATGCTCGAGGACCGCACCGCCTACGCCGAGTACCACGAGGTCACACCGGAGATGGACGAGGAGTTCCAGAAGTACCTGAAGCTGGGCCTGGCCGTCCTCAACCGCTACTTCGACTGGGCCACCTCGGCTGACGACCTCGACTCCATCCTCGCCGACGAGGACATCTGGACCGCCGTCCCCGACCCGGACGCGCCCGAGAACGAGCTCGGCTCGGTCGACCTGAAGCGGGAGATCCGGTACTTCGGCCGGGTCGACCAGGTGATGTCCACCCCCGACGACGAGTACTGGGTCGTCGACCATCGCATCGTCTGGGACAACTTCGCCGACGAGGACGAGCTGCTCGACGACACCCGCACCCTGCTCGGCCAGCGGGCGCTGGAGTTCGCCTATCCCCAGCTGCGCATCGCCGGCACCGTCTACAACGAGCTCCGCATCGGCCGCGACGAGCTCGAGGGCGCGGCTCCGTCCCCCGAGCCGGCGGGCGAGGACATGCGCGACCACTCCAAGGGCGCCCGCCACATCAACTTCCGGCGGGTGGCGTCGGCCGTCGAGAGCAAGTACGTCGACGACGGCTCCGACCACGTGGTCCAGCGGGAGGGCAACGACTACGTGCGCCGCACCTACATCACCCGTTCCCGGGCCACCATGGAGCCGATCAGCCGCCGCATGGCCGACGACGCCATCCTCGTCCGCGATCCCGACATCGAGATCTACCCCGCCCCCGAGCCGGAGAAGTGCGCCGCCTGCCTGTTCCTGGTGCCGTGCCGGATGATCGACGCGGGCGAGGACCCCTCCGAGTACATGGCCGTCCATTTCCGGCCCCGCACCGACGAGGAGTTCGACGAGGAGGGGCTGCGCTTCTCCCCCCGCCGCCAGGTCTACCGGGCCTCGCTGGGCGGAGCCCAGGAGCGGATGCAGAACGCAGCCAAGTGGCGCGGCGGAGGCGCCACCTAGGGCTCAGCCCCGCAGGCGGCCGCCGCAGTCGCGCTCGACCGCTTCGATGCACCGGCGGCGGACGTTCGACAGCTCGTCCTCGGTGAGGGTGTGGTCGAGGGCGGAAAAGCGCAGGTGGAAGGCGAGGCTGCGGCTTCCGGGGTCGACCCCCGGGCCCCGGTAGACGTCGAACAGCTCCACCTGCTCGACCACATCGGCGGCTGCCTCCCGCAGGGTGCGCTCGACGTCGCCCGCCGGCGTGTCGTCGTCGACCACGAAGGCGAGGTCGATGTCGGCCGACGGGTAGCGGCTGATGGGGCGGTAGGTGGGCGGGCGTCGGGGGGCGTCCCGGAGGAGCAGGCCCAGGTCGAGCTGGATCCATCCGACGGGGCCGTCGAGCTGGTGGGCGGCGAGGACACCGGGGTCGACCTCGCCGACGACGCCGACCACCAGCTTGTCGCCGGTGACCAGGTCGGCGGTGCGGGTGGGGTGGAGGCCGGGCTGGGTGGCGGCCCGGAGGTGGACTTCGTCGAGGCGGAGGCCGGCGGCCAGGCCCCGCCAGGTGCGGACGGCCTCGGCCGCGTCGCGGTCGGCCAGCACCACGGCCAGGTGCTCGGGCTCGGGGGGAAGGCGTTCGCCGGCAGGCGGGGGAAGGAACACGTGGCCGATCTCGAACAGGGCGACATCGGCCCGGCGGTGGTTGGCGTTGGTGACCAGGGCCTTGAGCAGGCCGGGCAGGAGCGACGGGCGCAGGATCGACTCCTCCGCCGCCAGCGGGTTCTCGATCTCGATGGCCGCGGGCGGTAGGCCGGCCCGGACCAGGTCGTCGGGGGCGAGGAACGACGTGGCCCACGCCTCCGACAGCCCGACCCCGACGAGGATATCGGCCACCAGCCGCCGGTCGCGCTGGTAGGGGTTGAGGAGGCCGACGGTGGCCACCGGGGGACGGGTGCGGGGGATGCGGCTGTAGCCGTGGTGGCGGGCCACCTCCTCGACGACGTCGATCTCCCGCTCGCTGTCGGGCCGCCAGCTCGGGATGGTGACGGCGAGGGTGCCGTTCGTCGCGCTGGCGTCACCACCGGCGGCGGCGAAGCCGATCGGCTCCAGATAGCCCCTGACCTGCTCGGACGTGAGGTCGGTGCCGAGGATGGAGTTCACCCGGGCCGTGCGTACCGCCACCGTGACGGGGGCGGGCAGGTGCTCGGGGTCGGTGACGTCGACGATGCCGCCCACCACCTCGCCCCCCGCCATCCCGGTGAGCAGCTCCACGAAGCGGGCTGCGGCCCGGGCCGCGCCCTGGGGGTCGACGCCCCGCTCGAAGCGCACCGACGCCTCCGAGCGCAGGCCCAGGCGCTTCGACGTGCGGGCGATGGCGTCGGGCCGGAACCACGCCGACTCCAGCAGGACGGTGGTGGTGGCGTCGGAGATCTCCGACGAGGCCCCGCCCATGATCCCGCCCACGCCCACCGGGGTGCCCTCGGCGTCGCAGATGAGGCAGTCGTCGGGGCCGACGGGGCGGACGACCTCGTCGAGCGTGACGATGGTCTCGCCCTCCCGCCCCCGGCGCACGAGAAGGCCCCCGCCGGGCAGGCGGTCGAGGTCGTAGGCGTGATTGGGCTGGCCCAGCTCGAGCATGACGTAGTTGGAGACGTCGACCACGTTGCTGATCGGGCGCATGCCGGCCAGGGTCAGCCGCCCCGCCAGCCACCTCGGGGACGGGCCGACGGTGATGCCGCGGATCACGGTGCCGGTGAAGCGGGGCGAGAGGTCGGCGGCATCGACCACGATGGTGGCGGGCGACGGCCCGTCGCCCAGGGCCGGGGGGTCGGGGATGGCGAACGGCAGCCGGTAGTGGGCGGCCAGGTCGCGGGCCACACCGGCCACCGACAGGGCATCGGGTCGGTTTGGTGTGATGTCGAGGTCGAAGACGGCGTCGGCGTGGATGCCGAGGGCGTCGGCCAGGGGCATGCCGGGGGCGGCGCCCTCCGCCTCCACGATCATGATCCCGGCGTGGTCGTCGGCCAGGCCCAGCTCCTTGGGCGAGCAGAGCATCCCCTCCGACCACTGCCCCCGCACCTTGCGCCGGCCGATCTCCATGCCGTTGGGGAGGCGGGCGCCGATGGTGGCCAGGGGCACGAGATCCCCCGGCCCGAAGTTGAACGCCCCGCACACGATCTGGCGGGTGGGCCCCCCGTCGCCCGCGTCGACCTCCACCAGCTGCACCTTGTCGGCGTCGGGATGCACCGACGTGGCCACCACCCGGGCCACGATCACCCCGTCGAGCCCCTCCCCCACCCGCTCCACACCCTCCACGACCAGCCCCAGCTCCGACAACGAGCGCGAGAGCTCGTCGACATCGTCGCCGAAGGGCGCGAAGTCACACAGCCAGGAAAGGGGAACCTTCACGCCCGCCCCGCCGCCGCGCCGCCGGTTTGGATCACTCCAAGCGTGGTGATTCCGGCCTTCTCAGCCGATTTCACCACGCCTCGGATGCACGAAACCATCAAAACTGCTCGAGGAAGCGGATGTCGTTGGAGATGAAGTGGCGGATGTCGTCGACGTCGTGGCGGAGCATGGCGCAGCGGTCGATGCCGAAGCCGAAGGCGAAGCCCTGCCACTCCTCGGGGTCGATGCCGACGGCCTCGAACACGTTGGGGTCGACCATCCCGCAGCCGCCCAGCTCGATCCACCCCGACTGCGAGCACACCCGGCAGCCCTGGCCCTCGCAGAAGATGCAGGTGACCTCGAACTCGGCCGACGGCTCGGTGAACGGGAAGTACGACGGCCGCAGCCGGGACGTGATGGTGGGCCCGAAGTAGGCGCTGGTGAAGGCCTCGATGGTGCCGGCCATGTCGCCGAACGTGATGCCCCGGTCCACCACCAGGCCCTCGATCTGGTGGAAAACGGGCAGGTGGCGGGCGTCGGGGGTGTCGCGGCGGTAGGTGCGGCCGGGGGCGACGATGTAGATCGGCGGCGGCTGCGACGTCATGACCCGGATCTGCACCGGCGACGTGTGGGTGCGCAGCAGCGTCGACTCGGGCTCGCCCAGCTTCACGTAGAGGGTGTCCCACATCCCCCGGGCCGGGTGGGCGGGCGGCATGTTGAGGGCTTCGAAGTTGTGCCAGTCGGTCTCCACCTCGGGACCCTCGGCCACCGAGTAGCCCATCCCGACGAAGACGTCCTCCAGCTGGCGCCGGGTCTGGTTGACCAGGTGGAGGTGGCCCCGGGGCGCCGAGCCCACCACCTCGGTGAGGTCGAGCCGGTCGGCCTCCAGCCGCCGGCGGCGGTCCTCCGCCTCCAGCACCGCCCGCCGCTCGTCGAGGGCGCCCGTCAAACGCTCCCGGGTGGCGTTGATGACCCGGCCCGCGTCCTTGCGCTCCTCGGCCGGCAGCTTCCCCAGCTGCTGGTTGAGCCCGGACAGGTCGGAGCGCTTGCCCAGGACCTCCGTCTCCGCCAGTTTCAGCTCTTCGAGGGTGCCCGCACCCGCGATCCGGGCCAGCCCCTTCTCCTCGACCTCCTCCGGAGTCACAGTGCCGACCTCATTGGAGCTCCTCGGGCACGGCGGTGGGCAGGGTGAAGCGGAAGACCGACCCGACGCCGACCTCGGACTCCACCACCAGCCGGCCGCCGTGGGCCTCCACCAGGCCCCGGCTGATCCACAGGCCCAGCCCCGAACCCGACGGGCGGGTCTCGGCCCGGCGGTAGAACTTGGTGAACACCCGGGGCAGGTCGGCCTCGGGGATGCCCTCGCCCTGGTCGACCACCGCCACCGACACCTCGCCCGCGCCGGGCCCGATGCGGCCCAGCACCCGCACCCCCTTGGGGTCGGCGTACTTGGCCGCGTTCTCCACCAGGTTGGTCAGCACCTGCTCGATCTTGTCGGGATCGGCGTAGACCTGCGGGAAATTTTCGTCGAAGTCGACCTCGGCCCGAACATCGGCCTCGATCATGCGCACCTTCTCGACCACCACCACCACCAGCTTGGCCAGGTCGACCATCTGCCGGCGCAGGACGAGGCGGCCGCTCTCCAGCCGGCTGATGTCGAGCAGCTCGGTGACCAGGCGGGTGACCCGGTCGGCGTCGTGGTGGACCTGCTCCAGCATCATCAGCTTCTGCTCGTCGGCCAGCCGGTCCCAGCGGTTCAGGAGCAGGCTGGTGTAGCCCTTCACCGACGTGAGCGGCGAGCGCAGCTCGTGGCTGACGGTGGAGATGACCTCGATGCCCTGGGCCGCGGCCTGGCGCCGGCGGGCACCGTCGCGCAGCACGAGCACCGCGCCCAGGACCCGCCCGTCGACGTCGCGCTCGTAGCGGCCGGTGAGCATGACCCGGACCTCGGTGCCGTCGGCCGCCCGCAGGCGGACCTCGTGCTCGGGGATGCGGGCCACCGAGCGCAGCCGGGTCGACGTGTGCCACCCGTGGGCCAGCAGCCGCTCGCCGTCGTTGCCGCGGGGGGCCAGCACCTCGTCGACGTCGTGGCCCACCAGGTCGGCCTCGTCGTAGCCCAACATCGTCAGCATGGCGGTGTTGACGGCCCGCACCCGACGGTCGGCGTCGCACTCCAGGACGGCGTCGGGGAGGCGGTCGAGCTCGTCCCGGCCGGACGGGCCCGGCGCCGAGTCGCTCATGTGGCGCGCTGGCGGGCCGCTTCGAAGCACAGGACGGCAGCGGCCATACCGACGTTGAGCGAGTCGCCCCGCCCGGCCATGGGAATGGTCACCGTCTCGTCGACCAACCGGTCGAGCCCCGCCGGCAGCCCGGACGCCTCGTTGCCGAGGACGATGGCAGTGGGCCGGACGAGGTCGGCCTGGTGGTACGGCTGACCGCCCGATGGCCGGGTGGCCATGCGGTGCAGCCCCCAGTCACCCAGCGTGGCCAGCACGTCCTGCGGCTCCCCTCCTGCAACGACCCGTACGTGGAACAGCGAACCCGCCGACGCCCGGACGGTCTTCGGGTTGTAGACGTCGACGGTGCCGTCACAGCAGATTACCCCGCCCACCCCGGCCGCCTCCGCGGTGCGCAGGACCGTGCCCAGGTTGCCGGGATCACGGACGTCGACGCACACCACCACCAGGTCGGCGTCCCGCAGGGCGTCGAGGGGCACGTCGACATAGGGGGCCACGGCCAGCACCGGCTGGGGCGTGACGGTGCCCGCCACCCGCTCAAGGACGCCCGGGCCCAGGTCGGAGGCCCGGATGCCGGCGGCCAGGGCCCGCTCGACAACGGGGTTGTCGGCTCCCCCGGGCGGCAGGTAGAGGGACTCGATGGCCGCGCCCGCGTCGAGGGCGGCGTCGAGGACCTTCAGGGAGTCGACCACGAACGCCCGCTCCGCCTGGCGGGCCGTGTGCCGCTGGACCAGCTTGCGCACCCGCTGCACCCTCTTGTGCTTGAACCCCAGCCCGTTGACCGGGGTGGGGGCGGGGGTCACGACGCGGCGTTCGCCTCGGTGTCGGCCTTGCGGTCGGCGTCGACCTTGTCGTTGGCCGCCTTGGCCACCTTCACCAGGGCGCCGAAAGCGGCGTCGTCGCGCACGGCCAGATCGGCGAGGATCTTGCGGTCGACCTCGACGCCGGCCTCCCGGAGCCCGGCGATGAAGCGGCTGTAGCTCAGGCCGTGCTGGCGGGCACCGGCGTTGATGCGCTGGATCCACAGCTGGCGGAAGTCGCCCTTGCGCGCCCGGCGGTCGCGGAAGGCGTACTGCAGGGAGTGCATGACCTGCTCGTTGGCCGACTTGTAGGAGCGGCTCTTGTTGCCGTAGTACCCCTTGGCTGCCTCGAGGACGGCGCGGTGGTGCTTCCGACCGTGGACGGCGCGCTTGACCCTGGCCATAGGTTCCTACCTTTCTGGACTTTGACTTTGACTCTGAGCTCTTGACTCTGAGCCTTTGACTTTCGGGGGGCACTCGGGGGGCAGAGCCCCCCGAGGCTAGAGGCCGAGCAGGCGCTTGACCTGGGCCTTGTCGCCGCCGGTGACCTCGGCCGGACGGGCCAGGCGCCGGGTGCGGACCGACGACTTCTTCTCCAGGATGTGGGCCCGGTACGCCTTGCGCCGCATGATCTTGCCGGTGCCTGTCACCTTGAACCGCTTCGCCGCTCCGCGGTGGGTCTTCATCTTCGGCATTGGTTCAGCTCTTCCCTCGTGTCTGTGGTGCTGGTCGCGGTCAGGCCTGGCCGTTGCCGGCCGCCGCCGTGCCCTGCTCGGTTGCCTGCCCGTGTTCCTGGTCGTGCTTGGGCTCGTGACCCTTGGACTCGCTGGCCTGGCGGGCCCGACGGTCGGGCGCCAGCACCATGATCATGTTGCGCCCGTCGAGCTTGGGTGCGGCCTCCACCTTGGCCGTCGGGAGCTGCTCGGCGATGCGGTCGAGAATCCGCTTCCCCAACTCGGGATGGGCGACTTCGCGGCCCCGGAACATGATCGTGATCTTGACCTTGTGACCCTGGTCGATGAACTCGCCCACCTTGCGGGTCTTGGTGTCGAAGTCACCGCCACCGATCTTGGGCCGGTACTTCATCTCCTTGATGGCTGCGTTGGTGGCCTTCCGCCGTGACTCCTTCTCGCGCTGCGCCGCCTCGTACTTCCACTTCCCGTAATTGAGGATGCGGCACACGGGCGGGTCGGCGAGAGGTGCCACCTCCACCAGGTCGAGCTCCAAGTCACGGGCGATGGACAGCGCTTCGGGCAACGGTTTGATGCCCAACTGGTTGCCATCGGGGTCGACGAGACGAACTTCTCGCGCCCGGATCCGGTCATTGATCCTGGGGTCGCCACTCTCCGGTGCAGCTATGCGGCATCACTCCTTAGGCAGAGGTCTGAAAAACAGGCCTGGAACGCGTACAGAGGCGAACGTCGAGGAAGCGACGCCCGCCTCAGCGGTCGATCGACCTGGACGCACCTGTCCGATCGCTCTGTACCTTCGATCGGCGGTGGCCGGGTGGGGACCGGTCAGCATCGCTGCTTGTGGGTCCCGCTTCCGTTCTTCAGTTGTCTGGTTAGGGTAGCAGCATGAGTTCGATCTGGACACCGTCCGGTGAGCGCCCGATCGGTCGACCCGAGCCCGAACCCGCCCCTCCGGAGCGGCCGCGACGGGGGCCCGCCGGCCCCGACGACCTCTCCGAAGAGGAGATGGCGGAGCAGATGCGGCTCATGCAGGAGCAGGTCCTGGCCACGCCGGCGGCGATCGTCGTGGCCAACCACGCCATGGCCCTGTTCGAGCTGGCCGCCCTCTACCTGAGTCCCGAGCCGCCCCTGCTCGACGAGGCCCAGGTGGCCATCGACGCCATGGCCGCGGTGGTCGAAGCCGTCGGCCCACGCTTCGGCCCCAACGAGCGCCCCCTGCGCGAAGGCCTGGCCCAGCTGCGCATGGCCTTCGTGGAGGCCAAGACCCACGTCGCCGGCGGCGCCCCGCCACCCCCGACGCCTCCGACGCCTCCGCCGGCGTAGCCGCCCGCCGGCCGCGGCCGTCTTTGGCGCGAACTGGTCGCCTGGCGACCGCATTCGCGCCGCGGACGCGCCTAGTGCACGATCTTCGAGATGGGGAGCTCGATGATGTCGGTGGCGCCGGCGTCCTTGAGGGCGGGGATGAGGGTGTTGATCTCGGCCTTGGGGACCACTGTCTCCACCGCGTAGTCGGTGCCGCCGAAGAGCTGGGACACGGTCGGCGCCTTGAGCGACGGCAGCATCCGGATGACCCGGTCGAGGTCGGCCTGGGCCACGTTGACCTTCACCAGCACCCGGCCCCGGGCCTCCAGCGTCCCCTGGAGCAGGGTGTGGAGCTGGCCCATGGCGTGGCGCTTGGCCGGGTCGTCGTAGGCGGCCGGGTTGGCGATGAGCTCGGTGTAGCTGACCAGAATGGTCTCGATCACCTTCAACCCCGCCGCCCGCAGGGCGCGGCCGGTCTCGGTGATCTCCACCACCGCGTCGGCGATGTCGGGCACCTTGGCCTCGGTGGCCCCGTACGACAGCCGGATGTCGGGCTGGCTGACGCCGTTCTTCTCCAGGTACTGGCGGGTGAGGCGGGGGTATTCGGTGGAAACCCGCAGGTCGGGCGGCAGGTCGGCCACCGAGTTGAACGGTGAGTCGCCGGCCACGGCCAGCACGATCTTCACCGGGCGGGCGGTGGCCTTGGAGTAGTGGAGCTGGCCCAGGGAGACGACCTCGCTGCCCGTCTCCTCGATCCAGTCCCGGCCGGTGATGCCGATGTCGAACAGGCCCTCGGCCACGTAGGTGGCGATCTCCTGGGGGCGGAGGATGCGGACGTCGGTGATGCGGGGGTCGTCGATGGTGGCCCGGTAGTCGACCGCCGACGACCGGCTCACGGCCAGGTCGGCCGACTCGAACAGCTCGAGGGTGGCCTTCTCCAACGAGCCCTTGGGCAGGACGAGGCGCAGCACGGTGGTCAGCCTCCCGCTTTGGGCAGTTGGCGCAGGAGATCGACCATCTCCACCGCCGCCACCGCCGAGTCGTGGCCCTTGTGGCCGTGGGGCCCGCCGGCCCGGGCCAGGGCCTGCTCCATGGTGTCGGTGGTGAGGACACCGAGGACGACGGGCACGCCGGTGTCGAGCTGCACCCGCTGGCAGCCGGCGGCGGCCTGGCCCCCGACGTGGATGTGGTGGTCGGTCTCCCCCCGGATGACCGCGCCCAGGCAGATCACCGCGTCGTGGTCGCCGGAGGCGGCTAGCCGCTGGGCCACGAGGGGCAGTTCGAACGCGCCCGGGACGTGGGCCACGGTGATCGACCCCTCGTCGACGCCCAGCTCGGCCAGCCGCTCGAGCGTTCCTTCGAGGAGCAGGCCGGTGACGAGGTCGTTGAACCGGCTCACCACCACCCCGATACGCAGGCCCTCGCCCCGGCGGGACCCTTCGTAGGTCGTCATTCGTCGAGTCCTTCGAGGAGGTGGCCCAGGCGTTGCTGCTTGGTGCGCAGGTAGCGCAGGTTCTGGGCCGTCGGCACCGACTGCAACGGCACCCGCTCCACGATGTCGAGGCCGAAGCCCTCCAGGCCGCCGTACTTGGCCGGGTTGTTGGTGAGCAGGCGCATGGTGGTGATGCCCAGGTCGACCAGGATCTGGGCCCCGATGCCGTACTCCCGGCTGTCGACGGGCAGGCCCTGGAGGAGGTTGGCGTCGACGGTGTCGGCCCCCTCGTCCTGCAGGGCGTAGGCCCGCAGCTTGTGGGCCAGGCCGATCCCCCGCCCCTCGTGGCCCCGCAGGTAGAGGACCACGCCGATGCCGGCCTCGGCCACCCGCTCCAGCGCCCCCTGCAGCTGGAGGCCGCAGTCGCAGCGCTTGGAGCCGAACACGTCGCCCGTGAGGCACTCCGAGTGGACCCGGACGAGCACGTTCTGCTCGCCCTGGACCGCCCCCCGCACGAACGCCACGTGCTGGTCGCCGTCGAGCAGGGACTCGTAGACGTAGCAGGTGAAGTCGCCCCACTCGGTGGGGATCGGGGCCTCGGCCACCCGCTTGACCAGCTTCTCCGACTGGCGCCGGTAGCGGATGAGGTCGGCGATGCTGATGAGGAGCAGGCCGTGGGTGGCGGCGAAGACCTCCAGCTCGGGCAGCCGGGCCATCGACGTCTTGTCCTCGGTGACCACCTCGCACAGCACGCCGGCCGGGTAGAGGCCGGCCATGCGGGCCAGGTCGACGGCGGCCTCGGTGTGGCCACCCCGCTTGAGCACGCCGCCCTCCCGGTAGCGGAGGGGGAAGACGTGGCCGGGCCGGGCCAGGTCGACCGGGGCGGTGGTCGGGTTGATGAGGGCGGCGATGGTGGCGGCCCGGTCGGCGGCGGAGATGCCGGTGGTGGTGACGAGGCGGGCGTCGACCGACACGGTGAAGGCGGTGCGGTTGGACTCGGTGTTGGCCGCCACCATCGGCGGCAGCTCCAACTCGTCGAGGCGCTCGCCCAGCATCGGCAGGCAGATGACGCCCGACGTGTGGTTCAGGAAGAAGGCGATCTGCTCCGGCGTGGCGTACTCGGCGGCGATGATGAGGTCGCCCTCGTTCTCCCGGTCGGCGTCGTCGACGACGATCACGATCTCGCCGCGACCGAAGGCCTCGACGGCCTTGTCTATGGGGGCGAAGGGCACTCTTGCTGTCTCATTCCTTCTGGCCTGCGAGGAGGCGTTCGACGTACTTGGCGATGAGGTCGTACTCGAGGTTCACCCGGTCGCCGGGCCCGCGGGTCCCCAGGGTGGTGACCTCGGCCGTGTGGGGGATGACGGCCACGGTGAACCCCTCGTCGGTCAAGTCAACCACCGTGAGGCTGACTCCGTCGACCGAGATTGACCCCTTCTCGACCAGGTAGCGGGTGTGGGGGCTGGTGACGGCGAGGTGGGGCGCGGCCTCGGTGACGACGCCCACCGCGTCGACGTGGCCCTGGACGAGGTGGCCGCCGACGAGCCCGTCGAGGCGGAGGGGACGCTCGAGGTTCACCGGGTCGCCCGGGCGGAGATCGCCCAGGGTGGTGCGGCCGAGGGTCTCGTCGACCACGTCGGCCGACCACGAGGTGGGGGTGAGGTCGACGACGGTGAGGCAACAGCCGTTGACGGCGATGGAGTCGCCCAGGGTGGTGCGATCGAGGACGGTGGCCGCGTCGAAGGTGAAGCGGTGGCCGTCGCGTGCGGCCAGACTGCCGAGTTCCTCTATCAGGCCGGTGAACACTCGAGCTCGATTCGCAGGTCCTGGCCGAGGCGGCTGACGGCGACGATCCGGCCTCGCCAGAGGTCGTCGATGGTTGGGGCGCCGGGGCCTGTCATGAGGGGTCGGCCGTCGTCGCCGCCGGCCAGGGCGGGGGCGAGGTAGACGACGTAGCGGTCGACGAGCCCGGCCCGGTGGAACTCGCCGGCCACCGTGGCTCCCCCTTCGACGAGCACCTGGAGGACGTCGCGGTGGCCGAGCTCGGCGAGGATGTCGTCGAGGGGGCCCTTCATCTCGAGCGCGGGGTGGACCCTGGCCCCGGGCGGGGCGTGGCCGAGGACGACGCGGAGGGGGTCCTTGCCGGCGACGTGGCGGACGGTGAGCGACGGGTCGTCGGTCCGGACGGTGCCCGCGCCCACGAGCACGGCGTCGCTCTCGGCCCGGAGGCGATGGGCGTCGGCCCGGGCCTCGGGTCCGGTGATCCACTGACTGCTGCCGTCGGCTGCGGCCGTCCGCCCGTCGAGCGTGGCCGCCAGCTTGAGGACGACGTAGGGCCGGCCGGTGGTGCGGTGCTTGAGGTAAGGGGCGAGCTGGGTGCGGATCTCGTCGGCGAGGACACCGGTGGCTACTTCGACGCCGGCGGCCCGCAGGGCGGCGATGCCGGTGCCGGCCACGTGGGGGTCCGGATCCTCGATGCCGACGACGACCCGGGCGATGCCGGCGGCGACGATGGCGTCGGTGCACGGCGGCGTCCGCCCGTGGTGGGAGCACGGTTCGAGCGTGGTGAAAAGGGTGGCTCCGGCGGCGGCGGCGCCGGCGGCGGTGAGAGCCACGATCTCGGCGTGGGCCCCGCCCGGCGGCTGGGTGGCGCCCTCGTAGCCCCCCGGCTCGATTACACACCCCACCCACGGATTGGGCGATGTCGACGTCCGCACGCCCGCCGCCAGCTCAATGGCCCGGGCCATGGCCACGTCGTCGTCGATGGCCGTCACGCCCGTTGGACCGCCGGCCGAGTGTGCAGTTGCGTGGGACAGAGCGACGTTTCTGCACAGTCGGGCCCGGCCGCCGGCCGAGTGTGCAGTTGCGTGGGACAGAGCGACGTTTCTGCACAGTCGGCCCGGGCCGGCCGGGCGGGCGATGGTTGGGTGTGCAGTTGTGTGGGATGGGCCGACGTAACTGCACACGTAACGGCCGCCGACGGTTTCACGGGTGCTCCGTGGGGCGGTGGGCGAGGAGGTCGAGGGCGTGGGGGAGGACGTCGAGGACGGCCTCCAGGGTCTCGACCGAGCCCGCCGTCGAGCCGGGGGTGTTGAGGACGAGGGCGGTGCCGACGGTGCCGGCCGCGGCCCGCGACAGGCGGCCCTTGTCGGGATTGGCCGCCCGCATGGCCTCGGCCAGGCCGGGGGCGTGGCGGTGGAGGACGGCGGCCGTCCCCTCGGGCGTGAGGTCTCGCGGGCCGAAGCCGGTGCCGCCCGTAGTGACGACCAGCCCCGCGAACCCGACCGTGAGGCGGCGGAGGCCGTCGGCGACCGAGTCGATCCCGTCGGCGACCACCTCGTGGGCCACGACCTCGTACCCCGCGGCGGCGAGCCGGGCCACGAGCGCGGCGCCCGACTTGTCCTCCCGGGTCCCGCCCACCACCCCGTCGGAGACGGTGAGCACCTTGGCCTGCAGGGTCACGGGGCGATGGTACGCGTCGGCCGTCAGGTCCCGAGGCGGTCGCCGGCGGAGAGGCGGGCGCCGTGGCGCCACGACGCCGCCGCCTGCACCGGCTTGCCCTCGGGCTGCACCTCCACCAGGGTCAGCGCCCCTCCCCCGCCGGCGCCGACCTCGAGGGTCGACGGGTCGATCTCGCCCGCGGCCAGCCCGCGGCCGCCGACCGCGGCCAGCGCGGCCCGGGGCACCAGCAGCCGCTTGCCCCGGAACGTCGTCCACGCCCCGCCCAGGCGCACGACCCGGTGGAGGTGCTCGGCCGGCTGGCCCCAGTCGAGGTGGTGCTCGCCGGGGTCGATCTTGGCCGCGTACGTCGGCTCCCCCACCTGGGCCGTCGGCTCGGGGAGCCCGTCCGCCAGCAGCCGCACCAGCAACTCCGTCCCCTCCGCCGACAACGCCGACCGCAGCTCGTCCAGCGTGTCCCCCGCCCCGATGGGGTGCTCCACGCAGGCGTAGACGGGACCCGTGTCGAGCCCCTCCTCCAGCGCCATCACGCACACGCCGGTCACGTCGTCGCCGGCCAGGATGGCCCGCTCCACCGGTGCCGCCCCCCGCCAGCGGGGCAGCAGGGAGAAGTGGAGGTTCACCATGGGCACCTCGGCCAGCACGGGGGGCTTGATCAGCCGCCCGTAGGCGACCACCACCCCCAGCTCGGCGCCCACCCCCAGCACGTCGTCGACCTTGTCCGTGACGGGCAGGCCCAGCTCCAGGGCGGCGGCCTTGACCGGGCTGGGGAGCAATGCCGCGCCCCGTCCCCGGCGGCGGTCGGGACGGCTCACCACCAGGGCCACGTCGTGGCCGGCGTCGACCAGCGCCCGCAGCGGCCCGACGGCCACGGCTGGCGTCCCCAGGAACGCCAGTCGCACTAGACCCCGGAGATGCCGAGGGTGCGCTGGCGCAGGGCCTTCATGGCCGCCTTGCGCTGGACGGGGTCGAGCCGCTCCAGCAGCAGGATCCCGTCGAGGTGGTCGACCTCGTGCTGGAACATGCGCCCCATCAACTCGTCGCCCTCGATGGTGATGGGCTTGCCGTCGACGTCGAAGCCGTTGAGCAGGACCCGGTCGGGGCGGAGAATGGGCCAGTGGAGGTCGGGCACCGACAGGCAGCCCTCGACGTACTCCCACTCGCCGTGGTGGTTGGTGAGGGTGGGGTTGACGACGATCCCCCAGCCCGCCCCGTCGTTGATGTCGTAGACGAACATCCGCTTCTGAATGCCCACCTGGGGCGCGGCCAGGCCCACGCCGGGAGCCTCGTACATCGTCTCCAGCATGTCGTCGGCCAGGCGGCGAAGGTCGGCGTCGAACTCGGTGACCTCCAGCGCGGGCTGGCGGAGGACGGGGTCGCCAAAGGTGCGGATGGGGAAGAGAGCCATCCCGGCCGAGGCTACCCGCGGGTCCGCGGCGAACGATGCCGAGAGGCTTAGGACGAGCTGCCGGCGTCGAGCATGTCGATCACGCCCGCCAGCTCCAGCACCCGGCGGACGTGGGGCTTCGGCGAGCGGACCCGGATGCTGCCGCCGACGTCGTCGATCGCGTTGCGCAGCGAGACGAGGGCGGCGACACCGGCGGCGTCGATGAAGTCGAGTCGGCTCAGGTCGACGGTGACGTGCGACGGCGAGTCGATGTCGTCGAGCCCCTTGACCGACTCCCGGAACCGGGCGGTGGTGGCGACGTCGAGCTCGCCGGTGATCGCCAGCAGCACCGAGTCGCCCATCCGCAGCACCTCGGCCCGGAAGGCGTCGGGTGCCGGCCGATTGCCCACAACCACGAGCTGTCTCCCTGCTCGCCGCCAGCGCGCACCCCGTTCGTTCGAGGCCGCGCAGGTCGGTCACCACCGTACCCACTTGCCTGCGGTTCGGGAAGGGGTCAGATCCGGCGGGGGTCGACCTCCACCCGCAGCCTTCCGGGGGGACGGACCGCGCCGGCCAGGGCGTCGGCCAAGGCGGCGTGGTCGGGCGCCCGCACCAGCCAGCGGCCGTCGGCCGGGCCGAGCACCTCGATGTCGGGCCCGGTCACGCCCTCCACGTAGGCGGGGCCACCTTCGCCGGACACGACGGCCAGGGCCGTCTCCGGGGGTAGGCGCAGCGCCGCCCGCCGGGCCGACTCCACCAGGGCGAAGCGGGAGGGGTCGGCGTGGACGACGGCGTCGAGGACCTCGTGGCCCGGCAGCCGGGTCTGCACCAGGATGCGACCACCGCCGCCCGTGTGTCGGCCACCCACCAGGCGGGCGGCCCGGGCCAGGAGGTCCAGGGCCCCCTCGCCCGCGGTGTGGCGGGGGGCGAGCAGCTCCTGGTCGAAGTCGAGGAAGGCCACCGCGTAGGCCCCGGCCACCCGGTGCAGCACCGCCTCGGTGCCCACCAGGACGGGTGCGTCGGGCACACGCCCGTCGTCGCCCGCCGTCACCTCCGCCACCGGCCGCCCGGCCAGCAGCTCCAGCTCCTCCCGCGCCCGGGTGACGCCCACCCGCAGCGCCTTCATCCGGGTCGCCCCGCAGGCGGTGCACACCGAGGGACGGGTCGCCCCGCAGCGCCGGCAGGCCAGGGTGCCATCGCCGGCATCGGCCACCGGGCCGGTGCACACCTCGCACCGGGCCAGCTCGCCGCAGGCCACGCACGCCAGCAGGGGCGCCCGCCCCTTGCGGTTGAGGACGCACACCACCCGTCGGCCGGGGCCCGCCTCCCGCACGAGCGCGACCAGACGGGACGAGTAGAGCCCCGACCCGGGCGGCTCGTCCCGCCGGTCGACGATTTCCACGACGGGCCAGCCCGCCCGCTCCTCGGACCGGGACGGGGCCAGCAGCTCCATCCCGGGCAGGGCCAGCGCCGCCAGCGACGGGTGCGACGACGTGAGCACGCACGGGACCCCCGCCCGCCGGGCCCGCTCGACAGCCACGTCGCGGGCGTTCCACGTCGGCGCCCGTTCCTCCTGGTAGGCCTCGTCGCCCTCGTCGAGGACGAGGACCGCGCCCAGCCCGGGTCGGGGCGCCCACGCGCCGGCCCGGGCCCCCACCGCCACGCACCCGCCGGCCGCGGCCAGGGCCCAGTCCCGGGGGACCTCGGCCACCCGGACCCCCTGGCGGCGTAGACGAGCGGCGAGCAGGGCGGCGGCCGACAGCGACGGGGCCAGGACGAGGGCGTCGGGCCGGGTGGCCGCCTCCAGGGCGAAGGAGAGGAGGTCCTCGGCCGGCGGCGTGCGCACGACCGTCACCCCTTCCTGAGCGAAAGCCTCGGCCGCCAGGGACCCGGCGGGGGCACCCACGGTCAGCCGAGGCTCGGGCCGGGGAGGAAGTCCCCGCACCGCCCCCGGGGGCGACGCCGTCTTGAGGAAGGCCGAGCGGCGGCCGGCCCACCGCCAGGCGGCCCACCCGGACAGGTCGACGAGGTCGGCCGCCGGCCCCCACCCGGTGACTTTGGCCAGCGGCGACAGCGGCCGGCCCGACTTGAGCGCGGCAGTGGCGGCCTCGTCGGCGATCTCCACCACCCACCCGCCGATGCGGCGCCCGGCCAGGGCCACCCGCACCAGGGTGCCCACCCGCACGTCGGCCTCCATGGCCGGCGGCACCAGGTAGTCGAACGTCTTGGCGATGCCGGCCACGTCGGGCGCGACCCGGGCGATCACCCGGCGGAGGCTAACCCGGGGCCGGCGGACGGACTACAGGCCGGCGACTACAGGCCGAGGGCGCTCTTGACGTCGTCGAGGCGGCCCAGGTGCTCCCAGGTGAACTCCTTGTCGCTGCGCCCGAAGTGGCCGTAGGCGGCGGTGCGCCGGTAGATCGGCTTGCGCAGGTCGAGGTCGCGGATGATGGCCGCGGGGCGGAGGTCGAAGACCTCCTGGATCATGGCGCTGATCTGGAGCGGGTCGACCGCCTCCGTGCCGAAGGTCTCCACCATGATCGACACCGGCCGGGCCACGCCGATGGCGTAGGCCACCTGGATCTCGCACTTGCGGGCGGCGCCGGCGGCGACCACGTGCTTGGCCACCCACCGGGCGGCGTAGGCGGCCGAGCGGTCGACCTTGGACGGGTCCTTGCCGGAGAACGCGCCCCCGCCGTGCCGGGCCGCCCCGCCGTAGGTGTCGACGATGATCTTGCGCCCGGTGAGGCCGGTGTCGGCGTGGGGGCCGCCGAGGACGAAGTTGCCGGTGGGGTTGGCCAGCAGTTGGTACTTGTCGTGGGCGAACTGCTCGGGCAGCAGCGGATTGATGACGTGCTCCCGCAGGTCGGGCTTGAGCAGGGTCTCGATGTCGAGGCCGGGCTGGTGCTGGCTGGAGATGAGCACCGTCTTGAGTCGGACCGGACGGCCGTTCTCGTACTCGAACGTGACCTGGGTCTTGCCGTCGGGCCGCAGGTAGGGCAGCACGCCCGCCTTGCGCACCTCCGACAGCCGTTGCGCCAGCCGATGGGCCAGCCAGATCGGCAGGGGCATGAGGTCGTCGGTCTCGTCGCAGGCGAAGCCGAACATCATTCCCTGGTCGCCGGCGCCCTGGGCGCTGATCTGGTCCTCGCCGCTGGTGCCCCGGCGCACCTCGTAGGCGGTGGTGACGCCCTGGCTGATGTCGGGCGACTGCTCGTCGATGGCGGTGATGACCCCGCACGTGTTTCCGTCGAACCCGAACGACTCCCGGTCGTAGCCGATGGCGCAGACGGTCTGGCGCACGATCTTGGGGATGTCGACGTAGGCCCGGGTGGTGATCTCGCCGGCGACGACGACCAACCCGGTGGTCAGCAGCGTCTCGCACGCCACCCGCCCGGTGGGGTCCTCGGTGAGGATGGCGTCGAGGATGGCGTCGGAGATCTGGTCGGCCATCTTGTCGGGATGACCTTCGGTGACCGACTCCGAGGTGAACGTGTAATCGCTGCTCATGGGGGATGCAGGCTAGTCAGGCCAGGCGCCCGTCACCCAAGCGACGGGCGACCATGTCGACGACGGCCCGCGCCACTTCCTGCTTGGAAGTCAAGCTGATCTCGACCTCGCGGCCGTCGTCCTCGATGATCACCACGGCATTGGTGTCGTGGCCGAAGCCGGCGCCGGGGGCCGTGACGTCGTTGGCCACGATGGCGTCGACGCCCTTGGCCCGCAGCTTCTCCCGGGCCCGCGGCCGGGGGTCGCCCGTCTCCGCCGCGAACCCCACCAGGACCTGGCCCGGCCGCCGGGCTCGGCCCAGGGCGGCCAGGATGTCGGTGGTGGGCTCGAGAACCACGTCGGGCACGCCCTCGTCCTTGCGCAGCTTGCCGTCGGCCGCCGCCTTGGGCCGGAAGTCGGCCACCGCCGCCGCCATAACCACCGCGTCGGCCGACAGGGCCCGGGCCCGCACCTCGGCCTCCATCTCCGCGGCCGTGTCGACCCGGACCACCTCCACGCCGGGGGGTGAGGGACGGTCGCCGGCCGCCGTCACCAGCACCACCGACGCCCCCCGGGCCGCGGCCTCGACCGCCACCGCCTCACCCTGCTTGCCCGAGGAGCGGTTGCCCAGGAAGCGCACGGCGTCGACCGGCTCGCGGGTGCCGCCGGCAGTGACCAGGACCCGGCGCCCGGCCAGGTCGGGCCCGGCAGCCGAACGGGAGCGGCCGGCCAGGGCGGCGGCCACCGCGGCCAGGATGGGCTCGGGGTCGGGGAGGCGGCCGGCGCCCTCGTCGCCCCCGGCCAGCCGCCCGGTGGCGGGCTCGACCACGTGCACGCCCCGTTGTCGCAGGAGGGCCACGTTGGCCCGGGTGGCGGGGTGCTCCCACATCTCGGTGTGCATGGCCGGGCACACGACCACCGGCGCGGTCGTGGCCAGCAGGATGTTGACGAGCAGGTCGTCGGCGATGCCGGCGGCGTAGGCGCCCAGGAAGCGGGCGGTGGCCGGGGCCACCAGGACCACGTCGACCGAGCGGGCCAGGGCGATGTGGGCCACGGGCCCGTCGTCGGCGCCGGACGACGTCCACAGCGACGTGCGCACCGGCTCCGAGGCCAGGGCGGACAGGGTGACGGCGCCGACGAAGCGCTCGGCGTCGGCCGTCATCACCGGGACCACGTGGGCCCCGGCGTCGACCAGGCGGCGGCACACCTCCACCGCCTTGTAGGCCGCGATCGACCCGCAGACGCCGAGGAGCACCCGGGCGCCGCCGAGGTCCTCCATCGGCGGGTTACGCCTCGGGGGCTTCCTCGCCCTCGACCGGCTCTTCGATGCGGACGAAGGTGATCTTGTTGGCCGCGATCTCCTCGAGGGCGATGGTGAGGGGCTTGCGGGACACCGACGCGACCTGGGGCGGGACGATGGCGCCCAGGCCCTCGCCCAGCTGGCTGAAGTAGGAGTTGATCTGCCGGCCCCGCTTGGCGGCCAGGCTGACCAGGCTGAACTTGGAGTCGACCTTGTCGAGCAGGTCCTCGATCGGGGGGTGGATCATGCTGGCGCGCTCGGAAGACATGCGAACTCCTGGCTCAGGGCGTTTCGGGTGGCCGCGACCTGCTGATTCTTCGCGACCGGTGCGTCTCCAGGATACCAGCCGCCTCCTCGATGGCCCGGCCAAGGTCGTCGTTGACCACCACGTGGTCGGCGAGGGCCAGGCAGGCCTGCTCCTCGGCGTCGGCCAGGGCCAGCCGGCGGGCGATCACGGCTGCGTCGTCGCCCCGCTTGCGCAGCCGGTCCTCCTGCGCCGCCCGCGACGGCGCCCGCACGCAGAGCACCACCGACTCGGGCCGCAGCCGCTTGACCTGGGCCGCCCCCTGCACGTCGATCTCGAGGAGCAGGTCGGACCCGGCGGGCGGGACCGGCACCGGCGTGCCGTAGAGGTTCCCGAAGACCTCGGCCCACTCCAGGAAGCGGCCCGCGGCCCGCTCCGCCTCGAACGTGGCCCGGTCGACGAAGACGTAGGCGTCGTCGGCGTCGGAGACCCGGCGGGGACGGGTGGTCCACGACCGGCTCAACCACAGGTCGGGTACCCGGTCCACCAGCCCGGCGGCCACCGCCCCCTTGCCCACGCCGGACGGGCCGACGATGACGAAGACCAGGGACGGGCCGGTCAGGGGTGCGGCCGTGGCCTCAGGTGCCAGATCGTCAGGTGTTCGACGGGAACTGCTTGAGCAGGGCTTCCCGCTGCTGGGCGCCCAGGCCCCGCACCCGGCGAGCCTCGCTGATGCGGATCTCGTCCATCAGCCGGCGGGCCCGGACCTTGCCCACGCCGGGGAGCGACTCCAGGACGGTGAGCACCTTCATCTTGCCCACCACCTCGTCGTTCTCGCCCTGGTCGATCAGCTCCTTCAGGGTGAGTGAACCCATCTTCAGCTTGTCCTTGAGCTCGGCCCGCTGGCGCCTGGCGGCTGCGGCCTTCTCGAGCGCCTTGGCGCGAGCCTCGGGTGACAAAGGAGGGGGCAGCGGCATGGGCCGAACCCTAGCGCGACCAGCCGGAGGGCTGCCGGGGCGGCGCCGGGGTCAACAGTTCCCCGATGAGGCCCCGCTTCCGAAGATCACCGGGCCGTAGCGCACGGCCCAGATGCCGCGGGGATCCTCGTCGGCCATCGGCAGCCGCCACGTTTGGACTTCGGGCGTGCCGAACCGGAGGGGGACGGAGATGAGCGCCCGCCGGACGTGGATGGTGGCCTCGAGGTAGACGTCGACCTCCTTCTCGTCCCAGTAGCGCAGGCAGATCCGCCGGTAGACGTCGCGCCAGGCGTCGTCGTGGCCCGGCTCGTAGAGCATCTCCGCCCTGGTGGACACCACCACCTTGCGTTGGGGGGGCACACCCTCGTCGATGACCGCCGCCACCCACGGCTCCGGCTTCAGGTTGGGCAGCCAGGCCGACTCGGCCCGGGGGGTGATGAGCAGGGCGCCGTCGACGGGCAGGTACCACACCGGCACGACGTGGGGCCGGCCGTCGGCGTCGACCGTGGCCACGCGGACCAGATGGTGACGCTCGGCGATGAACTCCGCCGCCTCGGTGGCATTCATGACCGGCACGTCGGGCGACATTCTACGCCCCGGTGCCACCTCCCCGGGCCTGGACCTGGGTGCGGACGAGGGTGACGACGTCGCCGTAGGTGCGGACGTCGGCCACCAGCCGGTCGGGAAGGGCGATGTCGAACTCGTCCTCCAGCACCATGGTGAGCTCGATGGCGTCGAGCGAGTCGACGCACAGGTCCTCGCCCAGGCGGGCGCCGGGCAGCAGCCGGCCGGGGTCGAGGTCGAGATGGGTGGCGGCCACGGTGCGCACCCGCAGCTCCACGTCGACGTCGTGGTCGCTCATCGTCCGGCTCGTTCCGTGACCCGCGCTCGTCCCGCCAACTCCTGTTCCATGGCCTCCCTCAGGGCATTCTTATCAATCTTGCCGGTGCGGTTACGGGGGATGACGTCGACCACCCGCACGTGCCGGGGTACGGCGTAGTCGGCCATGCGGCCGCCGACCCACGTCTGGACGTCGGCCGGGTCGACTGAGCGCCCGGTGGCGGGCACCACGTAGGCCGCCACCGACTCGTAGGCCAGCCGGTCGGGCACCCCGAAGACGGCTGCCTCGGCGATGTCGGGGTGGCTGACCAGCAGGTATTCGAGCTCCACCGAGTACACCTTGTTGCCCCCGCGCATGATCATGTCCTTCTTCCGGTCGAGGATGAACACGTAGCCCTCGTCGTCGACGCGGGCGTAGTCGCCCGAGTGGAGCCACCCGTCGGTGATGGCCGCCTTGGTGGCGGTGGCGTCGCCGAAGTAGCCCGGCGTCACCATCGGGCCCCGGATCCACAGTTCGCCGATGTCGCCGGCAGCCACGTCGGTGCCGTCGTCGTCGACCACCCGGACCTCGGCGCAGGGTACGGGTCGGCCCACCGACCCCGGCTTCCGGCGGAACTCCGAGTCGAGGAGGATGGTGGCCGGGGAATGGGTTTCGGTGAGCCCGTAGGCGTCGTACAGGCGGAGCTGGGGCATGCGCCGGCGGAGGGCGGCGACGGTGGACAGGGGCACCGGGGATCCCCCGAAGGCCCCGATCTCGACGTGGGCGAGCGCGGGCCAGGCGAAGTCGGGGTCGCGCAGGAGCAGGGGCCAGATCGAGGGGACAACCATCAGGTAGGTGATACGGCGCCGACCGATGAGCTGGACGAACTCCCGGGGCACGATCTCGGCCACGGTGACCGACGTGCCCCCCACCAGCATCATGGGCGTGACCTGGGCCACGTGGCCGGTGACGTAGTAGAGGGGGAACACGATGGCCGTGCGGTCGGCGGCGGTGAGGGCCAGGATGCGGACGTAGGCGATGGCCGAGTGCATGGTGCCCCGGTGCACGACCTGGCTGGCCTTGGGCCGGCCGGTGGTGCCCGACGTGTAGATGACGCCGTAGGTGGCGTCCTCGTCGGGGAAGGGGATGGCGTCGCCCAGCCACGGCCGGCGGCGCCCGGTGAGATGGTCGCCCACGACGCGGGCCCGGTCGGGGGCCAGGCCCGCCTCCGCCGCCGCCGCCCGCAGGCCGTCGACGTACTCGGCGCCGGCGAGGGCGAGGGCCGCGCCCGAGTGGGACAGCATGTACGCCCACTGGGTGGGGGCCAGGCGGGTGGACAGCCCGACGAAGACCAGCCCGGCCCGGGCGCAGGCCCAGATGGCGACCACGATGTCGAGGCCGTTGCGGAGGGCGACGGCCACCGGGTCGCCGGCCACCAGCCCCTCCTCCGCCAGCCGCTCGGCCGCGCCCTCCACCAGCTGGGCCAGCTCCGCATAGGTGACGTCGCCCTCCGCCGTCTCCAGCGCCACCGTGTCGGGGAACAGGCGCACGGCCCGGTCGAGGGCTTCGACGATGGTGCGCACCCGGTGGGGGTAGCACCGCACCTCGGTGCCCAGCCACGGCTCGAGCACGAGGTCGTCGGTGGGGGTCAGCACGGGTCGTCGGCCGGCGGGGCCTCGGACACCGCCCCTGACGCGCCGACGAGGCGGCCGACCCGCCGGTGGAGCTCCTGGAGACCGTTGCGGTCGGCCGCGTAGCAGCTGAAGTTGCCCCGCCGGTGCTTGGTGACGAGCCCGGCCTTGAGCAGCACCGACAGGTGGTAGCCGGCCAGCGGCTGCGACATCCCCACCGCCTCGGCCAGGTAGCCGGCGCTGCGGGCGCCGCGGCGGAGGTGGCGGAGCATGAGCATGCGATGGGGCTCGGCGATGACGGCGAGGTCTTCCGAGAGCTGTTCCGCTTCACGCTGGGTCACGGCAGTCACCATGGGCCGAACTCTACGGAACGGCCCGGCTCCATATCAATACGGCCTGATACTGTCCCCGCGCCGATGGAACTGTTCCTCACCGTCTGCGTGACGAGCGTGACCCTGGGACTGCTCTACTCGCTCTTCGCCCTCGGGCTCGGCGTCGTCCTGCGCACGTCGGGCCAGCTCAACCTGGCCCACGGCGACTCGCTCATGCTGGCCACCTACGTCGGCCTGGGCACGTCGACCGCCGTCGGGGTGTCCGCCCTCGGGATCCTGGCCGCGGTGGCGGCGGGGGCGGCCATCGGCGCCGTCGCCCACCTGGCCGTCTACGCCCCGGTCGCGTCACGGCGGAAGGCGGGCCTGGCCGGCCTCGGCTTCCTGCCCGCCCTGGGCGTGGCCCTGATCGTGCGCAACGTGGCCATCCAGGCCGACCCCGAGGGCAGCAGCCCCTTCCCGTCGCTGTTCGCCGGCGGCCGGGTCAACCTCTTCGGCGACTACCGCCTGCCCGCGGCCGGGTGGTGGCTGCTGGGCGCCGGCATCGTCGTGCCCGTCGTGGTCGCCCTCGTCCTGCGCCACACCGTGGTCGGCCGCCGCATCCGGGCGGTGGCCGACGAGCCGGTGCTGGCCCGGCTGAACGGCGTTCCCGTCACCCGCACCCTCGCCTCCGCCTACGCCCTGGCCGGGATCGTGGGCGGGCTGGCCGGTGTCCTGTTCGCGTCCTTCTTCGGTCAGGTCTTCGTCGCCCTCGGCTGGCAGGCCACCCTCAAGGGTTTCGTGGCCGCCGTGCTCGGTGGCCTCGGCTGGGTTCGGGGCGCCGTCCTCGGCGGCCTCGCCCTCGGCTTCGTGGAGAGCTTCGTCTCCGGCTACCTTTCCACCCGCTTCCGCGACGTGGCCACCTTCGCCCTGCTCATCGCCGTCCTCCTGCTCCTGCCCCGTGGCGTGCTGGCCGGCGGCCGCCTCCGTTCCGTCTGACGACAGTCCGGGGGCTCCGCCCCCGACATCCCCCCGTTCCGTCAAGATCCTTGCGTTGAAAGGACCATCCATCATGAAGCGGTGGCGGCTGGCAGTGCCCGCCATGGGCCTGACCCTGGCCCTGGTGGCGGGCGCCTGCGGTGGTGACGACGACGGCACCTCGGCCGCCGGCGGCACCTCCGAGGCGGGCACCATCACCATCGCCCTCGGCGGGCCCTTCTCGGGCCCGTCCAAGGCCACCGGCGACAACATCCGCGACGGCGCCGAGCTGACCGCAGCCGAGGTCAACGACGCCGGGGGCATCGCCGACGGGCCCGACAAGGGGTTCCGTATCGTGTTCCGGGAGTTCGACGACGCCGGCGTGCCCGCCAACGGGGCCAGCAACATGCGCACGATCATCGACGACGACGACGTGGTGGCCTTCGTCGGCTCGGGCATTTCCGACGTGTCGGTGGCCATGGCGCCCATCGCCAGCCGGGACTCGTTCCCCTTCGTGTCCGCCTACGCCTCGTCGGAGAAGATCCTGGAGGCGGCGGCCGACGCCAAGACGGTCTTCGTGGTGCCGCCCACGTTCCCCGCCTACGCCTTCTCCGTCACCGACGAGCTGCTGAAGGCGGGCCACACCCGGCCGGGCATCCTCCACGTCACCGGCACCTACGGCGAGGGGATCGCCGACCTGGTGGTCGAGCGGCTGCACGAGAAGGGCGTCACCCCGGTCGCCAACGAGTCGTTCACGTTCGCCGACACCGACTTCCGGATGCAGCTGGCCATCATCAAGGACGCCACCCCTGACTCGCTGGTGGTCGTCGGGCTGGCCCCGAGCGACGCCCTGATCCTCGCCCAGGCCGAGGAGCTCGGCCTCAAGGTGCCCGTCTTCGACCCCGGCGGCATCACCAACAACGACACCTTCCTCGACGCCGCCGGGGCCTTGGCCGAGGGCGTCGTCGGCAACACGCCCACCCTCGCCCGCCGGACGGCCGCCACCACGTCGCTGCGCGACCGGTACCTGGCCGCCACCGGCCAGTCGGTGATCCCCGACCCGGCCGTGTTCGCCTACGAGGCCGTGCGGGCGGTGGCGGCCGCCTTCGCCGACGGCGCCCGCGGCCGGGCCGACCTGGCCTCGTACCTGCACGAGATCGACATCGCCGACACGGGCGTCGGCCCGCTCAAGTTCGCGACCGACGGCTCCCGCATCGGCGGGCGGCTGTACGTCTTCCGGATCACCGGCGGCCGGCCTGTGTTCTTCGCCGGCTACGAGCAGACGGGGCCGAGGGCGGTGCGGGAGATCCCGCTCGACGATTGACCGACCTGCGATCGCCGGGGTTGCGCCAGAGGAGAGCGGCGGGGACGGCCGCGGCCGCCCTGGCGGCGGTCGTGCTGGTCCCGGTGTGGATCGGCGGCAACCGGGGGTACGGCCTGGGAACCACCGCCGCCATCGCCGTGATCCTGGCCCTCGGCTACCAGGTCACCTACGGCTTCTCCGGGCAGCTGTCGGTGGCCCACGCCCCCTTGATGGGGATCGGCGCCTACACCGTGGCCCAGCTCACCACCGCCCACGGGTGGTCGTTCTGGCCCTCGCTGGTGCCGGCCGCCCTGGCCGCGGCCGCGGTGGGGGCGGTGGTGGGCCTGCCCGGGCTGCGGGTGCGGGGCGACGTGCTGGCCCTGGTCACGCTGGGGGCGGGCGAGATCCTCCAGTCGCTCTACCTCAACACCACCGCCTTCACCGCCGGCTCGGCCGGCATCTCCGGCGTGCCCCCGGTGTCGATGTTCGGCACCCGGCTCGACTCGCGGGGGCTGTACGCGGTGGCCCTGGTGCTGGCGCTGGTCTCGCTGGCGCTGGTCCGGGCCCTGCGGGACTCACCGTTGGGCCGGTCGTGGACCGCGTTGCGCGACGACGAGGTGGCGGCCGCCGCCCTGGGCGTGCCCACCGGAAGGCTACGGGTCCTCGCCTTCGCCGTCGGGGCCGCCCTGGCCGGGGTGGCGGGGGCGTTGTACGCGGTGCAGGACGGCTTCGTGTCGTCGGTGTCGTTCGGGCTGAACCAGACCGTCACCGTCATCCTGGTCGTCCTGGTGGCGGGCGAGGGCCGCCTCGGACGGACGGTGGCCGCGGCCGTCCTCATGACCGCCCTGGTCGACCGCCTGGCCGGCTACGGCGGGCTGGCGCCGGGCATCACCGGCGCCTTCATCCTGGTGGTCGTGGCCCTGCGCCTGGGCCTGTTGGCGGGGGTGGCCGGGGCCGTCCGGCGCCTGGCCCCCCGGTGGCTGGTGCCCCGGTGGTAGCGGTCGGGGCCGGGGTCGGGGCTGGCCTGGTGCTGGCGGGGGTGTCCCGGGACTTCGCGGGCGTCCACGCCGTGGTCGAGGTGTCGCTCACGGTCGAACCGGGTCGGGTCGTCGGCCTGGTGGGGCCCAACGGGTCGGGGAAGACGACGCTGGTGAACCTGGCCAGCGGGGCGGTGGCGCCCAGGCGGGGCCGGGTGTCGGTCGACGGGGCCGACCTCACCGGCACCACCAGCCGCCGGTTCGCGGCCGCGGGCGTGGTGCGCACGTTCCAGGGCCTGCGCCTGTTCGAAGGCCAGTCGGCGCTGGCCAACGTACTGGTGGGGGCCCAACGGCGGGTGCCGCCGTCGTTGGCGGGGGCGTTGCTCCGTCCGCCCGCCTTCCGTCGGCGGGAGCGGGACCTGGCCGAACGGGCCGTGGCCGCGTTGGCCGCGGTGGGCCTGGCCGACGTCGCCGACCGGCCCGTGGAAGGGCTGTCCCACGGCCAGCGGCGGCGGGTGGAGTTGGCCCGGGCGGTGGCCGCCGACCCCTCCTACCTGGTCCTCGACGAGCCCGCCGCCAGCATCGACCCCGACCAGGCCGAGGTGCTGGTGGCGCTGGTGCGGTCGTTGGCCGGTGCCGGCTGCGGGGTGCTGGTGGTGGAGCACGACCCCGCCCTCGTCGACCGGGTGTGCGACAGAGTGGTGGGCATGGCCGACGGTTCAGTGGTGGCATCCGGCACCTACGCCGAGGTCGCCGCCCACCCGGCCCTGGCATCCACCCTCGGACCCGTCGTCCTCGACCCCCTGTGACGGCGCCGGCGCCGGGGGCGGGGCCGCGGCTGGCCGTCCGCGGCCTGCACGCGGGGTGGGGGGCGTCGAACGTGGTGCAGGGCGTCGACCTGGAGGTGGCCGCGGGCGAGGTGGTGGCGGTGCTGGGCGGCAACGGGTCGGGGAAGTCGTCGCTGCTGCTGGCGGTGGCCGGGCTGCTGCGGGCCCGGGCCGGGGAGGTCGACCTCGACGGCCGCCCGGTGGGACGCCTGCCCGCCGAGCGCCGGGCCCGGCTCGGCCTGCGCCTCCTCCCCCAGACCCGGCGGGTGTTCCCGTCCCTCACCGTGCGGGAGAACCTGGAGGCGGTCGAGCTGGGCCTGCCGGCAGGCGAGGTGGACGGGGCCCGGGCCCGGCGGGCGGCGTGGCTGGCGCGCTTCCCGGAGCTGGCCGAGCGGCTGGACGAGCCCGCGGCCGGCCTATCCGGCGGGCTGCAGCAGCTGCTGGCCATCGGGCGGGTGCTGTCGACCAGTCCCCGGGTCCTGCTGGCCGACGAGCCGTCGGCCGGACTGTCCCCCGGCCTGGCCATGGCCTGCGGCGACGCCCTGGTGGAGCTGGCCGCGGCGGGCGCGGCCGTGGTCCTCGTCGAGCAGAACGTCGCCCTCGCCCGGCGCCTGTCGACCCGCGTCCTGCACCTGCACGACGGCCGCCTCGTCCCCGACCCAACCCCTGTCTGAGTCGCCGATGTCCGGGTCGCCGATGTCTGGGTCGCCGATGTCTGGGTCGCCGAGGTCTGGGTCGTCGAGGTCTGGGCCCGGCTGGGGGCCGTACCTGGTCGGGTACCACGACGACCGCCCGGGCATCACCGAGCAGGTCCTGGCGGTGGCCCGGGACGGCGACGGGCGGTCGCCCTACGACTGGCTGGCGGAGGCGGTCCCGCCGGGATCGGCCACTGTCGTCGACCTGGCGTGCGGGAGCGGGCCCGTCGCCCGCCTCCTTCCGGGGGCGCGGGTCGTCGGCATCGACCAGTCGACCGGGGAACTGGCGATGGCCCGGGCGGTGTCGCCGTCCGCGCTCCTCGTGCGGGCCCGGGCCACGGCGATGCCCGTCGCCGACGGCGCCGCCGACGCGGTCGTGTCGTCGATGGCGCTGATGCTGCTGGCGCCCCTCGACGCGGTGCTGGGCGAGGTCCGGCGGGTGCTACGGGCGGGCGGGACATTCGCGGCGACCGTCCCGGTGCGGTCGGTGGGCGCGGAGTCGGTGTTCGCCGAGATCCTCGACGCCCTGGGCCAGGTTGGCACCGGCTATCCCTGCGACCTTGACTCGAGCTCGATCGCCGGCCGGCTGGCCGCGGCCGGCCTCGCCCTGGAGGTCGACGACACCGGCCTCTTCACCCGGACGCTCGTCGACGAGGAGGACGCCCGTGTCGTCGTCCGCTCGTTCTACGCCCCCGGTTCCGACGACGCCCGGGTGGCGGCGGCGGCGGCCGTCCTGGAGCGGCGGCTGCGGTCGGGGCCCGTACGGATCGGCTACCGCATCCGGCGCCTGGTCGCCGTCGCCCGCCGTTGACGGGCCCCGGTACGGTGGCGGTCGCGATGGATCGGGACGGGGCTGGGGCACGGGCCGCGGTCGCCATCACCGGGATCGGCGCCGTCACCCCCCTGGGTGACGCGGCCACCACCTGGTCCCGGCTGCTGGCCGGCGACTCGGGTTTGGAGGCGGCGCCCGAGGAGCTGCGCCGGGCCGGCTGCGAGGTCGCGGGCCGGGCCGGGTGGTTCCGGGCCGAGGACTACGTCGACCGCCAGCGGGCCCGGCGCATGGGCCGCTTCAGCCAGTTCTCGGTGGCCGCCTCGATCATGGCTCTGGCCGACGCCGGCCTCACCGGCTACACCGGCGACGGGCTGGGCGTGGTGGTCCACACCGGCGCCGGCGGGCTGATCGAGGCCGAGGGCGCGGCCGGGCCCGCGGCCGCCCGTCCCGACCGGGTCAGCCCCTTCTTCGTGCCGATCTACGGGGCCAACATGGCCGCCTGCCAGCCGTCGATCGTCCTGGGGGCGACGGGCCCGGTCCTGGGCGGGGTGGGGGCGTGCGCGGCCGGCGTGCAGGGGGTGATCGACGGGCTGCGAATGCTGGAGCGGGGGGACGCCGAGGTGGTGCTGGCGGGTGCCACCGACGGCGCCCTGTCGCCCCTGCTGCTGGGGTCGCTGGTCAACGCGGGGGCGCTGGCGCCGGCGGGCACCGACCCGGCGTCGGCCTGCCGCCCCTACGACTTGCGCCGGGAGGGGATGGTGGCGTCGGAGGGGGCGGCCGTCTTCGTGCTGGAGCGGCTCGACCGGGCGGCGGCCCGGGGGGCGCGGGTGCTGGCCGTGGTGGCGGGCGGCGGGAGCGCGGGCGACGCCCACCACGTGGCCGCGCCCCATCCCGAGGGGCGGGGGGCGGCGGCGGCCATGGGCCGGGCGTTGCGGGACGCGGGGGTGGAGCCGGGCGAGGTCGACGGGTTGGTCGCCCACGCCACGGCCACGGCCCAGGGCGACGTGGCCGAGGCCCGGGCCCTGCGGGCGGTGTTTGGCGCGGTGCCGGGGCTGGCCGTCACCGCCCCCAAGTCGGCGCTGGGCCACGGGCTGGGCGCGGCGGGGGCGTTCGGGGTGCTGGTGGCCGCCCTCGCCCTCCACCACCGCGTGCTGCCCGCCACCCGCGGCCTCGACCCCGACCATGTCGACCCCGACTGCGCCCTCGACCACGTGATGGGCCGCCCCCGGCCCGGCCCCTGGCGGGCGGTGCTGGTCAACGCGTCCGGGTTCGGGGGCCAGAACGCGGCCCTCCTGCTCCGGGCGCCAGGCCGAGGACCGGGCGGGTGAACGACGTCCGGGTCGTCGTCACCGGCCTCGGCTGCGTGTCAGCCGCCGAGGTCCATGAGGTCGAGCCCAATGGGCCGGCCGGCGACGACCAGGTCGATGCCGCCGGTCGCCGTCATGACCTGCCCGGTGGCGAAGTCGTGGGCCTCGAATGTAGGGGGATCGGCGCCCGGGAGGTCGACGAGCAGGTAAACACCGGCGCCACCTAAGCGGTAGTCGTCCATCTTCCGGGTGCGGTCGACGCGCCTGGTCGATCTCGACGCCACCTCGACGACGAGCAGGGGCGGCGGGTCGAAATGGAGCTCGTCGACGCGCGTCCAGTCCGGGGCAACCACGATCAGATCGGGCACGTTGAGGTAGCCACTCCCGCCGGGGACTTTCCACCCAAGTCCGTTCGTTCGCACACACCCGTCCGGGAGGCCGACCTGGCGGTAGACCTGACACGAGAGCAGCGTCACGGCCGTGTCGTGTTCGTCGGTGGCTGGTGTCACGATCAGGCATCCCCACGGGTCGAGCTCCAGGTGGGCGACGCCTAATTCGTCGCGAAGCCAGTCGAGATCGTCGTAGGTGTACTCGCCGTCCTTGATCGCGTACGCCATCACAGAACCATACACGTTGTCATGAACCGCCGCTTCCGCCGACGATAGCGGCGTGGAGGGCGGCGGCCGCGGCCGGGGGGTCGGCGGCCTCGGTGACGGCCCGGCCGATCACGAGCATGTCGGCGCCCACCAGGAACGCGTCGCGGGGGGTGGCGGCCCGGGCCTGATCGTGGGGGTCGCCGCTGGGCAGGCGGATCCCGGGGACGACCGCCAGCAGGCGGGGGGCCAGCTGCTTGGCCTCGTGGACGTCGGCCGCGGCCACGATCACGCCCCCGCAGCCGGACTCGACCGCGGCCGCCACCCGTCCCCCGAGGATGTGCTCGGGGGCGTCGGCGTCGCTCGTCAGGATGGTGACGGCCAGGGCCGTGGGCTCGGGCAACCCGCCCGCGGCCGCCCCCTCCTTCAGCCCGTCGACGCCCGCCCGCAGCATCACCGCTCCGGCCCGGGCGTGCAGCGTGAGGTAGGACGCGCCCAGCGCCCCCGCCACCCGGGCCGACTTCTTCACCGTGGTGGGGATGTCGTGCAGCTTGAGGTCGAGGAACACCTTGAACCCGGCGTCGGCCACCGACGTGACCGCGTCGGGGCCGGCGGCGGTGAACAGCTCCAGCCCCACCTTGGCCACCCCGAACCACGGCCGTAGCTGGTCGGCCAGGCGCAGGGCCAGGACCAGGTCGTCGACGTCGAGGGCCAGGATCAGTCGGTCACGAAGCTCCATGGGCCTGTCCTACCAGATCGGCGAGCCGCGCCACGCGGTGGCGCCGGCACCACGCCTCCAACCCGGTCAGCACCCGCACGCAGGCCCGGGGGTCCTCGAAGGTGGCCGTCCCCACCTGCACCGCCGACGCCCCCGCCAGGAGCAGCTCCACCGCGTGCTCGCCGGACGACACACCCCCCACGCCCACGATGGGCACGTCGGGCAGCGCCTCGTGGACGTCGAAGATCGCCCGCACCGCCACCGGGCGGATGGCCGCCCCCGACAGTCCCCCGCCCCCCGCCCCCAGCCGCGGCCGCCGGGTGGACGGGTCGATGGCCATGCCCTTGACCGTGTTGACCAGGGTCAACGCCGACGCGCCGCCGTCCCGGGCCGCCACCGCGATCTCGACGATGTCGGTGACGTTGGGGCTGAGCTTGGCCCACGCCGGTCGCCCGCCGGACGCGGCCACGACCGCCGCCATCGCCTCCCGGGTGGCCGTCGGGTCGGAGGAGAACATGTGGCGGCCGCCCTCCAGGTTGGGGCAGCTCAGGTTGACCTCCACCGCCACGACCGCGGCCGGTGCCGCCGACGCCAGCATCGCCGCCGCCTTCTCGTAGCCGGCCAGCGTCGTGCCCCAGATCGAGGCCACCACCCGGGCGCCGGTGGCGGCCAGCGCCGGCAGCTCGTCGGCCAGCCACGCCTCCACCCCCGGGTTCTGCAGGCCGACGCTGTTGAGCATGCCGGCCTCGGTCTCGTGCACCCGGGGGGCGGGGTTGCCGGCCCACCCGTCGACCGACAACGACTTCACCACCACCGCCCCCAACGTCGGGAGGTCGAAGTAGACGGCCAGCTCGGCGCCGTGGCCGGCCGTGCCCGACGCGGTCAGGACCGGGTTGGGCAGGACGACGTCGCCGACCCGGGTGCCCAGGTCGACCGCCCGCCTCATCGGCCGTGGTACTCCTGCAGCGACCGCACCGACGACCCGTGGACGGCCACGTCGGCGATGCCGTTGGCCGCGGCGAGGGCGGCGGCCACCGTCGTGAGGCAGGGCACGTTGTGGACGTTGGCCGTGGTGCGGATGTAGGCCCCGTCGGCCCGCGGCCCCCGGCCCCGGGGGGTGTTGACCACCAAGTCGATCTCGCCGTTGGCGATGCGCTCGACGGCCGAGCGTCCGGGATGGCCGAGGAGCGGCACCACGTCGGCCACCGCCACCCCGTTCTCGGTGAAGTACCGGGCCGTCCCCGACGTGGCCACCACCGAAAAGCCCAGGTCGACGAACTGCCGGGCCGCCCGCAGCCCGCCCGCCTTGTCGCGGTCGGAGAGCGACAGGAACACCGTCCCGCTCGCCGGCAGGCGGTCGCCCGCCCCCGCCTGGCTCTTGGCGAAGGCCAGCCCGAACGTGCTCGAGATCCCCATCACCTCGCCCGTGGCCCGCATCTCCGGGCCCAGCAGGGTGTCGGCCTCGGGGAAGCGGTTGAAGGGCAGCACCGCCTCCTTGACCGCCACGTGGCCGCCCGTGGCCGCGGCGCAGAGCAGCCCCTCCACCCGCAGCTCGGCCAGGGTGGCCCCCAGCATCACCCGGGCCGCAACCTTGGCCAGGGGCACGCCGGTGGCCTTGGCCACGAACGGGACCGTGCGGCTGGCCCGGGGGTTGGCCTCGATGACGAAGACCTGGCCCTGCTTGACCGCGTACTGCACGTTGAGCGGCCCGCACACGTCGAGGGCGTCGGCGATGGCCCGGGTGTGGGACTCGATGACCTCGATCACGTCGGCCGACAGGGTGGGCGGCGGGATCACGCACGCGCTGTCGCCCGAGTGCACCCCCGCCTCCTCCACGTGCTCCATCACCGCCCCGATGAACACCTCGCCGGTGCGGTCGCGGATGGCGTCGACGTCGACCTCCACCGCGTCCTCCAGGAAGCGGTCGACCAGCACCGGCCGCTCCGACGACAGGCCCCCCTCCCGCCCCAACGAGCCGAAGCCGGCCAGTTCGGCCATGGCCCGGCGCAGGCCGTCGTCGTCGTAGACGATCTCCATGGCCCGCCCGCCGAGCACGTACGAGGGCCGGACGAGGGCCGGATAGCCGATGCGGGCGGTGATGGCCAGGGCCTGGCCCACGTCGACCGCGGTGCCGCCCGCCGGCTGGGGGATCTCCAGCCGGGCGCACAGCGAGCTCCACCGCTCGCGATCCTCGGCCTCGTCGATGGCCGCCGCCTTGGTGCCGAGGATGAGATGGTCGGGGATGCGTCCGGCCAGCTTCAGGGGCGTCTGGCCGCCGAGGGCGACGATGACGCCCAGCGGCTGTTCGACTTCCAAGACATTGGTCACGTCCTCGAACGTCAGCGGCTCGAAGAACAGGCGATCGGACGTGTCGTAGTCGGTGGACACCGTCTCCGGGTTGCAGTTCACCATCACCGTGTCGTAGCCGGCGTCACGCAGGGCGAAGGAGGCGTGCACGCAGCAGTAGTCGAACTCGATCCCCTGGCCGATGCGGTTGGGCCCGGAGCCGAGGATGACGACTGTCGGCCGCACGCCGGGGCGGGCCTCGTCCTCGTCCTCGTAGGTGGAGTAGTGGTACGGCGTGGCCGCCTCGAACTCGGCCCCGCACGTGTCGACCGTCTTGAAGGTGGCCCTGACCCCGACCGCCAGCCGGGCCGCCCGCACCACGTCCTCGGCCACGCCGCCCCAGACGTAGCCCAGCTGGAGGTCGGAGAAGCCGAGGCGCTTGGCCCGGCGCCAGTCGGCCCGGGTCATACCGTCGAAGCCGATGGCGGCCAGCTCCGCCCGCTCGTCGATGATGCGCACGATCTGGTCGAGGAACCACGGGTCGACCCTGGTGGCCTCGTACAGCCGCTCCACGCTGATCCCCCGGCGCAGGGCCGCCTCCAGCTGGAACGGGCGGTCGGGCGTGGCCACCGACGCCCGGGCCACCAGCTCGTCGTCGCCGACGTCGTCGAGGGCGACCTCGGCCGGGTCGCAGTTGAGGCCCCACCGGCCGTGCTCGAGGGAGCGCAGCCCCTTCTGCAGCGACTCGGGGAACGTCCGCCCGATGGCCATCGCCTCCCCCACCGACTGCATGCGGGTGCCGAGCACGTCGGTGACGCCGGGGAACTTCTCGAACGCCCACCGGGGGATCTTGGTGACCACGTAGTCGATGGTGGGCTCGAAGCTGGCCGGGGTCTTGCGGGTGATGTCGTTGGGGATCTCGTCGAGCGTGTACCCGACGGCGAGCTTGGCCGCGATCTTGGCGATGGGGAACCCGGTGGCCTTGCTGGCCAGCGCCGACGACCGGCTCACCCGGGGGTTCATCTCGATGACGACCATGTCGCCGTTTTCGGGGTTGACCGCGAACTGGATGTTGGACCCGCCGGTGTCGACGCCGATACGCCGGATGCAGGCGAAGGCGGCGTCGCGCATCCTCTGGTACTCGACGTCGGACAGCGTCTGGGCCGGGGCCACCGTGATCGAGTCGCCGGTGTGGACGCCCATGGGGTCGAAGTTCTCGATGGAGCACACGACCACGCAGTTGTCGGCCCGGTCGCGCATGACTTCGAGCTCGTACTCCTTCCAGCCGGCGATGCTGCGCTCGATCAGGATCTCGGAGATGGGGCTGGCGGCGAGGCCGATCTCGGCCAGGGCGGTGAGCTCCTGGGCGTTGTCGGCGATGCCCGTGCCCCGCCCGCCGAGGATGTACGAGGGGCGGACGATCACCGGGTAGCCGATCTCGTCGCCCACCTTGGCCGCCTCGTGGGTGGCGTAGGCGAAGCCCGACGGGGGGACGGCCAGGCCGATCTCGGTCATGGCCGCCTTGAACGCCTCCCGGTTCTCGGCCGTGCGGATGGCCTCGGCCGACGCCCCGATGAGCTCCACGCCGAACTCGGCCAGCACACCCCGCTCGTGGAGGGCCATGGCCAGGTTGAGGCCGGTTTGGCCCCCGAGGGTGGGGAGGATGGCGTCGGGCCGTTCCCGCTCGACCACCTTGGCCACCGTCTCCCAGTCGAGAGGCTCGACATAGGTGCGGTGGGCGAAGTCGGGGTCGGTCATGATCGTGGCCGGGTTGGAGTTGACCAGGATGACCCGGTAGCCCTCCTCCTTGAGGACGCGGCAGGCCTGGGTGCCCGAGTAGTCGAACTCGCACGCCTGGCCGATGACGATGGGCCCCGACCCGATGAGCAGGATCGACTGGATGTCGGTGCGCTTCGGCATCAGTCGGTCATCAGCTTCCGGAAGTCGTCGAACAGGTATCTGGCATCGTGGGGGCCCGGGCCCGCCTCGGGGTGGTACTGGACGCTGAACGCCCGCACGTCGCGGCACCCGAGCCCCTCGATGACCCCGTCGTTGAGGTTCACGTGGGTGACGTCGGCTGTCGTCACCGACCCCTCGGCCACCGCGTAGGAGTGGTTCTGGCTGGTGATCTCGACCGCCCCGTCCCGCAGCCGCTTCACCGGGTGGTTGCCGCCGTGGTGGCCGAAGGGGAGCTTGAACGTCGACCCGCCCAGGGCCGAGGCCATGAGCTGGTGGCCGAGGCAGATGCCGAAGACGGGGATGTCGGCCCACAGCAGGTCGCGGATGGCGTCGACCGCGTAGGTGACGGCGGAGGGATCGCCGGGGCCGTTGGACAGGAACACCCCGTCGGGCCGGCGCAGCATCACCGAGGCGGCCGATGTGGAGGCGGGGACCACCTCGACCGTGGCCAGCTCCGACAGCATGCGCAGGATGGATGTCTTGATCCCGAAGTCGTAGGCCACGACGGTCAGGGGGCCGTCGCCCACCGAGTAGGCCTCGGCGGTGGTGACCTCGGCCACCAGGTCGACGCCGTCGGTGCCGGGCTCGTCGAGGGCGGCCTGCTTGAGGGTGACCTCGTCGGCCGTCCCGAAGGCGCCGGCCATGGCCCCCGCCTCCCGGATGTGACGGGTGAGGCGGCGGGTGTCGACGCCGGTGATGCCGGGCACGCCGGACGCCTTGAGCCACGAGTCGAGGTCGAGGCTCGACCGCCAGTTCGACGGGCGCTCGGTGATGTCGCGCACGATGACGCCCCGGCAGTAGGCCCGCCCGCTCTCCGCATCGTCCGCCGACACCCCGTAATTGCCGATGTGGGGGTAGGTGAAGGCGATGACCTGCCCCGCGTACGACGGGTCGGTGAGCACCTCCTGGTACCCGCTGAGGACCGTGTTGAACACGACCTCCCCGGTGGCCACCCCGCCCGGGGCGTCGGCCCCGATCGCCTCCCCCTCGAACGTCGTCCCGTCGGCCAGCACCAGCAGCGCCTCCCGCCGCCGCCCCCGTTCGAACCGGTGACGTTGAGGGGCGCCCTGACGCCTCCGATCGTCACCGGTTGCGTCGGGGGAGGGGTCGGTCATCGTTGGGCCTCGCCGTCGACGACGACGGGTTCGCCCCGGAGGATGGTGTGGCGGTTGCGGCCGGTGAGCTTGCGGCCGGCGTAGGGGGTGTTGCGGCTGCGGCTGGCCAGGGCGTCGGGGTCGACCACCCACACCACCGACGGGTCGATGACGCACAGGTTGGCCGGCCGGCCCTCGGCCACCGGGCCCCCGTGCACACCCTCCAGGCCGGCGATGCGGGCCGGTTGCCACGAGAGCAACGCCAGCACCCGCTTGATGGGCAGGTCGAGCTCGCCCAGCGACAACGCGAGGGCCGTCTCCAGGCCCAACATCCCCGGGGGGGCGTGGTCGAAGGGGCGTTCCTTGTCCTCCGGGGCGTGGGGGGCGTGGTCGGTGGCGATGGCGTCGACCGTGCCGTCGGCCAGGCCCGCCTTCACCGCGGCCACGTCCGCCGCGGGGCGCAACGGCGGGTTGACCTTGAACACCGAGTCGTACCCGGCGACCGACGCGTCGGTCAGCGTGAAGTGGTGGGGCGCGGCCTCGGCCGTCACCGCCAGCCCCGACGCCTTGGCCGCCCGCACCGCCGCGATCGACCCCGCCGTCGACAGGTGGAGGAAGTGCATCCGGCTCCCCAACGGCGCCGTCAGCCGGGCCAGGGCGATGTCGCGCATCACCATCAGCTCCTCGGCCTCGGCCGGCATCCCCGGGACGCCCAGCCGCGACGACCACTCGCCCTCGTGCATGTGCCCGCCCGCGGCCAGCGACGCGTCCTCGCAGTGCTGGGCCAGGGTGACGCCCAGGGCCGACGCGTACTCCAGCGCCCGCCGCATCAGCCGCCCGTCCTGCACGCCCGCCCCGTCGTCGGTGAACAGGCGGACGCCCAGCTCGGCCATCTCCGCCATCGCCGCCAGCTCGACGCCCCGGCGGCCCTTGGTGATGGCCCCCGCCACCCGCACGTCGCACACCGAGGTGAGGCCCAGTTCCAGCACCTCCCGCACCGCCGAGGCGCAGTCGATGGCGGGCTCGGTGTTGGGCATGGCGACCACCGCCGTGAAGCCCCCGAGGGCCGCGGCCCGGGCCCCCGTCTCCACCGTCTCCGCCTCCTCCCGCCCCGGCTGGCGCAGGTGGACATGGAGGTCGACCAGTCCCGGCGCCACCACGCAGCCGTCGGCGTCGAGCACCCGGGCGCCGGCGGGCACGGACAGGCCCTCCTCCACCGCCACGACCACGCGGCCCTCGACCGCCACGTCGGCCCGCCGCGAGCCGGTGGCGTCGACTACCGTCCCTCCTCGGATGATGATCACTTGGGGGTCGCTCCCAACAGGAGGAAGAGGACGGCCATCCGCACGGCGACGCCGTTGGCCACCTGGCGGGTGATGGTGGACCGGGGCAGGTCGGCCACGTCGGCCGCGATCTCGACCCCCCGGTTCATGGGGCCGGGGTGCATGACCAGGGCGTCGTCGGCCAGCAGCCGGGCCCGATCCCGGGTCAGCCCGTACCGGGCCGTGTACTCCCGCAGCGACGGGAGCAACGCCTCCGACTGGCGCTCGGCCTGGATGCGCAGGAGGTAGACGATGTCGGCCTTGGGCAGCACCGCGTCGATGTCGTGGCTCACCGCCACCGGCCACCCGTCCAACGAGGGCGGGAGCAGGGTGGGCGGCGCCACGAGGGTGACCTCGGCCCCGAGCATGGAGAACGCCAAGACGTTGGACCGGGCCACCCGGGAGTGCTTGACGTCGCCCACGATGGCGATGCGCAGCCCGCCGAGAGGGCCCCGCTCCTTCTGGATGGTGAAGCAGTCGAGGAGGGCCTGGGTGGGGTGCTCGTGCCAGCCGTCGCCGGCGTTGATCACCGAGCAGTCGACCCACGACGCCACCTGCCAGGGCACGCCCGCCGACGAGTGGCGGACGACGATGGCGTCGACCCCCATGGCCTCGATGGTCTGCACCGTGTCCCGGAGCGACTCGCCCTTCTTCACCGACGACGTCGACACCGAGAAGTTCATGGTGTCGGCCGACAGGCCCTTGGCCGCGGCCTCGAACGACAGCCGGGTGCGGGTGGACTCCTCGAAGAAGAGGGAGACCACCGTCTTGCCCCGGAGAGCCGGCACCTTGGGCATGGCCCGCTGGCTGACCTCGACGAACGAGTCGCTGACCCGCAGCACCTCCTCGATCCCGTCGGCCCCCAGGTCGGCCACCGACAGCAGGTGCCCCGGCCCAGCCCCGGCGGTCACTTCTTCACCCCCACGTCGACGCCGTCGTCGCGCACGTCGACCACCTCGTCGCGGCGGGTGGGGAGGTTCTTGCCGACGAAGTCGGGGCGGATGGGCAGCTCCCGGTGGCCCCGGTCGACCATCACCGCCAGCTGCACCGCGCGGGGCCGGCCGTAGTCGTTGAGGGCGTCGAGGGCGGCCCGCACCGTGCGCCCGGTGAAGAGCACGTCGTCGACCAGGACGACCACCCGGCCCGACAGGTCGACGGGGATGTCGGTGACGGCCTGGGGCATCACCGGCCGCAACCCGATGTCGTCTCGGTAGAAGGTGGCGTCGACGCTGCCCACCGGCACCTCCACCCCCTCCACCCGGGACAGGGCCTCGGCCAGCCGGCGGGCGAGGGGGACGCCCCCTGTCTGCAGTCCGACGAGGACCACGCCGTCGAGGCCGTGGTTGCGCTCGACGATCTCGTGGGCGATACGGGTGACGGCCCGGCGCAGGTCCTCGGCGTCCATCACCTGGTTGCGGGCAACAAAAACGCCCCCGTAGGGGGGCGTGGCCGCGCGTTCTCTTTCAGCCAAGACTGGCTCTCCTTGTGTCCGTGCCGACCTCTCGGGACCGGCGTTAACGGGCTGTGCGCACTTTACCCCACGACCCGGATGGTGACGGCGAAGGTCTCGGGAGACGGGCCGCCGCGCTCGGCCCGCACGACCACGCCGGGGGCGAGCCGCTGGGGGACGAACGTGGCCGTCACCGACCCGTCGAGCTCCTCGCTCGTCTTCACCAGGGCCAGGGACTCGGACTCGGCGTGGGGCAGGCCCCACGGGGCCGCGGGCGAGCCCTTCAGGTTGACGACGAAGGGCTGGTTGAGGGGCACGGTGACCTCGCCGCCGTTGTCGGCCTCGGTGACGGCGGCCCCTCCCCGGCGGACGACGGTGGACGACGTCGCCGACCCGCCGCCGCCCGTGTCGTCGTCGCCGATGTCGAGGAGGGAGACCCCCGCCACCACCACGGCCACGATCACCAGCCCGAGCAGGACCCGGCCGCCGATGGCCCGCACCCGCACCCGTCCCGCTTCCCCGCCCCAGCCGCTGCTCACGGGACGTCGGGCTCCTCGTCGAAGGGCACCGGCTCGGGCAGCTCGGGGGCGGGGCCGATGACGACCGGCGTCGCCTTCGACCCGGGCCGGACCTCGTTGGCGATGGCGGCCAGGACCCCGTTCACGAAGCGGCTGGAGTCGTCGGTGGAGTAGCGCTGGGCCAGCTCCACCGCCTCCGAGATGACGGCGCCGGTGGGCACGTCGGGCCGGTAGGCCAGCTCGTAGACCCCCAGGCGGAGCAGGGCCCGGTCGAGGGCGGGCATGCGCTCGAGGGCCCAGTCCCGGGCGAAGCGCACGATCCACCCGTCGACCTCGGCGTGGTGCTCGCCGAAGCCCAGGACGAGCTCCGACGCGAACGGCGCCGGCTCGAGCGGCAGGGCGGCGACCACCTCGGCCGGGGTCACGCCCTTGGTCTCGGCCTCGTACAGCAGGGACAGGGCCCGCTCCCTCGCCTGGCGCCGGCTGGCGGCGAGGGCCCGCGCCATGGAAGGGCGCCTAGACCCGGGTGAGGTAGTCGCCGGAGCGGGTGTCGACCTTGATGCGGTCGCCGGGGTTGACGAACAGGGGGACCTGCACCACCAGCCCCGTCTCCAGGGTGGCCGGCTTGCGGGCCCCCGACACCCGGTCGCCCTGCACGCCCGGCTCCGTCTCCGCCACCAGCAGCTCGACCGCGGCCGGCAGCTCCACGCCCACCACCTCGTCCTCGTTGGCCACCTGGAGGATGGCCGAGTCGCCCTCCTTGAGGTACTTGGAGGACGCCGCCATCACGTCCTCGTCGACGTGGGTCTGGTCGTACGTGGAGTTGTCCATGAACACGTGGTAGGTGCCCTCGCGGTAGAGGAACTGCATCTCCCGCTTGTCGATGTTGGTCTGCTCGAGCTTCTCGTCGGCCCGGTAGGTGCGGTCGAGGACGGCCCCGGTGCGCACGTTCTTGAGCTTGGTCCGCACGAAGGCGCCGCCCTTGCCCGGCTTGACGTGCTGGAACTCGACCACGGTGAACAGGCCCTCGGGCAGCTGCAGGGCCATCCCGTTCTTCAGGTCGTTGGTGGAGACGTTGGGCATGGTTTACGCCACGACCAGCGTCTTGGGGGCGTTGGTGAGCACGGTGCAGCCTTCCTCGGTGACGACGACGGTGTCCTCGATGCGGACGCCACCGTATTCGGGCAGGTAGACGCCCGGCTCGACGGTGACGACCCAGCCCGCGCCCAGCGTGTCGGTGGACAGCGAGGACACCCGGGGCATCTCGTGGATGTCGAGGCCGACGCCGTGGCCGGTGCTGTGGAGGAAGGCGTCGGCCCAGCCCGCCTCGGCGATGATAGCCCGACACGCCTCGTCGACCGCCTTGGCCTCCACGCCGGCCCGGACGGCGTCGACGCCGGCCTGCTGGCTCTCGGCCACCACGTCGACCATGCGAGCCGCGGTGGCGCTGGCGGGCTCGCCCACGCACAGGGTGCGGGTCATGTCGGAGCAGTAGCCGTCGACGATGGCGCCGAAGTCGATCACGATCAGCTCGCCGGGGGCGATGCGGCGGTCGGAGGGACGGTGGTGGGGCTTGGCCCCGTTGGGACCGGACGCCACGATCGTCTCGAACGAGGAGCCGGCCGCGCCCAGGCGGCGCATCTCGAAGTCGAGGTCGAGGGCGATCTCCCGCTCGGTGGGGCCCTCGGCCAGCCGGGGCCGGACCTTGGCCAGGGCGTCGTCGGCGATGCGGGCGGCCTCGGCCATGCGGGCCACCTCGCCCGCGTCCTTGGTCCGGCGCAGGTTCTCGACCAGGCCCTCGGTGGCCACCAGCTCGGCGTCGGGGAACCACTCGGTGGCGAAGCGGCGCTGCTGGGCCCAGCTGACGTCGTCAGCCTCCAGCCCCAGCCGGGGGAGGCCGGCCGCCGCCGTCTGCAGGTACTCCCTCTGGGCTCCGCCGGTGAGGCCGACGTGGAGGTGGAAGTCGACCCCCGCCGCCGTCAGCTGCTCGACGGCCTGGTCGCCGTAGCGGCCGTCGGTGACGAAGAGCAGCCCGTCGTCGGTGAGCAGGACGATGGCGGCCGAGCCGGTGAACCCGGTGAGGTAGCGGACGTTGACCAGGTGGGTGAGAAGCAGGGCGTCGCAACCAGCGCCGTCGAGGAGGCCCCGCAGCCGGTCGACCCGGGCCGCGACATCCATTTTCGCAAAGTCAGTCATCCCAACAACCTTGCCACGGCCTCGACCGCCAGTTCGTACCCGTGGCCCTTGAAGCCGGCGACGGTGCCGTCGGCGACGGGCGCGATCACCGACGTGTGCCGCCACGGCTCCCGGGCGTAGGGGTTGGAGACGTGGAGCTCGACCACCGGCCCGTCGAAGGCGGCCAGGGCGTCGTGCAGCGACCAGGCGTAGTGGCCGAAGGCGCCCGGGTTGACGATCACGGCCACGGCCCGGCCCCGGGCGCCGTGGATGGCGTCGACGAGCTCGCCCTCGAAATTGGACTGGAGGTGCTCGAGGTCGAGGCCGTGACGGTCGGCCGCGGCCCGGGCCCGGCCGACGAAGTCGTCGAGGGTGTCGGTGCCGTAGAACTCGGGGTCGCGCTGGCCGAACAGGTTGAGGTTGGCCCCGCTCAGGAGCAGGACGATGGGACGGGTCGGGCCGGCGGCGTCGGTCATCAGCGCATCTCCTCGTCGAGGACGGCGGCCACGGCCTGGGCGTCGACGTCCTCCACCACTTCCAGGCCGCGGGGGCCGTCGAGGACGAAGGTGAGGACGCCGGCCACCGCCTTCTTGTCCCGGCCCATGACCTGGACCAGCTCGGCCGTGTCGGTCCCATCCGGCAGGATCGACGGGAGGTCGTAGCCGCCGACCACGGCCAGGTGCTCGGCGACCCGCTCGTCGTCGACCCGGCCCAGGCGACGGGCCAGGCGGGCGGCGAAGACCAGTCCGACCGCCACCGCCTCGCCGTGGCGGAGGTCGTAGTGGCCGGTGGTCTCCAGGGCGTGGGCCAGGGTGTGGCCGTAGTTGAGGAGGGCCCGGCGGCCGGTGGTGTCGCGCTCGTCGGGGCCGACGTGGTCGGCCTTGCAGCGCACGCACGCCGCCACCGCCTCGTCCAAGGGCAGGTCGGGCAGGTTGTCGACCCCGAGGAAGGCGTACTTGGCCATCTCCCCCAGCCCGCTGCGATACTCCCGGGGCGGGAGGGTGCCGAGCAGCTCGATGTCGCACAGCACCGCCGACGGCTGCCAGAAGGCCCCCACCAGGTTCTTTCCCTCGGGCAGGTTGACGCCCGTCTTGCCCCCGATGGCAGCGTCGACCATGCCCAGGAGGGTGGTGGACACGTGCACCACCGCCACCCCCCGGTGGTAGACGGCGGCCGCGAACCCGGCGGTGTCGGTGACGACGCCCCCGCCCACGGCCACCACCACGTCGTTCCGGGTGAGGCCCCACCGGGAGAAGGCCCGGCACAGCTCCTCCACGCTCTCCATGCACTTGGCGTCCTCGCCCGAGTCGAGGAGGAACGTGCGCTGCTCGATGCCGGCGTCGACCGGGAAGTCGGTGCCCTCCTGGACCACGATGGCGGCCCGGGCCGCGCCGGTGGGGATCACCTCGCACAGCCGGTGGCGGGCGCCGGCGCCGACGAGCACCTCGTAGGACCGTTCGCCCAGGTCGACGGGGACGGTGATCATGAGGCGAGGGCCGACAGGCCCAGCTCGCGCACGACCCGCTCGGTGACGTGGTCGGCGGTGTGGTCGTTGTCGACGTCGACGATGAGGTCGGCGACCTCGGCGTACAGCGGCCGCCGCACCGCGTCGAGGCGGCGCATGGCCGCCGCCGGGTCGTCGTCGAGCAGGGGCCGGCCCTCGCCCTTGCGCACCCGGACGATGAGCGTCTCGATGGGGGCCCGCAGCCACACCACCGGCCGGTGCTGGCGGAGGAGGCGCCGGTTCTCCTCGTCGAGGACCACGCCCCCCGCCGCCGCCACCACCTTCGGTGTCGTCGAGGCCAGGGCGTCGGCCAGGACCTGGCGCTCCAGCAGGCGGAAGGCGGCCTCGCCGTCGGCCCGCCAGATCTCGGGGACGGTGCGGCCGGTCATCGCTTCCACCTGGCGGTCGCTGTCGAACAGGTCCCAATCGAGACGGCGGGCCAGGCGCCGCCCCACCGCCGACTTCCCCGCGCCCATCATCCCCACCAGAACGATCGTCGACGGAGGCGTCGGGTCGGCCACTAGCTGAGGGAAGCAATGAACGAGTGGTGGTTGCGGACCAGCTCGGCCACCGAGTCGCCGCCGAACTTGCGCAGGGCCTCGTCGGCCAGCACCAGGGCCACCATGGTCTCGGCCACCACGCCCGCCGCCGGCACCGCGGTCACGTCGGTGCGCTCCTTGAACGAGACCGTCTCCTCCTTGGTCTCCACGTCGACCGTCCGGAGCACGGGCCGGTTGAGGGTGGACAGCGGCTTCATGGCCGCCCGGGCCACCAGCAGGTCGCCCGTCGACATGCCCCCCTCGATCCCCCCAGCCCGGGCCGTCTCCCGCCGGTAGACGCCCTCCTCCGCGTTCCAGAAGATCTCGTCGTGGGCCTGCGACCCCCGCCGGCCGGCGACGTCGAAGCCCTCGCCGATCTCGACCGCCTTCATGGCCGGGATGCTCATGAGGGCGTGGGCCAGGAGGGCGTCGAGGCGGCGATCCCAGTGGACGTGGCTGCCGAGGCCGACGGGCACCCCGTACCCGAGCACCTCCACCACCCCGCCCAGGGAGTCGCCCTCCTTGGCCGCGGCCTTGATCTCCTCGATCATCGCCTCCTCGTCGGCCGGGTCGTTGACCCGCACCGGCGACTCGTCGATGCGGGCCAGGTCGGCCATCGTCGGCCTACCCGGGGACTTGGCCTTCACCGGTCCCATCTGGATGACGTGGGACAGCACGGACACGCCCAGGTGGGACAGAAGCGCCTTGGCGCAGGCCCCCGCCGCCACCCGGGCCGCCGTCTCCCGGGCCGAGGCCCGCTCCAGCACGTCGCGGGCGTCGGTGAAGCCGTACTTCTGCATGCCGGCCAGGTCGGCGTGGCCGGGACGGGGCCGGGTGAGCGGCTTCTCCGTCTTCCCCGGCCCGGGCGACATCTCCTGCTCCCACTTGGGCCACTCGGTGTTGCCGATCTCCAGCGCCACCGGCGAGCCGAGGGTACGCCCGTGGCGGACGCCGCCCAGGATGGTGAGCTCGTCCTGCTCGAAGCGCATCCGCGGTCCCCGGCCGTAGCCCAGGCGGCGCCGGGCCAGCTCGGCCTGGATCTCCTCGGCCGTGATCTCCAAGCCCGCGGGCAGGCCCTCGATGGTGACGAGGAGGGCCTTGCCGTGGGATTCGCCGGCGGTGAGGAAGCGGAGCACCCCCCAAATCTACCGGGGGCGGGCAGCCCGACCCGTGGGGTTCCGGGGCCCGGGTCGAAATGGTGGGATCCGGGTACGGTCCGCCCGGAGGGTCACGACGGCCGGCGAACCCGTCTCGGTCGCTGGCCTCCCACGAGGAGGTCGGGCTGATGGGAAGTCGTCGCACACTGGGAGTGCTCCTGGTCGGGTCGCTGCTGCTGGTCGGCTGCGGTGACGACGGCGACGATACGGCCACCGGGGGCTCGGTGACCTCCACGTCCCGGGCCACCACCGGCGACACGACCGCCGGCGGCGCCAGCATCGACTCGGCCAAGTGCATCGGCGCGGCCACGGCCATGGCCTCGGCGGCCAGCGCCATCCCCCAGGCCCTGGCCGGAAGCGCGGCCAGCATCGACGCCTCGGTCGAGCAGTTCCAGGCCTTCGCCGACGCCGGCCCGTCCGAGATCAAGAGCGACCTGCAGACGGTGGCCGACGGCTACGCCGACTTCGTCAAGGTGCTGGCCGACGCCAACTACAACCCGGCCAGCGGCCAGGCGCCGTCGCCCGAGGTCCAGGCCAAGATCGAGTCCGCGTCCCAGAAGCTCGAGGCGAGCGACTTCCAGGAGGCGGCAGCCCGGGTGACCGCCTGGTTCCAGGCCGGCTGCAAGACCTGACCCAGCGAGGCGCGCCGGCGGCGGCCGGCGGGCGGCGGGGACCTCAGCCGCCGAACCAGGCCCGGATGATCTGGTCGCCGAACAGCACCGCCAGCACCGCCCCGCCGGCCAGGAAGGGACCGAACGGCACCGCGTCCTTGCGACTTCGCACCCGGAGGACCACCAGGGCCACGCCGATCACCGCGCCCAGCAGGAAGCCCAGGAAGACGCCCGTCAGCACGTGGCGCAGGCTGAGCCAGCCCAGGAACAGGCCCAGGACGAAGGCCAGCCGCACGTCGCCGAAGCCCATCCCCGCGGGTGAGATCAGGTGGACCACGAGCAGGCCCAGCCAGGCCAGGGCGGCCCCGATGAGGGCCTGGCGCAGCCGGCCCCAGTCGCCCTCGGCGGCGGCAGCCATCGCCAGCAGGGGGATCGACACGAAGATCGTCGGGTAGACGAGGCGGTTGGGAATGATGTGGAGGTCGAAGTCGATGACGCTGATGGCCAGCAGCGAGGTGAAGAAAACCAGGTAGGCGGGCAGGGCCCAGTCGGCGCCGAAGCGGAGGGTGGCCGCCGCCCACAGCAGCCCGCACGCCACCTGCACCACCACCACGCGCCGGGACGCCGGTCGCAGGCGCAGGCCCAGGGGGCGCAGCGGCTTCTTGTCGGGGACGCGCTCGACGAGGAGGTTGACGAAGAGGCCGACGACCAGGCCCACCACGCCCAGCCCCAGGGCAGCCCCCAACCTCAAGCTGTCAGCCTCATGGGCGGGGAGTCTTCACGATCGGACGGCGGCCCGCATGACGTCGAGGGGCGGCTCGCACCCCGTCCACATCCGGAAGGCGAGGGCCCCCTGGTGGACGAGCATGCCCAGGCCGTCGACCGGCGTCGCCCCCCGGACCACGGCCGCCTCCAGCAGGGCGGTGGAGGCCCGGGGGATGAGGTCGACCACCACCTGGCCGGGACCGAGGAGGGCGGGGTCGACGGCCAGGTCGGTGCCGCCGGCCAGCCCGAGGGGCGTGGCGTTGACCACGATCTCGGCCCTCGCCACCTCGGCGGCCGTGCCCAGGCGGCCGACGGTGCCGGCCAAAAGGGCGGTGGCCTCGGCCCGGGCGGCGTCGCGCCCCGGCACCACCACCACCTCCGACGCGCCGGCGTCGGCCAGCGCCCACACCACGGCCCGGGCCGCGCCCCCGGCGCCCCGCACCAGGCACCGGCGGCCGTCGACCTCGACGTGGGCGTCGGCGAGGGAGGCGAGGAACCCGGCGGCGTCGGTGTTCTCGCCCCGCAGGCGCCCGTCGTCGGTCACGACCACGGTGTTGGCCGCGCCCAGGGCGGCGGCGGTGGCCGACAGCTCGTCGACCGCAGCCGCGGTGGCCTCCTTGTGGGGCAGGGTCACCGACAGGCCCCGGATGCCGAGGGCCCGCATGCCGTCCAGGGCGTCGGGGACCCCCCCCGGGGCGACTTCGAAGGCGAGGTAGACCCAGTCGAGGCCGAGGGCCCGGAAGGCGGCGTTGTGGATGGCCGGCGACCGGGAGTGGCTGACCGGGCTGCCGATGAGGGCGGCCAGGCTGGTGTGCGGACCTGGCTCCCATGCCGCCCCATGGGAATCTGCAACAGGGGTCAGCGGACGCCCCGCTGCTCGGCCAGGGCGATGTTGCGGTTCTGCTCGGCCAGGGTCTCGGCGAAGGCGTGGTGGCCGCTGTCGTCGACGACGACGAAGAAGATCCAGGGGCCGGGCGTGGGGTTGAGCGCCGCCACCAGGGACTCCTGGCCGGGCGCGGCGATCGGCCCGGGGGGGAGGCCGGGGTGCTTGTAGGTGTTGTAGGGGGAGTCGATCTCGAGGTCGCTGAAGAGCAGGACCTCCTTCTGCTTGCCCAGGGCGAACTGGATGGTGGCGTCGATCTCCATCGGCATCTCCGCCGCCAGCCGGTTGTAGATCACCCGGGCCACCTTGCCCCGGTCCTCGTCGACCCGTGCCTCCCGCTCGACCATGGAGGCGATCACCACCGCCTGGTAGGGCGTGACGCCGAGGCGGCCGGACGCGCCCACGAGGTCGAGGCGGGTGGCGAGGTCGTCGAAGGCGGTCACCATCCGCCGGAGGATGGCGGTCTCGTCGTCGTCGGCGACGAAGAAGTAGGTCTCGGGCAGCAGCAGCCCCTCCAGGCTGGTCCCGCCCGGCGCCTGGTACTGGGAGCGGACGGTGCCGCTGGCCGCCACCTGCAGGAACCTGTCGGCCGAGCGTCCCGGGAGGGTGCCCACCAGCGCCGCCACCTCCTTCAGGGTGAGGCCCTCGGGGATGGTGAGAGGAATGCCCTTGTCGACCTTTGCCCCGCCCTCCAGCACCTTGACCACGGTGGCCATGGCCTCCTCCTTGTGGAGGGTGTAGTCGCCCGCCTCCACCGTGCCCAGGCCGTTGAGCTTCACGAAGTAGCGGAAGACGCTGGCGCTGGTGATGACGCCCTTCCGCTCGAGAAGCTGTCCGATCTCGCCGGTGGACATGCCCGGCTCGACGGTGATGGCTACCTCAGCTCCCGGATCGCCCGGCGGGTCGACATTGCCCTGGTACCAGAGGAACAGCGCGCCCACGGCCACGAACCCGGCCAGCAGCAGGGCCCCCAGGACCAGGGGCCACCGTCGGCGGGGCGTCACCCGGCGGTTCCAGTTCCCCGTCCGCCGTCCAACCACGCTTGGAGAAGCACCGCCGCCGCCACCTGGTCGACGACCCGCCTCTGGTTCTTCCGCTTGACGCCGGCCCCGGCCAACGAGCGCTGGGCGCTCACCGTCGTCAGCCGCTCGTCGTAGAGCTCCACTGCGACGTCGCCGCCCAGGGCCGCATCGAGAGCCGCCGCCTCGGCCCGGGCCCAGGCCGCGGCCGGCCCTTCCGACCCGTCGAGCGAGAGGGGCAGGCCGATGACCACCCGCTCCGCCTCCAACTCGCGGATCTCCTGCACCACCCGGGCCCGGTCCCGCACCTCGTCACCTGTCCGTTCGACCGTCGTCGACGGCACCGCCATCACTCCCCCTGAATCACTGACCGCCACGCCCACGCGTTGCTTGCCCAGATCCAGCGCAACGACTCTCATTTGGGGACTCTCATGCGACTCCCGCGGCCGTCCGGGCCTGGTCGAGGGCCTCGTCGAGGCGGCCCGGGTCGCGCCCGCCGGCGACGGCGATGTCGGGGTTCTTGCCGCCGCCGCCGCCCACGGTGCGGGCCGCGTCGGCGATGAGGTCCGACGCCAGCAGGCCGGCGTCCTTCACCACCGCCGCCACCAGGGCCGCCCCGCCGCCCTCGGGGGCGCCGCCGAGCACCACCGCCCGCACCCCGGGCTGGTCGCGCACGGCCAGGGCCAGGTCGCGCAGGTCGTCGCGGGTGGTGCCGTCGACCCGGGCCACCACCACCCCGTCGACCGCGCCCAGGGCCAGCTCCCCCGCCCGCCCGGAGGCGCCCGCCTTGCGCAGCTGGCGGATCTGGTCGGCCAGCGCCTTCTGCTCCTCGATCAGCTTCTCCACCCGCTCCGGCACCTCGGGGGGCGCCACCCGCAGGAGGGTGGCGGCGCGGCCCAGGGTGGCCTTCTCGTCGCGGATGCGGTCGAGGCTGGCTCTGCCGGTGACGGCCTCGATGCGGCGCAGGTTGGCGCCGATGGAGCTCTCGCCCAGGATCTTGATGGGCCCGATGGTGCCCAGGGCGTGGACGTGGGTGCCACCGCACAGCTCCACCGACCGGTGCCCGGCCTCGATCACCCGCACCACGTCGCCGTACTTCTCCCCGAAGAAGGCGATCGCCCCCCGCTCGGCCGCTTCCGTCTGCGACATCTCGGTGGAACGCACCTCCTCGTTCTCGATGACCTGCTGGTTGGCCAGGTCCTCGATCCGCTGCAGCTCCTCGGGCGTGACCGCGGCGTAGTGGCTGAAGTCGAAGCGGAGCCGGTCGGGCGCCACCAGCGAGCCGGCCTGCTTGACGTGCTCGCCCAGCACCTCCCGCAGGGCCCAGTGGAGGAGGTGGGTGCCGGTGTGGTTGCGGCGGATGGCGTCCCGCCGGACGCCGTCGACCGACGCGGTGGCCGTCTGGCCGGGGCCGACGTCGCCCTCCACCACCCGGGCCAGATGGCGGCGGAGCCCAGGCAGGGCGTAGGTGGTGTCGAGCACCTCCAGGCTTCCGGTGGCGGTGGTGAGGGTGCCGGTGTCGCCCACCTGGCCGCCGGCCTCGGCGTAGAACGGCGTGCGGTCGAGGAACACCTCGAGCGTGCCCTCGACGCCCGGTGCGGCCAGCACGGCCCGAATGCGGGCCTGCGACTCGGTCTCCTCGTAGCCGGTGAACTGGTCGGGCCCGCCCTCGTCGAGCAGGCGGCGGTAGGCGGCCCGGCGGTCCTCGTCGGTGGCCCCCTCCGGCCCCTTGCGGGCGGCCTTGCCCATCGCCTTCTGGCGGGACATCTCGTCGTCGAACCCGGCCACGTCGACGTCGAAGCCGTGCTCCCCCGCCACCTCCAGGGTGAGCTCGAGGGGGAAGCCGAAGGTGTCGTGGAGCTGGAAGGCTACCGCTCCCGGCACCACCTTCTCCCCCGCCTCCTCCAGCTTGGCCAGCACGTTGTCGATGACGGTGGAGCCCGAGCGCAGGGTGCGCCGGAACGCCTCCTCCTCCCGTCCCACCACGCCGACGATGAAGTCCCGCTTCTCGATCAGCTCGGGGTAGGCCACGCCCAGGGTGTCGACGGTGGCGTCGACCAGGGCGGGGGTGACCGAGGTCTCCACCCCCAGGCCGAAGGCGTGGCGGACGGCCCGGCGGATGATCCGGCGCAGGATGTAGCCCCGGTCCTCGTTCGACGGGAACACGCCGTCGGCGGTGAGCATGGTCATCGCCCGGCCGTGGTCGGCCAGGATGCGCAGGCTGCGGTCGACCTTGGGGTCGGACCCGTAGGAGCGGCCGATGGCCCGGCCGGCGGCGTCGAGGACGGGGCGGACGACGTCGGTGTCGAACACCGACGACACCCCCTGGAGGATGGGCAGGATGCGCTCGAGGCCGGCGCCGGTGTCGATGTTGCGGGTGGGCAGGTCGACCAGCGACCCGTCGGGCTGGCGCCGGTACTGCATGAACACCAGGTTCCAGATCTCGACGTAGCGCTCGGGCCCGCCGTGGAGGGGGCCGCCGGGGGCGCCCCATTCCTCGCCCTTGTCGTAGTAGATCTCCGAGCAGGGCCCGCACGGGCCGGGCTTGCCCTTGGCCATCTCCCAGAAGTTGTCGTCGCCCATGCGCTGGATGCGCTCAGGCGGCACGCCGACCGTGTCCCGCCAGATCGCCTCGGCCTCGTCGTCGTCGAGGTGGACGGTGATCCACAGCCGCTCCGCGTCGAGGCCGAGGACCTTGGTGACCAGCTCCCACGCCAGGGGGATCGCCGTCTCCTTGAAGTAGTCGCCGAAGCTGAAGTTGCCCATCATCTCGAAGAAGGTGAGGTGGCGGGTGGTGTCGCCGATGATCTCGATGTCCTGGGTGCGGAAGCACTTCTGCACCGTCACCGCCCGGGGGTAGGGCGGGGGCACCTCGCCGATCATCACCGGGATGAACTGGTTCATCCCCGCGTTGTTGAGCAGGGGGGCAGCCGGGTGGTGGGGGATCAGCCCGGCCGAGGGCACGGGCGTGTGCCCGCGCTCGACGAAGAACTCGGTGAAGGCTTTCCGCAGCTGCTGGGCGTCCATTTCGAAACCTCAGCCTAAAGGAAGCGGGCCAGTCCGTCGGATGGTTGCAGTCAGGATGGTTGCGGTCAGGATGACGGGCGCAGGCTGTTCTCGGCCCGCAGCTCGCGTTCGCGCTGGCGGGCGGTGTGCTTGCCCTCGTCGATGGCGGCCCGGGCCTCGATCACCCGGCCCCGCAAGCCGGCGGTGGCGCCCCGGGCCAGCATGCCGGGGGACTCCCGCCACGGGAAGCGGATGGCGGCCTGGCCGACCGTGTCGACGACCAGGTAGGCGGCGCGGTAGCCGAGCACGAAGGCGATGGCGAAGATGACCAACCGTTTGACCACGGTCCGACGCTACCGCCGCCGAGGGCGGTGTCGTGGCCGCAACGACACTTACTGGGGCTTGTGCTTGAACTTCCGCCACGCCTTGGCCACGCCCGCGCCCGTCGCCATGGCCTTCACCACCGGGCTGCCGAAGGTGTTGTGGGCCAGCCGGGACGCACCGTCGACGGTGCTGGCGATGGATTCGCCGGTGGTGAGCAGGTCGTCGACCCGGTCGAGGTCGCTGGACGCCTTGAGCACGGCCACGTGGGCGTCGGCCAACACGGGCATGGCCGCCCGGTGGACGTCGTCGACCGCGCTGCGGATCGAGGCCAGGGTGCGGTTGGCGGCGTAGAGCACCAGGACGAGCCCGACGGCCCCGATGACGGTGGCGATCACGAAGATGAGGGCCGCCGTCTCGACGCTCACTGGTCGCTGCCTGCATCGTCATCCCCGGGCTCGGTGTGGCGCATGCGCTCGGCGATCTCCTCTTCGAAGCCGTGGGGGGAGGGCTGGTAGTAGACCCGTCCCTCCAGCTCGGGGGGGCGGTAGGTCTGGGGCACCCACCCGCGCGGGTCGTCGTGAGGATAGTCGTAGCCCACTCCGTGACCGAGCTTGCGGGCGCCGAAATAGGCCGCGCTGCGCAGGTGGGCGGGCACCTCCCCCGCAGGGCGGTGCTTCACGTCCTCCATGGCCGCCCCCAGGGCCTGCATCACCCGGTTCGACTTGGGGGCGGTGGCCAGGTGGACCACGGCCTGGGCCAGGTTGAGCTGGGCCTCGGGCAGGCCCACGAACTCCACCGCCCGGGCCGCGGAGTCGGCCACGACGAGGGCCATCGGGTCGGCCATGCCGATGTCCTCCGACGCCAGGATCACCAGCCGGCGGGCGATGAAGCGGGCGTCCTCCCCCGCCTCCAGCATGCGGGCCAGCCAGTAGAGGCCGGCATCGACGTCGGAGCCCCGGATCGACTTGATGAAGGCCGACACCACGTCGTAGTGGTCGTCGCGCTCGTAGCGCAGGGCCCGGGCGTCGAGGGCGGCCTCGGCCTCGGCCAGGGTGACGGCCCGCTTCTCGCCGGCCAGGGCCACCGCCACCTCGAGGGCGTTGAGGGCGGTGCGGGCGTCGCCGTCGGACCGGTTGACGAGATGGTCGAGGGCCTCGTCGTCGGCCGTCGCCCCCTCCACCGCCAGGCCCCGGTGGAGCAGGCTCCGCACCGCCTCCGGCGACAGGCCGTGGAGCCGGAACAGGCTGGAGCGGGACAGCAGGGGGGCGTTGACCTCGAAGTACGGGTTCTCGGTGGTGGCGCCGATGAGGGTGAGCAGCCCGTCCTCCACGTGGGGCAGGAGGGCGTCCTGCTGCGACTTGTTGAAGCGGTGGACCTCGTCGAGGAACAGGATCGTGCCCTGGCCGTGCTCGCCCAGGCGGGCCTTGGCCCGGGCCACCACCTCCCGCACGTCCTTGACCCCGGCGTTGACGGCCGACAGCGTCTCGAAGTATCGGGCGGTGACGCCGGCGATGAGGCGGGCGAGGGTGGTCTTGCCCGTCCCTGGGGGTCCCCAGAGGATCACCGACGTGAGCCGGTCGGCCTCGATCAGGCGCCGGAGGGGTGCGCCCGGGCCGAGGAGGTGCTCCTGGCCCACCATCTCGTCGAGGGTGCGGGGCCGGAGGCGGGCGGCGAGGGGCCCCTGGCGCTTCAGCCGCTCGTTGAGGGCGGCCCCGAACAGGTCGCCTGCGCCGGAAGGTTCGGTCATCCGCCGCCGGCGCGGGCCTCCGCCAGCAGCCGGTCGAGGTCGACGGCCCGCACCCCGCCCAGGATCCGCGACCGCACGATCCCGTCGGGATCGATCAGGAACGACTCGGGCACCCCGCTCACGCCGAAGTGGAGAGCAATGCTGCCGCCGGGGTCGGTGAGCATGGGCCACGTCCCCCCTTCGTCGGACCGGAACTCCTTCACCGCCTGTGACGAGTCGCTGAACACCACCGCGACAACGGTGGCGTCGCCCGTCGCCGCGTGGGCCTGGTGGAACTTCTCCAACTCGCTGTGCTCGATGCGGCAGGGGACGCACCAGGTGGCGAAGAAGTTCACCACCACCCACTGGCCTTCGAGGTCGGACAGCTTGACCGTGTCGCCGTCGATGGTGACCGACTCGGCCGCCGGCGCGGCCTTGCCCAGGAGGGGCGACTTCACCGTGCGGGTGCTGGCCGACGGCCGGGTGGCGAGCACGACCACCAGCAGGAACACGGGGACGGCGACCCCGACCGCGATCCACAGCGCCCGCCGGGTACGGCGGATGCCGGTGACCACGGGCGTCTGCCTAGCAGGAGTCTGGTCGTCAGGTGTCATACGGGCGGCCATCCGAGGCGGGCGAACCAGCGTTGCAGGGGGATGAAGAAACCCTGCCAGCGCCCGGTCACGAACAACAAACCGATGGCCAGCAGGAGCAGCCCGCCGGCGATCTCGATCCGCCGCCCGTTGCGCCGTAGCCAGGCCAGGGACCGGGTGGCCTTGGTGAACCCGAGGGCGAGGAGGACGAAGGGCACGCCCAGCCCGGCCGAGTAGAGCAGGAGGAGGACGCCGCCCCACACCGCCCCCCCGTTGCTCACCGCGGCGGTGGCCAGGATGGTGGCCAGCACCGGTCCGATGCACGGCGCCCACCCGGCGGCGAAGGCCATGCCCAGGGGGAACGCCCACGCCGCGCCCCGCGGCACCCGGGCCATGTCGATGCGCTTCTCCCGCTGGAGGAAGGGCACCCGCAGCACGCCCAGGGTCGACAGTCCCAGCCCGATGATCACCACGCCGAAGACCCGGACGATCGTGTCCTGGTTGCGGACGAAGAGGTTGCCCAGGAGGCTGGCGCCCACGCCCAGGGCGGTGAACACCAGGCTGAAGCCGCCCACGAAGAGCAGGGCCGCCTTGAGGGTCAGGCCCCGGGCCTGGCGCTCGCCCAGCTCCGACACGGGCAGGGCCGACACGTAGGACAGGTAGCCGGGCAGCAGGGGCAGGCAGCAGGGCGAGCTGAACGACAGCAGCCCCGCCACCACGGCCAGGATCGGCAGGGTCACGGTGTCCACAGGGCTAGCGGCGGACGGCGATGGTCGGGGGACGTCGGCCGGGCCGGCCCCGAGTCGCGGTCACGCGGCCACGTTACCGCCGGGTCGTGCATTTCCCACCCCGCCGGCCGTGCGACCATCGTCGTATGGCTGATGTCCGGGGCGTGCTCTTCGACTTCTACGGGACCCTTGCCCGGGCGGTGGTGTGGGGCGAGACCCACGAGGCGATCTTCGCCCGCCGGGGACTGGCCGGGCCCGGCGCCAGGTGGGGCAGCCAGTGGGTGGGGGGCGCGGTCGACGGCGAGGAGCACGCCGAGCATTCCGCCAACCGGGACGCCTACGTGGCCTGGGAGCTCGACCGGCTGCGCACGCGCGCCCGGGCCTGCGGCGTGGGCGAGGACGAGCTCGAACCGCTGGTGGCCGACCTCCACCGGGCGTCGAAGACCTACACCCTGGCCGCCTACGACGAGGTGGCCGAGGTGCTGGCCGAGCTCCGCCGTCGAGGGTTGGTGCTGGCCGTGTGCTCCAACTGGGACTGGGACCTGGCCGAGCAGGTGGCCAACGTCGGCCTCGACGCCATGGTCGACGACATCATCTCCTCCGCCCACGCCGGCGCCCGCAAGCCCCATCCCCGGATCTTCACCCACACCCTCGACCGCTGCGGCCTGTCCCCGTCGGAGACCCTGTTCGTGGGCGACACGTGGGGCCCCGACGTCGAAGGCCCCCTCGCCGCCGGCCTCCGCCCCGTCCACCTCTTCCGCGACGACCAGGCCGAGCGGGCCCGGGAGTCGGGCGCCGAAGCCCTCACACCCCCCCTCCCCGACGGCGTCGTCCGAGCCACCGACCTCCGCGCCGTCCTCGAACTGGTGACACTTTCCCGCACCTAGGGCGGGAAAGGTGTCACCAATTGGTGGAGGCGGGGGGGTCAGGCGGGCAGGAAGGTCAGGCGGACCCGACGCTGGGGGTTGTCGCGGTTGAGGTCGACCAGGACCACGCTCTGCCAGGTGCCGAGGAGGGGCCGGCCGTCCTCCACCGGGATCGACAGCGACGGGCTGACGAGCACCGGCAGCAGGTGGTCGGCGCCGTGGCCGGGTGCGCCGTGGCGGTGCCGGTAGCGGTCGTCGCGGGGCAGCAGCCGGCCCAGCAGCTCGTCGAGGTCGGGCTCCGAGCCCGACCCCAGCTCCATCAGGGCCACGCCCGCGGTGGCATGGGGCACGAACACGTGCACCAACCCGTCACCGAGCGGGCGGCAGAACTCGGCCACCCGGTCGGTGAGGTCGCTGAGGGTGCGCCCCGACGTGTCGAGGCGCAGCTCAGTCGTCTGCAGGGCGCTCCCGGACCTCGCTCCCGGCGCCGTTGGTGTCGACGATGCCGTTGGTGTCGGGCGGCGGCGCGCCGTGGGCCTCGATCTCGGCCGTGCCGGCGTCGGCGGCACCGTTGGCCTCGTCGACCGTCTCCGGCCAGACCGGCGGCGGCGGCGCCACCGGCGAAACCGGCGCCGCGGTCGGCGGACGGGACCACGGTGACGGGCCGGCGTAGGTGCCGTCGGGACGGACCACGATGGGCTCCATCACGCCGTCGGCCCGCCGCTGGCCGTTGAGCCGGGGCAGGGGGATCTCGAAGACGCCGTGCCCCTGGTGGGCGGAGATGGCCTGGGCGTGGTACTCCTCGACCACCCGGGCGAACTCGGGGTCGGCGTAGACCCGACCGTCGATCAGGGGTCCGGCGCGGCCCTCGATGATGGCCTCGATGTCGTCGCCGGTGACCGTCTTGTGGGTCTCGAGGGCGTGGGCCACGGCGAGGACCGCGATGCGGTTGGCCTTGAGCAGGTCCTCGGCCCGCAGGAGGAGTTCCTCCAGCTTCCCCTCGATGCGCTCACCGAGCCCGCCGTGGAGCAGGTCGGCCTCGTTCTTGGCCCCCTTGCCATCGGCCTTGCCCGGTCGCCCACCGCCGCCGATACCGACCTTCTGGGTGATGCCGTGCGACGTCACCGTGCTGCCCATGCCCCAGTACCCCTCCATGAGGGTGGTGATCTGGGTGGCGCTCTCCAGGTCGCCGGAAACGCCCGACGAGTTGTCCCCCTCGAAGAACAGCCGCTCCCCGGCCAGCGAGGCGAGCGAGACCATGACGTCGGCCTCGTACTCGGTGCGCCAGCGGGTGAACTGGTCCTCCGGGGGAATGGAGGCGACCATCCCCAGGTAGTTGCCGCCCTTCTCGATGGTGGCGATGTCGATCGTGAGGTGGCGGCGCACCCGGAAGGCGGTGACGGCGTGGCAGGCCTCGTGCACGGCCACCGCGTGGCGCTCGCGCTCGATGTACTCCACGTCCTCCGGCGGGCCCAGGTCCTTGAGCTGCTTGGCCTTGATCACGTCCGCCCACGTGATCGTGTCGCGGTCGTTGCGGATGGCGTGGATCAGCGACTCGTTGACCAGGTCCTTGATCGTGGCCCCGGTGGCGTAGGGGGTGATCGTGGCCAACTTGTCGATGTCGGCCGGGGTCAGGCTGTGGTGGACCTTGTCGAAGTAGCCCTCGTAGGTGCGGATCCGGCCCACCTTGGACGGATAGCCCACCTTGTAGATGCGGTCGATGCGTCCGGGACGCAGCAGGGCCTCGTCGAGGGCCTGGGGCATGTTGGTGGCCATCATGACCATGATCCGGTACTTGGGCGGCGGCTTGGGCCGCATGCCCAGCGTGCGCCGCACGACCCGGTTCATGAAGCCGCGGGGCTTCTTGAGGCCGGACAGCTCCGTGAGCAGGGCCTGCAGGGTGCCCATGCCGCCACCGCCGCCCATCCCGCCCATCATGACCCGGTTGCGGATGCCCCGGCGGGGCTCGTCGCCCGAGCTGGGATCCGTCGAGTGGCCCATCGACTGGCGGAAGAGCAGCGACGCGGTGTCCTGCGACAGGTAGGACATGCCGTTGCAGCCGGCGTGGGCGAGGTGGGAGAACGGGGAGCCGGCGGGGCCGAAACCCTGCCCGCCGAGCGGACCGCCCTCGTTGAGCTGGCCCCGGCTGCCCAGGGAGTCGGCCTCGTCGAAGAAGACGATGACGCCGCCGTAGCGCACGGCGAGCTTGCGCAGCTTGCGGAACAGGGACTTCACCTTGAGGACGCCGACGCCCATGAACATCTGGATGAAGGCGCCGGGGTCGACGAAGACGTAGGGCTTGCCCGTCTCGCCGGCCACCGCCTCGGCCATCAGCGTCTTGCCCGTGCCGGGAGGACCCCACAGGAGCAGGCCCCCGGGCACGTAGCCGCCCCGGGCCTCGATGGCCTCGGGCGCCTCCAGGAACAGGATGCTCTCCTTGACCCGCTCGACCACCGCGTCCTGGCCCCAGACGTCGGAGAACCGGGTCTTGATGTCGTCGGGGAAGTAGGTCTCCACGCCGCCCCGGGACAAGAACCAGAACAGGGCGCCGAACTGGACGACCACGAACATGACGCCGACCAGGAGCTGCAGCAGCATCGGCAGCGCGCCCCAGACGGTACCGGGCAGCTTGAAGAGGGCGAGGACCGGCGACTCCTTGTTGACCGCGCCCAGGATGATGGCCAGGATCGCGACCAGCGCCAGGCGCTTGGCCGCCCGGCTGACCCGGAACCGGTTCCAGTCGTTGAGCCTGCCCGCCTTCGTCTCGAACCCGCCGAAGACCTTCTTGGTCCAGAACTGGTGGTAGCCGGCCGAGCGCTCGCTGAGCACGTAGTGGAGCTGGCGGACCGACTCGAGGAGGATCAGGACCAGCAACCACCAGCGGTCGGCGATCGCCTGGTTGAAGGCATCGGCCACCGGGATGATCGGGTTGTCGACCACCAGCGACCAGAACATGACCAACCACACCAGGGCCAGGCCGAGCAGGATCTTCGACCGGTCCCAGGTCGCCATCGGCTTGCGGGTGGGCGGCTCCCGATCATCGCCCTTGTACTCGGGCGGAGGGGTGGGGCCGGTGTCGGGGCCAGGCCAGGCCAGCCCCGGGGGTGTGCCGGTCGGACTCATATCACGGCTCCTTGACGGTCCAGGAATCGGCGATGTCGGTGATGGTGCGCCGGTTCGCGGCGTAACAGTCGGCGTTGCAGCCGACGATGAAGAAGTAGACCTGGTTGGTGGCGGGGTCGACCAGACCAGTCTGGTCGACGGTGAAGGAGTTCTGCGTACCCTCCACCGTGTAGGCGATGCGAGTGCCCCGCAAACCGTCCTTCTGGGTGATGGTGTGGGGACCGTCGACCACCTCGACGTCGCCCAGCTTCTTGTCGAGGATCTCGTCGATCGGGATGACCTCGTTGCGCAGGGCGGCCAGGGAGAAGGTGTCGCGCTCCTCGATGTTGAGGCGACGGACCCGGACCACGCCGAAGGGATAGTCGGCGGTCTGCAGGTCGTGGTCGAGCGACGGCTTGGGGTCGGCGTCGAAGATGGCCAGGTACCGGAGGCCGCTCTCCTCCTCCGCGCTCAGCTGGGCGCCGGTGGAGGCGATGACCTGCTGTTTGTCGTACAGCTCCCAGCTCTTGGGGATCTTGTAGTAGGCGTCGTTGGTGGAGCTCTTGACGTACTGGTAGCCGGAGCCGGCGCAACTGGCGGCGAACACGGCCACGAGCGCGATCGCCGACGCCCTCGACCCCACTCGCCTCATCACCGCACCATTCTCCACGCTTTTGGGGACGAAGGCCGACGCGGCTCGCCCGCAACCGCGAAGAACTCCACTCGGAACCACCTTGTACCTATCGACAGCAGAGGGCCCCGACCTGAGGTCGGGGCCCTCTGCAACTGCTACTGCTGCGACTGCGGTGGGTCAGGTGCGGCGCTGGATGAGCGTGCGGCGCAGGCGGATGAGCCCGAGCCCGCCCAGAACCAGGAAGCCACCCATGACGAGGGGAGCCGAGGTGCCACCAGTGGCGGCCAGGCTCCCACCGGCGATGGTGGGCCCGTTGAGGACGAACCGACCGACGATGGCGTTGCCGGTGATCTGGCCGCTACCGAGCACCAGGTCGTCACCGGCGGCCCGGCCCCGGCAGTTGCCGAGAGCGGCGCTGACATCGATGATGTCCCGCATGACCGCGTTGCCCGAGGCCCCACTGATGTGGACGGTCATGTTGAGCTGTATGGGTGGATCGCCCAGGGTATAAGTCCCGAGATTCTCCCATGTGACTCTGTTGCCGGCGACCACCCCGTTGTGGTCGGCGCCCACGATGTTGAAGGTGACCTGGCCGCTGATGACGTCGACGGTGTCGACGGCCCGGAGGTTGATCAGGTCACAGGCGAAGAGGGCGTTGAAGAGGCCCGCGTCGCTGGGGATGCTGATGGTGAAGACGACGTCGGAGCCGACGGCGACCGGGTCGGGGTTGGCGACCTTGCTCACCGGGATGGTGCAGGTGACGCCACCGGCGGGAACGCTCACGGCGCCTTCGAAGTGGGCGAGGGCGACATCGAGGGCGCTGATGCCGGGCAGGGTGAGCAGCTGCAGGCGCAGCGTGTCGGCCGAGCCGGACGCCGAGGTGCCGTCAGCCGCGACAGCGGGGGCGCCGCTGCCGCTGAGGCCGACCGGCGGGGCGCCGAGGCGCACCGTCAGCAGCGGCGGGATGGGCAGGTTGACGCCGCCCGCGCCCAGCAGGTCCTGCAGGCTGAGCGACAGCAGCGGAGCGCCCGACAGGCTCACCGTGAGCACCGGGGTGCCGGTGTAGGCGACGCCGTTGCGGGGGTCGCCGGCCTTGCCGGTGGCGGTGGTGCGGAAGCCGACGGGACCGGCGATGTCGATGGTGATGCCGGTGCCGGCCACGCTCACGGGAGCGACGATGGCCTGCGACTCGGCGACCACGCCATAGGTGCCGTCACCGTTGGGCACCATGTAGGTGACCGTGCGGGTCTGGGTGACGGAGTTGCCCGTGGCGCTGGTGCCCACGAGGCCGCCACCGGGCTGGGGCAGCACCTGCAGGTTCTCGACGTAGCCGAGACCGTAGGTGAGCGGCCGCCCGACCGGGCAGAAGTCGGGGTGGTACGTGGCCTGGGCCTGGCCGCGGGCGGTGGATGCCGTCAGCAGCGGGGGCAGGTTGATCGGGATCTCAGCCGTGATCAGCGGGCTGGGCGGCGGGGCGTTGGCCTCCGCGATCTGCAGCTTCAGCTGGTTGACGTCGGTCGCCTGGATCGTCGGCGTGACCAGACCGAGCTCGACGCCACTGCCGCGGCCGTAGGCGAACTTGCCTGCGGGCTGCGCCGGCTGGACCGCCTGGCCGAACTGGTTGTTCACCGTGCTGTTCAGGCCCGTCGAGTTGACGACGCCACCGGAGTTGGCGACCTGGGTGTTGGCGACCTGCGTCGTGCCGAGCGCCAGCGCGTTAAGCGCGACGGCCGCGGCGTTTCCGTACGCCGCGAATGGCTGCGTCGAAAGCTGCGCCTCCACCCGTACGGGAGAAGCGGCGAGCATTCCGCCCGCAACCACCACCCCCAGGAGTACTCGAGCTACTCGCTTCCCCACGTCCGCTCCTTTGGTCCTTCTCAACCCAGAACGGTGGTCCCGCTCTGGTTCCCCACGACCGAGGGCCCCATACCATGCCCGATGGCGGGCATGCCCGTCTAGATGCAACGAGCCGCGGCCCTCTTGCCGGCTCGGTTATCTCCCGCCACTGCAAAGCTACAAACTTTTCTGCCCGGAAGCTACTACTGAAATCCAGGTCGCCGCTCATTCCGCAATCCAGTCGGGCGTCCACTCGGGCGTCCAGTCTGGGGTCCAGTCTGGCGTCCAGTCTGGGGCCTCGCGACCGACGGCGATACTGACCGGGTGGCTCCCCGGGACGTCGTCGTCGTCGGCGCCGGCCACAACGGGCTGGTGGCGGCCTGCTACCTGGCCCAGGCCGGGCTCGACGTGGTGGTCCTGGAAGGCCAGGAACGCCCCGGAGGTGGCTCCCGCACCGAGGAGACGGTGCCCGGCTTCCGCTTCGACACCCACTCGGTGGCCCACAACATCATCAACATGACCACCATCCCGGCCGAGCTCGATCTGGCCGGTGCCGGCCTCGACTACCAGGAGATGGATCCGTTCTCGGTCGCGATCCACGCCGACGGCCGCCGGGTGCGCTTCTTCCGGTCGATCGACGCCACGGTGGACTCCATCGCCGAGTCGAGCCCGGACGAGGCCCGGGCCTACGCCGCCTTCATGAAGCGGGCGGTGCCGGTAATCCGCACCGTGCTGCCGGCGGTGCAGGGCGAACTGGCCGTGCGCGACGTGCCCCGTCGGCTGGCCACCGCCACCCGGGCGCTGGGCCGGCACCCGGTGGGCACGGTGCGGGCTGCGGCCGGCACCTACGCCTCGCTGCTGCGGCGGGAGCTGGCGTCGGACCTCACCCGGGGCCCGGTCGCCGCCTTCGCCGCCCATGCGGCCATGGGGCCCGACGTGGCCGGCGGGGCCGTCTTCGCCTGGTGGCAGGCCGCCTACCACCTGTTCGGCCAGTGGCATGCCCGAGGCGGTGCCCAGGGCCTCACCGACGCCCTCGTCACCCGCCTGGCCCAGCTCGGCGGGGAGCTGCGGGGCGGCGCACCGGTGGCCCGCATCGACGCCGCTGGCGGGCGGGTGCGGGCGGTGGTCACCGAGGCCGGGGAGCGGGTCGAGGCCCGCGCCGTGGTCACCGCCATCCACCCCCAGGTGGCCCTGTTGGAGCTGCTCGACCCCCCGCTCGGCGGCCCCACCGGCGCCGGTCTGGCCGCCGCCCGCCGGGGCAACGTGGTCCAGGCCCTGATCCATGTGGCCACCGACCGCCTCCCGGCCTACCCCGGCGGCCGTCCGGGCGACTGGAACGGGTTGCAGAGCTTCGTCGACCACCTCGACGACCTGTCGGCCGCGTGGGCCACCTCGGAGGCGGGCGAGCTGCCCGATGTCATTCCCCTGTACGCCTTCACCACGTCGGCCATCGACCCGTCGCTCGCCCCCGCCGGCCACCACACCGTCTACCTGGCCTGCCCGGCGGCCCCGGCCCGGGTGCGAGGGGGCTGGCCCGCCCGCCGGGAGGAGTTCGTCGAGCGCGCCCTCGACGAGGTCGAGACCCGTGCGCCCGGCTTCCGGGCGAGCATCGTCGGGGTCCACGCCCGCACGCCCGACGTCATAGAGGGCGACGGGTGGGTGGGCGCCCACCCCATGCACCTCGACCTGGCCCTCGACCAGCTCGGACCCCTCCGTCCCACCCGCCGCCTGGCCGACCACCGCACGCCCGTCGCCGGGCTCTACGTATCGGGCGCGGGCACTAGCCCCACCGGCGGCATCGCCGGCACCCCCGGACGGGGGGCGGCGCGGGCTCTGCTCGCCGACCGGTCGTAAGTTCTGGCCCATGCCTGATGTACCTATGCCTGATCAGAACGAGTTCACCGCCCGAATTGTTACGGCCTATGCCAGCACGGGCCCGGCGGTGGAGCTGGGCAAGGCCATGCTCGGGGGGACGGTGCTGCCGGAGGCGGTGGTGCAGGTGCCGGCGGCCATGTGCAACCGCCACGGGCTGATCGCGGGAGCAACCGGCACGGGCAAGACCAAGACCCTCCAGCTGATGGCCGAGCAGCTGTCGGCGATGGGCGTGCCCGTGTTCGCGGCCGACGTCAAGGGCGACCTCAGCGGCCTGAGCCGGCCGGGCGAGGTCAGCGACCGGGTCACGTCCCGGGTCGACGAGATGCAGCTGGAATGGAGCCCGGCCGGCTTCCCGGTGACCTTCCTGTCCCTCGGCGGCCACGGTCCGGGGGTGCCGGTGCGGGCCGCGGTGTCGGCCTTCGGGCCCCAGCTGCTGGCCAAGGTGATGGACGCCAACGAGACCCAGTCGTCGTCGCTCACCCTCGTCTTCCGCTACGCCGACGACAAGGAGCTGGCCCTCCTCGACCTGGCCGACCTGCGGGAAGTCCTCAAATACCTGGTGAGCGACGACGGGAAGGGGGAGCTGGAGGGCATCGGCGGTCTGTCGTCGGCCACCGCCGGCGTGCTCCTGCGCAAGATCGTGGAGCTGGAGGAACAGGGGGCGGAGGCGTTCTTCGGCGAGCCGGAAATGGAGGTGTCCGACCTCATCCGCTGCACGCCCGAGGGCCTGGGCGTGGTCTCGTGCCTCGAGCTGGCCGCGGTGCAGGACAAGCCCAAGCTGTTCTCGACGTTCCTCATGTGGATGCTGGCCGAGCTGTTCCACGACCTGCCCGAGGTGGGCGACCTCGACAAGCCCAAGCTCGTCTTCTTCTTCGACGAGGCCCACCTCCTGTTCGACGACGCGTCGAAGGCGTTCCTCGACCAGGTGGCCCAGACCGTCCGCCTCATCCGGTCGAAGGGGGTGGGCGTGTTCTTCGTCACCCAGCTCCCCGACGACGTGCCCGAGGAGGTGCTGGCCCAGCTCGGCAACCGGGTGCAGCACGCGTTGCGGGCGTTCACGCCCCGCGACGCCAAGGCCCTGAAGGCGGCGGTCACCACCTATCCCAACACGTCCGACTACGACCTGGAGGAAGACCTCACCCAGCTCGGGACGGGCGAGGCCATGGTGACGATCCTGTCGGAGCGGGGCGCGCCCACGCCGGTGGTGTGGACCCGGATGCGCCCGCCGATGTCGCTCATGGCCGCCATCGGCGAGGAGGCGGTCGACCAGGCGGCCAAGGAGAGCTCGCTGTGGTCGAAGTACGCCACCGAGATCGACCGGGAGTCGGCCCGGGAGAAGCTGGGCGCCCGCCTGGCCGAGTCGGCCGCGGCGGAGGCGGAGTTGAACGTCGAAGTTCCCAAGCCGAAGGCGGAGCCCAAGCCGAAGGCGGAGCCCAAGCCGAAGGCCAAGAAGAAGGACGACAACGTGGTGGTCGACTACCTCAAGTCGCGCGAGGGACGTTCCATGATCAACACCGTCGTCCGGGGGGCGTTCGGGCTGTTGCGGAGACGCCGCTGAAGGCCGGTCCGGGACGGGGCCGGGACGGCTGAGTATGCTTCCCCGGGGCGTGGCCGGGGGGCGGCAGCCAGACTCATTCAACAGGAGGCTCAATGCCGGGCAAATTCGTGATCAAGAAGGGCTCCACCGGGAAGTACCGCTTCAACCTGGTGTCCACCAACGGCCAGGTCGTGGCCACCAGTGAGGCCTATGAGACGAAGGCCTCCGCCCAGGCCGGGATCCGGTCGGTGAAGAAGCTGGCCGCCGACGCCGCGGTGGAGGACACCACCACCGCCGAGTGGGCCGAAGCCGACACCGCCCGCAGGGAGGCGGACAAGGCCAAGAAGGCCAAGAAGGCCGCCGCCGCCAAGAAAGCCGCAGCCAAGGCCAAGGCCGCCGCGTCTGCCGCCGACGGCGGCTGACAGCCACTAGTCGGGGGGCGGAGCCCCGACTATTCGAAGGTCCAGTCCGGGTTTTTGCGCGGCTGGCGTTCGTCGTACGTCACGACGCCGTCGGTGAGGTCGACGATCAGGGGGACGATGAGGTCGGCCCGGGGCGTGGGGCAGTCGCCCTCGAGGTGGGCCGCGAACTCCTCGGGGAACGCCCGCAGGATGCTGCGGACCATGATCTGCTCCTCCGTGCCCAGGTAGCACCGGTTGGAGTCGGTGACCTTGGTGAGCCGGGCCCCGATCACGGCGATGTCCTCGTCGGTGCCCCGGCAGGCCTCGATCTCGTTGAGCCGGAAGGTGATCTCCTCCGAGCCGAGCTTGCACGCCGGGCACTGACCGCACGACTCCACGTAGAGGAACCGGGAGTAGAGGAAGGCGATCTCCACCATGCACGCGCTCTCGTCGTAGACGGCGTAGCCGGCGGCGCCCATCCCACTGCCGATGGCGGCCATGGCCTCGTAGGACACCGGGGTGTCGAGCTTGTCGGCCGTGATCACGGCGTTGGCCACCCCCGAGAACACGGCCTTGATCGCCCGCGACGGGTCCCGCGGCCCGCCACCCACGGTGTCGATCACCTCCGACAGGGGCGTGCCCAGGTCGACCTCGGCCACACCGGGCCGGGCCACGTCGCCCACCACCGTCATCACGTGGTGGCCGGGCGAATCGGCGGTGCCCATCGAGCGGAACCACTCCGCCCCCCGGGCCAGGATGTGGGGGACGTTGGCCAGCGTCTCCACGTTGTTGGCCAGGGTGGGGTTCGACTGGTGCTCGTCGGGGTGGCCGGGCTCGGGCGTGGCCGCCTCCCAGCCCATCTGGGGGGCGGTGGCGAACAGGCCGTGCTCGTAGGGGGGAAGGATCCGGGGCATCGGCGGGCGGCCCTCGATGACCTCGAGCATGGCCTTCTCCTCGCCGAAGAGGTACTCCTCAGGCCCCTCCACGATCGTGATGGCGATGTCGCCCGCCAGCCCCGCGGCCTGCATCTCCTCGACGGCCCGGGTGAGGCGCTCGATCTCGACGGTGAACTTGGCCTTGATCCCGATGAAGACCTCGCGGGCGTCGACGGTGAGGGCGGCGATGGCGACGCCCTCGACCACCTGGTACGGGTTGGCCCGCAGGATGGCCCGGTCCTTGAACGTGGCCGGCTCGCCCTCGGCCGCATTGCACACCACGTAGCGGTGGGTGCCGGCCTGGTTGCGGATGCCGGCCCACTTGCGCCCGGTGGGGAAGCCGCCGCCGCCCCGTCCCCGCAGCCCCGACAGGCTGATCTCGTCGATGGTGAACTCGGCGCCCAGCTTGCGGGCCGCGTCGAGGCCCTTGCCCCCGCCGAGCGCCCGCCACTCGTCGACCGAGGTGACCGGCTCCGCCGGCAGGAGGTAGCGCGCCCCTGTCCGATCCACCGCGGCAACGTAGCCTTTGTCGGCGTGACCCCCCGACGCCGCGCCGTGCTCGCCCTGGCCCTGCTGGTGTGCACCGGCTGCGGCGGCGGCGGGGGCGACGACGGGGGCCTGTCGGACTCGGCCGCCGGCCGCCGGCGGATGCCTTCCTGCGGGACCTACACCGCCCCCACCGGCGAGCTACCGGCAGAGGACAGGTCGGCCCGGGACTGCTTCCTCGCCGCCTTCGGCAACGGGACGCAGAAGGAGCTCACCCTTACCGTCCACTCCCTGGAGGGTGACCCGATCATCACGATCTACCGGGTGCTCGGCGTCAACGACGTGGAGCTGTTCGTCGACGCCTCGGCCGACAAGTTCGCGGCGGTGAAGCAGTTCCACCAGCGGTGCACCTCGGTCGTCGAGGAGGGCAACGCCCTCGGGGTCGACGGCTGCGTGAACCTGGCCTAGCTACCCGGCCAGGTCCTCCACGTAGGCCAGGGCCTGGGTGGCCGCTATCTCGATGGCGGCCGTCATGTCGACGGTGAGATAGGCGCCGGGGGGCTCCTCCATCTCCGCCGCCACCCGCCGGACGAGGTCGCCGTCGCGGTTGGCGGAGAGGTGGCGGCCGGCGGCGGCGTCGGCCTCGCACCGCTCGACGGCCACGCTGATGGGCACGTCGCAGACGACCACCGCCGAGAACCCGCCGGCCTCGGCCGCCACCGCCTCGGCGGCGTCGACCTCCGACCGGCGGGAGAACGTGAGCCCGTCGAAGATCACCACCCGGCCCCGGCCCAGGTGGTAGCTGGCGGCGTCGAGCATGGCCGAGAAGGTCACGTCCCGCTCGGCCGACGAGTCGTCGCACGGGGCGAAGAGGGCGTGGCGGACTTCGTCCTTGTCGATGACCCGGGCGCCGGGCAGAAGGTCGGCGAGGGCCGCGGCCAACACGCTCTTGCCCGCGCCCGGCAGACCGCCCAGCACCACGACACCCGGACGCACCCGGCCCAGGGTAGGCGCCCGACCGGTGCCAGGGGGGGTTGCCCGGCGTCCGGGGCGGATACGTTGACAGCGTGCCGTTTGTCGACGTCGAAGGGGTCAACCTCCACTATGTCGACGTGGGAGTCGGCGACCCGCCGGTGATGCTCCTCCACGCCTTCCCCCTCCATTCCGACATGTGGGCGCCTCAGGTGGCGTGCCTGGCCGCCAACCACCGGGTGGTCGTCCCCGACCTCAAGGGCTTCGGGAAGTCCTCGGCGCCCGACGACGCCGGGAGCTATTCCATGGGCGACTACGTGCGCCAGGTCCTCGCCCTGGCCCGGGTGCTGCACCTGGAGGGCATCGTCCTGGGCGGGCTGTCGATGGGCGGGTATGTGGCGTTCTCCCTGGTCGCCCGCCATCTCGACCTGCTCGCCGGCCTGGTCCTGGCCGACACCCGGGCCGGGAAGGACACGCCCGAGGTCTTCCAGCGCCGCACCGACCAGCAGGATCAGGTCCGGCGGGAGGGCACCGACGCCCTGGTGGAGACCCTCCTCGGCGGCCTGCTGGCCCCCGACACGCTGGAGAACCGGCCCCTCCTGGTGGAGCAGGTGCGGCGCATCATGTCGTCGAACCCCCCGGCCGGGTTCATCGGCGGGCTGGAGGCGATGAAGGGCCGGGCCGACTCGCTGCCCACCCTGGGCGCGGTCAAGGTGCCGACGCTGGTGCTGGTGGGCGAGCACGACGGCCCGTCGCCGCCCGACGTGGTGCGGGTGTGGCAGCAGCGGATCCCCGAGTCGGAGCTGGTGGTGATCCCCGGCGCCGGGCACCTCAGCAACCTGGAGGACCCCGACACCTTCAACACCGCCCTGACCGACTTCCTCGACCGCCTGTGATTTGGCGCCTGTGATTTGGCGCCTGTGAGGGGCAGGGCCCTCGCCCTGTGCCTCCTGGTTCTGGCGGTCCCGGCCTGCTCGTCGTCGTCGTCGGACGACGAGGCCGGCGGGCCTGCATCCCCGACGGCGTCGTCGTCGACGACGACCGCCGGCCCCACCTCCCCGACGACCGTGGCCGAAGCCACCGTCACCGCCTACCCGGTGCCGGCCGGGTCCCGGCCCCACGACGTGGCCCCCGCCGCCGACGGCTCCGTCTGGTACACCGCCCAGGGCTCGGGCGAGCTGGGCCGCCTCGACCCCGCCACCGGCGCCACCACCCACGTCGCCCTCGGTGCCGGGTCGTCGCCCCACGGGGTGATCGTCGGCCCCGACGGGGCCCCGTGGGTCACCGACAGCGGGCTCAACGCCATCGTGCGCGTCGACCCGGCCACGGCGGCCGTCCGCCGCTTCCCCCTGCCCGCGGGCACCCCCAACGTCAACCTGAACACCGCCGTCTTCGCCCCCGACGGGATCCTGTGGTTCACCGGCCAGGCCGGCTACCACGGCCGGCTCGACCCGGCCACGGGCACGGTCGACGTCTACCCGTCGCCCCGGGGCCCGGGCCCGTACGGGATCACGGTGACGCCCGGGGGCGACGTCTGGTACGCCTCCCTGGCCGGCAGTCACATCGCCCGGGTCGACCGGGCGACGGGCGGGGCCACGCCCGTGGAGCCGCCCACCGCCGGCCAGGGCGCCCGCCGGGTGTGGTCGGACTCGGCCGGCCGCATCTGGGTCAGCGAGTGGAACGCGGGCCGGGTGGCGGTCCACGACCCGGCCGACGGCTCGTGGAAGGAGTGGAAGCTGCCGGGCGACGGTCCCCAGGCGTACGCCGTCTACGTCGACGGCGACGACGCCGTCTGGCTCAGCGACTTCGGCGCCAACACCCTCGTGCGCTTCGACCCGGCGACGGAGACGTTCCGGTCCTTCGCCCTGCCGGCCACGCCGTCCGACGTCCGCCAGATCCTGGGCCGGCCGGGCGAGGTGTGGGGGGCGCAGTCGGCCGCCGACAGCCTGGTGGTCGTCCGTGGCGTCTGAACCCGGCCGCTGAGTCACGCATTGCAGGCATGGGGGCGCGTAGCGTGCTGCCCGTGTCCGACCCCTTCGCCGACCTCTTTCCCCGCCGCCGGGAGCGGGAGCGGGGGGCGGAACGGACGCAGGCCCCGCGGGACGACTTCGTGGAGCACGCCCGCCAGGTGCTCCTGGCCCGGTGGGGCACCTCGCTGGCCAAGCGGGTGGCCGACCTGCCGGGAGGGCAGGCCGAGTTCCCCCTGGTCTCGGGCAACGGCCGCATCGTGGGCGAGGTGGTGTGGCTGCAGGGGATGGAGTCGCCGGAGTGGAAGTCGGCAGCCCTGTCGGAGCACGTGTGGGTGATGGGCCACGTGGCCGCCGCCGACCGCCGGTTCCTGCTGGTGGGCCACGACCTCGACCTGGTCACCCGCTGGGTGGCCCGGCGGCGGGGCATGCTCGACGGCGTCGAGGTGTGGTCGCTCGACGGCGACCAGCTCGAGCGGCTGGCGTAGCTCGGGGAGGGCTTAGACCGGCTCGGGCTCGGGCGTGGGCGCGTCGGCCAGGCCCAGCAGGGTGCTCACCCGGCTGAGCAGGTCTTTGGGGCTGAAGGGCTTGACGATGTAGTCGTCGGCGCCGGCGGCCAGGCCCCGGGTGAGCTCGGCCTCCTGGGCCTTGGCCGTGAGCAGGATGATGGGGATGTGGGCGGTGGACGGTTCCGCCCGCAGCGCCTCGCACACCTCGATCCCGCTCATCTTGGGCATGGTCCAGTCGAGCAGCACGAGGTCGGGCCGCACGCCGGGTGAGGTGGGCGAGCCGCCGTTGGCCGCCAGCACGGCCTCTTCCCCGTCGCCGGCGCCGATGGTCTCGTAGCCGGCCAGGGACAGCTTCCACGTGATCAGCGTCCGGATGTCGGCATCGTCGTCGACCACGAGCACCGTCTTCATTGCTTGAGGATATCGGCACAGTGACACCCGACCTGTAGGCGTGCTGTCAGTGCCGGAACCCGCCGTGTGGTGGCTCCGGGGTGGCGCCCGGGGCCGACGGGAGTCGCTCGACCACCCGGCGCAGGTCGTCGACCAGATCGCGGCCCAGATCCCGGCTGAAACCGTTGCGGACGACGACCCGCAGCACGGCGATGTCGTCCAGGGCGGGGGGCATGCGGTAGGCGGGAATCGTCCACCCCTCCCGGCGCACGTGGTCGGACACGTCGAACACCGTGTAGCCGGTGCCGGCCCGGACCCGGAAGGCGAAGGCGGGGATCCCCTCGCCGGACGAGAGGAGCTCGAACGGGCCGAGGCCCCCGATCTCCGCCGCCAACCAGCGGGCCGTGTCCCGGCACGTCTGCTGGACGAGGCGGTAGCCCTCGAAGCCCAGGCGCAGGAAGTTGTAGTACTGGGCCGCGATCTGGCTCCCGGGGCGGGAGAAGTTCAGGGCGAACGTCGGCATGTGGCCGCCCAGGTAGTCGACCGAGAACACGAGGTCGGCCGGCAACGCCGACGGGTCCCGCCACACGAGCCAGCCGATCCCCGGGTAGACGAGGCCGTACTTGTGACCGGAGGCGTTGACGGAGGCCACCCGGGGCAGCCGGAAGTCCCACACCAGGTCGGGATCCAGGAAGGGGGCGATGAAGCCGCCCGAGGCCGCGTCGACATGGATCGGGACGTCGATGCCGTGATCGTCCTCGAGCCGGTCGAGGGCCGCCGCGATCTCGGCCACCGGCTCGTAGGCGCCGTCGAAGGTGGAGCCGAGGACGGCGACGACGCCGATGGTGTTCTCGTCGCAGTGCGCCGCGGCCCCCTCGGCGGTGAGGTGGGTGGTGTCCGGCTCCGGCCCGACGGGCACGAGGCGGGGCTCGACGTCCCAGTACCGGCAGAACTTCTCCCAACAAACCTGGGCGTTGGCGCCCATGACCAGGTTGGGACGGGCGCTCGACAGCCCCGCCTCCTCCCGGCGCTGCCGCCACCGCCACTTGAGGGCCAGGCCGCCGAGCATGCAGGCTTCGCTCGAGCCGGTGGTCGAGCAGCCGGTCGCCCCCTCGGCCGCGGAGGCGTGCCACAGGTCGGCCAGCATGCTCACGCAGCGGCGCTCCAACTCGGCCGTCCGGGGGTACTCGTCCTTGTCGATGAGGTTCTTGGAGGCGCACTCGGCCATGAGCCGCTCCCCCTCGGGCTCCATCCACGTGGTCACGAAGGTGGCCAGGTTCAGACGGGCGTTGCCGTCGAGGAGGAGCTCGTCGTGGACGATCTGGTAGGCCACGTCCCGGGGCAGCGGGTCCGCCCCGAGTCGGAACCGGGGCACCTCGGCCACCTCGGCAATCAGCGCGTACTGGGGCCGGATGCCGAGGGCGTCGGCCGACTTTCCCGGCTCGTGGCGGTGGAGAGGCACCGTGTCGTTCCTAGCACCTGGGCTACCCGGGTCCGACCGGGGGCGCGTCCCCACCGGCCCGGCCGGCCCCTACGCTCGGAGGCCTTGCCCTTCACCTACGCGTCCCACCAGGCGCCGGTGCTGGCCATCAAGCTGCGGTGGCCGGCGGCGGTCGACGGCACGGCCATGGTCATGGGCTCGATGGCCCCCGACTGGGCCTACGCCCTCCACGGCACCGGCCTGGCCTTCGACGCCCACGGCGGGTGGGGCCTGGTGTTGTTCTGCGTCCCGGCGGCGGTGGTGGCGGCGACGATCCTGCGCCGGGTGGCGCCGGTGCTCTTCACGTACCTGCCGAGCCCTCCGGCGCTGCCGTTGGGCCAGCTGCGGGTGTTGGGGGGGCGGCGGCCCCGGCTGCCCGTGTCCCTGGCCAGCGGCCTGGTCGGCGCCCTCACCCACGTGGCGTGGGACGTGTTCACCCACGACGGCGACTGGGGGCCGCGCCACATCGCCTGGCTGCGGTCGACGGCGGTGGAGGTGGCCGGGCACAGCCTGAGCTGGGCCAAGGTCCTGCAGTACGCCAGCCACGTCGGCGGCGCGCTGGTGAGCGTCTACCTTCTCAGCCGCATCCTCCGATCGGGCTCGCTGCTGCGGTGGTACGGCGTCGCCGCCGCCGCCGACGCACCCGCGCCGGAGGGGATGGTCCGCTTCTGGACGGTCACCGCCGCCGGCTTGTTGGCCGGGACGGCATGGTCGGCGATGGGCGAGCCGGGCCTTCCGGGGCAGATCATCCGGGTCAGCCTGGGCGTGGCCGTCGGACTGGTGGCAGCATCGGTTGCGTGCGCCCGGGAGCCGCGGGCGGCGGCGGCGCCCAGGCGGACCACGTAGTCCCGACACCCGGCCGGCTCCGAAGAAGAGTGGGATGACCCAAGACGTGCAGACGAGACAGCGGTCCAATATCCGACGCTGGTTCGTCGGCGCGTTCGGCGCCGCCCTCCTGGGGGTGGGCGGGCTCGGGTTCGTCAGGCCGGAGGCGGGCGCACCCCGGTGCCGAGACTGACGCTGCGTCGAAGCGCAACCTCCCGAGGACCGGGACCCTCGGTGCAGTACCGGCGGTTGCTGGTGGTGCCCATCGTGTGGCTCGTGTGGATCTGCGTGACAGCAGCACTGGTGGCGGAAGCCAAGGGCGAATCTGGGCGCTGGTGGGCCTTGGCATCCACGCTGGTATCCATCGGGGCGGTCGTCTACGTCGTTCGGCCCCTGCGGGCCTTGTCGCCGCTCGGGGTCCGCGCCGTCCGCCTACACCGCTGGGCCGACATCGATCACCTGGAAATCGGAAAGACGCCGAGGACGCCAGCAATCCGCCTACGGCGCCGAGGCCGGCGCAAGTCGACACCCTGGATCTCACAGAGGTTCGTCGTCGGCGACCTGGTCGAGGCGGCGGAGAGCGCGGCGGGCACATACGGGATCGACCTGCTCGACAATCGGAAGCCGGTCGGGTGGTGGAAGCGACTCGCCTCGCCGGTCGTGGCCCTGGTGGCCATCGCCTTTCTTGGCTTGGTCTCCCAGTGGATGGCGGTGCCCGGGGTGTGGGTGGAGCGTCCGGGTGAAGTCGTCGATGCCCATGATCGACTGCGCGGGGGTGGGCCGGTCGGGTCGAGGGGCGAGATCCTGATTCTCGCTGTGCACGAAGGGCCGGCGTTCGTCAACGACGTGCTCTTCGAACGGGGAGACGCCACGAGGTTCCGCTGGTACAACCCCCTCGACCCGCCGGCGGATGACGCTCCCGATCGGGCTGATGATCGCAGCGCCCAGAACGCCGCCGTCGCGGCGGCCATGGGGTGCATCGGCCGGGTCCTCCCCTTCCGAAACGACGGCGTGGAGGTAGGAGTCGTCCGGCCATCGGGCCCTGCCGCCGGCAAGGTATTCGCCCATGAGCGACTCGTCTCCGTCGGAGGCAGGCCGGTCAGCTCCAAGGAGGAGGCGTACGACGCCCTGGTCGGGTGGGACCTCGGTCACCCGATCCCATTGGCGGTCGTGGGCGATGACGGGCGGGCACGGACCGAGCACGTGCCCGTCATCCGGGCGGAGGACGGCTCGTGGCAAATCTCAGGAGTCGGTCTTCGACGCCGGACGATCGAGGTTGGCGTCCCTGCGCCGTCACTCGATCTCTACGGCTTGACGGGGGACTCCGATGGCTTGGCTTCGGCCATCACGATCCTGGACGCGGAAAGCGCCAGTCCGCTCGTGGCCCCCGGGACCCGCGTGGCGATGACGGGCTCTCTCTCGCCGGGCGGCATAGTTGGCCCGATCGGTGGCATCGAGTTCAAGATCGCGGCCGCCGGGCGGGCGAAGGCGTCGGTGGTGCTGGTGCCCACGACGTTGGCCGATGCCGCGCTCCGGGCGGCTCCGGCTGGGCTGCGGGTCGTGGGCGTACGAACGCTCAATGAAGCTGTCGTCGCGCTCGGAGGCTCAGGCTGCGTCCCGCGGACAGGTACCAGATAGGCCCCGCTGGGACTCCAAAATCGGGGTCAAGGTCGGCCAAGTCATCGTCAGGAGCAGCCGCTGGTGGTGCCGCAGCTGGAGCAGACGAAGCAGGCCCCGGCCCGTTGCATGACCATGCCGCACTGGTAGCAGTAGGGCGCGTCGGACGCTTGGGGCTGGGGCGCCGCGACCACGGCCGGCACCGCCTTGGCGATCGCCACCGCCGCCTTGGCCACCGAGCCCACCGGGTCGGGGATGACCTCGGAGCCGATGGCGTTGGGCGTGGTCTGCTCCTCGACGCCGGGCAGCGTCGGCTGCATGCGCTCGCCGACGGTGAGGATGCCGAGGTCGGCCCGCTCCTGGTGGGTGAGGTACTCCACCGCCAGCCGGCGGAAGATGTAGTCGACCAGGGAGCTGGCGAAGCGGATGTCGGGGTCGTCGGTCATGCCCGCGGGCTCGAAGCGCATGTTGGTGTACATGTCGACGAACGCCCGGATGGGCACCCCGTACTGCAGGCCGTGGCTGACGGAGATGGCGAAGGCGTCCATGATCCCGGCCAGGGTGGAGCCCTGCTTGGCCACCCGCAGGAAGATCTCGCCCGGCCGGCCGTCGTCGTACTCCCCCACCGTCACGTAGCCGTGGCAGTCGGCGACCCGGAAGGAGAAGGTCTTGGAGTGCCGCATCCGGGGTAGGCGCTCCCGGTCGGGCGGCTGGTGCTGCTGGACGACGACCGTCTCGATGAGCTTGGCCGCGGCCTCGGCGATGGCCTTGTCGGTCTTGGTGCTCGACAGGGGCTGGCCGACCTTGCAGTTGTCGCGGTAGATGGCCAGCGCCTTGAGGCCCAGCCGCCACGACTCGATGTGGAGCTGCTCCACCTCGTCGACCGTCATCGTCTCCGGGACATTCACGGTCTTCGATATGGCGCCCGAGATCCACGGTTGGACGGCCGACATCATCTTCACGTGGCCCAGGTAGTGGATGACGTTGTCGCCCATGGAGCAGGCGAAGACGCCGAGGTGGTCGGCCGACAGGTGGGGGGCGCCGAGGATCGACTTCTGCTCGTCGATGTAGGCGAGGATGTCGTTGACCTGGTCGGGGCCGTAGCCCAGGCGGCGCAGGGCCCGGGGGACGGTCTGGTTGACGATCGACATGGTGCCCCCGCCGACCAGCTTCTTGGTCTTGCACAGGCCGAGGTCGGGCTCGATGCCGGTGGTGTCGCAGTCCATCATCAGGCCGATGGTGTTGTGGCTGACGAAGCCGTTGGCCACGTACGTGACGTTCTCCGGCACCGACAGGTCGTAGGTGAGCTCCTCGTCGCCCAGCGCGGCCGACGCCACCCGGTCGTAGAAGAAGCCCAGCAGGTGGGACAGCTCGGCGTCGGCGGTGCGCTGGTGCAGCTCGACGGCGGTGCTCCGGCTGACCCGGCCCCGGGCCAGCTCCAGGAGCAGGACCTGGCGCAGGCGGCCGCCGCCCGGCTTGGCGTCATCCTCCGGCAGGAGCCGGTCGACGAGCTCGCGGGTGAGGGGCACGTTGTCGAGGCTGGGGGCCTTGAGGTCGCCCGACGCGACCTGGTTGTTCTTGCGGTCGCCGACGAAGCCGATCTCATGCGCCCAGCGCCGGGAGTACGACAGGTTGAGCAGCCGCACCGTCCCGTCCTTGCGGGCCGTGGGGTAGCGCAGCGCCAGCAGCAGGGCCTGGGCATCGCGGGCCAGGTCGGGGGACGGCGTCTCGAAGGTGGGCACGCCGCCCTCCACCCGTCCGCCGGACTCGAACAGCCCCCGCAAAAAGCCCCGGTAGACCTCGGGGTCGTTGCTGTGCAGGACGGCGTCGGGGACGTGGGCCTGGTAGCCCCGGCCGGCGTGGCCCTCGCTGCCCTCGGGGCCGTGCTTGGCGAAGCCGCACGCCTCCCACCACAGGATCAGGCGCACCGACCGGAAGGCGACCTCGGTGTGGTCGGGCTTGCGCTCGGTGGCCGCCGCCATCCCGAAGATCTCCTTGCCCAGCCGCTCGATGCGCTCGACGACGTCGAAGTCGCCCTCCTCGACCCGGAAGCGCAGGCTGCTGGCGTGCAGGGTGCCGCCGGCCATGAAGTGGCCGACCAGCTCGGCCAGCTCGGCCGTCATGGAGCGGGGGACGTGGAGGTGGTGCTCGCCCGTCCAGAACGCCTCCGGCAGCGGCGGCAGGACCACCCGCTGGGGGTCGCCCACCAGCTGGCTGAGGGCGAGGGGCACGAGGTCGCCGGCGCCGACGTCGGCCAGCCGCTTCCAGGCCCAGGAGCCGCTGGCCTCGTCGACCACCTTGACCCGGTGCTGGGGCGTGCCCTGGATGCGGTAGCCGCGGGCGGTGTCGACGGTGACCACCGGCTCCAGGCCGTTGACGTAGAACTTGGTCGCGGTGCGGACGCCGACGTCGGTGGCGACGTCGATCCCGAGGTCCTGCCACTGGTCGCCCTCGGGGTCGCCGAGGGACCGCAGGCGGACGAGGCCCCGCTCGGTGGGCACGAGGGTGCCGCCGACCAGGCAGCCGGTGGGGGCGAGCACGGTGGCCTGGGAGTTGCGCACGCCGTAGATCTCGGCCAGCCCGACGGCGTCGTCCCACGCGTCGCGGGCCGCGGCCAGCACCGGGCTGGGGGCGAGGGAGGTGTCGATGACCCCGATCTCGTCGCGGTGCATCTCGAGGACCCGGTTCATCGGCTCCTTGTTCTGGGCGTAGCCGGCGAAGGGGCCCATGCGGGCCGCGGTGCGGGCCGACGTGGCGTAGGCCTCCCCCGTCATGAGGGCGGTGATGGCGCCCGCCCACGCCCGCCCGGCCTCGGAGTCGTAGGCCACGCCGAGGGCCATGAGCAGGGCGCCCAGGTTGGCGTAGCCGAGGCCGAGCTGGCGGAAGCGGCGGGACGTGTCGGCGATGCGCTCGGTGGGATAGTCGGCGTTGCCCACCAGGATCTCCTGGGCCGTGAACACGACCCGGATGGCGGCCCGGAAGCCCTCGACGTCGAAGCTGCCGTCGTCGTTCAGGAACCGCAGCAGGTTGAGGCTGGCCAGATTGCACGCCGAGTTGTCGAGGTGCATGTACTCCGAGTTGTGGACGACGACGGCGTGGTCGGCGCCGTCGGTGTCGGAGGCGACGCAGAAGTTGTGGGTGCCGTCGATCTCCAGGTCGTAGACGGGGACCGGCGCGTCGAGAACTACCGCGTCGACCGAGGCGACGACATCGTCGATGAAGGTACCCAGGGCGTCGATCGCCCGGAGGCGCTGACCGGCGGCCAGGGTCTGAGCCTCGACGTAGCCGTCGGAGTCAGTGAGGAACCGGTGCTCGGGGGTGCAGCGGAGGACGAGTCCGGCGGCGGTGCGGACCTCGACCAGCCGATCGGTGTGGCCTGCGACCCAGGCCCGGCGGATGGAACGGAACTCACTCTCACCCGTCGTCTCGTCGAACGACCAGGCCAGCGGCAGATCCTGGTCGGCGTCAGCCGTCTTCTGGAGCTGCTCGATTCGGACAAGACCCCATGACGTGTCGACCAACGTGTCGCCGGTGAAGCAGCAAGGGTTCGACCCGTTGATTCGGCCGGTGTTCGACGCGGTGTGCCACTTGTTGATCGTCGTGTCGAACTGCATGCCAGGATCGGCGCACTCCCAGGCCGCTTCCGCGATCTGGCGGAAGAGGTCGCGGGCCTTGACGGTGCGGATGGGCTCGCCGGTGGTGACGGCCCGCAGGTGCCAGTCGGCGTCGTCGACGACGGCCTGCATGAACTCGTCGGTGACCCGGACCGAGTTGTTGGCGTTCTGGTACTGGGTGGAGTGGCTGTCCTTGCCGTCGAGGTCCATGTCGAACCCGTTGTCACGCAGGACGCGGGCCTTGCGCTCCTCGACCGCCTTGCACCAGATGAAGTCCTCCACGTCGGGGTGGTCGGCGTTGAGGATGACCATCTTGGCCGCCCGCCGGGTCTTGCCCCCCGACTTGATGGTGCCGGCGGAGGCGTCGGCGCCCCGCATGAAGCTCACCGGCCCGGACGCGGTGCCGCCGCCCTTGAGGTGCTCGTAGGACGACCGGATGTTGGACAGGTTGACGCCCGACCCCGACCCGCCCTGGAAGATGATCCCTTCCTCGGTGTACCAGTTGAGGATCGACCGCATGGTGTCCTCGACGGCGAGGATGAAGCAGTTGTGGACCCGGACGTTGCCGCTCAGGTACTCGCCGCTCTCGGTCTGGATGTCGTAGACCTCGGTCTCGCCGATTTCCTCGATGCGCTCGACCTCCAGCCGCTTGGCGGGAAGGGCGGCGAGGCCGGGCAGCTCCAGGCTGGCCTCGAGCTTGGCCGCCTTGGCCGGGTCGACGAACCCGATCTCGTCGGCGAAGCGGCGGCGGTCGCCGGCGGTGCGGATGCTCAGGACGAGGCAGCCCTTGCGGTCGGCCCGGGAGTCGGGCGCGAAGCGGACCCGGGAGAAGATGCCGAAGCGCAGGAGGAGGGACTGGATGCCCCGCACCAGCGTCTGGGAGACCATGGCCAGCCCCACCACCGCGCTGGGCGGCCGGACCGACACGTAGCCCTCGGCCTGGAACAGGCTGCGCAGGTAGGCCGCGACCACCGGTAGCGACGCAGTGAAGAGGTGCTCGGGGACGACCATGTCGACGCCGCGGGTCATGAGGTCCCAGCGCTCGACGAAGTCGGCCAGGGGGGCGCCGTAGAGACGAGTGCGCCGGCAGTCGAGGCTGCGGTCGACGGTGACCACGGTGCGCTCGTGGCGGTGGACGTCGGGGAACACGGTGTCGATGGCGTCGAGGACCCAGGCCTTCTCGGCCGGCGTGACGGTCATGGCCTCGATGGTGAGGGACCGGTTGGTGCCCTGGTACTGGCCGACGAACCCGTCGCCCTGGAGCCAGCCGGCCAACGCCGCCTCGGCCACCGCCTGCCGGGAGATCTCACCCTCGCCGAACGACTCGGTGCGGTGCCACTCGAGCTTGTCGCCGGCGCGGAGCTCGCCGGCCGGGACGAAGCGACCGCTCGCGTCGCCACTCGAACGCCACACGAGGTGGTCGGCGGTGACATCGAGCTGGTAGCCGGCCTTGGTGTGGAGGCGGAGCACCGGCTTGCGGCCGTTGGCCTTGACCGCCACCACCTGGGTGAGGCCGTGGGCGTCGAACACCTTGGCCCCGACCGCTCCCTGCTCGACCAGCCGGCCGATCGGGATCAGACCCTCGGGCGTGGAGACGAGAGCGTCGTAGGGCTGGCAGGCACTGGCCTGCTGCGGCGCCCCCATCACGCCGATGTTGAACCACACCGGGGAGTTGAAGGCGGCCCGTTGGTGGAGCAGGAGGGTGGTGAGCTCGTCGCGGAAGGCGTCGGCCTCGGCGCCGTCGACGAAGTAGCCGTCGCGCCGGCCCCAGGCGGTGACGGTGGACACGACCCGGTTGATCACCTGCTTCAGCGACCACTCCCGCTCGGGGGTGCCGAGGGTGCCCCGGAAGTACTTCTGAGCCACGATGTTGGTGGCGTTCTGCGACCACCCCACGGGGAACTCGACGCCCAGCTGCTCGAAGGCGACGGTGCCGTCGCGGTAGTTGGTGATGCGGGCGTCGCGCCGCTCCCAGGTGACCTCGTCGTAGGGGTCGACCCCTTCGGTCGAGAAATGCCGACGAATGCCGATGCCGGTCTGCTCGGGAGCGAGAGCCATGCGGAGATCCTCCTGTTCAGCGGCCGGCCGCCAGGCCGCCCCACCACGATTGTGCCTCGGGGGAAGTGAGCCACTTTCTGCAACTACCACTACATGTCGCGTCTCAACAGAGGCGAGCCACAAGATGTGCCCATAATACTACGTTCGTAATTCCACCCGTGTCAACGATTCACTGACCTGACCCACCCTCGCGCCGGGGGCCTGTGGATCGCTAGGGGCCCAGCCCTGTTCCTGGCCTGTTCGCAGCCTGTGGTCAGCCTGTGGATTCAGGAAGGGGGATTCAGGAGGGGGATTCAGGAGGAGGGTGGGGCGGGGTCGGGATCGTCCTTCTTCAGCAGCCCCAGCTCGCGCTGGAAGTCGCCCGGCTCCTCGAACACCTTGTAGACGCTGGCGAAGCGCAGGTAGGCGACCTCGTCGAGCCGGCGGAGGCGGTCGAGCACCAGCCGGCCCACCTCGGCGCTGGTGACCTCGGGCGCCTTGAGCCGGGCCTGTTCCTCGATCTCGACCGCCACCGCCTCCAGCTGGTCGTCGCCGATGGGACGGTTCTTGGCCGCCGCCCGCATGCCCGCCACCAGCTTGGACCGGGAGAACGGTTGTCCCGACCCCGATCGCTTGAGCACGATCAGGGGGGCCTCCTCGACCCGCTCGAACGTGGTGAAGCGGCGGCCGCACGCCAGGCACTCGCGCCGGCGGCGGATGGCGGCTCCGTCGTCGGCCTGTCGGGAGTCGATGACGCGGTCGTCGAGATGGGCGCAACCGGGGCACCGCACGAGCACCGACGCTACCCGTCGGGGCCGCGGGGGAGCGTCGGGCCCGTTTACCGCCGGCCAGCGGGGGTAGTTGGCCGCGATGGCCCAGGAGACGTCGGACAGCCCCGCCCGCACGTCGAAGGACAAGGGCAAGAACGAGGACCCGCCCGCGGCCAAGGACGATCCGGAGCAGAGCGGGTCGGTGGCCGAGCACGAGGTGGAGGACGCCTTCCTGCGCTCGGTGGACGAGGGGCGTCGCCGGATGTGGCGGCCGATGCTGCCCCTGCTCGCCACCGGCCTGGTGGGGGGCATCGACGTGGGGACCGGCGTGCTCGCCCTGCTGCTGGTGGAGGACGCCACCCACAACAAGCTGCTGGCCGGGCTGGCCTTCTCGATCGGCTTCATCGCCCTGACCCTGGCCAACAGCGAGCTGTTCACCGAGAACTTCCTGGTGCCGGTGACCACCGTGATCGCCCGCCAGGCCCGATTCCGGATGCTGCTGCGGCTCTGGGCCGGGACGCTGGTGGCCAACCTGGCCGGCGGATGGATCTTCACCTGGTTGATCATCCGGGGCTACCCGCAACTGCACGCCACCGCCATCGAAAGCGGCAGCCACTACGTGGACCTCGGGATAGGGATGCGGTCGATGGCCCTGGCCGTGATCGGCGGGGCCGTCATCACCCTCATGACGTGGATGCAGCACAGCACCGACTCGACGGTGGTGAAGGTGATCCCGGCCATCACCGGCGCCTTCCTGCTGGCGGGAGGCCAGCTCAACCACGCCATCGTGAACTCGCTGCTGATGTTCTCGGCCCTCCACACCGGCCACGCTCCGTTCGGCTACGTGGACTGGGCCCAGACCGCGGCCTGGGCCGCGCTGGGCAACATGGTGGGCGGCATCGGCCTGGTGACCGTGCTGCGCCTGTTCCAGGTGCCGGAGAAGGTGCGCAAGCAACGCCGCCACCCGGCGCCAGGAGTGGCCGTGACCGACGCCCGCCCGGTAGAGCCGGCCACCGACGACTGAGCCCGGCCAGGTAGCGAGCGATTCGCGGCGCGTCGTGGTCGCCAGGCGACCAGAACGCGCCAAAGACGGTACGGCGCCGCCGGGAGCGAACTCTTCGCGGCGCGTCGTGGTCGCCAGGCGACGAGAACGGGCCAAGGACGGTCACCGCCGGTGTCGATGGGTCGCCCGCCGGGGCCGTCAGTCGACGGCGGGGAGTTGGATCTGCTCGCCCACGACCAGCGAGGGGCCGCCGTGTTCGGCCACCATGCGGTCGACGAGGGGTCGGGGGTCGCCCGCGGGGTCGATGCTGCGGGCGAGGGCCCAGAAGGTGTCGCCCGCCTGCACCTCGTAGACCTGGCCCGCGACGACGGGGAGAGGGCGCTCGGGGGCAGTGAGGGAACCGCCCCCGAGCGCACCCAGCACGACGGAAGCCGCCGCCGAGAGAGCGGCGATCGCGCCGGCAGCCAGGGCTTGCCGCCGGCGATAGGTGCTGGGAGAAACGGGCCGGGTGCGGGGGCCGGCCTGGGCGGATGGGGCCGGGCGGTACGCGAGGCGGGGGGCCAGGGCGGGGCGGCGGGGCGCGAACGGTGCCGGCACGACCACGACTGAGGACATCTGCCGGGGCATCGAACGGGACCGGTGCTGGACCGCAACCATGGACTCACCCTTCCTGACGAACGTACGTTCGGACTCGGCCAGTAGACCACGAACGCCTGTTCCCCGTCAAGACCAACTCGAACAGATGTTTGTAGTTGGCCGAACCTCCTGGTACAGTCCAGGACGAACGCACGTTCGTAGGTTGTCTCCGTCAGAAAAGGAGTCCGTTGTGACCGATCCGGCACTCACCGAGCGCCAGCGGGGGATCCTCGACTGCATCGTGTCCCACACGCGCGACCACGGCTACCCCCCCTCGGTGCGCGAGATCGGCGAAACGGTGGGGCTCACGTCCACCTCCACCGTCCACGCCCACCTGGCCACCCTGCAGCGACTCGGCTACCTGCGGCGCGACCCCACCAAGCCCCGGGCCATCGAGGTCCGCTACGACGCCGACTCGGCCGCGCCCATCGAGCACCGGCCCGTCCGCCACGTGCCCCTGGTGGGCGACGTGGCCGCGGGCACCGACGTGCTGGCCCAGGAGAACGCGGAGGAGGCCTTCCCCGTCCCCGCCGACTGGACCGGCGACGGTCCCGTCTTCATGCTCCGGGTGCGGGGCGAGTCGATGATCGACGCCGGCATCCTGCCCGGCGACTACGTCGTGGCCCGCCAACAGAAGGAGGCGGCCAAGGGCGACCTGGTGGTGGCCGGCATCCCCGGCGAGGAGGCCACGGTCAAGACCTACACCCGCAGGGGCGACAAGGTCGTGCTCCTGCCGGCCAACGCCGCCTTCGAGCCCATCGAGCTCGACCCGAGCGAGGTCGAGATCTACGGCAAGGTCGTCACGGTCATGCGCCGGGTTTGACCGCGACCCGGCGGCCCGTCAGTGGCGGTAGCCCGTCGGGCCGGGCTCGGGTGACGACGACCCGGCGGGCCGGTCAACGGCGGTTAGGACCGTTCGGGAGGCGGCGGGCGCCCGTCAGTGGCGCTAGGGGCCGTTGGGGGTGAGGCGGCGTTGGGCCCAGACTCCCGCCACGGCCACGCCGACTGCGAGCACGAGGCCCACGGCCGCGCTGGCCAGCAGGGGGTCGAGCTCCGGGGGCGGCGACAGCGGGCCCAGGGCGGGGGCCGCCAGTCCGGCCGGTTCGGCGGGGGCGATGCGGGCGGCGGCGGGGGCCGGGACGACGGTGGTGGCCGTCGACTCGGGCGGGATGGTCGTCTCGGGCGGCGCCGGGGCCTCGGTGGTGGGCGGGGTGGTGTCTTCCACCGCGGCCACGGCCGTCGCCGGTGCCTTCGTCGTCGGCGGGGCCGCGGCCGCGCCCGACGCCACGCCCACGTTGAGTCGTCCCTGGCAGCCGGCGCCGCACGGCACCCGGTCGAGCGTGGCCAGCAGCTTCGAGACCGCCGCCGACGGGCTCAGCCCCTGGGCCAGGAGCAGGGCCACCGCCCCCGCCACCTGCGGCGCGGCCATCGACGTCCCCGCCGACGAGGCGTACCCACCACCAGAAGCGGTGGAGATGATGTTGTTGTCGGGGCCGGCTGCGCCCGAGCCGCCGGGGGCGACCAGGCCCCACTTGGCGTTGCCGATGGCGCTCGAATACGACGCCAGCGCCCCGGTGCGGTCGGTGGCCCCCACCACAATCGCGTTGAGGGCGCCGTAGTTCTCGCTGCTCACCCCGCCGTAGTTGCCGGCCGCCAGCACCGGCACCGCCCCTTTGCTCCAGGCGTACTCGATGCCGTCCCGCAACGGCGACCCGCCGGTCGACGTGACCGCGCCGGGATCGCCCAGGCTGATGTTCACCACCCGGGCCCCGTGGTCGACGACCCAGCGGATCCCGTGGTTGATCTCCTCCGCCCGGCCCCCGCCGCCCGGCCCGAGGACCTTGGCCACCACCACCCGGGCGTCGGGGGCGACGCCGGCGATGCCCTTCCCGTTGTCGGTACCGGCTGCGATCACACCGGCGATGAGGGTGCCGTGGCCGTCGGCGTCGGTGTTGCCCAGGCCGTCGACGCACGCCGGCCGGTTCCAGCAGTCGGCGGTGAGGGCGACCTTGCCGGCCAGGTCGGGGTGGTTGGCCTCCACGCCGGAGTCGACGATGCCGATGACGGCGCCCGCGCCCCGCGTCACCGTCCAGGCCCGGGGCGCGCCGATCTGCTCGAGGGCCCACTGGCGGTCGAAGAAGGGGTCGTTGCTGGCCGAGGCGGGCGGGGCGGAGACGGCCGAGAACAACACAACCGCGCCGACAAACCCCCCCAACCTGCGCAACCGCACCAAGCGGTGATCGGCTCAACCCAGCATCGACTTGAGGCCGATCATCTCCTGCAACACGAAAAACACTCTCTCCAGCTCGACCCGCGTCACCCGCTCGTCGGCCGCGTGGGCGACGTTGGGGTCGCCGGGGCCGAAGTTGGTGGCGGGGACGCCACGGGCGGCGAACCGGGCCACGTCGGTCCAGCCCAGCTTGGCCCGGGGCGGGCCGCCGCTGGCGTCGACCAGCGCCTTCAGCAGGGGATGGCCGAGGCCGGGCGGAGCCGCCACCGCGAAGTCGACCACTTCGAACCCGTCGACCTCACCCACGATCTCCCGCAACGAGGCCTCCGCCTCCTCCGGCGAGCGGTCGGGGGCGAAGCGGTGGTTGAGGACGACGGTGGCCCGGTCGGGAACCACGTTGCCGGCCACCCCCCCCTCGATGCCCACGGCCGACAGCGCCTCCAGGAACAGGCACCCGTCGATCTCCACCTTGCGCCCGCCGAACGCGGCCACCGCGGTCAGCACCGGGCCGAGCCGATGGATGGCGTTGACCCCCAGCCAGGGCCGGGCGGAGTGGGCCCGCACGCCGGTCTGGGTGACCACCACCCGCATCGTCCCCTGGCAGCCGGCCTCGATCATGGCGCCGGTGGGCTCGGCCAGGATGGCGGCGTCGGCCGCCACCAGGTCGGGGCGCTCCCGGAACAGGCGCTCGATGCCGTTGTACTTGGAGTCGATCTCCTCGCACTCGTAGAACACGTACGTCATGTCGATGGCGGGCTCGGGCACGGTGAGGGCCAGCTCGAGCATCACCGCCAGGCCGCTCTTCATGTCGCACGACCCGAGCCCCCACAAGGTGTCGCCGTCGATACGGGCCCGCTGGTTGTTGTTGGGGGGGACGGTGTCGGTGTGGCCGCCGATGAGCAGGCGCTGGGCCCGCCCGAGGTGGGTGCGGGCGACGAGGTTCTCGCCCACCCGGGTGACGTCGAGCCAGGGGGCGGCGGCCAGCCGGGCGGCCAGGTGGTCGGTGATGGCCAGCTCGTCGTGGCTCACCGACGGGATGTCGACCAGCTCGGCGGTAAGCCCGATCAGATCGGTCATGTGAGGTCGGTCACCGTCAGAGGCCGGCGACGCCGTGCTGGCGGAGGAGGCCCTCGAGGGCGGCCTTGTCGTGGCGGGCGCCTTCGGGCAGGTGCTTGATCACCAGCGCGCACGGCAGCCCGAACTCGCCGCCGGCGAACTTTCGGGGACGGGTGGCGGTGACCACCACGCACCACGGCGGGATGACGCCCCGGCCCAGCTCCTCGCCCGTCTCCGCGTCGATGACGGGAATCGTGTTCGACAGGATGAGGCCGGCGCCGAGCACGCAGCCCTGGCCCACCCGCGCCCCCTGCACCACCATGCACCGGCTGCCGATGAGGCAGTCGTCGCCGATCATCACCGGCGCCGCCTGGGGCGGTTCGAGCACGCCGCCGATGCCGACACCCCCGCTGAGGTGCACGTTCGCGCCCACCTGGGCGCACGAGCCCACCGTGGCCCACGTGTCGACCATGGTGTTGGCCCCCACCCGGGCGCCGATGTTGACGTAGCCGGGCATGAGCACCACGCCCTTGTCGAGGAACGAGCCCCACCGGGCCGACCCGCCGGGCACGACCCGCACGCCGCTGGCCGCGTAGCCCTTCTTGAGGGGGATGCGGTCGGCGTACTCGAAGGGGCCGAGCTCGATCGTCTGCATATCCGACAGGCGGAAGAGCAGGAGGATGGCCTGCTTCAGCCAGGCGTGGACGACGACCTCGCCGGTGACCTCGTCGATCTCGGCCGCCCGCACCTGACCGGTGTCGAGGAGGTCGATGACCTGGTGCACGACGGCTGCGGCGTCGGTGTCGGCGGGCGACAGGTCGGCCCGCCGCTCCCACAATTCGAGGATCTGCGACTGGAGGTCGGCCACCGACCGAGCCTACCGGTCGCCTACCGGGCGCCCGGCAGCGGCTGACCTTCGATCGATCGGGTCAGTCGCGCTCGACCTTGTCGACGTGGTCCTCGTGGGTGCGGATGTCGCCGCCGTTCTCCCCGAGGGCCACCGTCAGCTCGTTACCGATGATGTCCTTGTCGACGATCACACCCCATTGACCCTTGAAGTCGCCCTCGGTGATGAGCACCGTGTCGCCCTTCTTGAAGCGTGCCATCCCGTCATCTTGGCACCTGCCCGAGGGGCATGATGGCCGGCCATGCCTCGCATCGCCGGTGCCCGCGCCCTTGCCGTCGTCCTCGCCGCCCTCACCGCCGGCGCCTGCGGCGGGCCGTCGCCTTCTCCCGCGCCGACGACGGCCGCCCCCCCGAGCACCACCGCCCCCGCCCGGCCCCGTTTGGACTTCGGCCCGCCCGTGCTGCGGGGCCAGATCGCCGACGAAGGTGTCGCCGAGAGCAGCGGCCTGGTCGCGTCCCGCCGGTACCCGGGCCGGCTGTGGACCCACAACGACTCCGACCAGCCCCCCGTGCTCTTCTGCGTGGAGAACGACGGCTCGTCGTGCGGGGAGTTCACGGTCGACGGCACGACCAACGTCGACTGGGAGGACATCGCCGCCGGTCCCGGGCCCGACCCGGCCACGACCTACCTCTACATCGGCGACATCGGCGACAACACCGAGTCCCGCGACGGCGTCGTGGTCTACCGGGTGGCGGAGCCGACCGTGACCACCGGCGAGGCCTCCGGCGCCACCACCGCCCCCGCCACCGCGATCCCCCTCCGCTACGACGACGGGGCCCACAACGCCGAGAGCCTCATGGTGCACCCCACCACGGGCGACATCTACGTCGTGGTCAAGGAGATCGGCGACGCCGGCGTCTACCGGGCCCGCGCCGGCGAGGACACCCTGACCCGGATCGCCAACCTCGGCCTGGGCCTGTTCGGGCTGGCCACGGGCGCCGACATCTCCCCCGACGGGCGGCGGGTGGCGGTGTGCACGCCCGTCGGCGGCTACGAGCTCACCCTCGCCCCCGGCGCTCCGTTCGACGACATCTGGGACGGGCCGCCGGCCCCGGTGGCCTTCCCCGGCCTGGACCAGGGCGAGGGCATCGCCTACCGCCTCGACGGCGACGCCCTGTTCGTGAGCAGCGAGGGCTCCCCGTCGCCCCTCTACGAGATCCCCCGGCTGTAGACCAGGCGACCCCGGCCCGACTACCCCGGCCCGACTACGACGTGTGGGCGTCCTCGCGGAGGGCCTTGACCGACTCCGCCACCCGGTAGAGGGCGGCGTAGAGGCCCTCCATGTCGGCCGGCAGGGCCTCCAGCGCCCGCAGCCGGTCGTTGAAGTCCTGGAGCAGGACGCTGGCGCTGGCCAGCGACGCCTGGTGGTTGGCGGTGACCTCGTCGGACGTGCGGGTGAGGGCGCGCAGGGCGTCGTCGACCGTCTGCGGCAGCGACTCCAGCCGGCCGATGCGGGTGTCGACCTCGGCCAGGCGGGCGGTGCCCATGGCCGTGATCTCGGTGCGGACCCTGTCGATCTCGGCCCGGACGTCGGTGAGCGACGACGAGAGCGGCTCCAACTGGCCCCGGAGGCCGGCGACCTGCTCCTCCCGCTGGCGGGCGGCGTCGGCCAGGCGCTCGATCTCGCGGTCGAGGCTCTGGAGGTCGGTGGGCAGGTTCTCGAGGGCCTGCACCCGGCGGGCGACGCTGTCGAGCGTCTCGTTGGAGTCCCCGAAGGCCCGGCTCACGGCCTCGGCCAGCTTCTCGATCTCGGTGGTCACCCGGTCGACATCGGCCGGCACCCCTTCGACGGCCCGCATCCGGGCCCACAGGCCGGTGACCTGCTCGGTGGTGTAGATGCGCTCGTCCTCGATGCGCTCCCGGATGTCGGCCAGCGAGTCGCGCACGCCGGACACGGTGGCCTCGAAGCCGGCCGACCGGTCCTCGTGGTCGGTGGCCAGGGCGGTGACCCGGCCCAGCTCCCGGTAGAGGGCGTCGAGGTCGCTGGTGAGCGACTCCAGGCTGGCCAGTCGCCGGCGCAGGTCGAGCTCGGTGTTCTGGCCCTGGTTGGCCACCCGCTCCAGCTCGGCCCGCAGCTCCTCCAGGGCGGTGTCGACCGCCACCTGGCGCTCGAAGGCGTCGCCCTGACGGTTGTCACGGTCGGCGGTGGCCTCGGCCACCCGCTCGAAGTCGCGGTACATGCCCTCGATGTCGGCCGGCAGGCTCTCGAGCATGCGCAGGCGCCCGGCCAGGCCCAGCTGCTCGGTGGTGGCGGCCAGGGCCGCCTGCTGGGCGCTCCCGGCCTCCTCCGACACCCGCTGCAGCTCGTGGCCGAGCTCGGCGACCTGGTCGACCAGCAGCTCCAGCGGCCCCACCCGCTCGGCGACGGCGTCGACCCGGTCGGCGACGCTGCCGATCGCCCCCTGCTGGGCCACCACGATCTCGCCCGACAGCCGGTCGAGCTCCTGGCGCAGGCTGGCCACCGAGATCTCGAGGGGCGTGGTGCGGTCGGCGATCTGGGCCAGGGCGCTGTCGCGGGACAGGGTGAGCTCCGCCACCCGGTCGAGCTCCCGGTACATGCCCTCGATGTCGGAGGTGAGCACGGCCAGGGCGGCCATGCGCTCGTCGATGGCGTTGACCCGCTCGCCGACCATGTCGAGGCGCTCCTCGGCCAGGTCGATGCGCTCCCCCACCACGTCGATGCGGCGCCCGACGCTGTCGATCTCGGAGGCCACCCCCTCGATGCGCCGGTTGACCTGCTCGTCGGCGGCTTCGAGGCGGCGGATGACCTGGTTCTCGTCGTCCTCGATCCGGGCCGCGGTGGACGGGTAGCTACCCCGGGACTCGAGCAGCTCCTGGCGGGCGGCCACGACCGCGTCCTCCAGGGGACGCAGCCGCTCGAGGATCTCGGTCAGCAACCCCTCGCCCCCGCCGACGTGGCCGGACAGGCGGTCGACCTCGCGGTAGATGCCGTTGAGGTCGGTCTGCAGCGCCTCGACGCCCAGGAGGCGCTGGTCGAGGGCGGTCACGTGGTCGTAGAGCTCGGACCGGACGGCGTGGTTGGTGGTGGACGTTTCCTCGGCGATGCGGTCGATCTCCCGGCGCAGCTCGTGGAGGGCACCTTCGAGGGGGGCGGTGCGCCCGGCCACGTGGGCCGTCGCCGCCTGGTGGTTGGTGAACTGGTCGTGGGTGACCTTCTCCATCTCCGCCCGCAACTCGCGCACCGCGCCTTCCAGCAACCCGCTGCGCAGGGCGGCCCGGGCCAGCTCGGCGAAGTCGGCCGTGCCGGTGACCTCGGATGCGTACCGGTCGAGCTCGCTGCGAACGTCGCCCGCCGGGCCCCGACTCTCCAGGGCGGCGATGCGGGCGTCCCGGGCCTGGACCTCGCCCGAGAGCCACGCGAACTCCCGGCGAAGGCTCTCGATGCTGGCGGTGGAGCGGGCCAGGGCCTGCTCCCTGGTCTCCAGGGTGGCCAGCCGGTGGGCCACGGCCGCCATCTGCTCGGTGGCCAGACGCAGGGCCTGTTCGCACGCCTGCACCTCGCCCGCCACCCACAGCAGCCCGCGGCGCATGCTCTCGGGGTCGGCGGGACTGGCGGCGAGCGCCCGGAGCCGACCGGCGATCTCTCCTTCACGGTCGGGCATGGCCGCATAGGACGGGAAGCGGGGACTGTCGGACACGAGCACCTCCGGCTGACCGGGACCCCACCCCGGAGGAAACAGCGGGGGCGAGGACGGCTCGAACAGGGGAACGCCACCCTGGGGATAGTCGGCTTCGGACACACCCGTGGTCGGCAGGCTCGCGGAGGACGCGGCCTGCAACAACGGTTGCGCCGGCGCTTGGGGGGGCGGTTGGGGGATCGCTTGGGCTTTGGCTGCGACGGGGGCCTGCGGGGCCGGCTGGGCGACGGGTTGGGGGGTGGCTCCCGCCGGAACCCCCGCCGGAGCCGCCGACGGAGCCGCGGCGGGCTTGGCCGCGCCTTCGGCCGCCCGCTCGAGGGGGATGCCCCAGAAGTCGGCGCCCCGGTTGGCACTGCCGGCGGTGGGCGCGGAGACGGCCGGGCGGGCGGCGGCGGGCGGGGCGGTACGGCGGACGACGGGGTTGGGGAGGGCTTGGGTGGGCGACGGCGCGCCGGCGACCGCGGCCGCGGCGCGGGAGGTGTCGGCGACGGTGCGCAGGCCCTTACGGTTCTTGGACGCCGACCCGCGATCCCAGACGTCCTGGCAGCCTCGAAATAGCCCCCCGCACTCCTTGCCACACTTTGCGCACGTGCAGGATGAATCGCCGGCGACCATGACCGCCTTGCACCCGGGGCAAATCTGGATGCCGAACTCGTAACACCATCCGATGAGCCAACCCTACCGCCCGTTCCCGATGTCGCGCCGCACGCGGCCACGGGGAGTGGGCGAAGCACCGCCGCGCCCGAAGCCCATGGGCCCCGCCGGGAGGCTAAAGCTTTCCGTCAGGCGACCTCGGTGACCCCCGGCGGCGCCTGGCGGAGGCGGTCGGCCACCAGCCGGAGCCGGTCCATCGGCTGCACCAGAGCCACCCGCACATAGCCTTCCCCGGCCTCGCCATAGAACTCCCCGGGGGCAACCAGGACGCCCCCCCATTTGGCCAGCCAGGCGGTCAGGGCCCAGGCGTCGCCGCCGGGCGCGGCGGCCCACAGATAGAACGAACCGGCCGGCGGATCGGCTCTCGCGCCCACGTCACCGAGCACGCCCCGGAAGAACTCGATGCGCTCGGCATAGCGCTCCCGTTGGGCGTCGACGTGGACGTCGTCGCCCAGGGCCACCGTCGCCGCCGCCTGCACCGGCCCCGGCACCATGGCCCCCGCGTGCTTGCGGACCTCGGACAGGTAGTGCACCAGGGCCCTGTCGCCGGCGTAGAACCCCGCCCGCAGGCCGGCCAGGTTCGACCGCTTGGAGAGCGAGTGGACGGCCAGCACGCCCTCGGCGCCGTGCTCGAGGATGGTGCGGGGGCGGTCGGCCCAGGTGAACTCGGCGTAGCACTCGTCGCTCAGCACCGGCACCCCGTGGGACCGGCCCCACACCGCCGCCTCGCCCAGGTCGGTGAGGGCGCCGGTGGGGTTGCCGGGGGTGTTCACCCACAGGCACAGGGCCCGGGCCGCGTCGTCGGGGTCGACCGCGTCGAGCCCGCCGCCCTCCACGTCGACCGCCACCGCCCGGCACCCGGCGAACGTCGCCCCCATGGCGTAGGAGGGGTACGACACCGCCGGGTAGAGGACCGTGTCCCGACCCGGATCCCGCAGCCGCAGCCAGTGGGGCAGGGCCGTGACCAGCTCTTTCGTCCCGACGCAGACGGCGATGTCGTCCACCGCCACGTCGACGCCCAGCCGCCGGTGCATCCACCCGGCGGCCGCCTCCCGGAAGGCGGGACTGCCCACCGACGACGGGTAGCCCCGCTCCGTCCCCGACGACCCCAGGGCGGCCACCACCTCCGCCGGCGGGGCGTCGTACGGCGTGCCGATCGACAGGTCGACCAGGCCGCCCTCGTGGTGCGCAGCCAGGGGCTTGAGCCGGTTGAGGCGGTCGTAGGGGTACGGCGGCGACTCGAACCCGGCCGGGCTCACGCCAGGAAGTCCACGTAGCGGTTGACCTCGGGGTCGGGGAGGCGGACCCGGATGCGGGTGGCGTCGTCCTCGTGGTACTCCGACAGGACCTCGCCCTGGCGGTGGAGGGCGGCGACCACGTCGCCCCGCTCGTAGGGGACCAGCATCTCCACGGTGCGGGACAGCAGCCGCAGCCGCTCCCCCACCGCCTCCAGCAGGCCGTCGATGCCTTCGCCGCTGCCGGCCGACAGGGCCACCGACCCCGGATGGCGGTCGAGCAGGCGCTTGACCTCCTCGCCCGCCAGATCGCTCTTGTTGAAGGCGAGGAGGACCGGCACCTCGTCGGCCCCGATCTCCCGCAGGACGGTCTGCACCGCCGCCATCTGGGCTTCCGGGTTGGCCGCCGACGCGTCGACCACGTGGACCAGGAGGTCGGCCTCGGCCACCTCCTCCAACGTCGACCGGAAGGCCTCCACCAGTTGCGTCGGCAGCTTGCGCACGAAGCCGACGGTGTCGGAGAGCAGCACCCGCTCCCCGCCGGGGAGGTCGAGGCGACGGGTGGTGGGGTCGACGGTGGCAAAGAGGCGGTCCTCCACCAGCACCCCGGCGTCGGTGAGCCGGTTGAGGAGGGTGGACTTGCCGGCGTTCGTGTAACCGACGATGGCCACCGTCTGCAGCCGGGACCGGTGGCGGGCCTTGCGCTGCGTGCGCCGGTTCTTGGTGAGGACCTTGAGGTCGGACTCGAGCTTGCTGATCCGCCGCAGCAGGCGCCGGCGGTCGATCTCGAGCTTGGTCTCGCCGCCGCCGAACCGGGTGCCGATACCGCCCGACTGCTGGCTGAGGCCCTTGCCCTTCCCCCGCAGTCGGGGCAGCCGGTAGCGGAGCATGGCCAGCTCCACCTGCGCTTTTCCCTCCTGGCTGTGGGCGTGTTGGCCGAAGATGTCGAGGATGACGGCGGTGCGGTCGATGGCCGTGCGGCCAAGGATCTTCTCCAGGTTGCGGCTCTGGGCCGGCGTCAGCTCCTCGTCGAACACGACCGTATCGGTGTCGAACTCGTAGGACAGCTCCCGCAGCTCCTCGGCCTTGCCCTTGCCCACGAAGGTGGCCGGGTCGGGCGCGTCCCGACGCTGGAGGACGCGTTCGACCTCGTCGGCGCCGGCGGTGTCGACGAGCGCCGACAGCTCGTCGAGGGAGGCCTCGGCGTCGTCGAGGGTGTTGGGAGGGACGGCGACGCCGACGAGCAGGATGCGCTCCCGGCGGCCCCGCTCGATGAGTGACATCAGTGGACCTCGCCAATCCTGACCAACACCGTGGCGACCCAGACGGCGGGGCCGGTGAGGACGATCTGGGGCCCGCCGAGGTCGACCTGGACGGCGCCGCCGGGCTGGTGCACGGTGACCTTGTCGCCCACGATGCCCCACTTGTGAGCCGCCACCGCGGCCGCGCAGGCGCCGGTGCCGCACGCCTGGGTCTCGCCCACGCCCCGCTCGTACACCCGCATGGTCAGCTCGTCGGGCCCGGGACCGGCGGCGATCAGCTCCAGGTTGAGGTCGGGCCCGAAACGGCGGGCCTCCCAGCCGAGGTCGGCGTCGTAGGGGTCCTGCACCTCGATCACCGCGTGCGGGTTCCCCATGTCGACCAGCAGCGAGTGCCCGGGCCCCGGCTCCGCCGTGGCCGACCCCATGTCGACGCTGATCGAGCGGTCGTCGTTGAACCGAACCCGCCGGGGGCCGGCGTCGGTGGCGACAGTGATCTCGGGCCCTGGTTCGAGGCCGGCGTCGACCAGGGCCAGGGCCAGGCAGCGGATCCCGTTGCCGCTCATCTCGGCCCGGCTGCCGTCGGCGTTGTACAGCTCCATCGTCGGGCCGCTCGTCACCCGGATGAGCCCGTCGGCCCCGACACCGGTGTGGCGGTCGCAGAGGGCGCGCGCCATGGCGCCGTCGACCGGATGGAGGGAGTCGAGGTCGAGAAGGATGAGGAAGTCGTTCCCCAGGCCGTGGTATTTCTCGAGATTCATGGGCGGGACCAGTCTCCCAGCAGGGCGGGAAGCAGGTCGACGGGATTTTGCGACGTGCCCAGCCACGTGATCCTCGGGTCGCGGCGGAACCACGACTGCTGGCGGCGGGCGAACTGCCGGGTGCGGCGGACGGCTTCGGCGACCGCTTCGTCGAGCGTGGCCGTGGCTCCGGCGAGATGGGCCAGCAACTCCCGGTAGCCGAGGGCCTGGGCCGCGGTGCGGGAGAGTCCGGACGGCAGGGCCCGGACCTCGTCGAGGAACCCGGCCGCCAGTTGGGCCCCGTACCGGTCCTCGATGCGGCGGTCGAGCACGGCCCGGGGCAGCCACACCCCGGCCAGGCGGAAGCGGGTCGACGTCGGGTAGGCGTCGAGGCCGGGGCCGAACGAGGAGAACGGCTGGCCGCTGCCCAGGGTGACCTCCAGGGCCCGGACGATGCGGCGGGTGTTGCCCGGCTCGATGCGGGCTGCGGCCGCGGGGTCGGCGTCGGCCAGCCGCTGGTGCAGGGCGCCGACCGCGGCCGGCTCCCGCTCTGCTTCCTTTTCGAGCTCGGCCCGCACGTCCGGCCACCGGCCGGGGAGGCGCAGCCCGTCGACCACCGCCTGCAGGTAGAGGCCGGTGCCGCCGACGAGGAGGGCGCGGTGGCCCCGGCGCTCGATGTCGGCGATGGCCGCCTCCGCCGCCGCCTGGAAGCGGGCCACCGAGAAGTCCTCCGTCGGGTCGGCCAGGTCGAGCAGGTGGTGGGGGATCTCGGACCGCTCGGCGGCGGTGGGCTTGGCCGTGCCGATGTCCATCCCCCGGTAGACCTGCATGGAGTCCACCGACACCAGCTCGACGTCGGGAAGGCGCCGGGCCAGCTCCAGGGCGAGGCCCGACTTGCCCGACGCCGTCGGCCCCACCAGGCACAGGTGCCGGGGCCCGCCGGTTTCGTGCACCCGCAGGGACGTGATCCGCCCTGAATCGGCGCCGTTCACGTCCCCACCCGTGCAGCCAACGTGGTTTCATGCGTCCGGAGCGGGGTGATCCGGACCGGATCGGCCCCGATCACACCGCTAGGAGTGCGTGAAACCCAGTCAGTGTCGCCGGACCCGTCCTCGCCCGTTCGCTGCACCCGGGACGTGATCCGTCCCGGATCGGCCCCGTTGCAGCAAACGGGGCCGAGACCTCTGGCGTGCGTCAGGGACCGACGCTGGGATGCGGGTGCGGTGCCGGGGAAGAAGTGATCCGCCCCGGATCGGCCCCCGTTCACGTCCCCCGCGGTGCAGCAAACGGGGTGGGAGCTCCGGCGTGCGTCAGAGGACTGCCACGGGGATGCGGGTGCGGTGGCGGGGGCGGGCCGTGACCGCCACCAGCTCCCCGACGAGGTAGTGGGGCGCGGCGGCCGTGATGGCCACGTCGGCGAAGGTGCCGGCGGCGGGCACCGGCTCGCCTTCGGCCACCGGGAAGTGGACGAGCTTGTTCTGGCGGGTGCGGCCGGTGGCCACCGACGGGTCGCGCTTGCTCGGGCCCTCCACCAGCACCTCCTCGGTGCGGCCGATGCGGGCCTGGTGCTTGGCCAGGGCCGAGCGCTCCACCACGATGTGGAGGCGTTCGAAGCGCTCGGCGGCCACGTCGGGGGCGACGAACCGCTCCCGCGGCAGCTCGCCCGCCTCGGTGCCGGGACGGGGCGAGAACAGGAACGTGTAGGCACTGTCGTACTCGGCCTCGGCCACCACCTCGAGGGTGCGCTCGAAGTCGTCGTCGGTCTCGCCCGGGAAGCCGACGATGAGGTCGGTGGTGACGGCCAGGTCGGGCACCCCGGCCCGGGCCCCGACCAACTTCTCCAGGTACCGGCGACTCGTGTAGCCCCGGTGCATGGCCGCCAGCACCCGGTCGCTCCCCGACTGGAGGGGCAGGTGGAGGTGCTGGCAGACGGTGTCGACCTCGGCCATCGCCGCCACCGTCTCCGGCCGCAGGTCCTTGGGGTGGGGGCTGGTGTAGCGCACCCGGCGGATGCCGTCGACGCTTCCCACCGCCCGCAGCAGCTCGGCGAACAGCGGCCGGCGGCGGGTGAGGTCGCGTCCGTAGGAGTTCACGTTCTGGCCCAGGAGGGTGATCTCGACGGTGCCGGCGGCGGCCAGCGCCTCCACCTCGGCCACGATCCCGTCGAACGGCCGGCTGATCTCCTTGCCCCGCACCGACGGGACGATGCAGAAGGCGCACGAGTTGTCGCAACCGATCTGGATCGTCACCCAGGCGGTGTACGGCAGACCCCGGCGGACTGGGAGCGCGGTCTCGTCCCCGTAGATTTCGTCGAGGGGCTGGGCCTCGTCGAGAATTTCGATCACCGACTGGCCCCGCTCGGCCGCCTCCCGCAGCAGTTCGACCGCCCGGCCCACGTTGTGGGTGCCGAAGACGGCGTCTACCTGGGGCGCCCGGCTCTGGATGAGGTCGCGGTCCTTCTGGGCCAGGCAGCCGCCCACCGCGATCTGCATGCCCGGGTGACGGTCCTTGACCGACTTAAGGTGGCCCAGGTGGCCGTACAGCTTGTTGTCCGCGTTCTCCCGGATGCAGCAGGTGTTGAGGAGCACGATGTCGGCCTGCTCGACATCGTCGGTGGGCTCCATGCCGTCGGCCTCGAGCACGCCGGCCAGCCGCTCGGAGTCGTGGACGTTCATCTGGCATCCGAACGTCCTGATCAGGTACTTGCCGGCCACGGGCCCAGGCTAGAGCCCCAGCGCCGACTCGGGATCGTGACGTTGCTCCTGGCTGCGGCGTTGGTCGCCTGCAGCAGTGATGGCGGCGGCGACGGACCGGCCGCCCAGCCGGCGGCGAGCACCACCGTCGCCCCGACCGCGACGACGGTCCCGGCGCCCACGAGCACGCTGGCCCCCAGTCTGCAGGTCGCAGCCGACCTGATCGCGGCCGAGACCGCCATCCACGACCCGTCCACGCCCGCCGCCGACATGGACCGGTGGGGCCAGGTCCAGCAGGCCGCCGTCCGCATGCTGCTTTTCCACCCGGAGCTGGAGTCCGAGGCCCTGGCCCTGCTCCCCGACCGGGTCCGGGCCGCGACCGACGCCCACCTGGCCGCGGCCAAGGACCTCACCGCCCTGGCCGGGCCCGTCGACCCCGCCCGCCCCCTCCCCCACTGGCGCATCGTCACGCCCGAGCCGGCGGCCGTGCTCCTCAACCACTACAAGCAGGCGGAGGCCTCCGTCGGCGTCCCGTGGGAGTACCTGGCCGCCATCCATTTGGTGGAGACGCGCATGGGCCGCATCCGGGGCGACAGCTCGGCCGGAGCCCGGGGCCCGATGCAGTTCATCCCGACCACCTGGGACATCTACGGCGAGGGGGGCGACATCGAGTCGACCGCCGACTCCATCGCCGCCGCCGCCCGCCTCCTCCGGGCCCACGGCGCCCTCACCGACATGGCCGGCGCCCTGTTCTCGTACAACAACTCCAACCGCTACGTGCGGGCCGTCACCGTCTACGCCCAGCATATGGAGGCCGACGAACGGGCCTACCTCGGCTACCACGGCTGGCAGGTGTACTACGGCGAACGCCTCCTCCCCGAGGGGACGGTGCTGCCCTAAGCGCCTCGGGTTCGGGAGCACGGTGCTACCGCCGCCGACCCTCGCGAGCCCGGCGACGCGGCGGGACCGACGCCACCTCGCCCAAGACGGCGAGGGACCGTGCTTCGTGGGTCTCTGGCGCCCGAGCGGCACCGAGCCGGTACGACCTGCCCGCGTCGATCAGAACGGCGGCCAGCGCACCGTGCCTCCGTTGGCCTCTCGGGCGTGAGGGAGCAAGCCGCCACCGCCGCCGAGCTCCCGTGCCCGCCGACGTGGCCGGGGCGGGTCAGCCCGCGCCCGCGGGTCTAGCAGCGGGCCGCGGCCAACTCAGGTTGGCGGGCCTTGGGGTTGGGGGGTGGTCCGTGCGGCCCTTCCCAAAGCCAGCGCTTGCCTGCTCGGGAGATGCGCCAGCCGTGGTGGGTCTTGAGGTAGTGGTGGAACCGGCAGAGGCGGCACAGATTGACCAGCTCGCTGCGCCCGCCGGCGGCGATGGGCCGGATGTGGTCGATCTCGAGGTCGCAGTCGACGGAACAGCCCGGCACCACGCACACCCTGTCCCGTTCGGCCAGGGCGGTGCGCACCTTGGCCGG
>JAXDOC010000004.1:0-198547 GCA_034669165.1 Actinomycetota bacterium
CACGGGTTCAAACGGTTCGAGCACTACCGCCTCCGGGTGCTGCTCCACGCCGGCGGTGTCAGCTGGCCGTCGAGGCCCCGGCCGCCGCGTATCCGGACCCGCTCTCCCCACTCAGACGCGTAGGGCCACCAAAAGACCCAAACCGCGATGTCAACCTGCGTGGTTCCCGTGTTCTTCACCCAATAGTGGAGCTCGCGCTCGGATGGGTATCCGTGCACGACGTAGCTCGTCTTGGTGATCTCGGCCGACGCATTCACGCCTGGGGCCACCTCCGGCCACGCCTGCAGGCTGTACACCTCCGCGTTGGCGTTGTTCCAAACGCGACCCACCGTCGCGCCAGGAGCAACCTTGCAAGCGTCGTAAGATTCTGATCCTCAACTGTTGGTCATGCCTTTCCTCCCACTGCTTCGAACGGTCGTCTATCCAAGAGCCGGGCCCAACCCGTGAAATACACCCACCGCCGCGAGGTTCGCGGGGAGGCCGAGCCTGGACGCCGGTCCCGAGGTCATGAGCCGCGGCCTCCCGCCGGCCGACCCTCGGGCGTGGCGCATGCAGCGGGGAGTTCCAACTTCGCGTAGAAGAGGCGGACACGACGACATCAGCGAAACTCCGCAGTGATGGGATCGACGACGATCGTGCAGCTGCCCGGATCGAGCGGCCCATTGTTTTGGTTGTGGCTGTCCGGCCCCCGACGGACTCCTGCTCGAGGTGGCGCTCTCCAACTCGACGCCAGCGGGTCGAAGCAGGACGAGCCGGAAGTCGGCAGCGCTCTCGGCCGCTACGGACATCGGGCCGAACCTCGCCTCGCTGCCGAGGCGGATGTCGCATATTCCACATCGTGTGGTGTGCCAATGCCCGAGTCTGGGAGCGTGGCGCCGCCCATGCCCGACGTTCGGGACGCCGTCAACAGTCTCAAGCCCAAGCAGGAGAGAAGAGGGGTAGCACCTTCATCCGACTGCAGGTACAATTCCACTCGACCTCCAGACGGCGAAAGAAGGACTCGAGATGGCGGAACCATTGGGACCGGCAGCGAATGACGGCGACGGCGATGATGACGATCCGAGGTTGGGTATTATAATCAAGAAGGAAATGAAGCTATACAAGAGAACGAGGATTTGGAGACTCTGTTCTGGCAAAGGCGGCTTAAGCCATAAGTGTCATGGAGGGAACCGGAGAGGCCGATCCTGGAGCAGAAAGCGGCGGCGCTATTTTTGCGAAGTTGTTCGATGACCTTTTGACTGCACAGGAAGCACGAAAATCGTCAATCGAGCAGCGAGGACTGTCGGTTATCACGACATCGGGCGCCTTAGTGACCTTGCTCTTTGGACTCGTTTCACTCATTACTAAGTCGCAAACATTTGCTTTGCCGAAGGCAGCACACGGGCCGATTGGCATCGCCATCGGATTTTTCGTTTGCGCGGCGATTCTTGGTCTTCTGACGAATATACCGCTATTCTATATGACCGTCGATCCGAAGGGTCTCCAAGCGATTATTGACCGACGCTGGCAGGAGCGAAAGGCATCCGCGGAACTACGGGTAGCGGCGACTCAGCAAAAGCTTATTGAACGCGCACAATCAGTTAACTCGATTAAAGCATGGATTTTGGTGGCCGCAATGTCGCTTGAGGTATGCGCAGTTCTGCTCATCGGCATAGCGGTAGGAACAGTTTTGCGTTCGGCCTAGCGCTGTGTTCAGCTGGCTCAAGTTTCCAGCTCATGGCATAGCCTGCCGTCCTGATCGTCCGGTATGTACTGGCTAGCCTGACGTCGATGATTCGGGCCATCAAGCAGGAGTTCGCTCGTGGTAGTAAGGAGCTCGACCGGCTCCGAACCCTAGACCGTCGACGAGTGCCGATCCCCGCGGCACTTGTCGGCTCAGTCTTCGTGGTGGTGTTGGGGAATGGGGTCGTGCTTGGCGGGCGGCAATGGTGCCAACCGGAGTGGATCACGCTCGTCGGTGTTCCTGTCATAGGTCTGCTCGGGGTTTTCCTAATGGGCCAGCGCGGCTGGCAGCCCTCCGATCTCGGTCTCCAGGGTCTGAAGTGGGAGCCGGCGACGGCTTGCCGATGGTTGGTCTGGCTTGCGGTGGTCCTAGGCGTGGGTTCGGCTGCGTTCGCACTCTTTCGAGAACGGATATCGGTGTTGGACGCGGCGACGCTCTTCATCGGTACCGCAATCGGCGAGGAGATCGTCCATCGCGGCGTCGTTCTCGGCGCTTGGGCGGCCACCGGCATCAGGGCAGCGTGGGTCGTCATGGCCAGCATGATCACCTTCGCCCTGTGGCACGTGGCTGGGGCCAACAAGAAGTCGGGCTTCAAGTGGTTCGACGTGATTGGACCCGCGGCATTGGCCTTGCCCTTGTTGTGGGCGAGGCTGCGGTTCCGAAGCGTGCTGGCAGCCGCTGCATTCCACGGCGCCGCGAACATGACGGTGACGGCCGCGACATAACGCTCCGCGCCGTGCATCACCCACTGCCCTTGTACACCCTGAATCCGGCTTGACCGTCGCGGGGGGGCAGGGCCATCGATGCTCCGCCTACACGTACGTTTTCGTCCACAGGGGCGTAAGCGAGTCAAACCTCGCTAGTGGCGGTTGCGACACCTACCATCGCCAGCGGTGGAGAGGCTCCGAGCACGGCGGTGGTTGTTCTGGGCGCTCGTACTCGTCACGGCGCTACTTATCCGTTTCCTGGAGGCGAAGTACTTTCGGCTCCAAGAGTTCGCGGATGCCGATGAGTTCCGGTCTCGGCTATCCGACGGCGACGATCGGTACATTGCCGCCGGGATCGTCGACCTCGTCCTCGCAGTCGAGTACGGGCTTGCTGCCCTGTCGACCTCGATCCGGAGTCGACTGTCGGTCGCCGGCGGTATCTGCGTGTTGGTGGCTGCGCTCGCCGACGAGTTCGAGAACGTCTGCCTGCTCCGCAACATCGAGCGGACGCCCAATATCGACGCAGGAGCGATCCACATCATGCGCGTGTTTGGCAAAACCAAGTGGGCGCTCATCATCGTCGGGGCCTTGGCTCTGATCACGGCGTACGCCTGGGGGCATCGTGCTCGAGTGAAATCGTGGTTCGTCGGATCCTCCTCGGCAGGGTGATCTGCTTCCACCGAGCGCGGACGCTAAAAATCTGCTAGAGATCGCTCCACTCCGCGAGCAGGGGGACGGCGATGAGTTCAGGGGATTCGAAGCAGCTAACGGCAACGGATGCGATTAAGACCTATCGCTATCTGCGAATCGCAATGATCGGTACGGTAGTCCTCTTAGCAGCATCGATTTGGCTCGAGCACCGAAAGACCAATTGCTGGCAGACGTCGATCAGCGGCTACTACTATACGCCGGTCCGGGCGATCTTTGTGGGCGGCATGATTACCGTCGGGTTCGCGCTGATCGTCGTGAAGGGTAAGGGTTGGTTCGAGGACACGTCCCTGAATTTCGCAGGCATGTTCGCTCCTGTGGTCGCCGTTGCCCCCACGACAGACATCGGCAAGCTTTGCTCTTCAGTCGATCCGAGACCGCTACCGGCCGAGGCGGACTTCATCAGCACCGTCAACAACAACTTCGATGCCCTCCTTCTTGCCGGTGCTGTCGGGTTGGCTTTGGCACTCTTTGTCGCCATCGTCGTGAACCGGAATCTTCGGCCATTGGCCGAGGTTGAGAAGGGCACGAAACGGTCCCTGTTCGTCACCGCGGTATTCCTATTCATGGGATGGTGGTTAAACGGGAACTGGACCGAATTCTATTCGTTGGCCCACGGTTACGCGGCCGTCACCATGTTTGGTCTCCTAACTCTCGCGGTCGGCGGGAGGGCATTCCAGCATCGAAACAAGTCGTCGAAGTCGTACCTGATCATTTACTCATCCATCGCGCTACTTATGGCCTTCGGTGGCGTCGTCATCTGGCTGTTCGAGATTGGTGGCGACTATACGACCTTCTGGCTCGAAGCCTTCGAGATCGTCCTCTTCGCCGCATTCTGGTCCGTCCAGACCGTGGAGAACTGGGACGAAGAAGTCGTCGCTTCCGCCTGACCGAGCTCCACCTCAGGACAAGCGGCTGCGGAGTCACCCGCGTACTGCCTCACAGGGTGACGATGTCCGCTCCGAGGAGATCTTCGGGGTAGATCAGCGACCTGAGTGGTGGCCTCGACCGCGGGCAATCGATCTATGGACTGTTCCGGATTTCTTGTCTAAGGTGAGCTACGGCGAACGGCGACGGAGGGATTTTGAGCACACTTGCTTACGGAACGCTCACGACGAAGCGCGAAGAAGCTGCTCCAGGCACCAGTAGTGCAGCAAACCCGCCCGGGATACGAACATACGTCGATGCCTTGGCTGCGCTCGTTCCAGCAGAGGTCCTAGCGGCACACGCCCTGCTCCTAACCTGGGTGAGCGAGACCAGTACCAACGCCGAGGGGATGAAGGTGGCTACGATCACTGACCCCTCGACACTAAAATTGATCTTCTGGGCCCTGGTCTTTATTAGTGCGGGCCTGTACCTTTTGGGGAGGCGGAGGGACTTTAGACGATGGGATGCGGCCCGTGCGGTGATTCCGCCCCTGGCCTTCACCTTTTGGACCATGCTCCAAAAGACAACGGCATTTGACGCGGTTTGGCCCAGCCTCCGGGAGGCTCCAAGAAATGTTGTTGCAGTTCTTGGCGCAGTTGCTCTTGGTGCGGCAGCCACTGCACTGGCCTATAAGGCGGACAACGATCAACCGTCGTAGCTGCCGACCCGAAGCAAAATCAAAGACTGTCGTCCGAATCGCAGCGACGTCGCAATGACTAGTCTGTCTGGCGGGCGAGAGCTGCGCCTGGCGTTGGCCATGCGAGGTGGTGTGAGCCTGGCGGTGTGGATCGGAGGGGCAGTCGCCGAAGTTGATCGCCTGCGTCGGGCTGGGTGTCCCACTGACGAAGGCGCTGGTTCCGGGGACCACTTTTGGGCAGGGATGCTCTCCGCTGGGGGTTGGGAAACGGTCCTGGTCGACGTCATCACGGGCGCTAGTGCCGGTGGCCTGAACGGTGTGCTCTATGCATCCGCTCTGCGCTCGGGAGCTTCGGTGGACGATCTTCGCCGCGTCTGGCTGCAACGAGGCTCGATGGCCAGACTTCTCGCTGACCGGGAGGACCCCCGGCACGGGGTGTGGTCGAAGCCGGCAGAGTGGCTGCTCGGGCCGTTGGCGCCGATCCGGAACAGCGTTTTCGACGGCGAATATTTCAAGACGAGTCTCGAGAAGGAGGTCAGGAAGCTCACCGAGCCGGCGAAGGACAGCCGCTATATCCAACACCACGACCTATCCCTATTCCTTGCCGGCACGATCCTGGGCGGTGCTGAAGTCGTCTCCCGGGATGATCCCTGGAGTCTCTCAAGTGACAGGCGCCTGGACGCGGTCTTCCAGTTCCGGCACGCAGGGGCCGGCCCTGAGCTCAGTTCAATCAACCAGGTAATGTCCCCGACACTTGCCCTCGCCGCCCGCACGACTGCGTCCTTCCCGCTCGCCTTCGAGCCTGTCCGCTGGACTCGGAGATGCAGCCATGGCTCACTGCTCGGCCCCGACTCGTTTCTCGATGGCTCGCCGGAGCTTATGGACGGCGGCGTTGTCGACAACATTCCGGTCGAGCGGGCCATCGGCGCCATTGTCCGGTCAGCCGCAGCCACGGCTACAGCCCGTTGGCTGCTCTACCTCCATCCGAGCCCCGGGCCGCCCAAGAAGCCCGTCGAGCCGGCGAAAGTCACTGATCCATCCTCAACCCTCGTAACCGTCGGAAAGAAGCTGCTCGGCTCCCTGCACAACGAATCGGTGATGGACGACCTGGATGTCCTTCGTAGCCAGAACGACCGCGCCCGTCTTCTGCGCGCGGCGCGTACTGCGGCGATAACTGAGGGGCTCGGCGCCGACCGCGGCCTCGCCGTCCACCGCCTAGGACCGGATGCGGCTGCCGACGCAGCCCGGCTCTACCGGCTCCTAGCCGATCCCAAATGCGAGATCCCCTGGTTCCCTATGGGAGCTGAGATTCTCGCTTCACCGCTGGAGACTTATACCGACGACAACCGGCGGCGACTCCGGCGCTCGATCGCCCTTACGCTCAGCCAGAGCGACCAGTACCACGTTCGAGTTGGCGAAACCGTCGCTCTGCCGAGCCTCGGCTCCAAGTCGATCCGCCCGTTTCTGCCGGTGATCAGGACGGCACTCCTGATTGTCGACTGGGTGGCCGAAATCCGACGTGGGGACGACGTCGGGCTCGAGTCCAGCACCGAGGACACGCTCGACGTGGCCAAGGCGGTCGCCTACTCGGTACACAAGATTGGCGAGCAGCTCCAAGCGTTTCTGGACCGCCGCGCCGTCCTTGGTGCTGCCGCGTTACAGGGCGATGAGGTCGACTGGTGGCTGACATCACTATTTCTCGACTCAGCCAGACTCCGAGCAGAGGCCCCAATTGATGAGTTGGCCCGCTTGGGCGAACTTGAGACGTGGGAAAGGGACGGATGTGGAATTGCCACCACGCTCCGAGCCATAGCTGCCGATACGTACCGCCCGGTCGACGTGCCGGTTCCGAGCACGACGGACGCTCTCGCAACGCTCTGGTCCCGCCTTGTCGATGCCGCCACGAATATCACCCTGGCGATGGCGACGGAGATGGCGCAAGCACCAGCGGGTCCATTGCAGCGTGACCTCGAAAAGCAAGATTCGGAGGAAAAGATGGCGGTTGTGCTCGACCGGCTCGATCGGGCCACGCTCGGCGTCCATGCCGGTGGACCTGGCGCGTCATCCACCCCCATCCGCTTCACTCGGGTGTCCGGTGCCAACCTGTCGCCGCTCCTCCTGCGGTCATGCACGTTGCCTGGAGGTCGGGCCTTCAGCGCGCCTGAGCCAAACCTCGCACGCCTGGCGGACCGGTGGTTGGTGCCCGGCACTCCTGTAACCGTCAACTCCAAGCACAAGCTGGCGGGCGGTCAGCTCGGAAATTTCACCGCATTCATGTCAGGACGCTGGCGTCAGAATGACTGGATGTGGGGAGAGATGGACGCCGCCAAGTCCTTACTCGACATCGTCTTGGACCCGGAGCAACTCATCCGATTCCACACGCGAAGTGCGGGGGAAACGAGGGACAGTGCCGGGGCGAGATTGTACAAGATTATCGAACAGACGGTATGCGAAGGCCCGGGCGGTTCCTCGCAGGAGTCCCGATCTGAGTTGTGGAGCAATTACCACAGCGAGATTCGATCAGAAATCGAGGAATTCTTTAGAACCAGTGGGGAAGATCCGGACGGCGACGCTCTCGCCTTGACCAAAACCGTGCTGCTGTGCCGACGTCACTGGGACCTCATGGCCGATGACCTTCCGCTCATCTTAGCTACTCCGCTCCGAGATGACGAGCCAAACTTGGTGGTGCCGACTGAGCCACCGCAGTTCAAGCCCAGCATGATCGACGCCTACGCAAAGATGGCTAAGGACATCAAGTCGGTCTGGGGCCGGGAATGGGTGTCGACTCTCGGGATGACTGCCATGAGCCAATTGCTGGCATCACTGACCCCTCCACTTCGCCGAGGCAACAGCAACAAGAAGCGGATCCAGGGCTATTTTCGGGGATTGATCGAGGAAGTAGTATTCTTCCCACTAAAGGCCGCCATTCTAGCACTAACAGGGCTGGTGCTGGCTCGGACGCGCGGCATAGTCGCTCTAGCCTTTCTCATCAATCTCGTGATCCTCCCCCGCCTGAGTCCGGGAGGTCGCTGGGTTGTCTGGAGCGTGACCATTATCGTGCTACTCCCGATCTACATCTTGATCCGTCCGGGAATCTTGAGCCGATCGTCCGAGACGCCGAAGGAACGCCGGCACCACCTGATCGGCGAGGGTCTGACGATTCTTGGCGGCGTTGGAGCAATGGTCTTCGGCCTGTTGCTCTGCCTCGACGTAGGCCACCTTGTCGTCCGGTTCTACCCGGATGCCCTGCGCACACCGCCTGAGATCTCGCATATTCTGACCGTGCCGTACATTGTGTCGGTAGTCGTGGGCGGCGGAATGATGATGTGGCTGCTCTGGGGCTGGGCGACCTATCCCCGCCGAGCCCTAGCTGCGGGCATGACCGCTGGGATCTTATGCCTGTCAGCCTACGCATCCTTGCATCACTATCGACCACATCGGGACCACTTTCTTTGGTCGCTTGTTACGGCCTTTGGCTCGCTTTGGTGGGGCTTGATCGCCACCCTGTTTCTGACCGTGACGTGGGCCGTCAAACGGCGACCCGTTCGCATCGCCCGAGAGTCATCGAAGGAACCATGACCAGACCTTGGACTAAGTGCGGTCGAGCTTCCCTGCCACGCGATGGTGAGACCTGGAGGCCCCACCGTGCCTATCCAGCTGGGCAGCTAGCGGCGAAAGTTGTAGCTTCAGCCCTACTCGTCTCCTTCCTCGTGACCGTCGATACCGGTATCGCATTGGCGTCTTCGGACCGAACATGGGCGGAGAGCGTTGCAAGTCCCGAAGAGAGTGCCTGTATCGCTGATACACGCGAGGACTGGACGCGACAGGAGCGATGGGTATGGCGCCAAATCTGCCTGGGTAGGCCGGCGGAGTTGAATGAAGCGACCGGCTTTGGCTCGGGATCAAACAAAGCCGGACCGTCGTCGTGGTCCCCCCAGCGCCAATTGCGCTCCACCTTTCTTGAGTCCATCCTCCTCGATGAGCCGTATAGTTCACGGCAACCAGTACGACCTGTTCACATATCGGGGGCACACTTCTCAGAGCTGATTGGCCTGTCTCACTCGTCGGTGCCGAGGTCGGTCTTCATCGAGGACTCTCAATTTGACCTTCCGGTCGATCTGGGAGGCGCTCAAATGGGAATCCTCGGGTTCGATCGATCGACCTTTCTAGCGACGCTTAATCTCAACAGCACCCAGGTTGACGGACCGTTGGATCTGCGCGGCGGACGGTTCACCACTGTGGATCTCGGGGGAGCCGTCGTTGATGGAAACGTCGAGTTCGATGGCTCGACCCTCGCCGCGGAGCTACGCATGAGTGGGGCGCGTATCTCTGGTTCCCTCTTTCTACGAAAAACCTTCTTGACCTCCGGGAACCTTGTTGGAACCGAAGTGTCGGGCAATGTAGAGGTGGACCGCGCTGTCATAGCAGGCAAGCTGGATATGGACACAATCAGAATTGAAGGAGCGCTCTATGCGCGCTGCGTAACCGCTAGGACGATCTCACTCGTTGCGGCTGAGGTATCCGGGTTGGTTCACCTAGACAACTCGAAGATAGGCGACCTCCTAGCGCTGAACGGCTCGAAGTTGGGTTCTTCGCTATTTCTCGTCGATGCGATGTTCAATGAGGTGCGGATTGCGGGGGCTGACGTCGCTGGAACCCTTTCCATTAGAGGCTCAACCATCTGGTTCCTGGAGGTGCGCAACTCGACGATCCACAAGGACCTTCAACTGGCAAGAAATGGCAAGGAGCTTCCCCACTGGATGGACGGTGCGATCATTGACTTACGTTCGACGAAAGTTGGGGCGATCGATGATGCGCCTGATGCATGGCCGAGCATTGTACGACTCGCGGGATTCACATATGGGGAGCCCCGTGGCTCCACCACCCCACCAGCAGCAGACCTCGCCAGCCGGCCTCTCGCCTGGTACCGATCGTGGCTCAGGCGTGACGCCAATCGTGTTGCTTCACAGGCTTCGTTATATCTTGAGACCGTTCTGCGAGACGCCGGGCGGCGAAGTGTTGCCGATCACCTCGCTATCGACCGTCAGCGCCTCGAGGGTGGGCGGTTGAGGTATGGGTGGATCGGTAGGAATCTCGATGAGTATATGGTGGGATATGGATATGCGCCGTTAAGGGCATTGATATGGATCGTGATGCTGGTGGCAGTTGGGGCGTGGGTTGTATGGCGTCAACCAGTGTTTCGTACTCAGAATTCAGTCCGGTCGTGCTGGCTGTTCAGCATCGACTACACTATTCCAGTCGTGACATTCGGTAAGGCGACATTCAGTAGACCTAATGTCGACGTCGACTGGAAATTCATGGCTCCCGGTGCTCGCTGGGCCTTCTATATTATGAAGGTCTTGGGATACGTATTGGGAGGATTCCTGCTCGCAGCGTTGGCGAAGATCACGAGTGTGTGAGGAGCGCTTTCGGATGTCTGGGACGGAGTGGCGAGGATCGCGGTCGAGATCATCCCCCTCGGCGACGCGTAGCGGCCCCCACGCATTTTAGGAGTCGGGGAACTCGAGGTTGTAGAAGAGTTTTTCGGGCGAGTCGAGGGTGGTTTGTAGGGCGGCGCGGGACTTCAGGCGGTCGTTGGTTTCGGTGTGGGGAATGCCGCCGTAGGTCTCGGTCCAGGTTGAGATGGCGGCTGACCGGCCCCGAAGGTCGTGGGGTTTGGTCGGCAGGAACTGCTCCAGGATCGTGTCCTCGGGGGTGCCGTTGTGGCTGCCGTGGTGGGAGACCTTGAGGAAGTGCACGGGCTTCAGCACTCCCTCCTTTTGCATCCTTGCCCAGCTCTTCTTCTCTGCGTCACCCGCGAACAACAGCCTCCATCCGCGCCACGAGAGCATGAAGACGAGGCTGGTGTTGTTCGCGGCCTTGTCGATGGCGAGCAGGTTGTCGGCCACGCCCGTGCGACGGGAGTTGACCAGGTTGAGGAACGACCCGAGGTCGACGCCTCTCGGCGGCTCGGGCACCGGGTCCAGCACCGGCTTCGGCTTCCTCGATCGCGCCGTCGCCGTGGTGGCGCCGCCGACCGCACGGGCCGCACCGTCCGACACGCCGAGGGCGAGGGGCTTGAGGCGCCCGTAGTACTCCGACGCATCCTCCTCGGGGGCCCAGATCTCGAACGTCGCCTCCTGGAATGGGTGCGTGCCGGCGAGGGAGGTCTCGCGATGGACGTACGTGGTCTTCGCCGGATTCAACTCCCGGAGGAACTGGACGCACTCGGTGGTCCGGGCGGGGTTGTTGTTCAGGAGGTACGACGCCAGCGCGGCTGGCATTCCGGCGGCGCCGAGATAGGCCGAGATCTGGCGGACCTGTTCCTGATGGGCCTCCATCTTCTTGACGGTGTTCGGGAACTTGGTCGCGTAGTCGGGATCGGCCGACGCCGTCATCCACACGTTGTCGACGACGAACTGCTGCTTGAATTTCGCCTCGCCCAGGACCTTCATTGCCGCGTAGGGAAGGCCCTGGGTGTGGTCGAGGTGCTCGTGGGTCATCACGTAGAGGTCGAGGTGATGGCCGTCGAGCTCCTTGAGGATGTCGGCCAGCACCGGCGCGAACACGGAGTCGTCCGCCCCGCCGCCCTTGTTGGCGACGAGGGGGGCGTTGCCGAGGTCGATCAGGATGCGGCGGGTGGTGGTCGTGCCGTCCGGCCCCCGATCGGGGACCGTGACCAGGATGGCGTCGCCGAACCGGACGTTGTAGACCCGCACCCGCAGCGCCTCGCCGCTCATCACCTGCCCCCGATCACGTGCAGCGATCGACCGGTGTTGCGCACCCGCAGGGTCCCATCGGCCAAGTCGCCATGGACGACCTGGCTCAGCTCCTCGCCGTCGGGCCCGATCCCGTCGCCGGCGAGCGCCAGCTCGTCGTTGTCGATGAGGCGCCGGATGAGCGCGCTCCGACTCTTCTTGGCCGCGGGGCTGTTCTCGGTGGTCAGGAGGCCCCGGACGGCGTGCGTCTCCCAGTCGATCGCCAGCGTCGTCCCCCGCCGGAAGGTCCGCCTCGACGCGATCTTGGCTTCGACGTCGTTGGCTTCCTGCTCCGTCCAGGCCACCTTGACCAGGCACTCCCGGCGCGTCGTCGGCGGCAGATCCCCGTGCCATTCCTTCTTGGTCACGTCGAGCCGTTTCCGCACCTCGAAGGACGTGGTGTCGGGCACCTGGAACAGCTCCCGATTGGCCCGTACGAACTCGTAGGCGTAGTAGTCGCTGGTGACCAGCGCCTCCAGGTCGAGCCCGGCGATGGCGGCCTTGGCCTCGGGTGCCAGCTTGAGCTTCGGCGTGAGGGCGGCCCGGGACTTCACGATGCGCCGGGTGACGAACTCGTCGGCCAGCCAGTCCCGCTGAGCCCCGTGCTTCGACTCGGGGTACGTCGCCAGGTCGGCCGCCACCATGGCCCGGCCCAGGTCGGCGAAGCTGGCGTCGCCGGGAGGCAGGTAGTCGAGACCGCGGATGACGAACCGCTTGTACCGCTCGGTGGCCATGAAGAGGGCCTTCCCCGCCGACGCCTCGTCGGGGTCGTCGTCGCCGACGGCTTCGGCCGCCGGCCCCGCCCCCCGCAGGCGGTCGTACAGCTTCAATACCACCCCGTACAGCGCCCCCGACAGCACTTCGCTGAGGGCATGCGGCTCCACCAGCCCCGGTTCGATCTTGGCGTCGTTCTTGAGGTTGCGCAGGTAGTCCTTGCCTTCCATCTGCGCCTCCGAGAACTGGCCCGCGAGCCCGGAGAACGCCGACGAGTCGCTGATGTCGCCGTCCTTCTGGGCCAGGACCCGATCGCGGAGCTTGCGGCTGCGGAAGGCGGCGATCACGGCCACCACGTCGGCGATGGCCTCGTGCATGGCGAGGGCCTGCGGCGTGGTGGCGTCGTAGAGGTCGGGCGCGATCCCGTCGAGGATGGCGTGGCCCGTCTCGTGGGCGACGATGTCCTGGGAGAAGCAGGTGTTCACCGGCTTGTCGTCGGGGCCGGTGAACGAGAAGAACTGCAGGCTCTGGGAGCTGCGGTCGTAGAAGGCGTTGGCCCAGTCGCCGGCGAAGGGCACCACCAGGAGCTGCGGCGAGTCGAAGGCCCAGTCCACCCGCCGGCCCAGGGCGTCGGGCTCCTCGAACATCTGGATCGTCTTGTGGACGACCCCGAACACGCTGACCGGAGCCATGCGTCGCTCCGAGGCCGCCCGCTTGTTCGTGGATACCGCATACGACCCTGCGCCGCGGGCCGTCTTGGCCGGCACGAACTGAGCTCCCGGACGCAGGGCCCCCGATTCGTCGAAATCGAGGATCGCGACGCGGGTGGACACCGGTCCGTCGAGGAAGATGTCCTGGTCCTCGATGGTGATGAGCTCGGTCCGGTCGATGCCCTCAAGGGCGCTCACGACCGGATCCTTCACGAACACGGGAATTCGCACCTTCATCGGCTGGCCTCCGGAAGCAAGGTACCAACAGAGAGTCCCGAAGCGAGGTCCCTGATACCAACCCCTTGCCTCGGCGCTACGGCACCAAGGAGGATTCCTCCATGTCCCTCTCCCCCGAAGAGCAGAAAGAGCTGCTGGCGACCACCAAGGCCACCAATGCCGCCGTGGCCCGGCTGGAGGTCGCCATCCGAGACCCGAAAGCCGGCTTGCAGGCCCAGATCGACGAGCTCAAGAAAAAGATCGACGAACTGGGAAAATAAGAAGGGCACGACGACCGGGAGGTCCCGACGGAGACGAAGCTCCGGCGCCAGGGACCTTCGTCTTGGCTGGTGGTCGTGCCCTTCCCCGGCTCGTGTTCGTCACCGACGTGGCCGCGCTGCGAGCCAAGCTGGACACCGACGGCGCCCAGGTGCAGCCGATCCTCGACGCCATCGAGAAGGCGGGCCACGCACTGGTCGACATCGCCGGCCGGCGCGACCAGAAGGCGATCCTGGCCGCCGAGGTGCGGGCCCGGCTGGCCGAGCATCCCGACGCCGAGGGGGTGGTGGTCATCGGCGGCTACGACGTGATGCCGAGCTTCGCCGTCGACACCGTCCCCCCCGACATCGCCGGCAGCGTCGACCGCCAGGGAGACAGGCCGGACGGCTTCGTGGTGTGGAACGACGAGGTGTACGGCGACACCAATGGCGACGGCCTGGCCGAGCTGCCCGTCTCCCGGGCGCCCGACGGAGGCAGCGTCGCCTTCCTGGCCAAGGTCCTGGGCGCGACCACCACCACGTCGACGATCGACCGCAGCGGGGTGCGCAACTTCGCCCGCCCCTTCGCCGAGCTGGTGTTCGGGGTCCTGCCCGGCGCCGACCCCCTGCTCGTCTCCATACCGGTCCTGAGCGACTCGCCGTCGTTCCGGCTCGACGGGCGCATGGTGTACGTGATGCTCCACGGGGACCATCACGACACGTCGCAGTTCGAGGGGGAGAAGGAGAACCGGCAACGGGTTCCCGCGGCCTCGCTGGCAAATGTGCCCGCCGAGAACGCCGGCGTGGTGCTGGCGGGCTGCTGCTGGGGGGGCCTGATCAGCAACGAGATCGCCAGCGAGTGCCCCCCGGACAAGGACCCCGGTCAGCGGAGCCCGGAGAACTCGATGGCGATGAAGTTCCTCGAGGGCGGGTCGATCGCGTTCGTGGGCTGCACGGGCCTGCACTATTCGCCGATGAAGGAGCCGTTCGACTACAACGGCCGGCCGATGCACGAGTCGTTCTGGCGCCACGTGCTGGCGGGAGACGCCCCCGCCGTCGCCCTCCACAAGGCGCGGGACGAGTTCGGCGCCGCCATACCCCACGGGCAGGAGACGGCGCAGCGCTTCGCCATCGAGTCCAAGATCTGGCGCCAGTTCACCTGTCTGGGCCTGGGCTGGTAGGAGGGATCGGAGATGGCACTTTCACCCGATGAGATCCAGGCGATCATCGACCGGGACCTGCCCGGCTTCGTCGTGGTGGCCGGGACGCGCGGTGGCGGGCTGGGGATGGCGCCGCCGCCTCCGCCGCCGTCCGACCTCCGCGGTCCGAGCGTGGAGGCGCTCAACCTGCGCTTCGCCGGCCGCCGCCAGCCGGTGGCGCCCGACGTCGACGGCGACGACGACGTGGTCGTGCACGTTCGGTCGAAGGACTCCGCCGCCCCGCGCCGTCGAGGGCTGGGTCCGGGGGAGGAGGACACCGACACCAAAGTCGTCGTCATCTCGGCTCGCGACGGCGAGGTGGTGAGCGTCCAGGGCTGACCCGCCTGCGGGCGGGCGGTGTCCTTAGGGCCGGGAGCCTCGCAACGACACTCTTCGGCTGGTTGTGGGGGGGTCGGCGGCCCGGCGGCCCAGTGGCGGGCGCGGGGGCGGCGGGGGCTCGGCTTCCGACTCGTCGAACTCGACGCCCGCCTCGTCGGCCAGCGCCTCGACCACGGCCGACAGGTCGGCGATGGCCGCGCCGAGCTCGGCGTCGGACACGGCGAGGGCGTCGAGCTTGCCGCTGATGGCCTTCAGCTCGTAGTCGGACTGGGCGATCGACTCGGCGACGGCTTCGATGACGGGTTGCAGCTCCTGGCCGAGGGCGGTCTTGAAGGCCTTGCGGGTACCGGCGTCGTGCCGGCCGAGCTCGGCGGGCACGCTGGCAGTGGCGGCCGCCACCTCGTCGAGCGTCTGCTGGAGCGTGGCGAGGGTGGCCTCGCTCGCCGTCCTGGCCGCCTCCATGTCGCGGCGCAGGCCCTCGACGACGGCGGTGACGGTGTCGCTCAGGGCGACCGACTCCCGACGGACGGCTTTGCGCACGGCCATGTCGATCGCGGTCAGCAGCGACTCCACATCGGGGCCGGCCTCGGGCTTTTCGGTGCCGACGAGGGTGGCGACCAGCGCCTGCTCCTTGGCCAGTGCCGACCGCAGGCCCTCGACCTCCTGGCGGAGGGTGTCGAACGCGCCCTCGACCCACCGCAGGCCGTCGGCCGGGACCGGGGACGGGGCCGGGTCGCCGGCCGGGGCCGGGACCACCTGCGGCTCGCGCTCGCGGGCGACCGCGGCGCCGGCCTCGATCGCGGGTCGGATCGGGTCGAGGGCCGCCGGAGCGTCGGCCGGGGGCTGGTGGCCGTTGACAGTCCGAGGCCCGCCGAGAGCCGGCAGCAGGTCGTCGGCCGGCGGCGCCGCTCGCAGGAGGATGGGGTGCGGGCCCCGGGCCCACACCTCGGCGCAGCCCTCGAACCGGCCCTCGCAGACCACGCCGCACACGTCGCACGTGCACGACGCCAACCCCGCCCGCATGGGGTGACCGCACCCCTCCGCGATCTGCGACCCGAAGTCGTGGCACAGGCCCATCCCGCCCGTCATCCTACCGTCGGCGCCGTCGAGGGGTCCGCGGACAGCGCCGCCGACCGGTTGATTGTCGTTTCCCCAATTAAGTCCCACGACCTATCAAGGTCGGGCAGGCTCCGACCGATGAGCGCGCCGTACTCGAACGTTGCTCACAGCCTTTTGAACGGAGAAAAACGGTGAAGACTTCGCCGGCTCAGCACCATCGCCCGAGGCGGATCCTCCGGGCACCGGCGGCATGGGTGGGGGCCCTGCTGGTCGGCGGCTCACTGGTCATGACGGCGCCCGCGTCGGCGGCCCTCCTCGGTTCCTCGACGCCGACGTTCCCGAGCTCGGTCACCGTCGGCGAGACGTTCACCGGCACGGTGAACATCACCAACAGCTCGACTCCCCCGGAGAGCGGGGCGACCCCGGTCCTCAACGTGACGAACGTCGACGTCTTCCCGGCGTGCGGCAACACCACCTTCGACTGCGCCAACGGGATCGAGGCGGGCGTGTTCCAGTCGCCCACCGGCACCGGCACCGGGACGGGTGCGGGGAACGCCACCTGCAACGGCACCTGGACGGTGGTGGAGATCACGCCCGGAAAGTTCCGGCTCACCCCCCCTGGCGGTAACGGGTCGCTCCAGCTGTCGGCGGGCGCCCTGTGCCGGATCATGTTCCCGCTGGCGACGCTGCGGGTGCCCACGGTCGACACCGGCGCCCCGCCCGGCGTCCAGACCAGCGTCGTCGTGTCCGCCAGCTTCAGCGCGGTGTCGACGACGGCCTTCCGCACCACCGGGAACCAGTTCATGACCGTCAACCCGGTGGTGGTGATCCCGGCCGGCGACTTCGACGGCGACGGGACCACCGACCGCGCTGTCTACCGGCCGTCGAACAGCGTCTGGTTCTCAGGTGCCCTCTCGATCCCGTGGGGCGGACTCGGCGACATCGCCGTGCCTGCCGACTACGACGGCGACGGGCTGGCCGACCGGGCCGTGTTCCGGCCGTCGCTCGGCCTGTGGTTCGTGCAGTTCTCCAGTGGGGGTGTCGCCGTCACCGCGTGGGGCGGCCCCGGCGACATTCCCGTCCCGGCCGACTACGACGGTGACCGCGAGGTCGACATCGCCGTCTTCCGGCCGTCGACGGGCATCTGGTACGTGGCCGGGAGCCTGGGCACGGTCACGTCGTCCGGGTGGGGAACGAGTGGCGACATCCCCGTCCCTGGCGACTACGACGGCGACGGTCGGGCCGACAAGGCCGTCCTCCGTCCGTCGTCGGGTGTCTGGTACGTGGAGGGGACTTCCGGCGGGGGCTCGTCGGTCGCTTGGGGCGCCACCGGCGACATCCCGGTGCCGGGCGACTACGACGGCGACGGGAAGCTCGACCGGGCCGTCCTCCGCCCGTCGAACGGCGTCTGGTACGTGCAGCTGAGCGGGGGCGGGGGCTCGTCGATCGCCTGGGGCGCCGCCGGCGACATCCCCGTCCCCGGCGACTACGAGGGCGACGGCCGGATCGACCAGGCCGTCTTCCGCCCGTCGAACGGCGTGTGGTACCTGCGGTACTCGTCGGGCGGCGCGTCGTCGGTGGCCTGGGGCGTGAGCGGCGACGTGCCTCTGCCCCTGCCCCCCGCCATCGGCCGGGCGTTCTTCTCGCCGCCGTTCACGTAGGCGTGGGCGCCCGTCGGAACACTGGCGCCGCGGCCATGATGGGGGGGATGGCTGTCGGTCTTCGGCGTGTGGTCGGGCTGGTGTTCGTGCTCGTCGCCCTGGTTGGTGCGGGCGGGCGGTGGTCGTCGCCGGTTGCCGGCGCGACCGGGGCTGTGGCGGCCCAGGAGGGGCCGTGCGGGGCCAACCCGTGCGGGTCGGTGCCGCCGGACGAGGGGCCGTGCGGGCCCAACCCGTGCCCGTCGGTCGTGCCCACCGGGCCGTGCGGGGCCAACCCGTGCGACTCGGTTCCCGTGGACGTCGTCGACCCGTGTGCCGGCGGTTCGTGCGATTCGCAGCCGCCGGCCGAGGGGCCGTGCGGTGCCGATCCCTGTCCCGAGACGGCGGGCCGCGAGACGCCCTGCGACTCCTGTGGGACAGCGATCCCGGTTGCCGAGGCGGATGGCGCCGGGTCGTCGGGGCCGACGACGACGGGGCCGGGTGGGGCCGGGGTCGGGGGGCCGGGGGCGAGCGTTCCCGCGGCGGGGGCGGGTAGCGAGTCGTCGTCGCAGGTGGCCGAGGGATCGACCCGGACGGGCACCGGCACCGGTTCGGGTGCGGGCGGCGACGGGGGCGTGGGCGCGGGCCGGGTCGGCGGCTTCCTCGTGCTGGCGGCGGCGGTGGCCTTGGGCGGGATCGTCGCCTACCGCCGTCGGGCGCTCGTGCGCCGGAGCTGACTTCGATCAAGGGGCGGGCGAAGGCGGGTGGAAGCGCGACACTGTCCCTGGGAAAACGGCGCGAAGGGGGACTGGGCCATGTCGAAGAAGCGCCTGGTGAGGGCCTTGGTCGTCGCCGCGACCGTGGCTGCGTCGCTGGTGGTCACCGTGGAGGCGGCCCACGCGGGCGTCGGGATCAGTACGTCGATGACGGCGCCGTCGGCGGTGGCGGTGGGGCAGACGGGGCTGTCGGCATCGGTCACGGCGATCAACACCAACACGCCGCCCAACCAGTCGGAAACCAACACGCTGACCAGCGTCAGGGTCGCGCCGTCGTGCGCGGCCGCACCCGCTCCTCCGAACCCCTGTCCGGCGCCGGATACCGGCGTGTTCTCCATCAACTCCGCGGCCTCGGGCGCGGCGGCTACGGCGTGCGCCGGCGTCACCTTCACCGCCTCGGCGCCCGACGCGGCAGGCATCGTCACGTTCACGCCGGGCTCCACCGTCGTGCTGTCGCCTCCCGGCGGCGCTGCCGGCTCCGACCGGTGCACCGTCAACTACACCTTCAGCGTCTTGAAGTCGCCCGCCACCGACGTCAATGCCGGGGCCGCTGGCGTGCAGACGAAGATGAATGCCCGCCTGGTGACCACCGGCTCGATCTCGGGCCTGATGCCGGCCGGAAATCCGAGCCTGGAGATCACGGTGGTGCCGGGGACTCCGACCATCTCCACCCAGGTGTCGCAGTCGTCGATCATCCTGGGCGGCTCGGTCACCGACACCGCCACCCTCACGACCAGCGCCGGGCCTACTCCCACCGGGACGGTCACCTTCAAGCTGCACGGGCCCAACGACGCGACCTGCAGCGGCCCCCCCTTCTCCACCTCCGTCAACGCGGTGGCGGGGGGCGTGGCCACGTCGTCACCCTTCACGCCCGCCAGCCCTGGCACCTACCGCTTCGTCGCCCAGTACTCGGGCGACGCCAACTACGGGCCCGTCACCAGCCCGTGCAACGCGACCAACGAGAGCGTGGTCGTCCAGGCCCTGAAGTCGCCGGCCGACTTCGACGGCGACGGCGACACCGACGTGAGCGTGTTCCGGCCGTCGAGCGGCACCTGGTTCACTCTCGGCGGCAGTCCCGCGTCTGTCTCGTGGGGCACCACGGGCGACGTGCCCGTGCCGGCCGACTTCGACGGTGACGGCAACGTGGACGAGGCCGTGTTCCGGCCGTCCGACAACACCTGGTACCTGCGTACGAACTCGCCGCAGGCGATCGTGTGGGGCGCGTCCGGCGACATCCCGGTACCGGCCGACTACGACGGGAACGGCACGGCCGACATCGCCGTCTTCCGGCCCTCGACCGCCACGTGGTACCTGCGCACCCCTGCCCCCCAGTCGATCGTGTGGGGGAACACCGGCGACATCCCGGTGCCGGCCGACTACGACGGCAACGGCGTCGCCGACCTCGCCGTCTTCCGCCCGTCAACCAACGTCTGGTACCTCCGCACGACCGTTCCCTCGTCACCGGTGTGGGGAGTGGCGGGCGACATCCCTGTCCCCGGCGACTACGACGGCAACGGCACCGCCGACGTGGCCGTGTTCCGGCCGTCGAGCGGCACCTGGTTCCTGCGCACCCCCGCTCCCCAGTCGATCGTCTGGGGCGTCAACGGCGACATCCCCAACCCGGGTGACTACGACAAGAACGGCACCACCGACCTGGCCGTCTTCCGGCCGTCGACCAACGTCTGGTACCTCCGCACCCTGGCGCCGACGTCGCCCACCTGGGGCGCCGCCGGCGACATCCCCCTACCCCTGCGCGACTCGATCCGCCGGTTCTTCTTCTGATGCGCATCTGACTGCCACGGCCGCCCTGCGAGTCCTTTTCCTGAGCAACGGCGGGCCCGGCTCGGCCGCCAGCGAACGGGCCCGGCGCATCGGGGCGGTGTTGGAGGCGGCCGGCGACGAGGTTCGGATCGTCCACCGGGCCGGTGGGCGGGCGGGCGACGGGGCCCGGTTTGCCGCCGCGTCGATGCGGGCGGGGGTGATCTATGCGGTCGACCTGGCGGTGGCGCCGGTGGCGGCCGGCGTCCTGGGCTCGGCCGGGCCGGGCACGACGCTGGTGGTCGACACCGGCGACTCGCCCGCCGACTTCCTCCGGCTGGTGTCCGCCGGCCGGGCGCGTGTGGCGGCGGCCCGCCTCATGGAGCGGGTCGCTCTGGGCGCGGCCGACCTGGTGGTGGTGCGGGGGCCGTATCACGCGGCCCAGCTGCGGGCGCGGGGGGTGGGCAACGTCGCCGTCGTGCCCGACGGGGTCGACCTCACCGTCTTCCGGCCCTGGGAGGACGCCGACCTGCGCCGCCGCCTCCGGTTGGACGACGCCTTCACCGTCGGCATCCAGGGCTACTTCACCTGGTTCCCGAAGCTCGGCGGGGGGATGGGGTGGGAGCTGGTCCACGCCATGGCCGCCCGTCCCGACCTGCCCATCCGGGCCGTGCTGATCGGCGACGGGCCGGGGTTGGCCGAAGTACGACTCCTCGCCCACCGGCTGGGTGTGGGCGACCGGGTCCATGTGATCGGCCGGGTTCCCTACGCCGAGCTGCCCCGGTACCTCGGGCTGTGCGACGTCTGCCTCCTCACCCTCACCGACGACCCCGCCAGTTGGGTGCGGACCACCGGAAAGCTGCCCGGCTACCTGGCCGCGGGGCGGTACATCCTGGCCACGAGGGTGGGCACCGCCGCCGACCTCCTGCCCGACGACATGCTCCTCGACTACCACGGCCCCTGGGACCGGTCCTATCCCGAGCGCCTGGCCGAGCGCCTGGCCGAGGTCGTCGTCGACCCCGACCGGCGGGACAAGGGCCTCGCCGTCACCGGCCTGGCCGAGCGCTTCGACTACGACCGGGTGGCTCGGGAGGCGGCCGATGCCATCCGGGCGACGACGACGAGGGCGGCGACGGCCGCGACGACGGCGGCGGGGTCGTGAGCGTCGTCGCCGTCGCCGAGGGGGTGACGTCGGCCGAGGTGCTGGCGGCGGTAGCGCGGGCGGTCGGGGGACGGGAGTGGCCGGCCGAGGCGTTCGAGACGGGGTGGGGGGCGGTGGCGGTGGCGTGGGCGCCGACGGCCCGGGTGGGGGACTGGCTGGTGGCGGGGGCGCCGGTGCTCGACCCGTGGGGCGTGCCGGCCCCGGCCGGCGGGAACGACGTCGGGCCCGTCGCCGCCGCCTTCGACCGGTACGGTCCGGCCGCGGTCCAACTCGCGGCGGGACCATTCCTCGCGGTGGATCTGGCGTATGGCAGAGTCGTCGTGGCGATCAACGGGATCGTCCCGGTGCATGTTTCGACACTCGGAAGGTGGGTGGCCAGCACGTCGGCGCAGGTTGTGGATGCGCTCGGCAAGGGCGGTCCGGAAGGGTACGAAACCGCGGCCCCGGGCACGTCGGTGTCGCCCGCGGGCGAGGTCGCCACGTGGGGCCCGATCACGCCCGACCCCGGTGTCGCCACCGTGCCCTGGGCATGGGTCGACCGCTCGGTGGGCGAGCGGGTGGCCGGCCTCGGCGCCCTGGCCCCGTTCCCCGGCGAGCCCGACCTGTGGTGCGCCGCCCACGACCAGGCCATCTACCTGCCCCGGCTGAAGCCCTCCCCCCGGGGTCCCGACCCGCTGGCCCGCTACGCCGACCTCCGCCGAGAGGCGCTGCCCCGCCTGTGGTGGAAGGCTCGCCAGGCCGGCCGCTGGCTCTACGCCCCCGCCTTCGAGCGACCCGTCGTCGACGCCGTCGCCCTGTTGCGGTCCGGCCCCCCGCCCCGGGAGGGGACCCGGCGGTGAAGGTCCTCCACGTCTTCAAGGACCTCTATCCGCCCCTCGCCGCCGGCATCACCTGCTACGTGCACGACGTGGCCGGGGAGACTGTCCGGCGGGGCCACGAGGTGGAGGTCCATGTCGCCGGCGTGCGGAAGCCGGTGCGGGAGGTCCTCCCCAACGGGGTGGTCGTCCACCGTCACCGGGAGGTGGGCCGGCTGCTGTCGATGCCGATGGCGCCGGGGCTCGTCACCGGCCCCCGGGGTACCGACGCCGACGTCGTCCACGTCCACATGCCCAACCCCATCGGGGAGGTGGGACCGCTCCTCAACGGGCACCGGGTGCCCGTCGTGGCCTCGTTCCACGCCCGCCTGGGGCGGCAACGGTTCCTGGAGCCGGCGTACCGGCCGTTGCGGCGGGCACTGCTGGGGCGGGCCACGACGGTGCTGGTGTCATCGGAGGCCATGGCCCGCTCGCCGGAGCTGGCCGGGGTGCGGGACAAGGTTGTCGTGCTCCCCTACGGGGTGTCGCCTCGAATGCTGACCGACGGCGCCCAACCGGTCGCCGACGGTGACACCCTGCGGCTGCTCTACGTGGGCCGGCTCGTGTATTACAAGGGCCTGGAGGTGCTCATCCGGGCCCTGGCCGCAGCCCCCAGCCCCCGGCCGTGGCAGCTGACGGTCGTGGGCGACGGCCCGCTACGGGTCGACCTCGAACACCTCGCCGCCGGCCTCGGCCTCAACGGCGACGTCCGTTTCCGGGGATCGGTGGGCGACGACGAGCTGCGCCGGGCCTACGCCTCCCACGACGTGTTCGTGCTGCCGTCGGTGTCGCGGGCGGAGGCGTTCGGGCTGGCCATGGCCGAGGCCATGGCCAACGGGATGCCGGTGGTGAGCACCGAGCTGGACACGGGCACGAGCTGGGTGAACGCCGACGGCGTGTCCGGGCTCGTCGTAGCTCCCGGCGACGTGGCCGCCCTCGGCCAGGCGCTGGAGCGGCTGCGGCCGGCGGCGGCGCGGGCACCGTTGGCGGCCGGCGCCCGCCACCGGGCCCGGGAGCTGTTCTGCTTCCAAGAGCACTGCGACCGGCTCATGGGGATCTACGAGCGCGCGGCAGCCTCCCGTCCCTGACGCCGTCGTCCCCGCCGCACTCGTCATCGGGGGCGCCGGCTACGTGGGGCGGGCGGTGGCGGAGGCGTTGCGGGCGGGCGGCGTCGAGGTGACGACGACGTCCCGGGTCGCAGGGCGGGCCGACGTGATGGTGGCTTCGGGGGCCGAGCTCGACGCCCTGTTGGCCGAGCGGGACCTGGGCCAGGTGGTCCACCTCCCGCAGCTGACGGCGACCGACGGTGGCGCATTCCTGGACCGCATCGACGGCCCCCGCTGGCTGGTGTTCTCGTCCGCCCAGCTCGACTCGGCGGTGCCCCGGCCGGGCGACGACCTGGCCCGGGCCCACGAGGCCCTCGCCCTGGCCCGGGGGGCGACGGTGCTGCGCCCGACCATGATCTTCGGGCGGGGCGGCGACAGGAACGTGTCCCGCGTGATCCGGCACCTCCGCCGGTACCGGGTCCCGCTGGTGGTGGGCGACGGGCGCCAGCTGGTGCAGCCGGTGCACGTCGACGACGTGGCCGCGCTGGTCGCAGCCCACGGTCGCGGCCCGGTGGCGGGGCTGTTCCCCGTCGGCGGCGACGAGCAGCTCGTGGTGGGGGAGCTGGTGGATCGGCTCCGCCGGGCGTTGGGGGTGCACGTCCCGCCGGTGCGGATCCCCAGCCGCGGGCTGCGATTCTTCGCCCGGCTGCCGCTCCCCGGACTGCGCCCCGACCAGGTGCTCCGGCTGGAGGAGGACAAGGTGGTCGACACGTCGGCCGTGCGGGCCGCGTTCGGATGGGCGCCGCTCCCGCTGGCCCGGCGGCTGGACGAGGCCATCGCGGCCGTCGTCACCCGTGGTCAGGGCCGGGAGACGACCTCGAGATAGCGGCCGACGGTGGCCTCGGGGTCCACCGTCTGCGACCAGGCGTGGGCCGCTCGGGCCAGGCCCAGGCGCTCGTCCTCGTCGCCCGCCAGGCGCTCGATGCGGTCCACCCACGCGCCCAGGTCGTCGGGGTCGAGGAGCACCGACCACTCGCCGGGGCAGGCGTCGGGGGTTCCCCCGCTGGCGCCCACCAGCACCGGCAGGCCGGCGCCGGCCAGCTCGTGGACCACCATCCCGAACCCCTCGAACGAGTCGCCGACCCGCCGGCTGGGGAACAGCCCGAGGTGGCAGCCGGCGAGGACGACGGTGGCGGCGGCGTCGTCCAGCGGGCCGAGGAACTCGACCAGGTGGTCGACCCCGAGGGCCTTGGACAGCTCCTCCAGGGCGGCTCGTTGGGGCCCGTCGCCGATGATCAGGTAGCGGTCGATCAGCCCCGCCGTCGCCAGCACGCTCACGGCCCGGATGGCGAGCTCGATGTTCTTGTGGACGTCGGCCAGGCGGGAGACGGTGACGAGCCGCAGGCCGGCGCCGTCGGCCCGGCGGGGCGGGGGGTCGGGCCGGGCCCACGGGGATCCGGACAGGGGGTGGACGATCACCAGACGGTCGCCGGCGACCCCGGCGCGGGCGGACACCTCGGCCGCGCTGTACCGGCTGACGGCGACGACCCGGTGGCTGAAGCGGAGCAGGGAGAGCGCAGCCCGGTGCGCCAACCGCTGGGGGACGATCTCGGTGCCGTGGACGATGGTGGTGAGCGGGGCCCGGGCGGCCCGGCTGGCGGCCACCGCCGGCGGCTGAAGATAGGGGTGGCCGCACAGCACCCGCCGCTCGTCGCCCTGGCGCAGCCACCGGACGTGGGTCGGGATCGACCGGCAGAGGGCGGCGAAGGAGGGGTAGCGGAAGACCCCCGCCTCCGGCGGGCCGGCGACGACGGTGACGCACCGCCAGTCGACGCCGGCCGGGATGCGGTCGACCACCGACTCGACCAGGCGGGCGATGCCTCCCCGCATGGGCCGGAAGTCGGTGGTGAGCACCAGCCACCGGCTCCGGGACGGGACCAGGGCCTGGTAGACGTCGAGGACCTGGCGGGCGTGGCGGGCGGGGGCGAAGCGGTCGGCCGCCCACGCCCGGCCCCCGGCCACGAGCGAGGCGGCCAGGGCGGGGTCGTCCCGGACGCGGGTCAGGCACCGGGCCAGGGCGTCGACATCGCCCGGCGGGTAGAGGAGGGCGGTGCGGCCGTCGTCGAGCATCTCGCCCGGCGAGCCGGCGGCCGACGCCACGACCGGCGTCGCGCTCAGGAGGGCCTCGACCACGGCCATGCCGAACGGCTCCGGCCGGACCGAGCAGTGGGCGACCACGTCGGCCGCCGCGTACACCCACGACACGTCGTCCTGCAGTCCCGCGAAGTGGATGCGGGCCCTGGCCGGGGAGGTGGCCGCCGCCTCCTGGACCTGGCCCAGGTAGTCGACCGAGGGGGCGCCGTAGAGCGGTCCGCCGGCGAGCACCAGGTGGCAGCCGGCGTCGAGCCGGGCGAAGGCCTCGACCAGGCCGAGCTGGCCCTTGTACCAGTGGAAGTGCGACAGGCTGGCCACCACGAAGGCGTCGGCGGGCACGCCCAGCCGGGCCCGGGCCTCGTCCCGGTCGCGTGCCCGCGGTCGGGCCACGGGGTTGTCGACGACCAGACAATCGACGCCGGCAAAGGCCCGGGCCACGGTGGCCGAGTTGGCGATCACCGTGTTCACCCGCCGCAGCGCCGTCGTCATGACCCGGCATTCCAGGCCCGTCTGGGGAAGGTCGTGGAGGGTGGCGACGGTGGGGATGCCTAAAAAGGGGGCCAGCAGGTGGGCCCGGGTCCCGTTGGTGTGGATCACGTCGGCGCCGAAGCGGCGGGCTTCGGCCCGGATCCGGCGCACGGCCCGCCAGGCAGCGGGGCCGGCCGCCACCGCCGCCGTCGCCACGCCGCCGATCCCCTGGTACCGGGCGGTCGGGCGGAACGCGCCGTGGACGGGGACGACGACCACGCCCACCCCCCGCTCCCGGAGGTGGTCGGCCAGGTCGCCCTCGGCGAACACGACCACCCGGGGCTCGACGTCGGTGCCCGCCAGCCCGTCGAGCAGGCCGGTGAGCGTCCGCTCCGCGCCGCCGTGGCGCTGGACGCCGGGGTTGACGTAGAGGACCCGCACCGTCAGCGGGCCCGGGCGCGGGTCCGGGCCCGGGGCCGGCGGTACCGGAAGCGGGCGGCCACGTCGTAGACCCGGCGTTTGGCGTCGGAGCTGTCGGGGGCGTCGGGCCGTTGCAGCTCCTCGTCGGCCTCCTCGGGGGTGAACCACACGGCCGGCGTGCCCACCGTCTCCACGTCGAGCCGGCCGACCCAGTGGTGCTGGACGAACAGCTCGTCGGTGTGCGACCACACGAAGCGCATCATCGAGCGGTCGCGCTCCCATCGCCCCGAGAACCAGTCGCCCAGGCGCTCATCGAGCATGGCCGACGGCTTGGCCTCGAACCGCAGCCGGCCGCCATCGAGGCGGACCATCCACTTGTGCCACGTCATCGGGAAGAGCTTCTCGTGGATGTCGCTGGGCGTCTCCACGTAGCCGGCCCGGGAGATGCGGCTCAGCTCGGCGGCGGCGCCGGCGGGGTCGTCGAGGTGCTCGAGTACGTGGCTGCAGATGGAGTAGTCGAAGGCGTGGTCGCGGAAGGGCAGGGCCATGACGTCGGCCACCACCGTCGGGGCCGACCGGCGGAAGGCCACCGTGCGGTGGAAGTTGGCGTCGACGGAGTTGTCGACGATGACGTCGGCCCGGGGATGGGGATCGCCGCCGCTGCCGACGTCGACGACGAGATGGCCGGGCGCGATCGGGTGGCGGAGCTTGCGGACGAAGAACCTGAGCCGGCCCGGGTCGAGCAGCCCGCCCACCCGGCGCAGGCGTCCGGGGACGCTCACGCGGGCGTCGCCGCCGCCAGCGTGGCCTCCGGACCCGCGGCTCGGCCCCCGGCCCCGCCCGAAGGGTCGCTCCAGCGGGTGCTCCACCGGCGGAGCAGGGCGATCATGGCCAGACCCATGGCGTAGCGGATGGCAGCCGTCTCCAGCAGGTAGGCCACGTTGCGGTCGATGGCCAGCATCGGCAGGGCGGCGTAGGCGAAGAGCCCGGCCGCGGTCGCCGACGACACCGGCGCCCGCTGGTCGATGGCGGCGTAGAGCAGGCCGAAGAGGAGCATCCCGGCGATGACGCCCGCCGACCCCCAGTTCAGGTAGAAGTCGCCGGCGATGGTGACCGCCTGGGACGACGTGTCGGTGTCGGGCCGGGCGCTCCAGTAGCGGATGGTGAAGTAGCGGCCCAGGCTCAGGCTGGAGAAGTCGGGGGAGAGCAGGCTCGAGGTGCCCGGCAGGGTCGACAGGGCCGGCTGCCACAGGGTTCTCCCGCCCTGGAAGGGGAGCACGGAGGGCGTGCGGGCGTCGATGACGAAGAGCGAGTCCACCCCCGCCAACCGGTTGCCGACGGCGGCGACCGCGTTGTATACGATGTCCGCGCCCTCCTTGTGGAGGTAGGTGCCGGTCGCCAGGTCGTACTCGGTGAGGCCGCGCCGGACGGCGGGCACGAAGCTGGCGTCCTCGCCCAGGACCGCGGCCGTGCGCTGGGCCTGGATGCCGACGTAGAACACGGCCCCGATCACCACCACCGCCAGCGCCCCTGCCGACACCACCCGCTTGCGGGCGGCCCACTGCCCGATGAGCCAGGCCAGCACCGGGAGGATGGCGAACTCCTTGTACCCGAACGTGAGGGCGAGCAGGGAGGCGGCGAACACCACGCCCAGCTCGGGCCCGATGCTGCGCCGGGCCTCGGCCGAGCGGTAGGAGGCGTAGGCGATGACGAACAGGTAGAACTGGGCCACGTTCTGCAGGAACCCGCTGGCCAGGCCGGACAGGGCCACCGCGTAGGAGATCCCGAGGAACACGTAGAAGAGGGCGACCACCGCGTGGCGGGGCAGGTGCACCTCGGCCAGGGGCTTGGCCGGGACGAGGCGGCGGGCGGCTTCGACCCCGAGCCAGAAGACGACGAAGGCGGCCGTCGTCAGGGCCCAGAAGCGCAGCTTGGTGGCGTCATCGGCGCCGAAGACGGCGGGGTGGTGGTAGCGGAGGTCGGGGGCCACGCTGATCTGCACCAGGCGGAAGGTGAACATGACGGTCCACGCCACCGCGAAGGCTGACGTCAGCGCCGCCCGGTGGGCGGCGGACCGGATGAGGGCCCACGCCACCGCCACCTGGACGGCCACCCCCGCCACCGCCACCGCCGCCAGCGTCCACGTCACCCGGGAGGACAGGAGGCCGATGCCGGCCAGGGCGACGAGGCCGCCGGCCACCGCGCTTCGTTGGAAACCGGCGCCCAGGCGGGTGGTGGCGAGCGCGCTCTGCGACTGCATCGGCGAGAGCACCGTATCGTCCCAGGGTGGGAGGAGGGAGGGCTGACCGCGAGCCGCCGGATCCGCCGTTGTCGCCCCGCCCGCCGCCGACCGCCTTCGCCGGGGCCGTCGGCCGGCTGACCCTCCTGAACGTGGTCGTCACCGGGGTGGGGGTGGTGAGCGGCACGCTCCAGGCAAGGGCCCTCGGCCCCCGGGGCCGGGGCGACCTGGCCGCCATCGTCCTGCCCCTGTTCTTCCTGGGTTGGATCGGCGACTTCGGCCTCGGCCTCTACGTGCGCCGGGAGGCGGCCCGCACCTCGTCTCTCGGGCGGCTGGTGGGAACCTTCGTGGCAGTCGTGTTCGGACTGGGCGTGGTGCTGGCCGTCGCCCTGCTGCCGGCGGTGGACGCGGTGGCGCGCGACCGGCCCACCGTCCACCTCTGGCTCACCGTCGGCCTCGTCCTCCTGCCCGTCAACCTGGCCGGCTCGGTCCTGCTCAACGCCGCCTTCGGCCTGGAGCGCTGGGAGCTCTGGGTCCGCTCCCGGCTGGTGGTGAGCGTGGGCTGGGCCGTGGTCCTGGCCGTGCTCTACGGCGCCGGCCATCTCACCGTCGGCGCCGCCGCCGCCACCCTCGCCGCCGTCACCCTCCTCTCCCACCTGCCGCTCCTGGCGGTGCTGGTCCGGGCCCGCCCGTTCCGCGTCGACCGCCGCCTGGCCCGCGACGCAGTCCCGTTCGCGGCCCGGGCCTGGCTGGCCAGCCTCACCAACCTGTTCAACATGCGCCTCGACCAGCTGCTCATGGTCGGCCTGGTCGACAGCCGGGAGCTGGGGCTCTACGTGGTGGCGGTGACGCTGGCCGGGATACCGGGCAACTTCTCCAGCGCGGTGGGCCTGGCCATCATGCCCCGGGTGGTGCGGGAGGGCGAGGAGGTCGTGCCCCGGGCGGTGCGCACCGTGATCCTCGTGGTCCTCGCCGCGGGGGCGGTCATCGCCGCCGGGGCGTGGCCGGTGGTGGAGCTGGTCGTCGGCGACCGCTTCGCCGACGCCCTGCCCATGATCTGGGTCCTGCTGGTGGCCGAGGTGCCGCTGGCGGGGACGATCACCCTGGGCCAGGCGTTCATCGGCGCCGGCCGGCCGGGGCAGGCGGCGTGGGCCGAGGGGATGGCGGTGGGGGTCACCGTGGTCGGCCTGCTCCTGCTGGTCGGACCCCTCGGGGGACTGGGTGCGGCCATCGTCAGCCTGGTCTCCTACTCGGTGTCGTTCGGCTACCTCCTGGCCCAGGCCCGGACCCAGTTCCACAGCCGGGTGCGGGGCTTCCTCGTCCCCACGCCCGCCGACGCCCGGTGGGGTATGGGCGAGCTGCGCCGGGTGCTGGCCGCCGCCGGTCGCGGTCGCGGTGGGGGTCGGGGCCGGCGCCGCCCGACCTCGACCGCGGACTAGACCCGGCGCCGTCCCCGCCGACGGGCGGGATGGTCGGGCGCCTCGGCCGGGGGGGCCTGCCCGTTCGACCCGTTGGTGCCGTTGAGGGACGCGTTGCCGTCGTAGTAGCCGTACTCGCTGCCGTAGGAGGCGTGGTCGGCGGCCCCGTTGAGGACGAGGCCGATGAGCGGCGCCTGCACCTGGCGCAGCAGCTCGGTGGCCCGGTTGAGGTCGCGGCGGCCGGTGGTGCCGGCGGCGCAGACGAGCAGGGTGCCGTGCACCAGCTTGGAGAGAACGGCGCCGTCGCTCACCGGCAGCACGGGCGGCGAGTCGAGGAGGACGTAGCCGTCGTCGGCCTCGAGGAACTTCAGTATCTCGGCCGCCCGCTGCGACTGGAGCAGCTCCGACGGGTTGGGCGGCACCGGCCCCGACGCCAGCAGGCTGAGGCCCTTCACCCCGGGGACGGGTTGGAGGGCGGCCGCCATCGACGTCTCCCCGAGCAGGACCGACGTGAAGCCGGCCGTATTGGCGAGCCCGAAGAACTCGTGGATGCGGGGCCGGCGGAGGTCGCAGCAGACGACGGTGACCTTGTGGCCGGCGCCGGCCAGGGCCACCGCCAGGTTGGCCAGGGTGGTGGTCTTGCCCTCACTGGCGTTGGGGCTGGTGACCTGCAGCGTGCGCACGGGATGGTCGAACAGGGTGAACTGCACCGAGGTGCGCAGGGACCGGTAGGCCTCGGCGGCGGCCGACGTGGGATCGCTGACCGAGACCAACCGGGGCTCGACTCTCGACCTCCACCCGACCACCGAGGGGATCACCGACAGGACCGGCAGCGCCGGCTCGGCCCGCTCCAGGTCCTCCTTGGTGCGGATGGTGTCGTCGAGGTAGTCGGCCAGGAACACCACCCCCAGGCCGAGGAACACGCCGAGGACGAGCGCCACCGCCACGTTGCGCACGGGCCGGGGCCGCACCGGCGAGTCGGGGAGGACAGCGGGACTGACCACGTCGGCCCCGCCCGACTGGAGCGAGGCGTTGACCTGGAGCTCGTTGAGCTTGTCCTGGAACACGGACTGCTGCTGGCGAAGGGACTGGCGCAGCGGCGACTCGACGCCTGCGGGCGAGTCGTCGGTGGCCGCCACCGGCGGGGGGATGGCGTCGATCCGCTGCTGGATCTCGGTGATCTTGGCCTGCACCTCCACCGCCGCGGCCTGGAGGTCGTCGACCGCCCGGGCGCGACGGGACTCGATGTAGGCGTCGGCGAAGGCGTCGGCGATGTCGACCGCCCGCTGACGGTCGGTGTTCTCGGCGGTGAGGACGATCACGTTGGACTGGCCCGCGGGCCGGGCCGAGATCTTGGCGTCGTACCCGAGCTTCTGGCGGACCGCGAGGCGGACGGGGTGACTGGTGATGACCCGGATCTCGGTCTGCAGGGCGCGCAGCGGGTCGCTGAAATCGCTGTTGGCGTTGTCGAACAGGGACACCGATCCCCGCCGATCCAGGCCGACCTCGGTGTCGGCCGCGTAGACGGGTGTCTGGAGGGCCGACCCGATGATCGCGCCGCCCACCACCAACCCCACGACTAACCCCAGCAGCCGCTTCCGCCGCCGAAGAATGTGCAGGTAGTCCCGTAACTCCATCTCGCGACGGAGAGCGTCGGCCACGCGTCGATGCTAGCGGCCGACCTCGTCGACCGGCCGTCTAACGGCTCAGTCGTCCTTGGTGGCGAGGAGGTCGGCGAGCGCTTCGCTGCGGCGGGTGAGGCCGGGCCAGGAGGCGTCGTCGCGGTCGTCGAGCTTGAGCATGCGCCGCTCCACCCGCTGGGCCCGGGGGACCGCCGACCGCCCGAATTTGACCCGGCCGCCGTTGGTCTCGTCGATGACCTCGGCGACCAGCGCCGCCACCGGCGACTCCGCCTCCGGCTCCGGGTCGGGCTCCGGCTCCGGGTCGGCCGCCCTCGGCGATCGCTTCGCCGGCTGCCGGGCCATGGCCGCCCGCAGGCCCTCGAGGGCCCGTTCGTAGGCCGCCGCCTGCCGCTCGACCACCCCGTCGCGGTCGATCAGCGCCGTCCGCAGCTCGGCCACCGCCTCCCGCAGCTCGGCGACGGTGGCCTCGTGGTCGTCCCGGAGGCGGGCGACGGCGGCCTCGTGTTCCTCCCGCAGCCGCTGCGTCTCCTGCCGGACCGCCTCCAGCTCGGCCCGGTCGAGCTGCTCGGAGTCGGTGACGGCCTCCGCAACCATGCCGGGAAGGGCCTGGGTGACGGCGAGGGCCGCCTTCGACCACAGGTCGGACAGGGCGCTCTTCTCCTGGCCGAGGCCCCTGACCTGGGCCGCGGCCCGCTCCTCGAGCTCCTGTTCCCGGCTGGCCAGGGCCTCCATCATCTTCTCGAACGACCGCTGGAGGGCGTCGCGCATCACGTCGGAATCGGCCCGCAGACGGCTGGACAGCTCCTGCACGCCCGACCGCCGCTCGGTGGCGTAGCGCTCCATGGCGGTGCGGACGGCCACCTCCACCAGCGCCGGCAGCGAGTTGACGACCGACTTGGCGATCTCCTCCCGGCCGCCCTCGAGCATCTCCGTCATCGCCGCCCGCTCCTCGGCCAGGGCCTGCAGCTGGCTGGCCGAGTCCTGGTCGCGGCGGAAGAGGGCGTCGAGCACCCCCTCCGACGACTCCCGGAGGCTGTCGGCCATGGCCTTGGTGTCGGCCCGAACCTTCTCGACCCGACCGACCGCGGTGGACAGGGCCGCCGCCTTCGCCTTCATGGCCGCGTCGACCGCGCCCGCCACCGCATCCGGGATGGCGTCGTTGACCAGCAGGTCGTAGCGGCCGTCGATGTCGGCGTCGGCGATGGCTTGGGCCATCCGGTCCTGGTGGTGGATGACGTCGGCCAGCACGGCCCGGTCGTCGTCGATGGCCCGGAGGTGGGTGGTGACCCGCTCGTCGATCTCCTGGGTGCGGCGGGTGAGCCCGTCGACCTGCTTCTCCAACGAGCGCTGGCGGGCGACGATGATGGGGTCGGCCTCGACCCGGAGCGGGGGGCCCTCCGCCGGCGGCGGGGTCTGGCGCTCGGCCCGGCGGGCGGTGTCGAGGCGGACGGCTTCGGCCACCAGGGCGGGCAGGGTGGCCCCGATCGACCGCCGCAGCTCCTCGGGCAGGCTGGTGCGGTCGTGGTCGACGGCCTGGAAGTAGGCCGCGGCCCGGGCGTCGATCTCCTGGGCCCGGGCCATCAGCTGCTGGCCGAGCGCCTCCAGCGAGGCCCGGTCGGTCTCGAGCATGCGCAGGTGGGCCTCGGCCCGGTCGTCGAGCTGCCGGGCCCTCGTGGGCAGCTCTGCCGCCAGCCGCTCCAGCCAGGCCCGGTCGTTCTCGAAGGCCCTCGTGTGGGCCATCGCCCGGGCGTCGATCTCGCCCGCCCGGCCGGCCAGGTCGGTCGCCATCCGCTCCAACCGGACCCGCTCCGCTTCGAACGTCCGCGTGACGTCGGCCGCCCAGGCTTCGATCTCCGCCGCCCGGGTCTCCATCGGTGCCAGGGGGGCGGCCGGCGGATGGTCGGTGGCGACCGGCGCCGGCTCGGAGATCCAGACCGGCTGGGGGACCGCCTGGGGGACCCAGACCGGCTGGGGCGCGGGCGCAGGGGCGGGGAGGACGGTGTCGGTGGGGGCCGGCTCGATGTCGACCGCCTCGAACCAGCTGTCGCGGGGGACGTGCGGGACCGGCGCCTCCGATTCTGTGCGCGCCTGTTTGTCGCCCGCCTTGCCGCGGTGGATGACGGAATGCGACGGCCCCGCTTTGGCCAGCCGCTTCGGCGGCGCCACCGCGGTCTTGGTGGGGCCGTTGCCGGCCCAGACCTCAGGGCAACCGGCGTACTGGCCCCGACACACGACGCCGCACCCCGGGCAGGTGCAGGACGACTCCCCGGCCTGCATCGAATGGTCGCAGCCGGCCTTGATGATCACGCCGAATTCGGTGCATCGGCCCACGTCACACGGTACCGCCCCCTCCCCGCGAGCGCGAGATTTGGCGGTCGGCCGCCGCCGACGACCCTCCGACGAGGTCAGTTTGCGGTTTCGGGGCCGTGTCCCGTAGATTGCGCATTGTTTCACAAGGGGATGGCAGTCGGGTTGCAGGACCGCGAGCAGGGTGAGCAGGGTGAGTTGTACCGGGGCTTCGGCGACAGTTTGTCGAGGTCGTTCGAACTCGCGCTGACTCCTCCGATCTTTGCTGCCTTCGGCTACGTCCTCGATCGTCTGCTCGGCATCCTCCCTGTTTTGACCATCATCTTCTTCCTCACCGCCATGATCGGACTCATCGCCACCATGTGGTACGGCTACGACGCCCGCATGAAGGTCCACGAGCAGGACGGGCCGTGGGCCACGCGGTCGCACGACCAGGCCCCGTAGAGATGAACCAGAACCCCACCTCCCTCCTCACCGCCGACCACGGGCCCGCGGTCGAGCCCCAGGTCGCCATCGACATGGCCCGGCGCGTCCTGCCCGCCGTGCCCGTGATCGTGCTCGTCTCCGGGCTCATCTGGGGCCTCGACGGCGCCGCCTCGGCCGCCTTCGCCGTCCTCCTGGTCCTCGCCAACCTGGCCGCTTCGGCCTACCTGCTGGCCACCGCCGCCCGCATCTCCCTGCCCCTGCTGATGGTGGCCGCCCTGGGCGGCTTCGTCGTCCGCCTGGCCGTGCTCACCGGCGTCGTCCTGCTGGTCAAGGACCAGGGATGGGTCGACCTGGTCGCCCTCTCCCTCACCCTGGTGGTCACCCACCTGGGCCTGCTCATCTGGGAGACCCGCCACATATCCGCCTCCCTGGCCTTCCCGGCACTCAAGCCGCCGGGGGCCAAGACTGCCGGTAGGAGACCATGACGTTCCTGGCGCTCGAGTTCCCGCCCATCGGCCACCTGGTCGAGTGGGAGGGCCTGTTCCTCAAGGGCACCCCGTTCGAGGTCAACAAGGTCGTCCTGCTCATGTGGGCCGGCGTGCTCATCGTGGGCGGGCTGTTCTTCGCCGCCGGGCGCAAGGCCAAGGTGGGAGCCAAGTCCGGAAACCTCGTCCCCGTCGGCGTCCAGCACATCGCCGAGTCGGGCATCGAGTTCGTCCGCAAGGACATCATCCTGCAGACGATGGGCAACGACGGCATGCGCTACGCCCCGTTCCTCACCACCATGTTCTTCTTCATCTTCGTCACCAACCTCTTCGAGGTCATCCCCGGCATCCAGTTCCCGGTGAACGCCCGCATGGCCCTGCCGATCTTCCTGGCCATCGTGGTGTGGTTCATCTACAACATCGTCGGGATCAAGAGCCAGGGCCTGGGCGGCTACCTCAAGTCGGTGGTCATGCCCCCGGGCGTCCCCAAGGGGATCCTCCCCCTGGTGGCCCTGATCGAGTTCATCTCCACCTTCATCGTCCGGCCGTTCTCGCTGGCGGTGCGGCTTTTCGCCAACATGCTGGCCGGCCACTTGCTGCTGGTCACCTTCGCGGTGCTGTCGGCGGCGTTGTTCACCAAGACGTTCCTCGCGGTGATCCTGCCGTTGCCGTTCATCATGCTGATCCTGCTCACGGGCTTCGAGATCCTCGTCGCCGGGCTGCAGGCGTTCATCTTCACCATCCTCACCGCCGTCTACATCGGCGGGGCCATGCACCCGGAGCACTAGGAGAACCCCCTTGCTCGACATCCTTTCCCAGACCGCCCCCGACGAGATGCTCAAGGGGCTCAGCGCCATCGGCGCCGGCATCGGCTACGGCGCCGCCGCCATCGGCCCCGGCATCGGCATCGGCATCGTGGTGGGCAACGCCATCACCGCCATGGCCCGCCAGCCCGAGGCCGCCGGCATGGTGCGGACCACCATGTTCCTCGGCATCGCCTTCACCGAAGCGTTGGCCCTCATCGGGTTCGTCGTCTTCATCCTGCTGAAGTTCGCGTAGGCAGGGGCGATGTCAGTGCTCGCCTCCATCGTCCTGGCCGTCCAGACGACGGTGCCCCACGCCGCCGCGGCCGAGGAGAAGGTCAACCCCATCCTTCCCGCCACCAACGAGATCATCTGGGGCGCCATCTCGTTCCTCGTACTGCTCTTCTTCATGGTGAAGAAGGGCTTCCCCGCGGTCAAGAAGGGGATGGACGCCCGGGCCGAGAAGATCAAGGCCGCGCTCGACGAGGCCGACAAGGCCAAGAACGAGGCCGACACGATCCTCGACGAGTACCGGGCCAAGCTGGCCGACGCCCAGACCGAGGCCGCTCGCATCATCGAGGCCGCCCGCCAGGACGCCGACCGCGTGCGCCAGGAGCTGAAGAAGCAGGCCGAGACCGAGGTGGCCGAGATCCGCGAACGGGCCACGGCCGACATCAACGCCCACGTCGAGCGGGTGAAGGCCAACCTGCGCACGGAGATGGCCCGCCTCACCATCGAGTTGGCGGAGAAGGTCGTCGAGCGCAACCTCGACCGCGACACCAACATGGCCCTCATCGAGAGCTTCATCGAGCAGGCGTCCCGCCAGCCCGCGGGGTCATGAGCAAACGGAACGAGGCCTACGCCGCCGGGCTCTACCAGCTGGCCCTGGCCGAGGACTCGGTCGACCGCGTCAGCGACGAGTTGCTCCGGGTCTCGGCCCTGCTCGAGCGGTCGGAGGAGCTGCGCGACTCGCTGGCCAACTCCTCGCTGCCGGCCGATCGGCGGCAGGCGGCGGTCGAGGAGCTCCTCGGAGGCCGGGCGTCGAGGATCACCGTCCAGATGGTGTCGATGCTCGTCGGGCTGGGCCGCGTCCGCGACCTGCCGGAGATCGTCTCCACCCTCCTGTCGCAGGTGGCGGCCGAGCGCTCGCGCCAGGTGGCCGAGGTCCGCTCCGCCGTCCCCCTCAACGAGGACCAGCTCAAGCGCCTCACCACCGCCCTCGGCACCATGCTGGGCCAGCCCGTCGACCTGCGGGTGATCATCGATCCGTCAGTCATGGGCGGCCTCGTCGCCCGGGTGGGCGACACCGTCATCGACGGCACCGTCCGCCACCGCCTCGAGTTGCTGAAAGAAGCGATGTAATGACCGACACTGTCTCCTCCTCGCCCCTCTCTGGCTCGTTCGACTTCGACCTCGACGCGGACGACATCACCTCTGTCCTCCGCAAGCACCTGGAGGGCTACGCCCCGTCGCTCGACCGCCAGCAGGTGGGCCACATCATCGAGGTCGGCGACGGCATCGCCCGTATCTCGGGCCTGCCCAACACCTCGGTCAACGAGCTGCTCGAGTTCGAGGGCGGCACCCTGGGCCTGGCCCTGAACCTCGACGAGGAGTCGATCGGCGCCGTCGTCCTGGGCGAGATGGGCCACATCGAGGAGGGCCAGGCCGTCACCGCCACCGGCCGCATCCTCTCGGTGCCGGTGGGTGACGGGCTGCTGGGCCGGGTCGTCAACCCCCTGGGCCAGGCGCTCGACGGCAAGGGCGACGTCACGTCGAGCGAGACCCGCCGGCTCGAGGTGCAGGCGCCCGGCGTCGTCGACCGCCAGCCGGTGAAGGAGCCGCTCCAGACCGGCATCAAGTCGATCGACGCCATGACCCCGGTGGGCCGGGGCCAGCGCGAGCTCGTCATCGGCGACCGCAAGACGGGCAAGACCGCCGTCTGCGTCGACGCCATCATCAACCAGAAGGGCCAGGGGGTGAAGTGCATCTACGTCGCCATCGGCCAGAAGGGCTCGACGGTGGCGGAGGTGGTCGCCACCCTCGAAGAGGCCGGGGCCATGGAGTACACCGTGGTCGTCACCTCGCCCGCCTCCGACCCGGCCCCCTTCAAGTACCTCGCCCCCTACTCGGGCGCGGCCATGGGCCAGCACTGGATGGACAACGGCGAGCACGCCCTCATCGTCTACGACGACCTGTCCAAGCAGGCCGAGGCCTACCGCCAGCTCTCCCTGCTCCTGCGCCGTCCGCCGGGACGGGAGGCCTACCCGGGCGACGTGTTCTACCTCCACAGCCGCCTGCTGGAGCGCTCGGCCAAGCTGGGCGACCACCTCGGCGGCGGGTCTTTGACGGCTCTGCCGGTCATCGAGACCAAGGAAGGCGACGTCTCCGCCTACATCCCGACCAACGTGATCTCCATCACCGACGGCCAGATCTACCTGCAGACCGACCTCTTCCGCTCCGGCGTGCGGCCCGCGGTCGACGTGGGCATCTCCGTGTCCCGGGTGGGTGGCTCGGCCCAGACCAAGGCCATGAAGGCGGTGGCGGGCACGCTCAAGCTCGACCTGGCCCAGTTCCGGGAGCTGGAGGCGTTCGCCAGCTTCGGGTCCGAGCTCGACGCGGTCTCCAAGGCCCAGCTCGACCGGGGCTACAAGCTCACCGAGCTGCTCAAGCAGGGCCTGCACTCGCCCATGCCGATGGAGGAGCAGGTGGTGTCCTTGTACGCCGGCACCAAGGGCTTCCTCGACGACCTCGAAGTCTCCGACGTCCGCCGCTTCGAGCAGGAGTTGCTGGAGGAGTTCCGCAGCCGCTACTCCGACCTGTTGGGCGAGATCAAGTCTTCCGGCAAGCTGCCCGACAAGGACAAGCTGGAAGAGGCCATCAAGGCCTTCACCAAGCGGTTCCAGGACTCGACCAAGGCCAAGGCGGCCTCCGACGGCAAGCCGGCGGCCAAAGACGACAAGGCGGCGGCCAAGGACGAGAAGCCGGCGGCCGAGAAGTCGGCGGGGTAGCCGATGGCGAGCGGCCAGGAACGGATCCTCCGGAGGCGCATCAAGACCGTCCAGTCGACCAAGAAGATCACGCGGGCCATGGAGCTGATCGCGGCCAGCCGGATCGTGAAGGCCCAGGCCCGGGTGGCCGCAGCCCGGCCCTACGCCGAGCAGATCACCGAGGTCATGCGCAACCTGGCCGCGGGCGGGTCGGGCCTCGACCACCCCCTGCTCAAGAAGCGGGACGTGAACAATGTCGGCTTCGTGGTCATCTCCGCCGACCGGGGCCTGGCCGGCGCCTACAACTCCACCGTCATCCGTCGGGGCGAGCGGGAGATCGTGGCCGCCCGGGGCAAGGGCCACGGCTACTCGCTGACGACTGCCGGCCGGAAGGCGGAGGGTTACTTCCGCTACCGGGGCTACAAGCTCGACGAGGCCCTGTCCGGGTTCTCCGAGCAGCCCACCTACGAGGACGCCCGGGCCCTGGCCGCGGGCCAGATCAAGCGCTTCGAGGAGGGCGAGGTCGACGAGGTCTACCTCGTCTACACCCGCTTCCTGTCGATGGGGTCGCAGAAGGTCGACGCGGTGCGCCTGCTGCCCCTCGACATCGACAAGGTGGCCGGTAGGGCCGATTCCGACAAGACGGAGTCCGGCGCCCGGGCCGACTACGAGTTCGAGCCCGAGCCGGGCGAGATCCTGGAGCGCCTCGTCCCCCGCTACGTCGAGGGCCGCATCTTCGCCGCCCTGCTCGACGCCGCCGCCAGCGAGCAGGCCGCCCGCCAGCGGGCCATGAAGTCGGCCACCGACAACGCCGAAGAGCTGATCAAGCGCCTGTCGATCGTGGCCAACAAGGTCCGCCAGGCCGGTATCACCACCGAGATCATGGAGATCGTGGGCGGGGCCGAGGCCCTCCGCACGGCCAAGACCAAGGGCAAAGCCGACTACTTCGTCGACACCGTCGTCAGCCGCGACGTGTTCATCGACCACCTCGACCAATCAGGAGCACGCTGATGAGTGACACCACCCTCGCCCCCGAGCACGCCGCCGAGCCCGCGTCCAACGGGGCCACCAAGGACGGCCACGTGGTCGCCATCGCCGGCCCCGTCGTCGACGTCGAGTTCCCCCCCGGGAACCTGCCCGAGATCAACTACGCCGTCACCATGGAAGTCGAGGTCGACGGCGAGACCATCCTCATCACCGCCGAGGTCGCCCAGCACATCGGCGAGAGCCGGGTCCGGGCCATCTGCATGAAGCCCACCGACGGCCTGCGGCGGGGGACCCCCGTCAAGAACACCGGCCACGGGATCACGGTGCCGGTCGGGCCGGGCGTGCTGGGCCACGTGTTCAACGTCATCGGCGAGCCGCTCGACACCAAGGGCGAGCCCGTCACCGAGGGCATCAAGGCGTACTGGGACATCCACCGCCCGTCGCCGCCGTTCGCGGATTTGGAGCCTCGGTCGGAGATGTTCGAGACCGGCATCACGGTCAGCGACCTCTGGGCGCCGTATGTGAAGGGCGGCAAGATCGGCCTCTACGGCGGGGCCGGCGTGGGCAAGACCGTCATCATCCAGGAGATGATCCGCCGGGTGGCGGAGCAGCACGGTGGCGTGTCGGTGTTCGCCGGCGTGGGCGAGCGCACCCGGGAGGGCAACGACCTCTGGCTGGAGATGCAGGAGACGGGCGTCATCGAGAAGGCGGCCCTGGTGTACGGCCAGATGGACGAGCCGCCCGGCGTTCGGCTGCGGGTGGCGCTGTCGGCCCTGACGATGGCCGAGTACTTCCGGGACGAGGAGCACCAGGACGTGCTGCTCTTCGTCGACAACATCTTCCGGTTCGTGCAGGCGGGGTCCGAGGTGTCCACCTTGTTGGGCCGCATGCCGTCCGCGGTGGGGTACCAGCCGACGCTGGCCGACGAGATGGGCGAGCTGCAGGAGCGGATCACGTCCACCAAGGGCCGGTCGATCACGTCGCTGCAGGCGGTGTACGTGCCCGCCGACGACTACACCGACCCGGCGCCTTTCACCACCTTCACCCACCTCGACGCCACCACCGAGCTCTCCCGCCAGATCGCGTCCCTGGGCATCTACCCGGCGGTGGACCCCTTGGCGTCCACCTCCCGGATCCTCACGCCCGAGGTGGTGGGGGAGCGTCACTACAACGTCGCCCGCCAGGTGCAGGAGGTGCTGCAGCGCTACAAGGAGCTGCAGGACATCATCGCCATCCTGGGCCTCGACGAGCTGGCCGAGGAGGACAAGGTCATCGTCCAGCGGGCCCGCAAGGTGCAGAAGTTCCTCTCCCAGCCGTTCTACGTGGCCGAGCAGTTCACCGGCGTCAAGGGCATCAACGTGTCGGTCGACGAGACGGTCGAGTCGTTCGAGAAGCTGGTCAACGGTGAGCTCGACGACGTCCCTGAGCAGGCCTTTTACAACGTGGGGGGGGCCGACTCGGTGCTGGAGAAGGCCAAGTCGCTGTCGAAGGAAGAGAAGCAGGAAGACAAGAAGGACGACAAGAAGTCGGGGGCGGCCGCCTAGCCATGGCTGAGGCGATGCACGTGGAGCTGGTCTCGCCCGAGCGGATCCTGTACTCGGGCGAGGCGGAGATGGTCGTGTGCCGCACCGTCGACGGCGGTGAGATCGCGTTCCTGGCCGGCCACGCCCCGTTCCTGGGGGCCCTGGGCGAGGGCCTGGTGCGGATCAAGACCTCCTCGGGCGAAGAGGTGGCGGCCGTCCACGGCGGGTTCGTGGAGGTGCGCGACAACAAGGTGACGGTGCTGTCCGACGTGGCCGAGCTGGCCAGCCAGGTCAACGTCGAACGGGCCCGCCGGGCCAAAGAGGCGGCCGAGCGCAAGGAGTCCGACATGGACGACACCGAAGCCGAAGCCGCCCTGCGCCGCGCCAACACAAGGATCGCCGCCGCCGAGCGCGGGAGCCGCTGACCCCCGTCTCGCCCCCGCCGGCCCCTCGTCGGCCCGTAGGTCGTGGTTCACTTTTCCAGTGACCCCGCTCGATATCTCCGTGGCCCGGGTGGTCATGGCGATGGCTGCCTAGCCGGATGTCGCGCTACCGCGTTGGCGTCGTGCTGCTGGTCCCGGCGCCGATCGACCGCGAGATCGACGCTCTCCGGCGGGCGGTGGGCGACGGCACCTACGGGCGGGTGCCGGCCCACCTCACCCTCGTCCCGCCCGTCAACGTGCGGGAGGACCGCTTCGACGACGCCCTCGCCCTCCTGCGGGGGGCGGCCGGCGCCACCCGTCCGTTCACGGTGGAGTTGGGGGCGCCCACCACCTTCCTGCCCGACAACCCCGTCCTCTACCTGCCCGTGACGGCCGGCGCCGACGAGGTCCTGGCCGCCCGCGATCGCGTGTTCAAGGACCCCTTCGCCCGGCCCCTCACGTGGCCGTTCGTCCCCCACGTGACGATGGCCGACGAGATGTCGCCCGAGCGCATCGTGGCCGCCCAGGCGGCCCTCGCCCACTACCAGGTCGGCATCACCTTCGACCGCTTCCACCTGCTGGAGGAGGGGCCGGGACGGGTGTGGGGCCCGATCGCCGACTTCCCGTTCGCGCCGCCGGCGGTGATCGGCCGGGGCGGCATCCCGGTGGAGCTCACCGTCGCCGACCAGACCGACCCGTCGGCCGACGGGTTCCTGCGCCATCGGCGGCAACCGGTCACCATCACCGCCCGGCGCGACGGCCAGGTGGTGGGCGTGGCCCGGGGGTGGGCCGACGCCCAGGCGGCCCAGCTCAGCGAGGTGGTGGTGGCCGACGGCGAGCACGACCTCGGCACCGACGACCACCTCGTCGCCGCCTTCGACTCGTGGGCCGCCAAACGGGGCGTGTGGCGCCACGCCGGGGATGGGTAGGGGGACCGCGGCCCGGAGGGTGCCCACCAGATCCATGTCCCACCGTCATACCTTTGTCGCCGCCCTGGTCGTGGCCGTCCTCCTGGCGACGGCCACCGCGGCCACGGGCCAGGACATCAGCACCACCACGGTTCCGCCCGTCGTGGACACGACGACCACCACCCTGGCGCCGGTGCCGGTGACGGAGCCGGTTGCCGTCCCGGTGGCGCCGGTCGACACCGCCCCGCCGCTCCCGCCCGACACCGTCCCGTCCGCGCCGCCCCCGGTCGGCGACGGCGGCGACAACCAGCCGGTCGACCCGGCGTCGGTCGGGCTCGTCCTCGACAACCGGCCCCGCACCTCCGACAGCAGCACGGCCGAGCTGCTCGACGCCCTACGTCCCCTGACGGCCCTCGGTTTCAGCGAGCAGGAGGCGTTCGTCCTGGGCATGGGCCGGTTCCCGGTGGCGGGCCTGGCCACGTGGAGCGACGACTTCCACGACCCCCGCTACAACCCCACGCCCCACTACCACCAGGGCAACGACATCTGGGCCGACTACGGCACGCCGGTGCGTTCGCCGGCCCGGGGCGAGGCCGAGCTCACCGGCGAGGCGGTGGGCGGCATCTCGGTCTACGTCACCACCGACGACGGCACCTACTACTACATGACCCACCTGGCCGGCTTCGCACCCGACCTCCAGACCGGCGACATCGTCGAGCAGGGCCAGGTGGTGGGCTTCACCGGCACCTCAGGCAACGCCGCCGGCGGACCGGCCCACGTCCACTTCGAGATCCACCCCGGCGGGGGGGCGGCCGTGAACCCCAAGCCCATCCTCGACCAGTGGGTGGCGGAGGCGCTGGTCGCGGCCGCTGCGTCCACCGGCACCACCGTCGGCGCCAACCCCCGGGTCCTGCTCGCGACGGGTGAGCTGCGCCGCTTCGACGTGCCCCCGATGGCCACCGCCGAGCGGGCGGCCAAGAGCCCGCTTCTGTGGTCGGCGTCGGTGAGCTCGGGCGGGGCCGCCCTCCGCCTGGCGGAGGTGGAGGCGGCCCGCCTGGCCCAGAAGGTCGACTGGGGCCGGCGGGCGAGCGTGGCCCAGGCCACGGCCGCCGACCGGCACCGGGCTCAGTCCCAGGCCGCGCAGTGGCTGTCTCGCCTCACCCCGCCCGGGCTGCGGTCGGTGCTCGACGGCAGCACCAGCTGACCGGCTGACCGGCCCGACTCAGCCGATCAGGCCGGCGAAGCGGGCGGCCAGGGCCGACGCGTCCTCCTTGGACACGGCCGCCAGGGCGTCGAGCGACTCGCCTTCGAGGTCGCCCGGCCGCAGGCGGGACTGCAGCGCCAGCGCCGCCTGCCACACGCCCCCGTCGACGTCGACCTTGCGCACCCGCACCTTCCCCGTCGACGGGTCCTGGAGGTCGGCGAAGTCGATGGGGACGAGCTTCCCGTCCTGCATGGAGATGAGGGCGTTGCCCGTCCCGTTGGCCAGGAACTCCACGGCCCCGTACCCGAGCGTGCGGGTGTACTGGACGTCGAAGGCGATGGGATCGGCGCAGCGCAGCTCGTAGCCGATGATCTTGGTGATGAAGGCCATCTTCACGCCCCGCTCCTGGAAGCGGGCGGCGACCACGTCGCGGACGATCTTGCCCAGGTCGATCTCCGACAGGCGGGGGTGGCCGTGCTCGTCGTACTCGGTGACGTACTGGGACATCTCCTCCTCCGACATCTGGTCGAGCAGGCCCTCGGCCAGCACGGCCAGGCCCCAACCCTCGCCGGCGGCCAGGCGCTTGAGGATGGCCGCCTCCACCATGTCGGCGACCTGGGCCACGGTGATCGCCCCCGGCGGGAACTCCTCCTGGATCGCCACCAGGTGCGACCCCGACCCGATGGCCATGGCCACCGCCAGATGCCCGGCCGAGCGGCCCATGGCCGTCACCAGGTACCAGCGGCTGGTGGTCTTGGCGTCGGCCAGCAGGTTCTTGAGCAGCTCCGCGCCCCAGTACTTGGCCGTCTCGAAGCCGAACGTGGGTGCCTCGAGGGGCAGGGGGAGGTCGTTGTCGATGGTCTTGGGGACGTGGACGGCCCGCATGTCGCCGCCGAAGGCGCCCGCCACCTTGACCGCGCTGGAGGCGGTGTCGTCGCCCCCGAGGGTGACCAGGTCGGTGACGCCCAGCTTGCCCAGGGCCGTCACCACCGCCTCGAGGTCCTCCGGCTTCTTGGTGGGGTTGGCCCGGGCCGTGTAGAGGACGCTGCCGCCCTTGGTGGCGATCCCGTCGACGTCGGCCTCGGTGAGCTCCCGCACGCCCGACACGTCGCCCACCATGAGCTGGGAGAAGCCCTTGGGGACGCCGAGCACCTTCCAGCCGCGGGCCCGGGCGCTCAGGGTGACGGAGTTGATGACGCCGTTGAGGCCGGGCGCGGGACCGCCGCCGACGAGCATGGCGATGGTGCGGGGGGCAGAAGTCGAGGACATGACCTGGACATTAGCGGTGGGGATAGCCTGCCCCTATGTCCGGCCGCGACGACTGGCGGCGGGGGTACGAGGCGGCGCCGACAGGGCCCGTCCTGGCCCCGTCCACCGCGTCGGGCATCCCCTTGGAGCCGGCCTACGGGCCCGACGACGGCGAGTGGCCGGGCGTGTTCCCCTACACCCGCGGCCCCTACGCCTCGATGTACCGGTCGAAGCTGTGGACCCACCGCATGTTCGCCGGCTTCGGGTCGGCGGCGGAGTCGAACCAGCGCATCCGGGCCCTCCTCGACGCCGGCGGCGACGGCCTGTCGATCGCCTTCGACCTGCCCACCCTGATGGGCCGCGACTCCGACGACCCCCTGTCGAGCGGCGAGGTCGGCCGGTGCGGCGTGGCCGTCGACACCCTGGCCGACATGGAGGAGCTCTTCGCCGGCATCGACCTCGGGCGGGTCTCCACGTCGATGACGATCAACTCCCCGGCCGCCATCGTCCTGGCCATGTACGTGGTGGCGGCGGAGAAGGCCGGCGTCCCCCGGGCGGCCCTGCGGGGCACCGTCCAGAACGACATCCTCAAGGAGTACCAGGCCGAGAACGAGTACCTCTTCCCGCCCCGGCCCTCGGTGCGGCTGGTCACCGACGTGGTCCGCTTCTGCACCGCGGAGATGCCCCGGTGGCACCCGCTGTCGGTGTCGGGCTACCACATCCGGGAGGCGGGCTCCACCGCGGTCCAGGAGCTGGCCTTCACCCTGGCCAACGGGTTCGCCTACGTGGAGGCGGCGGTGGCCACCGGCCTGGCCGTCGACGACTTCGCCCCCCGGCTGAGCTTCTTCTTCAACGCCCAGATCGACTTCTTCGAGGAGATCGCCAAGTTCCGGGCCGCCCGCCGTCTGTGGGCCCGATGGCTGCGCGACCGCTACGGTGCCACCGACGAGCGATCGCTGCGCTGCCGGTTCCACGTCCAGACGGCAGGGGCGTCGCTCACCGCGCAGCAACCGGAGGTCAACGTGGTGCGGACGACGTTGGAGGCGCTGGCGGGAGTCCTGGGCGGGGCCCAGAGCATGCACACCAACGCCCTCGACGAGGCCCTGCGCCTGCCCACCGACCACACGTCGCGACTGGCCCTGCGCACCCAACAGGTGATCGCGGTGGAGACGGGCGTGGCCAACGTGGCCGATCCCCTCGGCGGGTCATGGCTGGTGGAGTCCCTCACCGACGAGGTCGGGTCGCGGGCCGAGGAGATCCTCCGCCGGATCGACAAGATGGGCGACGGGTCGATGCTCGACGGCGTGCTGGCCGGCATCGAGTGGGGCTGGTTCCAGCGCCGCATCGCCGACTCCGCCTTCGAGCACGCCAGCCAGATCGAGCGGGGGGAGCGGGTGGTGGTGGGCGTGAACCGGTTCACCGACGGGTCGGCGGTCGACGGCGCGGGGGCGGCGGCGGTCGCCGAGGACGACGGAGGGGGCGAGGAGCGCCAGCGCCGGCGGCTGGCGGAGGTGCGGGCGGCGCGTGACGACGCGGCGGTGGCCGAGGCCCTGGCCCGGGTGACGGCCGACGCCCGCCGGCCCGACGTCAACCTGATGCCCGTGCTCATCGACGCGGTGCGGGTCTACGCCACCGAGGGGGAGATCGTGGGCGCGCTGGGCGACGTGTTCGGATACTGGACCTTCGGCGAGGGGCAGCCGGCATGATCGTGGCCTGTTGCCCGTGGTGCGGGGCGGAGTACTCCGTCACCGACACCCGCTGCTGGGACTGCAAGCTGTCCCTCGTCGACCGGCCCGAGCCGACCCTGGCCGAGGGGGCCGACGACGACGACGTGGGCTTCGAGCTGGAGGAGTGGTCGGCCGGCGAGCGGGGACGGCTGTCGGCCGGGCTCCGGGAGCGGGCCATCGACTTCCGCTGGGAGCCGGGCCTCACCCTGGTGGTGGGCGTGCCCGACGAGGACCTGGTCGACTCCCTGCTCGACGCCATGGAGTCGTCCGACCGTGTCGGCCTCCTGCGGGGCGACGACGACGACTTCGATGACGACGACGACGACGAGGACGACAACGGCGGGGACGGTGGCGAGCGGGCCCACGCGGCCATGGGCGACTTGTTCGTGGCCGCCGACCGCCTGATCCAACGGCCCGACGACGGCCGCATCGCCGAGCAGCTGGTGGCGGCCACCCTCATCGTGCAGGAGTCGCGGGCGCCCTACGGGTTCGAGCCGGTGGCGTGGCTCCAGATCCGGGAACTGGCGGCCGCCGCCCTGGAGGCGGTCGAGTCCGACGCCGGCGACGAGTCCGTCTCCCGCGAGTCCCGCACCCTGCGGGACGCGCTCCGGCCGTACATCTGAGCCCGCCGACCCGGTACCCGTCGCGCCCTCTGAGCGCCTTGAGTGTCACCAGTTCGTAGTGGGCCTCTACCCTGCACTCCGTGCTGCTGGCTGAACTCGAAGTCAGGCATTCCCGCGCCGTGGCGCCCACCCGCCGGGTGGCGCTCGGGCACATCTGGCTGCCCACCGAGCCTGCGCCCGGCTACGGCGGCATCCTCCTCGGCGGCATCGTGGCCGGCCACCTGGGCGAGGTCGACCCGGAGACGCGCCTCGACTTCTTCGCCCTCCTCGAGGAGATCGTGGCCGGCGAGAGCATCCAGCAGCCCCGGCTCCGGCACCGGTTCCAGACCGACATCGTCGGCCTCGACCGCACCTGCCACAAGCTCACCGGCATCGCCGACGAGGCCACCGACTTCGAGATCAGCGGCCAGGGCCGTTCCGTCCCCCAACTGCTGGGCGTCCTGTACGCGGCCGAGCGCATGCACCAGACGGCCCGGCCGGCCGTGTTCACCGCCATCCGCAAGGCGGCCCAGTGGGACGGGCCCCTCGACAAGAAGCTGATCGACCACCTCTCCGACCTGACCCAGGGCCCGCCCATGTCGTGGCGCCGCTTCGCCACCGACGAGCGGTGGGCCCGCCAGGTGCTCGGCTTCGGCCCCGAGAGCGACCCCGACCCGGCCGAGGTCGTCCGCCGTTTCCGGTCGCTGCTGCGCGAGTCCCATCCCGACCACGGGGCCGAGTCGGAGGGCGCCGGCCAGCGCATCCTCGAGCTCACCGAGGCCCGCCGCATCCTCCTGCCGTGAGGGTCACCGACCGGGCCGTTTTGATCGCCCCCGGCGCCAGCGCCACCCGCGACCACCCGTCCCTGCTGGCGGTGGAGGCCGCCCTGGCGCCCGACGGGGTGCCGGTCGAGCGCATCGACCTCCCGTCCCGCAAGGCCACCGCGGTGGTGGTGGGGATGGTGCGGGACGCGGCCGCGGCCCTGGCCGACCGCGCCGGCCTGGCGCCCGACCGCATCGTCCTCGGCGGACGGTCCTTCGGCGGCCGCATGTGCTCGATGGCGGTGGCCGAGGGCCTGCCCGCCCTCGGCCTGGTCCTGGTGAGCTACCCCCTCCACCTCCCGGGCCGACCCGAGAAGGCCCGGACCGAGCACCTGCCCCGGCTGACCGTCCCCTGCCTGTTCGTGTCGGGGACCCGCGACTCCTTCGGCACGCCCGCCGAGCTGGAGGCGGCCACCGCCACCATTCCCGGGCCCGTGACCCACCTGTGGATCGAGGGCGGCGACCACGGCCTGCGGGGCCGGGACCGGGTGGTGGCCGCCGCCGTCAGGGACTGGGTGCTGCGCCTTCCGGCGGGGGCGGCTGGTCCTCCGGGTTGAGCTCCTCCAGTTCCCGGTGGGCCGTCTCCGGGTAGGCGACGAGCACCAGCACCGCGAGGAGCAGCGGGCCGGCCGCCAGGATGGCCATGGCCGGGCCGATGGAGCCGAAGCGGTCAGACATGAAACCGGCGGCGGTGAGGCCGATGGCGCTGCCGCAGAGGGCGGTGACCGACACCAGGCCGTTGGCCTTGCCCCGCAGGCCGGTGGGAAACAGCTCCGGCCCGTAGACGCCCAAGGCGGGGATGGACGCGGCCGACAGCACGTTGCCGACGACGGCCCACGCCCACAGGGGCCAGCCGCCGCCGTCGGTGAAGAAGAAGGCCACCGTGCAGGCGGTGCCGCCGACGAGGGCGACGGCGGCGACGACCCGGCGACCCCGCACGTCGGCGATGCGGCCGCCGGCGACGATGCCGATGGACGCGGGCGTCCCCACCACGACCGAGAACAGCCCGATGAGGCCGCCGCTGAAGCCCAGCTCGGAGCGCAGGAAGCGGTTGCCGAACTGGGAGTTGGGGGCGAGGAACAGGTTGACGAGCAGGGCCGACACGGCGAGGAGGGCCAGCCGGCCGCCGTGGCCCTTGATCGGCACCCGGCGGTGGGGGGCGAGGAAGCGCCGGCTCTCCCGCAGGTGGTGGCGGGTGCTGGCGATGGCGGGCAGGGCCAGCAGGGGCAGGACGTACAGGATCCGCCAGCCCCGGGTCCCGAGGTCGGCCAGGTTGAGGGCGATGACGCAGACGCCCGCACCCAGGCCCCCGGCCATCGCCAGCAGGCTCACCGCGTAGGCCCGGCACCCGGCCGGCATCTCCTCCGCGGCCACGATGGCGACGAGCACCAGCAGGGCGCTGGCGAAGGCCCGGGCCAGCATCTGGCTCCCCGTCAGCCACGCCAGCGAGGGGGCGACGGCGCCGGTGACGGCGAGGATGCAACCGGCGGCGGCCGCGCCCAGCATTACCTTCCGCCGGCCCCTCCGGTCGGCCGTGGCCACCACCACCAGGGCGATGATCCCGCCCACCCGCACCAGGCTGCCGGCCACCCCCTGGGCGCTGTTGCCGGCGCCGAACTCCTCGCCCGCGAAGGCGATCGTCTGGGTGAACAGGGTGTTGAGGTAGCCGAAGGCCACGGCCAGGATGGCGAGGGTGCCGAGGGCGTTGGCCGCGCCCCGGTCGAGGTGCTCGGGCGGCGCCCACCACGGGGCCCGGGGCCGTCCCGGTCGCTTGAGGGCGGCGCGCACCGGCCCGGTGAACAGGAACCGGAAGTACGGCAGGCCCAGCCGGAAGTCTGCCGTCTGGGTCACCCGGACGGTGCCGTCGGGGCCCGGGGGCTCGACCTCCACCCGCCGCTCGTAGCGCTCGAAGGGGCCGTCGCCCTGGATGAAGACGCCGTCGCCGACCGCCTCCTCCACCAGGAGGTCGGTGCGGGGCCGGAGCCATTCCTCCAGGCCGGCCCGGTCGACGACGGTGCGGGCGACGACTCGGGCCACAGCGGCCGGAGCCTACGGGAAGGCCGGGGGCCCGACCGGCGTTGGTAGTGTCGTGAGCATGTCGACGGAGGCAACAATGATGCGAGACCAGGTGTTGGAGGCCATCGAGGCGATCCGACCCGTACTTCAGTCCGACGGCGGCGACATGACCCTCGTCGGCGTCAACGAGGAGACCGGCGTGGTCGATGTCGAGCTGGTCGGCGCGTGCGGCAGCTGCCCCGCCTCCACCATGACCCTCAAGGCCGGCATCGAGCGCATCCTCAAGGACCGCGTCCCCGGCGTCACCGCCGTCCACTCCGTGGGCGAGGAGCCGGAGCTCTTCAACCTCACGCATTAGTCCCCGGGGCTCAACCGGTCAGGCGGTTGTCCTCGTCGACCAGGGTGTTCACCCGGCGCACGGCCGCGTTGTGCTCGGCCACCAGGGCGTTGAAGCGGGCCACGTTGGCGTTGTAGCCCTCGATGTCGCCCGCCGCCACCTGGGCGTCGAGCTCGGCCTGGATCTGGTCGAGGCGGACCTCCATCTCCGAGATCGACGTCTTCAGGGCTCGGATCTCGTCCTCCCGGTCGCCCAGCGTGCGCTGGAAGGCATCGATGACGAGGCCGCGGTCGAAGTATTCGGCGTAGTGGGCCTCGAGGGTGGAGGACACGTCGGCGAACTCGGTGCCCAACACCGAGTGGACCTCGTTGGTGGTGTCCTCGTCGACCGCGGCGTACACCTCCAGCCGCTCCTCGAGGATGGCGTTGTCGACCCGGGCCGCCTCCAACTCGGGGTCGATCGCCAGCCGCTCCCCCCGGGTCAAGCGGCCGTAGACGACGTGGAGCAACTCGTGGGCGGCCACCACGTAGACGAGATCACGGACCTCGGGGTCGGTGAAGGCCCGCAGGTGGATGCGCCCGTCGATGAGGCAGCCGAACGTGTGGGAGGTACCGCCCTCGGGCCGGGTGATGGCGTCGACGTCCTCGCAGCTCTGGACCAGGGTCTCGGCGTCCTCCACCGACGGGTCGGCCGACAGGAAGAGCCGGCGGCCGACATCGGTCATCCCCGCCCCGGCGACGATGTCCTCGATCTCCGGGTCGACCGGGACCGTCGTGGTGGTGGCGACGGTGGGCACGGTGCCGGTGCCCATCCGGGCCGCCGGGCTCTGCGAGCACCCGGCCAGGGAGAGGGCAACCGCGGCCGCCGCGAGGAGGACGAGGCCCGCGGCCGACGGCCGGCGTCGGGGCCGACGCCGACGCTCGGGAACGTGCGGGGGGGAGTGCTGCGAAAGCTGCGGGGCCGCCGTCTGGGTCGGCGCGGGCAACCGGCTCAGGCGACCGCCATGCAGCCGAGCTCGGCCCAGGTGAGCAGATCCGGGTGGGAGGGCACGACCCGCACAGTAAACCCGTAGCGGCCCGGCCGGTCGCACGTGAACGTGCCTTCGTAGCGGAAGGGCCCGGCGCCACTCACCAGGGCCATGGGGGACGCGGCCGCGTCGACGATCTCGTCGGTGTTGCCCACCGGCCCGTGCACCACCTGGACCTGGACGTCGTCGGGCCCGAGTCGGCCCAGGTCGGCGACCGCCGCCACCGTGCGGTCGCCGCCCAGGTCGGCGGCGGCGGTGGTCTCGTCGACGGTCTTGACCGCCACCGTCGTCCACATGGTGAGCACCCGCCGCTTCCAGGCGGCGAGCGCCTTGGCCCGGGCGTAGCCGTCGGCGACCAGCGCCTCGCCGTGGGTGGCCGCCGGCTCGTACATGTTCTCGACGTAGTCGCGCACCATGCGGCTGGCGGTGACGGCCGGACCCAGGGTGCGCAGCGAGCGTCGCACCCGGCTCAGCCACCGGCTGGGCGGGCGGCCGGGGTTGGCCTCGTAGTAGAGGGGGACGATCTGGCGCTCGAACAGGTCGAACAGGCTTCCCGCCTCCAGCTGGTCGCGGAGGTGCTGGTCGCCGACGGTCTCGGCCGACGGGATGGCCCAGCCGTTGTGGCCGTCGTAGAGCTCGTCCCACCAGCCGTCGAGGATCGAGCAGTTGAGGGCGCCGTTGAGGGCCGCCTTCTCCCCGCTGGTGCCGCAGGCCTCCATCGGCCGGCGGGGCGTGTTGAGCCACACGTCGCAGCCCTGGTACATCATCCGGGCCACGCCGATGTCGTAGTCCTCCACGAAGGCCACCCGGTGGCGGACGTCGGGGAGGCGGGTGAACTGCACCACCTGGCGGATGATCTCCTTGCCCGGCTCGTCGGCCGGGTGGGCCTTGCCCGCGAACAGGAGCTGCATGGGCCGGTCGGCGTCGAGGAGGAGCTTGGCCAGCCGGTCGGGCTGGGACAGGAGCAGGGTGGCCCGCTTGTAGGGGGCGAAGCGGCGGGCGAAGCCGACGGTGAGGATGTTGGGGTTGAAGGCGTCGTCGAGCCAGGTGAGGTCGGCCTCCGACATCCCCCGGGCGATCGACGTGGCCCGCAGCCGCTGGCGGACGAAGGCCACCAGCCGTTCCCGGGCCTGCTGGCGGGCCCGCCACAGCTCGTCGTCGCCCACGTCGTCGATGCGGGCCCACCGGTCGGGGCCGGCCAGGTGCCACTCGGGCAGGACGTGGCGGTCGAACAGGTCGCGGATCTCGGTGGAGACCCAGGTGCGGGTGTGGATGCCGTTGGTGACGGAGCCGATGGGCAGCTCCTCGGTGGGCACGCCCGGCCACACCGGCTGGAAGATCTGGCGGCTGACCTGGCCGTGGAGCTTGGACACGCCGTTGCTGAACCCGGCCAGGTGCAGGCCCATGACGGCCATGTTGAAGGGGGCGTCGACCGGCTCGTCGGGCACGTGGCCGAGGGCCATGAGGGTGTCGAAGCTCACGTTGCACTCGTCGGCCCAGGCCTTGAAGTAACGCTCCATGAGGGGACGGGGGAAGCGGTCGATGCCCGCCGGCACCGGGGTGTGGGTGGTGAACACGGTGCCCGCCCGCACCGCCTCGACGGCTTCGTCGAACGAGAGCCCGCCGGCGATCGCCCGCCGGATGCGCTCGAGGCCGAGGAAGCCGGCGTGGCCCTCGTTGCTGTGGAACACGTGGGGGGTCTCGCCCACCGCCTCCAGGGCCCGCACGCCCCCGACGCCGAGCAGGATCTCCTGGCGCAGCCGGTGCTCGGTGTCGCCCCCGTAGAGGCGGTCGGTGACGCTCCGTTCGAGCTCGTCGTTCTCCTCCACCGACGTGTCGAGGAGGTAGAGGGGGATGCGTCCCACTTTGGCCCTCCACACCCGGGCGAAGAGCTGGCTGCCGGCCAGGTCGACCTCGATCACCGGGTTGCACGCCATCAGCGACATGGCGTGGGGGTCGAGGTCGACGTAGCGCTCCTCCTGCCACCCGTCGCCGTTGAGCTCCTGGCGGAAGTAGCCCTGGGCGTAGAACAGGCCCACGCCGACCAGGGGGACGCCGAGGGCGCTGGCCGCCTTCAGGTGGTCGCCGGCGAGGACGCCCAGGCCGCCCGAGTACTGGGGCAGGGCCCGGGCGATGCCGAACTCGGGGGAGAAATAGGCGACCGACCGCAGCGGGCTCTCGCGGCCCTGGAACCACCGATCGGCCTCCATGTCGCGCTTGAGCTCGTCGGACACCTCCTGGAGGAACGAGAGGAATGTGCGGTCGGCGGCGAGGGCGTCGAGGCGGGCCTTGCCGACCGAGCCGAGGAGGCGGACGGGGTCGTTGCCGCTGGCCTCCCACGCCTCGGAGTCGACCCACCGGAAGAGGTCCTGGGTGTGCTCGTCCCACGACCAGCGCAGGTTCATGGCGAGGGTGTGGAGGGGAGCGAGGGCGCCGGGGAGCCGGGGCCGCACGGTGAAGCTGCGATAGGCCTTCATAAGCCGGTCACGCTACCCCAGCGTTTCGTGGAATCCCGGCTGAGAGATAGTGAGATACACCGGCGTGGCGGCTGACCCAACACGGCGTTCACCGGCGTGGGGGATGGGGCGCACGAGGCGGTGGATTGGGCCGCCGCCTGCGGTGGTACACCAGAGAGGTGACCGGTCGGATCGTGATCGTCGACGCGCGCCCGCGCACACCTACCGGTAGGTACCCGGCCAAGGCGGTGATCGGCCAGCCCACCACCGTCTCCGCCGACATCTTCCGCGACGGCCACGACCTGCTGGCGGCCCGGGTGGCGTACCGGCCGGAGGGCGAGTCCAAGTGGCGGTACGCCCCGATGGCCGACGCCGGCAACGACCGGTGGACAGCCTCTATCGAGCCCAGCTCCCTCGGCCGCCACGAGGTGCGCATCGAGGGGTGGACCGACCGCTTCGGCACGTGGCGGCGCGACGTCCTCATCAAGCAGGCCGCGGGCCAGGACATCGCCGTGGAGCTGGAGGAGGGGGCCCGCCTGCTCGAGCGCCGGTCCCAGGACGTGGCGTCGTCCGACCGGAAGCCCCTGAAGAAGGCGGCCGAGGCCCTCCGCACCAAGGCCGCCGACGCCCTCGTCGACGCCCTCCACCCCAACCTGGCCGCGGTCCTCGCCACCGTTCCCGACCCCGTCGACGTCACCCCGTCCGACCCCATCGCCCTGTGGGTCGACCGGGAGCGGGCCGTGTTCTCGGCCTGGTACGAGCTCTTCCCCCGCTCCGAGGGCGGCCTGCGGGCGACGGCCGACAACGGCGTCCCCCGAGTGGCGGCCATGGGCTTCGACGTCCTCTACCTCCCGCCCATCCACCCCATCGGCGTGAGCCACCGCAAGGGCCCCAACAACACGTTGGACGCCGGTCCCGACGACCCCGGCAGCCCGTGGGCCATCGGCAGCGCCGACGGGGGGCACACCGCCATCGAGCCCAGCCTGGGCACCATCGACGACTTCGAGTACCTGGTCCAGGCCGCCCGCGACCACGACTTGGAGATCGCCCTCGACTACGCCCTCCAGTGCTCCCCCGACCATCCCTGGGTCAAGGAGCACCCGGCCTGGTTCCACCACCGGCCCGACGGCTCCATCAAGTACGCCGAGAACCCGCCCAAGAAGTACCAGGACATCTACCCCATCAACTTCTGGCCCGAGAGCCCGGATGGGGGCGACGGGGAGCAGAAGGCGCTGTGGCAGGCGTGCAAGGACATCGTCGACTACTGGATCGGCCACGGCGTGCGCATCTTCCGGGTCGACAACCCCCACACCAAGCCCCTGGCCTTCTGGGAGTGGCTGATCCCTGCGATCCAGCGCGACCACCCCGACGTGCTCTTCCTGGCCGAGGCCTTCACCCGGCCCAAGGTGATGTCGGCCCTGGCCGAGGTGGGGTTCACCCAGAGCTACACCTACTTCACCTGGCGCACGACCAAGTGGGAGCTGCGCAACTACGTGGAGGAGATCGCCCAGGGGCCCAAGGCCGACTTCATGCGCCCCAACTTCTGGCCCAACACCCCCGACATCCTCGCCCACCCCCTCCGCAACGGCACCCCCGCCGCCTTCCGCCAACGGCTGGTGCTGGCCGCCACCCTGGTCCCGTCCTACGGGATCTACGGCGGCTACGAGCTGATGGAGAACGCGCCCGCCTCGGAGGCCAACGAGGAGTACCTCTTCTCCGAGAAGTACGAGGTCAAGCACCGCGACTGGGAGAACCCCGAGTCGCTGGCGCCGCTGGTGGCCAGGCTCAACGAGATCCGCCACCGCCACCCGGCCCTGGCCGAGCTGGGCAACATCCGCTTCCACGGCACGTTCAACGAGCACATGCTGGCCTACTCCAAGCGCAGCGCGGACGGGTCCGACACCGTCCTCGTCGTCGTCAACATCGACCCCTTCGCCGCTCACGACGACACGGTTGTCCTCGACCTGGAGGCCCTGGGCATGCCCGTCCACCGGCCCTTCACCGCCTACGACGAGCTCAGCGGGGCCGTCTACACGTGGCAGGGCTCGAGCGCCTACGTCCGCCTCGACCCGTTCACCGCGGCCCACGTGTTCAGCCTCCGCCTCGACGTCCCCGCGCCGTGAGCGAGGAGCAGTGGTACCAGAAGGCCGTCTTCTACGAGGTCCTCACCCGGGGCTTCTTCGACGCCAACGACGACGGCACCGGCGACCTCAAGGGCCTCACCCAGAAGCTCGACTACCTCGAGTGGCTGGGCGTCGACTGTCTGTGGCTGCTGCCCTTCTACCAGTCGCCCCTGCGTGACGGGGGCTACGACATCTCCGACTTCTTCACGGTCCTGCCCGAGTACGGCGACCTGGCCGACGTGGTCGAGCTGGTGGCGGAGGCCCACAAGCGGGGCATGCGGGTGATCGCCGACCTGGTCATCAACCACACCAGCGACCAGCACCCGTGGTTCCAGGAGTCCCGCCAGGACAAGACCAATCCCAAGGCCGACTGGTACGTGTGGAACGACGACGACCAGCGCTTTCCCGACGCCCGCATCATCTTCGTCGACACCGAGCGCTCGAACTGGTCGTGGGACGCCCAGCGCCAGCAGTACTTCTGGCACCGGTTCTTCAGCCACCAGCCCGACCTCAACTTCGACAACCCCGAGGTCCAGCAGGCCATCCTCGACGTGGTCCGGTTCTGGCTCGACCTCGGCCTCGACGGGTTCCGCCTCGACGCCGTCCCCTACCTGTTCGAGCGCGACGGAACCAACGGCGAGAACCTGCTCGAGACCCACGAGTACCTCAAGCGCCTGCGCAAGGAGGTGGAGGCCACCCACCCCGACACGGTGCTCCTGGCCGAGGCCAACCAGTGGCCGACCGACGTGGTCGACTACTTCGGCAGCGGCGACGAGTGCCACATGGCCTTCCACTTCCCACTCATGCCCCGGATGTTCATGGCCGTGCGCCGGGAGCAGCGCTACCCGATCACCGAGATCCTGGCCCAGACGCCCGACATCCCCGAGGGCGCCCAGTGGGGGATCTTCCTGCGCAACCACGACGAGCTGACGCTGGAGATGGTCACCGACGACGAGCGCGACTACATGTACACGGAGTACGCCAAGGACCCCCGGATGAAGCGCAACATCGGCATCGGCCGCCGCTTCGCCCCCCTGATCGACAACGACCGGCGGGTGTCGGAGCTGCTCCACGGGCTGCTCTTCAGCCTGCCTGGCAGCCCCATCCTCTACTACGGCGACGAGATCGGGATGGGCGACAACATCTACCTCGGCGACCGCGACGGGGTGCGGACCCCGATGCAGTGGACGCCCGACCGCAACGCCGGCTTCAGCCGGGCCGACTTCGCCCAGCTCTACCTTCCCCCCCTGATGGACCCGGTGTACGGGTTCCAGTCGGTCAACGTGGAGGCCGAGCTGCGCGACCCGGGCTCGTTCCTGCACTGGCTGCAGCGGACGTTGCGGGTGCGCAAGCAGCACAGCGACGTGTTCGGGGTGGGCGGCTTCGAGGTGCTGTCGGCGGAAAACCCGTCGGTCCTGGCCTTCATCCGGCAGCGGGGCGAGGAGACGATCCTGTGCGTCAACAACCTGAGCCGCTTCGCCCAGCCGGTGGAGCTGCAGCTGGGCCGGTTCGCGGGGAAGACGCCGATCGAGCTGTTCGGACGGGTGCCGTTCCCCAAGGTCGGGGAGCTGCCCTACCTGCTCACCCTCGGCGGCCACGGCTTCTACTGGTTCCAGCTGGTGGACGGATGAGGCGGCAGGTGACCGCATGAGCCGGGCCGTGCCGTCCATCCCCGACGCCATGATCCGCCAGCACCTGCCCCGCCAGCGGTGGTACGCGGGTACCGACGAGCCCGGCTCGGCCGAGGTGGTGGCCGGCGAGGTGCTGCGGGACGGCTGGCCCCTGCTGGTGCGGCTGCTGGTGGAGGCGGACGGCAGCTGCTACCAGGTGCTGGTCGGTCTGCGTCGGGAGGGTGAGCAGCTCGACTTCCTGCGCGGTCACGAGGACGCGGTGCTGGGGTCGGTCGATGCCGACGGCGGGCCGGCGACGGCCTACGACGCCACCCTCGACCCCGACCTCGGCCTGCACCTGTACTGGCACGTCACCGGGGGCGACACGTCGGCCGAGCGGGTCCGGCCCATCGGGGTGGAGCAGTCGAACACGTCCCTCGTCTACGACGAGAAGCTCATCCTGAAGCTCTTCCGCCGGCTGCTGCCCGGGCCCAACCCCGAGGTCGAGGTCACCGCCGCCCTGACCCGGGTCGGCTTCCCGTGGGTGGCCGAGCCCCTGGCCACAGAGTCCGGTCACGGCTACGACTTCGCCCTCCTCCAGCCCTTCCTGGCCGGGGCGGTCGACGGGTGGGCCCTGGCCCTCACGTCGCTGCGAGACCTGTTCGGCGTGCACGACACCCAGTCGATGCCCATCATCGACTTCTCCAAGCCGCCGCCCGCCCTCGACCCGGCCGACGCCGGCGGCGACTTCTCGGGCGAGGCCAGCCGGCTGGGGGAGACGACGGCCAACATGCACATCGCCCTGGCCGAGGCCTTCGGGCGGGGCCCCGGGGATCCGGGTGCGTGGGCCGACGACATCGAGGCCCAGGCCCGCCGGTCGCTGGGCGACGTGGTGCCGGCCCTGGCCATCATCGACGAGCTGCGCCTGGTCGACCCCGGGCCCGCCATCCGCGCCCATGGCGACTACCACCTGGGCCAGGTCATGCGCACCGACGCCGGCTGGTACGTCCTCGACTTCGAGGGCGAGCCCGATCGTCCCCTCGAAGAGCGCCGGCGGCCGACGTCGCCCCTGCGGGACGTCGCCGGCATGCTGCGGTCGCTGCACTACGCGTCGGCGGTGGCCCTGGCCGAGCGCGACGGCGACGAGTTCGCCGAGGCGGCGGCGGCGTGGGAGGCCCGCAACCGCCAGGCCTTCCTCGACGGCTACCTGCCGGTGGCGGCCAAGGGCGGGATCCTGCCCGCCGACGAGGCGTCGGTCGACGCCGTCCTGGCGGCCTTCGAATTGGAGAAAGCGGTGTACGAGCTGTCCTACGAACGAGCCCACCGTCCCGACTGGGAGCACATCCCCCTCACGGCCCTGCGCCGGCTGGGGGTGGGCAGCCGATGACCGACCGCCGACCCGCCCCCGCACCCACGCCCGTCGTCGCGCCGCCGATCGACCCCGTCGCCGACCACGTGGCGGGAGAGATCCAGGCTCTGGTCAACGGCCGTCACACCAACCCCCACCAGGTCCTCGGCCTCCACGGCGACCTGGTGCGGGCGTGGCGGCCCGACGCCAAGGCGGTCGACGTCGTCCTGCCCGACGGCACCCGGGTCACCGCCGAGCGCATCCACGACGCGGGCTTGTTCGAGGCGGTCGTTCCCTCGGCGGCGGCGGTCGCGGCCGGCGGCTACCAGCTGGCCGTCACCTACGAGGCGGGGGAGTTCGTCGTCGACGACCCCTACCGGTTCTGGCCCACCCTCGGCGACCTCGACCTCTACCTCTACGGCGAGGGTCGCCACGAGACCCTCTGGCGGGTGATGGGCGCCCACCTGCGCGAGCACCAGGGCGTGGCCGGGGCGTCGTTCGCGGTGTGGGCCCCGTCGGCCCAGGCGGTGCGGGTGGTGGCCGACTTCAACGGCTGGGACGGGCGCACGCACCCCATGCGCATGCTCGGCTCGTCGGGCGTGTGGGAGCTGTTCATCCCCGCGGTCGAGGCCGGGCACCGCTACAAGTTCGAGCTGGTGGCGGCCGACGGGTCGCTCATCCTCAAGACCGACCCCTTCGCCTTCGCCACCGAGGTCCCGCCCAGCACGGCCGCCATCGTCGCCGTCGAGGGGGCCCACACGTGGGCCGACCAGGAGTGGATGGAGCGGCGGGCGGCCACCGACGCCATGACCAGCCCCATGTCGGTGTACGAGATGCACCTGGCCTCGTGGCGGCGGGTGCCGGAGGAGGGCAACCGGTCCCTCACCTACCGGGAGATGGCCGAGTGGCTGCCCGACTACCTGGTCGACATGGGCTTCACCCACGTGGAGATGATGCCGGTGGCCGAGCACCCCTTCTCCGGGTCGTGGGGTTACCAGGTCAGCTGCTACTACGCGCCCACGTCCCGGTTCGGGTCGCCCGACGACTTCCGCTTCCTGGTCGACGCGTTGCACGCCCGCAACATCGGCGTGATCGTCGACTGGGTGCCGGCCCACTTCCCCAAGGACGCCTTCGCCCTGGCCCGTTTCGACGGCACCGCCCTCTACGAGCACGCCGACCCCCGCCAGGGGGAGCACCCCGACTGGGGGACGCTCGTCTTCAACTTCGGCCGCCACGAGGTGTCGAACTTCCTCCTGGCCAACGCCCTGTTCTGGATGGAGGAGTTCCACATCGACGGCCTGCGGGTCGACGCGGTGGCCTCCATGCTCTACCTCGACTACTCCCGCAAGGAAGGGGAGTGGCTGCCCAACAAGTTCGGGGGGCGGGAGAACCTGGAGGCGGTCGACTTCCTGCGGCGGATGAACGAGCTGGTCTACGGCAACCACCCGGGGGCCATCACCATGGCCGAGGAGTCCACCGCCTGGCCCGCCGTCTCCCGGCCCACCTACCTGGGTGGGCTCGGCTTCGGGTTCAAGTGGAACATGGGCTGGATGCACGACACCCTCGAGTACTTCTCCAAGCCGTCCATCTACCGCACCTATCACCACCACCACCTCACCTTCGGGCTGCTCTACGCCTTCACCGAGAACTTCGTCCTGCCCCTGTCGCACGACGAGGTGGTCCACGGCAAGGGGTCGCTGCTCGACAAGATGCCGGGGGAGGGGGCGGAGAAGTTCGCCCAGCTCCGGTGCCTGTACGCCTGGATGTGGGCCCACCCGGGCAAGCAGCTGCTGTTCATGGGCTGCGAGCTGGCCCAGGGCCGGGAGTGGGCCCACGATGGCAGCGTCGAGTGGGACCTGCTGCAGTGGCCCGAGCACGCCGGCGTGCACCACCTCGTGCGCCGGATGAACGCCGTCTACGGCGCCGAGCCGGCGCTGTTCGAGCGTGACTTCGACCCGTCCGGGTTCCGCTGGATCGACGCCAACGACGCCGACCAGAACGTGATCTCCTTCGCCCGGATGTCGGCCGACGGGTCGCGCAGCCTGGTGTGCGTGGCCAACCTGTCGGGGTCCGACCGGCCCGGCTACCGCATCGGCGTCACCCAGGGCGGCTGGTGGCGCACCGCCATCGACACCCAGTCCCCCGAGTTCTCGGGATGGGGCCCGGGCCACCGCGACCACCTCTGCGCCGACGGCATCGGCTGGCACGGCCTCGACCAGTCCATCGCCGTCGACCTGCCCGCCCTCACCGTCCTCTGGCTGGTGCCGGCGGACCAGTAGGCCGCTCCGCAGCCGCGGGCGGCTGTGGTGCGGCAGGTCGGACAATGTGCGTCACGTAGCCTGGGGGCGTGGCGGACCGGCCGGAGTGGGCACCGATGGAACCGCCCGGTGGGGGCGGGGCGGGGTCGGGCGCGGGGGCCGGGGCCGGTGGGGGGTGGCCGGGATGGGACCCGGCCGGGGGGCCGACGAGCCCCCTGCCGCCGCCTCCTCCCGGGGCGCCGCCGGGATACGGCTATCAGCCCCAGCCCAAGGGGGGCAGCGCCCGCACCGGGCCGTTGCCGCTCCACCCGATGACCCTGTCCGACATCCTCGACGGGGCCTTCAACCTGTTCAAGGCCGAGTTCCGGGCCATCGTCATGGTCACCGCCGCCTTCATCATCCCTGTCCAGATCGTGGCCGCCTTCCTGCAGCGGGACTACCTCGGGGGCACCGGCCTGGTCAGCCTCTTCAGCGACCCGTCGGCGGCCGAGTCGGCGCTCGACTCGGGGAGCAACGGCCAGGTGTGGGCCACGCTGGTGGCGGGGGCGGCGACGGTGTTCGTCCTGCCCTTCGTGGCCGGAGCGGTGAGCCGCATCGTCTCCGCCGCCTACCTGGGCGAGCGCATGACCGCGGGCGAGGCCCTGCGGGCGGTGCGGTCGCGGTGGTGGGCGTTCATCGTGGCCTGGCTCCTGGTCCACCTGCTGGAGGGCGTCGGGTTCCTCATGTGCGTCCTCCCCGGGCTGCTGGTGATGGCCCTGTTCGTCCCGGTGGCGCCGACGATCGCGATCGAGGGGCTGGGCCCGATCCGCGCCCTCAAACGGTCGGTCCGCCTGGTGCGGCCCCGCCTGTGGCCGACCCTCGGCATCGCCCTGCTGGCCGGGCTGCTGGCCAGCACGGTGGGATCGGTGCTGGGCGGCGTGCCCCAGGTGCTGGCCCTCGCGGTCGGGCTCAAGTGGGGCTGGCTGCTGCTGGCCCTGGGCAGCGTGCTGAGCGGGCTGGTGTCGACGCCGCTCGTCTCCATCATCGCCACCCTCGTGTACTACGACGCCCGCATCCGCCAGGAGGGCCTCGACCTGCAGATCATGGCCGCCGACCTGGCCCGCGGTGATCCCCGCCGCTAGTTGGGCGGCCCGGCTGGTGGCCGACCTGCCGCCGCCCGCGCGCTCGCCGGAGGAGGTGCGGGCCGCCGTCGGCGAGGTGCTGTCCCGGCCCGAGTACCAGCGGCCGGCGCCCGGGTTCGTCCAGCGCCTGCGCCAGGCCGCGGTCGACCTCATCGAGCGCATCCTGGGCGCGCTGGTGGGCGGCGGGCGGGGGGCGGTGATCGCGTGGGTCATCCTGGCCGCGGCGCTGGTGGCCATCGCCTTCGTGGCCACCCGCTTCGCCCGGGGCGTGACCCGCGACCCGGGCCGGGGGGTGTCGTCGGTGGCCGTGCCCCGGCGGGGGGCGGCCGAGTGGCGGGCCGACGCCGAGGCCGCGGAGCGGGCCGGCCAGTGGCGCCAGGCCCTGCGCTGCCGGTACCGGGCCCTGGTGGCCGAGCTGGCCGACCGGGGCCTGGTGGAGGAGGTGGCCGGGCGCACCGCGGGTGAGTACCGGGTCGATGTGGCCGGGGCCGCGCCGGGCGTGGCCGCCCCCTTCGCCGGCGCCACCGAGCTGTTCGAGCGGGCCTGGTACGGCGACTGGCCGACGGGGCAGGACGAGGCGGCGCGGTTCCGGGGGTTGGCCGACGAGGTGCTGTCAGGGGTGGGCCGGTGATCACGCGAGCCCGCGTGCGGATGTGGTGGCCGTGGCTGGCGGTGGTCGTGGCCATGCTGCTGGTGGGCGTGGCCGGCGGGGCGCCGAAGCCGGACGGGCCGTCCCTCGACCCGTCGTCCACCGGTCCCTCCGGCACCAAGGCGCTGGTCGACACCCTCCGCCTGCTGGGGGCGGACGTGTCCGTGCAGTCGGGAGCGCCCGGTCCGGCCGACGCCACCGCCCTCCTGCTGCAGGACGGCTTCGACGATGTCACCCGGGGCCAGGTGGCGGACTGGGTCAGGGCGGGCGGCACCCTCGTGGTCACCGACGTTTCCTCGCCCCTGAGCCCGGTCGTGCCCTCCCGGCCGACGGAGCTGGTCTTCCTCGACCCCGAGTTGCGCCGCGACTGCAACGTCGCCGCCCTGCGCCAGGTGCAGCGGCTCGACGTGCCCGGTGCCGTCCTGCAGGAGATCCCCGACGGGGCCACCGGGTGCTTCCGGGCCGGCACCGACGACGAGGCTTTTTTGGTGGTCGTTCCCGTCGGCGACGGCACGATCGTCGCCCTCGGGGGGGCCGGGTTCCTGGTCAACGGCAACCTGGACGAGGCCGACAACGGGCTGCTGGCGGTGTCGCTGCTGGCGCCGACGGGTTCGGAGCGGGTGGTCGTCCTGCGGCCGCCGGCTCCCGGCGAGGGCGAGAAGGGCCTGCTCGACCTGGTCAGCCGGCGGTGGGAACTGGCCGTGCTGCAGCTGGGGGTGGCGTTCGGGGTGCTGGTGCTGTGGCGGTCGCGGCGCCTGGGCCCGCCCGTACTCGAGCCCCAGCCGGTGCAGTTGGCCGGATCGGAGCTGGTGGTGGCGGTGGGTGAGCTCCTGCAGCGGGCCAAGGGGCGGGAGCAGGCGGCGACGGTGCTGCGCGACGACCTGCGCCGGTGGCTGGCCGAGCGGGTCGGGCTGCCGCCGGCCACGCCGGCCGAGGTGGTGGCGGAGGCGGTGGGGGCCTCGGCCGGATCCGATCTCAGGGCGGAGGAGGTGCTGGCCGTGCTGGCGGGGGGTCGGCCGGCCGACGAGGATGGCCTGGTGGCCCTGGCCCACGCGGTGGAGTCGATCCGTCGCCGAGTTCGAGGAGCCGAATGACGAATGGAGGACGGGTTGGCTGACGCGGACGACCCCCGGGCGGCGGTACTACGCATCCGGGAGGAGGTGGCCAAGGTGGTGGTGGGCCAGGACGCGGTGCTCACCGGCCTGGTCGTCGCCCTTCTCGTGCGGGGCCACGTCCTGCTGGAAGGGGTGCCGGGAGTGGCCAAGACCCTGCTGGTGAAGGTGCTGGCGGCGTCGCTCGACCTCGACTTCAAGCGGGTGCAGTTCACGCCCGACCTCATGCCGTCCGACGTCACCGGCCAGGTGATCCTGGAGGGGCGGGACTTCCGGTTCCGGCCGGGGCCGGTGTTCACCAACCTCCTGCTGGCCGACGAGATCAACCGCACCCCGCCCAAGACCCAGGCGTCGCTGCTGGAAGCCATGGAGGAGCGGCAGGTGACGGTGGCGGGGGAGACCAGGCCCCTGCCCGACCCGTTCGTGGTGGTGGCCACCCAGAACCCGGTGGAGTACGAGGGCACGTACCCGCTGCCCGAGGCCCAACTCGACCGGTTCATGCTCAAGCTGGCCGTCCCCTATCCGACGGCGGAGCAGGAGCAGGCGGTCGTCGCCCGGCACCACGCGGGGATGAACCCCCACGACATCGCCACCCTCGGGATCACCGCGGTGGCCGGCGTCGACGACCTGGCCGCCGCCCGCCGGGCCGTGGGCCAGGTGGCGGTGGAGGACAAGGTGCAGGCCTACATCGTCGCCATCGTCCGGGCGACGCGGGAGTCGCCGTCGCTGTCGCTGGGGGCGTCGCCCCGGGGGGCGGTGATGCTGCTGGCCGCAGCCAAGGCGTGGGCGTTCCTGGCCGGCAAGTCGTTCGTGACGCCCGACGAGGTCAAGGCGGTGGCCAAGCCCGCGTTGCGCCACCGCATCTCGCTGCGCCCCGAGGTCGAACTGGAGGGCGTGACCGCCGACGGCGTCCTCGACGGCGTCCTGGCCGCGGTCCCCGTCCCCCGGTGACGAGGACCCCCGAACTGGTGACGTTCGGCGGCGTCAGGACGCCGCCGATCGTCACCAGTTCGGGGGTTGTGTGATGCCGGTTCCCACCTGGCGTTTGGTGGTGGCGGCGGCGGTGGCGTCGTTGGTGGTGCTGGCCGCGCCGTGGCCGGCGGCGGTGCTGTGGGTCGTCGACGGTGCGCTGATGGCGGCGGCGGTGGTCGACTGGGCCCGGGCGGTGCGGCCCTCAGTCATCCCGGTCGATCGTGACCTGCCGGGCGTCGTCCCCCTCGGGGGGGAGGCCGAGGTGCGATGGACGGTGCGCAACCCGTCCCCCCGCCGCCTCCTGCGCCTCACCCTGGCCGACGAGCTGGCGCCGTCCCTGGGGGCGACGTCCCGCCGGGCCCGCCTGGTCGTGCCGCCCGGGGGACGGGCCACCGCCCGCACCGCCATCCGTCCCCGGCGGCGGGGGAAGTTCACGCCGACCGAGATCGTGCTGCGGGTCGACGGGCCGTGGCGGCTGGCCGCCCGCCAGGGTCGGCTCCAGGTGCCGGGCGTGCTCCGGGTGTTCCCGCCGTTCCGGTCGAAGGAGGAGGCGGAGCTGCGCATCAACCGGGCCCGCATCCTCGAGATCGGGCTGCGGTCGGCGCCCGGGCGGGGCGGCGGCACCGAGTTCGACCAGCTGCGGGAGTACACCGTCGACGACGAGTTCCGGCGGGTGGACTGGGCTGCCACCGCCCGGGTCGGGCGCCCCATCGTCCGCACCTACCGGGCCGAGCGCAACCAGACCGTCCTCCTCCTGCTCGACAGCGGGCGGATGATGGCGGGCCGGGTGGCCGACGTCCCCCGCCTCGACCACGCCATGGACGCGGTGATGATGCTCACCGCGGTCGCCTCCCGCCTGGGCGACAAGGTGGGACTGGTCGCGTTCGACCAGGTGGTGCGGGCGATCGTGCCGCCCCGGGCCGGCCGCGACCAGCTGGGACGGGTCACCGAGGCCATGTACGCCCTCGAGCCGCAGCTGGTGGAGAGCGACTACCGGGGCGCGTTCGCGTCGACCCTCGGACGGTTCCGGCGCCGGGCGCTGCTGGTCCTGTTCACCGAATTGGCCGAGCAGGCGGTGACGGAGACGGTGCTGCCCGTCCTCCCCCTCCTCAGCCGCCACCACATCGTGATCGTGGCCAGCGTGGCCGACCCCGACGTGGCCGGGTGGGCCGCCTCGGTGCCCCCCGACGCCTCGTCCACGTACCGCAAGGCGGCGGCGGTGGCGGCCCGCACCGACCGGGCCCGCACCGTCGCCCTCCTGCGGGGGATGGGGGCCACCGTCGTCGACGCCGAGCCCGGCCGCCTCGCCCCCCTCCTGGCCGACGCCTACCTCAAGGTCAAGGCGACCGGTCGGCTCTAACTGACCGGCCCAGCACCACGAAGTACAGGAGGAAGGCGACCTCGACCGTCACACCGATGCCGACCCGGGCCACGGTGGGCAGGGTCGAGCCGGTCACGAAGCCCTCGATCATCCCGGCCACGCCGAAGACCACCACCAGGCCGAGGACGATGGCCATCGCCCGCCGGCCCTCCTCCACCAGGGCCACCGCCCGGGGCCGGTCGCCGGGGTCGATGAGGGTCCACCCCAGGCGCAGGCCGGCGCCGCCCGCCACGCACACCGCGGTCAGCTCGAGCAGGCCGTGGGGCAGGATGAGGCCCCAGAACTTGGGTGCCTCCCCGACGGCGGCGAACAGGCCCGCGGCCACACCCACCTGGGCCCCGTTCGTGATGAGGATGGCCGCCGTGAGCAGGCAGAAGGCGATCCCGCCGGCGAAGGCCAGGATCGCCACCCGCACGTTGTTGGTGAAGACCTGGGACGCGAAGGCGGCCGCCGGGGCCGACGAGTAGTAGTCCTCGAAGTCCTCCTGGACGTACGCCTGGCGCACGGCCTCGGGGCCGGTGGCCTCCAGGGCGGCGGGCGAGTTGGCGATCCAGAGGCCGAAGGCGAGGGCGGGCACGAACAGCAGGGCCACGCTGACCAGCACGAAGTGGCGGATGTGCCACAGGGCGGCGGGGAAGGTGACGGCGAAGAAGCGTCCCACCGCCCGCAGGGTGCGGGACCGGGTGCCGTAGACGACGGCGCCGGAGCGGGCCACCCGGCCGGTGAGGGAGGCGGTGAGGGCGGGGTCGCGGTAGAAGGTGCGGGCGTAGGACAGGTGGGTCGACACCCGCAGGTAGAGCTTGACCAGCTCGTCGAGCTCGGCCGCCGACAGCCGGCCGACGCCCCGCCCGGCCCGGGCCGTGAGCTCGTCGAGCCGGGCCCAGACGGGCTGGTTGGCACGGATGTAGGAGTCGACGTCCACCGCTGTCTGTACGGTACGTCGTGATGGGAACGCCGGCGGTGGTCACCCCCGAGGCGGTGCCGCTCGACCTGCAGCCGGCGGGCCTGGGGTCGCGCTTCGTCGCCATCCTCATCGACTGGACGGTGCAGGCGATGCTCGGCTTCGCCCTCCTGCTGGTGGGGATCGGCCTGTCGTTCGGCGAGGCGGGCGGGATCGGGATCGCCTTCTTCTTCCTGCTGACGTTCGTGGTGCTCTTCGGGTACCCCATCGCCCTGGAGACGCTCTGGCGGGGACGGACGCTGGGCAAGGCGGCCATGGGGCTGCGGGTGGTCACCACCGAGGGCGGGCCGGTGCGGTTCCGCCACGCCGCCATCCGGGCCGCCCTGGGGATGGTCGACTTCTTCCTGACGTCGGGGGCGGCGGCGGTGATCTCGGTGCTGGCCACCAAGAACAACCAGCGCCTGGGCGACCTGGTCGCGGGCACCCTCGTGTTGCGGGAGCGGACGGGCCTGCCCCCGCCCGAGGCGGCCGAGTTCTCGGTGCCGACCGGGTTGGAGTCCTATGCCGCCAGCCTCGACGTGAGCGGGATGACGGCCGACGACTACCGGGCGGTGCGGGCCTACCTCCTCCGCGCCCCGGGTTTGGACTACAAGGTGCGCTACCAACTGGCCATCGGCCTGGCCGACCCCCTGTCGGACCGGATCCGCCCCATGCCCCCGACCGGCGTCCACCCCGCGTGGTGGTTGATCTGCGTGGCCGCGGTGTACCAACAACGAACCGCCCCCCGCCCGCAGACACTGTGGTCGCCGTCGGCCCCGCCTTCGCCGGCGCGGGAGCCGGAGCCACCTCCCCCGCCCCCGGTGCGTTCGCCGCTGCCGGCGCTCGAGGCCCCAAGCCCGGCGCCGGCACCGGAGCCGACGTCATGGCGGGCGCCCGCGCCGGGGGAGGACGCCGGCCGGTCAGAGTCGGAGCCCTCGCCGGAGCCCTCGCCGGAGCCCGAGCCGGAGCGTCCGGTCGAGGGCGGCGGTTTCGCGCCGCTCGGCTGACGACGCTACGAGGGAGGCGGGCGGCGCTCGGAAAGGACCAGGGAGATCCCCCCGTCCTGCCCCGACGGGTAGCGCGTCTCGTACCGGTACCGGCTTTTGAGGGCGGTGTCGTCCCACCGCTCCGTCTGCTGGGACCGGTAGGCGAAATGGAGCGTGGTCTGCAGCCGCGTGCCGGTGAGCACCCGGGCGACCGCCTCCGGGTCAGGGTGGCGGAACTTCGAGCCGTCGGGGGTGAACAGCCAGTTGGGACTGGCGACCGCCGCCACCAGCGATCGGGTGACGCTTCGCCGCGATCCGCGGTGTGGTGCGACCACCGCGTCGACGCGGAGGCGGGACTCGCCCCGGCGGCGGGCCTCCCGCCGTACGGCCTGCTCGAGGACATTCGGCGTGAGGTCACCGGGGAGCAGACACGTCAGACCTTCGAAGTTCAGCAAGAGGGCGATCGACCGCTGGTTCTCACCACCGCGGTCCTCCGGCGTGGGCCGCATGGCCAGCGCCTCGACGTCGACGTCGACGATGTCGGTGGCACGTTGGTCCCACTCGTCCGGGCGAGGGTCGGGTTCGGGTTCCGGATCGCCGGCGCGTGCGGCCACCTCGCTCCGCGAACCCGCGCCCTGGCGTTCCCAGAGGTCCTCGTCGTCGGGCGCCAGCAACGTGATCAGGATCCCGGGGAACTCGAAGATCGTTGGCCGGTCCCCCTCGGTGACAAGGGGCCTGCCGCCGTCGTTCCACGGGAGGTTCCGGGCCTCGATTACCTCCACCAGGCGGCGGGCGTCTTGGCGGGGCGGAGCGTCGGTGGCGGGAGGGTTGAACCAGACGGCGCCGATCTCGACGTCGGGAAGTTCGAGGAGGTCGAGGATGCCCCCGACGGCCGATTCCTCGACATGGCTCACGACGACGAGGTCGAGACGACGGTCCGCAGGCGGCAGGGAGTCCACCAGGTCGACGGCGGCCCTCGCCCCCCGTGGGCCGCCGTCGAACAGCATGCGCCAGGGCCGCTCCCCGGTCGCCGCCTCCACGAACACCGACTGGCCGTGCTGGGCGGGCAGGATCTCGATCCGGAGCGAGCCGCGCACCGGCGGCAGCCGAGGGGGCTGCGACACGACGAGGTCGTCGACGCGCTGGTCGAAGTCGAGCCCGAGCCGGTCGCTCACCCGCACCGCCAGGTCGTGGTCGACCTGGTGACTCGACCGGAGCTCCTCGACGAGGGCGGGGACGAGGAGCTCGCCCCGGGCCGATTCCGCCAGCTGGCCGGCCCCGAGGATGGCCATCGAGCGGGGCCGGGTCCCGAGGTCGGGGACGCCGATCAGGAACCGGGCGGGCTCGACATGGGCGACGTCGACCACGATGGTGACGTTGCGGGCGACGTCGTCGAAGCGGGCGAGCTGCTGGAGCTCGAACAGGCTTCCGTCGGTGAGCACCACGTCGGCGCCCCCCAACTGATCCCGACGGCCGGCCCCGGCGACGAAGACGAAGATCGACTCCGCCCCACCCCCGTCCGCGGCCAGGGCCAGGAGCGCGTCCATGGCCAACGCCACGTCGGTCAGCGTCGCCGATCCGGCCAGATCGGGGAGCACGTGCTCGAACCCACGCTCCGCCAGGTGCTCGGCCAACATCGTCACGCTCGGACGGATCCAGAACATGGGAAGGGCTCCGGACGGATCGTCGGCCGCGATGGCGAGGAACAGGTGGCGGCCGGGGAGGGCGCCGATCGTGTCGGCCAGGGCGGTGTCGGCGGCCACGATCTCGACCCACGTCTCGGAGGTCACCCACCGGTCGTACGGCTCGGCCAGCGCGTCGACGGTGCCGGTCATCCAGGCGATGATCCCGTCGAGGCCGCCCGACCGGGACTCGACGGACCTGGTCCGCCGGTGGCTCCCCAACGGCCCCTGAACGAGGGGCCCGAGGTCGAAGGGGTCCTCGGCGGCCACCACGATGACGTTCACGGTGCCGACCAGGTCCGGCTGCGCCGACGCGCTGAGGGTCGTTTCCGCCCCCGCCTCCAGGCTCGACGCCGACGTCACCGCGGAGACCGACCAGTCCGGCCACCGGACGAGCGCGCCCACATGGAGCGGCCGGTCCGTCCGGTTGCGGACGTCGATCCAGAGCCAGTCGAGGTCGGCCGGGACGGTAGGGCCCGACGGCCCCGAGGGCTGCAGCCAGGACACCGACGTCTCGACGGCATCGGCCAGGTCGGACGGCCCCTCGGTGAGGAGTTCGCCCGCGGTGAGCCAGAGGCTGACGTGGTCGATGGCCTCAGCCAGGCGCGCGGTGTCGGTCGTGGTCCGGACGTCCATCGGCCCGATGGCCGGCGAGTCCGGAGCGAGGCCGGAGATGACGACCTTGTCGTCCACCAACTGCACCGCGAAGTCGGCCGTCTCTCCGGGCTCGGCCACCCGAGCCCGCTTGACCGACGCGGACCTCGGCGGCTCCCCCGGGAGCCACACTCGGGGCTGCTCGAGGATTCGGCGCACCGACGGCCAGAGGTCGAACACCACCGGATCCACGTCGCCCGGCTGAGTGCTGAGCGCGACGGGGCGAAGGAACGGGTCGCCGCGGACCAGGAACGAGACGCCGGATGCGGTCCGGACGTCGATCGTTCCCGTCGCCGGCACGAGCACCGGGTCGTCGCCGACGACGATCGTGGCCGGCGGCCGGTCCGGATCGCGGGTGACTTCCAAGACGACCGCCTGGGAGTCGGGGACGTCGATGCGACGGGTTCCCGGGCCCGTCTGGCCCTCGAACTGGACCATGCCGCCGAGGTGGCGGACGGCCATCGGCCGGGTGCCGATCGTCCGGTAGGCCGCCTCCCACACCGGCCCCAGCGGGCCCTCCTGGGCGGCCGCGTCCCGCACCCGTTGGCCGTTGGCGGCGGTGGCGGTCACGTCGGGCAGCCGGGCCGCGGCCTGGCCGAGCCAGAACCGGGCGCCCTCCGGATCCTTGACGAACGCGCCGATGGCGGCGTCGAGCCGCGCTTCGAGCTGGGCGGTGTCCCCCACCACCAGATCCCACGCGACCTGCTCCTCCAGCACCAGCGCCGGCGGCAGGTGGGCGTGGACCTCCTGGTAGATGTCCCGGGCGCGGCTCAGGTCGGACCGGTCCTCGTCCGAGCCCGTCTCCCACCGGTCGCGCAGCCGCTCCCGGAGCACGACCGCGGCCGACACCGACAGGCTGATGCCACTCGGGGAGTGGGCCTGCACCAGCGGCGAGAACCACAGGTCGGCCTCCACCGAGGCGTCGACGTGGCGCAGGATCTCGAGGCGCAGCCGGCGGACGAGCGCGGGCTCGATGCGGACGGCCGCGGCCAGCAGCTCCGCCAGCTGGATCACCGCCGGCCGGACAGAGCCGATGACCTCGACCACCCGCCGGGCCGCGGCCTCGGTCACCGGGGATCGGCCCGGGCGATGCGGGCGGCGGAGGCGGTTGTCGGCCGGTCCCACGCCACCATCCGCACCACGCCCACCAACGACGGCGGCCACCGGGCCGACGGGTAGGGGACCAGCGCCACCAGGGCCGAGCCCCGGCGGCCCAGCAGATCGGCCGCCTCCTGCCACCCGGCGACGAGTCGGGACCGGTTGCGCCGGCCCCGGCCGCCGAGGCCGAAGTCGGTGAGGGCGAGGACGGTCGCGCCCGGCCGCGGTGGGGACCAGGGCGCGAAGGTGTCCTCGGTGTCGGGCACCTCGTCGAAGCGGTGGACCTCGACCAGGGTCGGCCCGGCCAGGCGTTGGATGCGGGCCACCATGTCGGCCTGGTCGCTGGCGAACGGTTCGCAGCCCTCGTTGACGTCGACGAGCACCTGCACGCCTCTCGCCAGGGTGTGGCGGTGCTCCAGGGGCAGCGGGTCGGGGGCCTCCAAGCGAGCCAGCAGGCCGACGATCCGGTCGACATCGGGCTCCGGTCCCAGCCGCACCGACGTGATCATGGCCTTGGCGATGAACCGGCTGGCCAAAGGGTCGAAGAGCGACGGCGGCGTCGACGGGGCCATCGACGTGACGCCGGAGAGTTCGACGGCCGTGACCGGGGGGGCGGCGGGGGCCGTCCCGGACGTCGCGGTGAGGGGGCCCAGCGCCGGCAGCCGGGCCAACGAACGCTCGGTGGTCGTCCCCGCGTGGGAGGGCGCCGGTGCCCGGACGTCGTCGGCAACGGACGGCGGATGCGGTCGTGCGTTCGGCTCCTCGTCGGGTCGGGAGGGGCCGGGCGAGGTCGAAGTCGACTCGAAACCGAGGAGGTCGGCGACCTGGCGGCGGGTGGCGTCGTCCGTCACCCGGAGCACCCGGACTGCCCGGACCAGATCTCCGATCCAGATCTCCGACCTGGTCACCGCCTCAGGACTCGCCTGTCGGCTTGCGGAGGGTGAACTCCTCGATGACGTCCCAGGCCGCACTGGCCTGGGCCGGGTCGACGTCGAGCGCACGACAGGCCTTGACCGCGTCGAGGTACTCGGCGATACCGGGCGGTCGCTCCCGTTGCCCGGAAGTCGCCCGCAGCTCGATCAGGCGGTCGGCCAGCCGGGTGAAGAGATCGGCGTCGGCCGCGCTCGGCTCCTCCCCGTCCGGCCCGTAGACGTGGAGCCGGGCGATCGTCGTGAGCGTCTCCTTGGTCGGATCGGGGATGCGGGCGACCACGCACCGCCGGAGAAACGCGGGCGGAAGCTGGCGCTCCTCGTTGGTGGTGATGACGACGAGGACCCGTCGGCCGGCGGGCGCGGTGATGACCTTGTTCAGGGGCCGGACGGTGAAGGTGCGCGACCCCAGGGGGACGAGGAGACCGTTGGGGACGTCGGGATCGGCCTTGTCGATCTCGTCGATGAGGACCACCGTGTCCTCCTCGTCTTTCCCGCCGAACTCGCCGTCGGGGTCGAAGGCCCTCCACAGGACGCCGGGGCGGACGTACTTGGTGTCGTCGAGGGGGGGATCGCGGCGGCGGCGGGTCTGGGCGTCGGCCAGACGCTGGACGACGTCGAACCGCCACAGGAAGTCCTCCACCCGGGTGGTGGCGGTCACCACCTCCTCCAGACGGCGGGCGTGAAGGTTGCGGGCTACGTAATGGGCCAGGGAGGACTTGCCCGAGCCCGGCTCGCCCCGGACCAGGAGAGGGCGGCCGGTGGCGATGGCGAGGTCGATCGCCAGCCGCATCCGAGGGTGGAGGTGGTAGATGGCGCCGTCGCGGCGGTCGGCGAAACGCTCACCTTCCTGGGCCGCGGCCCACAGGTCGGCGTCGTCGACCAGCGGGGGAAGCACCGACGTGTACACGAGCGGCACTTCCACGGCGGGCGGCGGATCGGATTGGGGCACGGCAGATCCTTTCGTCATCCCGCCAGCAGCAGCTGGCTGAGCATGAGCGTGAAGCCGGACGCCCGGTCGTCGGCGCCGTCGGGCAGGTCGGGGAGGAGCCGGCCGAGGACATCCGCCGGCCCCGGCTGCGTCATGACCACGAACGTGAGCGCCGGGTACTCGGCCCGGAGGGTGTCGATGACCTCGATGGCGGCCCCCGGCGGGGCGCCGCCGAAGGCGAGCACGAGGAACGCGTTGTCGAAGCTGGCGATGACCTTGGCCGGACCGCCGGGCCATTTCGCCGCGATCGCGGCCCGAACCTGGGCGACGGCGTCCTCCGGCAGAACGGCCGTGACCATCACCTCGAGCACCTGGTAGGCGGCGCTGAGGTCGGGGAAGCAGCGACGGATGAGGTGGGTGCCGGTGGCCGGCTCGCGCGCGTTGACCGCTATGACCCGTTCGCCCTCGGGCCGGGCGGTCACTTCCGGGAGCATGGTGGCGGCGTCGGCCGGGAGCCAGACCGGTTCCAGGTGACGCTTGAGCTGGTTGGCGTTCTCCAAGGCGAAGCCGGCGAGTCGCCGCAGCAGGCGCGGGAGCTCGGCCTCCTCGGCCGTGATCAGCTCCCGGGCCATAACCCGCCCCGGTTGGTTCGAGAGGTGGAGGCGCCGACCACGGTCGCCCAGCTCCCGGGCCAGGTGGACGATCCACTTGTCGCTGGCGGGCAGGCAGTCGGCGATCTGGTCGACCCACAACGCGACCGGTCCGGACGGATCCGCTTCCAGCTCGCCCAGGGAGGCGGCGATCGACGCGGCGTGGGTCTCCAGCACGGCCTCGAAGTCGGGCGCGGACGGGTCGAGGGCGTCCGGATCGATCACCTCGGACAGGAGGTCGTCGATGCGGACCGGCCCGTAGCCGGCGTCGACGAGGTCCTGGGGCTTGATGCCGATCCACACCGGGACGATCCGGACCGGCATGCCGATCCTCTTCCGCCAGGTGAGGATGCCGGATTCCCACCGCACCCAGGTCGACCGGTCGAGGACGGCGTGGTCGATCAGCACAACCGCGCCGCCGCAGGACAGGAGGGCGGCGTCGATGTGGTGGTGGAGCTCGTCGCCCGGCACCATGGCCGTGCTGTCCCGCCACACGTGCCAACCCCTGGCCGTGAGGGCCGCGGTGAGCGGGGCGAGCAGGGCGGCGGCGATCGATCGCTCCCGCCAGCGGGTCACGGCCTCGGGCGCGGCGTCGACCGCCGGCTCCTCGCCGGGCACGATGCGGCTGTAACTGATGAAGACCTCGGGCTGGTCGAGCAGCTTTGCCGCCTTCCTCTGCCTGCCCACACTCGGGGGCCAACGTGTCACCGGGCGCGACGAGCATGCCAGGGGACGGACGCCGAGGCGTGCCCGGGATACCGGAACTCGTTGAGGCCGGGGCTGCGTAGCCTGGTGGGCATGCCGGCCTACTTCGACAACGCGGCCACCACGGCCATGCGGGCGGAGGCGGTGGAGGCGATGCTGCCCTTCCTCCGGGAGCGGTTCGGCAACCCGTCGGGGTCGCACGCCATGGCCCGGGAGGCCCGGAAGGCGCTGGACGAGGCCCGGGACGTGGTCGCCGGCTGCCTGGGGGCGGAGCCGGGGGAGGTCGTGTTCACCGGCGGGGGGACGGAGGCCGACAACCTGGCTGTGGCCGGGATCCACCGGCTTCGGGGCGGGACGGTCGTGTGCTCGGCGGTCGAGCACCACGCTGTCCTCCATGCCTGCGCCGACCTCGGCGGACGGCTGGCGCCGGTCACCGCCGACGGCGTGGTCGACCTCGACCGGCTGGCCGAGGTGCTCGACGCCGACGTCACCGTCGTGGCGGTGATGCTGGTCAACAACGAGGTGGGCACGGTGCAGCCGCTGGCCGATATCGCCGACGTGGTCCGGCGGCTGGCGCCGTCGGCCGTCCTCCACACCGACGCCGTCGCCGCCTTTTCGTGGATCGACGTGGCCGCCGTCGCCCGGGTCGCCGACCTGGTGGCCGTGAGCGCCCACAAGTTCGGGGGACCGAAGGGTGTCGGGGCCCTCGTCGTGCGCCAGCCAGTCAAGGTCGCGCCCATCCTCCATGGCGGGGGCCAGGAGCGCGACCGGCGCAGCGGCACCCACAACGTGGCCGGGATCGTCGCCATGGCCGCGGCCATGCAGGCCGCGGTGGCCGAGCGGGCGGATGTGGTGGCCCGCGTCGGCGCCCTCCGGGACCGCATGGCCGACGGCCTCCTGGCGGCGGTGCCTGAATCCCGCGAGACCGGCCGGCGCGACACCAAGGTCGCCGGCAACTGCCACATCTCCTTCACCGGGGTCGAGTCGGAGGCGCTCCTCATGCTCCTCGACGGGGCCGGCGTCTACGCGTCGGCGGGCTCGGCGTGCGCCAGCGGGGCGGTCGAGCCGTCGCACGTCCTGGCGGCCATGGGTGTCCCCCGGGACCGGGCCCTCGGCTCCCTGCGGCTCACGCTGGGCCGCGACACCACCGCGGCCGACGTCGACCTCGCGCTGGCCGTCATCCCGCCGGCCGTGGCTCGGCTACGGAACGCCGCACAGTGAAGGTCCTGGCCGCCATGTCGGGCGGCGTCGACTCGTCGGTGGCGGCCGCCCTCCTGGTGGAGGATGGCCACGACGTCACGGGGGTGACGCTCCGCCTGTGGGCCGGGGCCGCGGTCGATGCCGGTTGCTGCTCGGAGGCTGAGATCGACGACGCCCGCCGGGTCGCCCACCAGCTCGGCATCGACCATGTGGCCTGGACGTTCACCGACGAGTTCGACGCCCTGGTCGTCGCCCCCTACGTGGCCGCCCACGCCGCCGGGCGCACGCCCAACCCGTGCATCGAGTGCAACCGCCACCTCAAGTTCGGGCGCCTCCTCCGGCGGGCGGCGGCCCTCGGCTTCGACGCCGTCGCCACCGGCCACCACGCCCGCAACGACCCCCCGGGCGTCCTCCGGCGGGGGGCCGACCCCGACAAGGACCAGTCCTACGTGCTGTACGTCCTCGGGCAGGAGGAGTTGGCCCGCTGCCTGTTCCCCGTCGGCCACCTGACCAAGGCCGAGGTGCGGGCCCACGCCTCGTCGCTCGGGCTGGTGACGGCCGACAAGCCCGACAGCCAGGACGTTTGCTTCATCACGACGGCCGGCGGCCGGGAGGCGTTCCTGTCCCCCCGGATCGCCCTCACCCCGGGCCGGGTGGTCGGACTGGACGGCTCGCCCGTGGGCCGGGTGGACGCGGTCGAGCTGGTGACGGTGGGGCAGCGGCGGGGACTGGGCACCGGCGGCGGTGATCGCCGCTTCGCCCTCTCGGTCGACCCGTCCACCGGGACCGTGGTCGCGGGCAGCCTCGCCGACCTCCACACCGACCGGGTCGAGCTCACCGACCTCACGTGGGTCGGCGGCCAGCCCGAGCCCGCAGGCGAGGTCGAAGCCCAGTCCAGCGCCCACGGCCGGCCGGTCGCCGCCACCTTCGACGGCACCTCGACCGTCGTCTTCGCTGAGGCCCACCGCCGGGTGGCGCCCGGCCAGAGCGTCGTCCTCTACCACGGCGACCGGGTACTGGGCGGCGGCATCGCCGCCGGCTGACCCGTCCGCGGCGCGCTCAGGTCGCCAGGCCACCCGAACGCGCCAGAGTCCGGCGCGGCGGCCGTGGCCTCGGCACCCGCCTCGACCGGCGCGACCCCTCCGCGGCGCGCTCAGGTCGCCAGGCGAACCAGATGCGCCAAAGTCCGGCGCGGCGGCCGTGGCCTCGGCACCCGCCTCGACCGGCGCGACCCGTCCGCGGCGCGCTCAGGTCGCCAGGCGGACAAAACGCGCCAAAGTCCGGCACGGGGCGGCGGGCCCGCTACGCCACCGGCAGGCGGCGGCGGCGGGCCTCGTCCAACACCGCTCCCGGGCGGGTGGGGGTGAAGAGGAACTTCGTCGTCGTCGCCGGTTTACCCTCGCGGTTCAAGGGCACGAGCACGGCGAACGTCACCTCGTCCTTGAGCGCCATCTCCAGGGTCAGGCCGGGGGCCCGTTGGCTCAGATCGAGTGCGTCGGTGCCCGCCGCCGCCGGGCCCACCCGGGCGACCGTCGACCGTTGGAACAGGACCGGGTCGAGCAGGGTGAGGGGGTCGTGGAGGACCATCCCCGCGGGCACGAACACCGCCCACCGCCGGGACAGGGTGTGCAACGACCGTCCCAGGAGCCACACGAGGGGCGCCCCCACCGCCACCGCCAGCCCCCCCCAGACCCACTGGCGGGCGGCCAGGAGCAAGGGGCCAGCCGACAGGGCCGCCACCAGCAACGCCCACGCCACCACCAACGGCCCGGCCAGCATCGTCCCCGGCGCCCGCAGCGGGTAGCGGCGCTCGTTGGGATAGGCGGGGCCGTTCACCCAGGCGGCCCCGATCCCAGGCGTGAAGGCCCACGCCGCCGTGACCAGCGCCCACACCACGGCCAGGGCCGAGGGCGCCCCGTCCACCGCCGCCCAGAACGACACCGCCACCGCCGCCGGAGCCAGCACCCGCAGCCCGGTCAGGCTCACCGGGTGGGGGACGAGGGTGGTGGCCACGCCCACCGCCCACCCGACCCAAAGCCCGAGGGAGGCCACCGTCCGCACCGGGTCGCCGGCCCCGTCGAGGGCGTCGGCCAGGGACGGGCCGACCGTGAACGGCAGGGCCACCCACAGTCCCCGGAGCAGCCAGGGCACCAAACGGCTGGGGGGCGGGAGAACCACGGGGCCGGAATCTACGCTGGCCCCATGGCTGGGCCCGACGCACCGCCCGACACTGGCGCCCGCGCACAAGAGCTGCGGGGCCTCATCGAGTACCACAACGAGCGCTACCACGCCCTCGACGACCCCGAGATCTCCGACGCCGAGTACGACGCCCTCGTCCGGGAGCTGCGGGCCCTGGAGGCCGACCATCCCGAGCTGGCCACGCCCGACTCACCGACCCAGAAGGTGGGCGCGGCGCCGTCGTCGCTCTTCAGCCCCGTCCGCCACCGGGTGCCGATGATGTCGCTCGACAACGCCTTCGGCTTCGACGAGCTGGTGGCGTGGGGCAAGCGCATGGAGCGCTACATCTCGGGCGCCGTCGACTACGTGTGCGAGCTCAAGATCGACGGCCTGGCCATGTCGATCACCTACGAGGACGGCCGCTACGTGCGGGCCGCGACCCGGGGCGACGGGGTGACGGGCGAAGACCTCACCGAGAACGTCCGCACCATCGCCGACGTCCCCGAGCGGCTGACGGCGCCCGCCGGTGTCGACGTCCCCCACCTGCTGGAGGTGCGGGGCGAGGTCTACATGCCCCTGTCCGCCTTCGAGGAGCTGAACCAGCGCCAGGGCGAGGCCGGGCTGCGCCTGTTCTCCAACCCCCGCAACTCGGGCGCGGGGTCGCTGCGGCAGAAGGATCCCGCGGTCACCGCCAGCCGTGACCTGCGGTTTTTCTCCTACCAGCTGGGTGCGGTGGAGGGCGGTCCCACGTTCCGCCGCCACTCGGAGACGCTCGAGTTCCTCGACGCCGTCGGCCTGCCCGTCAACCCCAACATCCAGAAGCTCGACGACCTGGCCAAGGTCGACGAGTACTGCCGCCACTGGCTCGAGCACCGTCACAGCCTCGACTACGAGATCGACGGGGCGGTGGTGAAGGTCGACGACCTGGCCCAGCGCACCGAGCTCGGCTCCACCTCCAAGTCGCCCCGGTGGGCCATCGCCTACAAGTTCCCGCCCGAGGAGGCCACCACCACGCTCATCGACATCATGGTGTCGATCGGCCGCACGGGGAAGGCCACGCCCTTCGCCCAGTTGGAGCCGGTGCGGGTGAGCGGGTCCACCGTCCGCCTGGCCACTCTCCACAACCAGGACCAGGTCCGGGTCAAGGACGTCCGCCCGGGCGACACGGTCGTGGTGCGCAAGGCGGGCGACGTCATCCCCGAGGTGGTGGCGCCGGTGCTCTCCAAGCGCCCGCCGGGGCTGGCCGAGTGGGAGTTCCCGACGGTCTGCCCCATCTGCGGCATGCCGCTCGTGCGGGAGGAGGGCGAGAGTGACACCTTCTGCACCAACGCCGACTGTCCCGGGCAGCGGGTGCAGCGCATCGCCCACTTCGCCTCCCGGGGGGCGATGGACATCGAGCACCTGGGCGAGAAGCGGGTGATGCAGCTCATCGACGCCGGCCTGGTATCCGACGTGGGCGACATCTACTCCCTCACCCACGACAAGCTCATGACCCTGGAGGGCTTCGCCGAGGTGTCGGCCAACAACCTGCTGGCCGCCATCGAGGCGTCGAAGACCCGGCCCCTGCCCAACCTGCTCGTCGCCCTCGGCATCCGCCACCTGGGCGGGCGGGGGGCGGAGGTGCTGGCCGACGCCATGGGCGACCTCGACCGCATCATCGCCTCGGCGGAGGACGAACTGGCGGCCGCGGGCGGCGTGGGGCCGGTGATCGCCCACAGCGTGGCCCGGTTCTTCGCCCTCGAGACCAACCGGGCCATCGTCGACAAGCTGCGCACGGCGGGTGTGAACTTCACCGGCGGCCGTCCCGACTCGAGCCTGCCCCAGACGCTCGAGGGCATGGCGGTCGTGGTCACCGGCACCCTGGCGTCGATGTCCCGGGAGGCGGCGGTGGAGGCGGTCAAGGCCAGGGGCGGCGCCTCGCCGGGGAGCGTGTCGAAGAAGACGGCCTACCTGGTGGCGGGCACCGAGTCGGGCGCGGCCAAGCTGGCCAAGGCCGAGGCGAGCAACGTCCCCGTCATCGACGAGGAGGCGTTCCTCCACCTCCTGGAGACGGGGACTGTGCCCGAGTGAGGCGTTCCGTGGGGTTGAAGGCGGTGAACGTGGGGCTGCCGGCGTACCTCGGGATGCACCGGGGCCACCCGGTCACCAGCGGCATCGCCAAGCACCCGGTGGCGGCGGGGACCGACGAGCTGTGGCTGTCGGCCACCGGGCTGGAGGGGGATGGGCAGGCCGACCTGGTGGATCACGGGGGGCGGGACAAGGCCGTCTACGCCTACCCGTCGGAGCACCTGCCGGCGTGGGCAGCCGAGCTAGGTCAGCCCGCCCTGGGCCCGGCCCCGTTCGGCGAGAACCTGTCGACCGCCGGGTGGCGGGAGGACGACGTGTGCATCGGCGACCGGTGGCGGTGGGGCGACGCCCTCCTCGAGGTCTGCCAGCCCCGGTGGCCCTGCTACAAGCTCGCCCTGCACCGGGCACGGGGCGACATCGCCGGGCTGCTCAAGGACGCGGGCCGCACCGGCTGGTACCTCCGGGTCCTGGAGGAGGGGGCGGTGCCAGTGGCGGGCCCGATCGCCGTCGTCGAGCAGCACCCGGGCGGCGTCACCGTCTTCGCCGTCCACGACGCGGCCCGCCCCGGCCACGCGTCCCCCGAGACGATCGAGGAGCAGTTGACGGTCGAGGCCCTGGCCGACGAGTGGCGGGGCATGCTCACCCGCCGCCTCTGACCCGGCTCAGGCGAGGGCGGTCCGGATCCTCGCTGCCACCTGCTCCATGTCGGCGTCGTCGGCGTAGCGGGTGCGGGGCCAGAAGAAGCCGCGGAGGCCGTCCTTGCGGCGACGGGGCACGACGTGGACGTGCAGGTGGGGAACGCTCTGGCTGACCTTGTTGTTGAGGGCGACGAACGTGCCCTCCGCTTCCATCGCCGCCTCCACCGCCACGGTCAGGCGGCGGACGGTGAGGAAGAGGGGCCCCACCGCCTCCGCAGGCAGGTCGGCGAGAGTCTCGTGGTGGGCCCGGGGGACGAGCAGGACGTGGCCGGGGAAGACCGGCCGCACGTCGAGGAACCCCACCGCGTGGGCTTCGTCGAGCACCACCGCCGCCGCCGCCCGGCCGGCGACGATCTCGCAGAAGAGGCAGTCGTCAGCCACGGGAGCAGCCCTCAGCCACCGGCGCACTCAGTGGAGCTTGAAGCACCACTGGTACTGGCCCGCGGCCTCGGACAGGCCGATCCGGTTGTAGACGACGGTGGCGCAGTGGGATCCCGGCTGCATCGCCTCGTAGTCGCTGCCGGGCTGGGGCCTGAGGGTGATGCTGTTGAGGGCGGGGACGATCACCAGGTCGTCGCGGGGCACCTCGACGCCGTCGACGAGCAGATAGCCGGTGAAGCCGGGAGCGAGGTCGGCGGCGATGGTGGTCTGGCGCAGGTCGAGGTCGCCGCCGGGGGGCGACACCCGTTCCACCGCCGGGGGGAGCGGCCCAAGAGTCTCCTGCTTGGGCGCGGAGAAGGCGAAGATGAACCCGGCCACGGCCACCGCCGCGATCAGGGTCATGACGATGCGTCGCTTCACGGAAGGCGGGTGCCGGCGGCGGCGGCGTCGGTGCTGGTCATGGAATTCACGGTGGCGTCATTCTCACAGGGCGAGCATGCCCCGGTGGGCGGGGTCGGGCACGGTAGCCTTGGGTACGTGGGTTCGACGCGGATGGCCGACCACATCGGTCGCGTCCTCGGCGACCGCTACCGGCTGTTGGCCCCGGTCGGAAGCGGTGGTTCCGGGCATGTGTTCGTCGCCGACGACGTCCGCCTGCGCCGCCGGGTGGCGGTCAAGATGCTGCACCCGGCCCTGGCCGACGACGAAGCCTTCCTCAAGCGCTTCCGCGCCGAGGCCCGGGCCGCGGCCGCCCTCAACCACCCCAACGTCATGGCCGTCTACGACTGGGGCGAGGAGGACGAGGGTCCGTACCTCGTCTGCGAGTACCTGGGCGGCGGCAGCCTGCGCTCGGTCCTCGACCGGGGCCGGCGGCTGAGCCCGTCCCAGGCGCTCCTGGTGGGGCTGGAGGCGGCCCGGGGCCTCGACTACGCCCACCGGCGGGGGCTCGTCCACCGCGACATCAAGCCCGCCAACCTCCTCTTCGACCTCGAGGGTCGGCTGCGGATCGGCGACTTCGGGCTGGCCCGGGCCCTGGCCGAGGCGGCGTGGACCGAGCCCATCGGCGCGGTTCTGGGCACGGCCCGCTACGCGTCCCCCGAGCAGGTGAGCGGGGCGCCCATCGACGGCCGGGCCGACGTCTACTCGCTGGCCCTGGTGCTAGTGGAGGCCGTCACCGGCCAGGTGCCGTTCGCGGCCGACACCACCGTCGCCACCCTCATGGGCCGCCTCGACAAGCCCATCGAGCCCCCGCCCGAGCTCGGGCCCCTGGCCGCGGCGGTGGCCCGGGCCGGACGTCCCGACCCCGCCGAACGCCTCGACGCGGCCGGCCTGGCCAGCGCCCTCCAGTCGGTCGCCCTCACCCTGCCCGCCCCCGAGCCCCTGCCTCTCGCGGGCGCGGCCACCGTCGACGAGATGACCGCCATCGGCGACCACACCGACGTCGGCCCCCGCCCGGGCGAGCCCCCTCGCCGGCCGGCACCCACCACCGCCGCCGCCACCGCCACCGCGGCGACCGAGACCCGGGCGGCCGCCTTCGAACCGACCCGGGCTCCGGCGGCCGACCCCGACCCCGACCCCGACGCCACCGGCATGGTCGCCTCCTCCGGGCCCGAGGCCACCGGCGCCACGCCCGTCGTCCCGCCCGCGGCCGCCCGCGCCGCGGCCAAGGCCGCGGCCAAGGCGGCCGCCAACGACGACACCATCCGCCAGGCGGCGCCCACCACGGTGGCCCGAACGACTCCCGTCCGGGAGCCGGCGGCCCCGCCCTACGTGCCGCCCGAGTTGTCCCGGGCCGGTCGCCGCCGCCGGCGCCGGTGGCCGTACCTCGTGCTGATCTTCCTCGTTCTCGCCGGTGGCGTCGGCGCCGGCTCGTACTACCTGGTGAGCAGCCGAGCCCCCAGCCACCCGTTGCCCGACGTCGTCGGCCAGACCGAGCTGCAGGCGGCCACCGCCCTGCGCGCCCTCAAGTTCGACGTCCAGACCCGCGAGGAGTACTTCGACGGGTCGACGCCGGGCGAGGTGAAGCTCCAGACGCCGGCCGGCGGGGGCGAAGCCACCCTCAAGGAGGGCAAGCGGGTCACCCTGGTCGTGTCCAAGGGCCCCGCGCCCACTCCCGTCCCCGACCTCGCCGCCCTCGACGAGGCCGGCGCCCGCAAGGCCATCGAGGCCGTCGGCCACGTGGTGGGCACCGTCACGGCCCGCAACGACGAGACCGTTCCCGCGGGCGGCGTCCTCGAGTGGACCCACAAGGGCGAGAGCCCGCCCAAGGGCGTCACCGTCGACCTCGTCGTCTCCGACGGGCCCGCCCCTCGGGAGCTGCCCAACCTGGCCGGGAAGTCCTTCGACGAGGCCACCTCCGCCCTCGACGCCCTCGGCCTCGACGCCGACCGGATCGACGCCTACACCGACGACGACGGCTCGGCGGGCAAGGTCACCGGCACCGATCCCGGGGCCGGCACCAAGGTCAGCCGGGGCACCACCGTCACCGTCACCGTCTCCAAGGGCCAGCCGGCAGTGCCCAAGTTGAGCGGGCTGTCGGCCGACGACGCGGCCGCCGCCCTCGAGGCGGTGGGGCTGCACGTCGGGAGCACGTTCGGACCCAATTCAGGCGACGTCTTCCTCACCCTCCCGGGCGAGGGCACCAAGGTCAAGCCCGGCGCGTCGGTCACCATCTACCTGCTGTGACCGGGCCCACCGGCGCCCTGGCCGGACGGGTGGCGGTGGTCACGGGCGCGGGCGGGGGCCTCGGCCGGGAGCACGCCCTTCTCCTCGCTGGCGAGGGCGCCCGGGTCGTGGTCAACGACATCCACGGGGCGCCTGCCGTCGTCGACGAGATCCGGGCCGCGGGCGGCGAGGCGGTGGGCAGCGCCGACGACGTGAGCGACTGGGAAGGCGGCCGGCGGGTGGTGGAGGCCGCGGTCGAGGCGTTCGGCGACCTCCACGTGCTGGTCAACAACGCCGGCAACCTCCGCGACGGCTGGCTCACGGAGATGGACGTCGACCAGTGGGACGACGTGGTCCGGGTCCACCTGCGGGGTCACTTCGTGACGATGCGGTGGGCGGCGGCGCACTGGAAGGCGCAGTCGCGGGCGGGCCGGCCGGTCACGGCGGCGGTGGTGAACACCACGTCGACATCGGGCCTCATCGGCAATCCCGGCCAGACGAACTACGGGGCGGCCAAGGCCGGGATCGCGGCCCTCACCGTGATCGCGGCCGCCGAGCTGGCCCACTTCGGCGTGCGGGTGAATGCCGTCGCCCCCCTTGCCCGCACCCGGATGACGGAGTCCAACGCCTGGCTGGCGGCGATGGTGGCCCCGCCCGCCGACCCGGACGCCTTCGACACCTGGCACCCGGCCAACGTGTCCCCCGTGGTGGCGTGGCTGGCGTCGGAGGCGTGCACCGTCACCGGCGCCGTCTACCTGGTGCAGGGGGGCCTGGTGCAGCGCTTCCGCCCGTGGGCGCTCGACGACGAGGCCAAGCTCGTCCGGGACGCTCGTTGGACCGTCGCCGACCTGGCCGAGGCCATGAAAGACGGCCGCCTGACCGGATGAGCCTTCTCGCTTTCTGACGCGGAACGGGTTATGGTCCCGCCCACTTCCCACGGTGTGACGGCGAGAGGAACCCGTTGACTCTTGGTGAAGGTCGTCCGGCCTCGGCGCGCCGGATCGGCGCCTTGGCGGCTCTGGTCGGCGCATCCCTCGTCGGTCCGCTCCACCTGCCGACCGCGCTGGCGGCATCAGGGGTCATCGAAGGCACAGTCTTCCGAGACTGGAACCAGAACGGGGTCCAGGATCCGGCCTCGGGAAGCAACCTGGCCGAGCCCGGTGTAGCCGGGATCGAGGTGTGGGCGTCTGACGCCGCCGGCACCGTCGCCGGGCCGGTCACCTCGGGCGTTGGTGGGCACTACTCCATCAGCCTGTCCGCGCTGAGCGACACCGTTAGCTCGACCTTCCGCGTCGAGTTCACGATCCCTGCGGCCCAGTCGTTCCTCCAGCCGGGACCGGTCCCGGCGACGACGACGATCGCCATGGTCCGCAACAAGACCTCGGTCCAGTTCACCAAGGCCACCGGCCCGGTGCTCGCCGGCATGCCCGGCGCCGACTTCGGCGTCGCCAACCCCACCGACTACTGCCAGGCCAACCCGCGGGTGGTGACCCCGTGCTACATCGGCGGTCCCGCCTTCGGCCATTTGGGGGCACTCAAGTCCTTCAACTACGACGTGAGTGCGTCGCCGCCGCCCCGGGTGGCCGACCTCGCGACAGCGGCCGAGATCGGCTCGACGTGGGGAGTGGCGTGGAGTCGCACCACCGAACGCCTCTTCGCGGGGGCATTCACTAAGCGCCATGCCGCCTATGGGGCGGGCAACACGGGCGATGCTGCGGGCCGGATCTATGTCACCGATCCGACGACAGCAACGTCGGAGATCCTCATCACCATCCCCGCAGGACCCGACAGGCACGACTACGCCGCCAACAACGACCTCCTCACCGACCTCACGGTGTGGGACTCGGTGGGTCGCACCGGCCTTGGCGACATCGACATGGCTGAGGACGACTCCGTGCTCTACGTCGTGAACATGTTCGACCGCAAGCTTCACCTGGTCGACCCTGGGCCGGCGCCAGCCGGAGGCACCGGCGGGGATCTGGGCTCGTTCGTCTACCCTGACCCCGGCACGGGACCCACCGGCTGCCCGCTCGATCCCGCAACCCAGGCCGGGGAGCTAAACCGGAATCTGGTGCCCGGCGGCCTCGAGGTCAACGACGGCATCGTCTACGCCACCCTCACCTGCACCGCGGAGAACTTCCCCGGACGCACCAACGTAAACGGCGACCTGCGCGGCTTCGTGTACACGTTTGATAGGGCCGCCGGCTTCCTCACCCAGGTCGCCAACTTCCCGCTCAACTACGACCGCCGGATGAAGCTGACCTACAACCTGGATTGGAGCCCCTGGATCTCAGCGCCTCCGGGTCCGAACGTCTATCCCCAGCCCTGGCTCATGGACGTCGAGATCGACAGCCGGGGATTCATGATCGTCGGTATCACCGACCGCCTCGGCCATCAGACGGGCGCTGCCCAGAGCGGGGTCGGCACGGCCGACGGTCTCTCAGTCGGAGACATCCTCCGTCTCGAACCGACCGGCGCGACCTGGACCCTGGAACGCAACGGCACTTCCGGCCCCGACACGACGGGCGGCGCCAACAACGGGGATGGTCCCGGGACCGGCGAGTTCTATTACCAGGAGGCGAGGGGCAGCGACACCGAGCTCAGCCTCGGCGGGCTGGCTCACAAGACGGGTACCAACGAGGTCCTCAACTCAACATTCGACCCCATCAACACCTGGTCGGGCGGTGTGCTCTATTACAGCAACACGTCCGGCCAACAGACCCGTCAGATCGAGCTGTTCGGGATGCACGAGGCCAACACGTTCGGCAAGGCGGCCGGGCTGGGTGACCTGGAGCTGCTGTGCGACGCCGCTCCGATCCAGGTCGGCAACCGAGCCTGGCTCGACCTCGACGGCGACGGGATCCAGGACCCGGAGGAACCTCCTCTCGCCAATGTGACCGTCGCGCTCGTCGACACGGGGGGCAACGTCGTCCTCCCCACGGCGAAGACCGACGCGAGCGGCAACTACGCGTTTACGATCCTGCCCGGCGCCACCTACACGTTGCGGTTCGACACCTCGACGGTGACGGCCGCCGACCTGCCTAGCGGGTACAACCCTTCGCCGCTCGGGTTCACCCGGGCCGATGCCGGCACCAACGACGCGGTCGACTCCGACGTCCCACCCGGGGCAACGACCGGCACCGTGGCCATAGCCGCTCATGCCCCCGGCCACAACGACCACACCTTCGACGCGGGCGTGATCGCCCAGCAGCGGCTGGGGAACCTGGTGTGGAACGACCTCGACGACGACGGCAAGGTCGACGCGGGCGAGCCCGGCATCGGCGGTGTGACCGTGGAGCTGTGGCGGGACGCCAACGCCGACGGGCTGCTCAACAGCGCCGACGCCTTGGACGGGACCACCGCCACGTCAAATACCGGCGCCTATTTCTTCACCGGACTGCCCGATGGCACCTACTTCGTCGCCGTACCAAGCGGGCAAGCGGTGCTGGCCGGCCACGTCTCGTCGACCGGGAGCTCCGGGGGGGTCACCGACAACGACGACAACGGCGCGCCCACAGGAACCTTCACGTCGGTCTCCGGACCGGTGAGCATGTTGCTGGCGGTGCCCCATCCGACAGCGGAGAAGAGCGTCTCCGGCGCCGACGACGAGGCCGCGGCCAACGTCGCCACGGGCGCCTACCCCGACAACGCCTCCGACCTCACCGTTGACCTGGGGTTCTTCAAGCCGGGCCCGGTTGTGACAACCACGAGCAAACCGCCGGTGACCACGACCACGACCACGATCCCGGGCACCGGCCTGTCGAGGACGGGCAACGATCCATTGGCCAAGATCGTCGTTGCCTCGTGGATGCTCTGGATCGGCGTCGGGGTCGTCGTAGCCGACCGCCGCCGCCGCCGACGGGCCTACGACCTGTCCGACCCGGGACCGTCCGCTCCCGCCTGATGGGCACCGGGACCTCCGCCGGATGATCACAAGGTGAGCGCGACGGTGCGGCGGATCACCTCCGCCCGCATCGTCGCCGTCAGCCTGGCGATGGCCGCGGCTGCGCTGGTCGCCTGTGGGTCCGATACCCCGTCGGCGCCGGCCCCCGACCGTCCACCGACAACCCTGCACGTCCCCCGGGATTTCCCGACGATCCAGGCCGCGGTCGACGCCACCGTGCCCGGCGACCTCGTCCTCGTCGGCCCGGGCACGTACCACGAGGCGGTTCTGGTGGCCACCGACCGCGTCGTGGTGCGGGGTCTCGACCGCAACGCGGTGATCCTCGACGGCCAGGACCGGCTCGACAACGGGATCACGGTGAACAGCGACGGGGTCGCGATCGAGAACCTCACCGTGCACGGGTACCGGTTCAATGGGGTGATCTTCAACTCGACCTACGGCGGCGACGACCCTTACGACCCGGCCGCCGTGCTCCAGGGCTACCGGGTGTCGTACGTCACCGCCTACGGCAACGGGCTCTACGGCGTGTACGCCTTCGGCGCCCGCGGCGGGCTGTTCGAGGAGTCCTATGCCAGCGGACATCCCGACAGCGGCTTCTATATCGGCCGCTGCGACCCATGTGACGCCGTCGTCCGCCACGTCACCGCCACCGGCAACGTGGTCGGCTTCCAGGGAACCAACGCCAGCGGCAACCTGTTCATCGTGGAGTCGGAGTGGCGGGGGAACCGGGTCGGGATCCAGCCCAACTCCGACACCGAGGAGGGCAACCTGCCCCAGCATGACGCCACCATCGTCGGCAACGTCGTCGCCGACAACGACAACCCGGCCACGCCGCCGTCGGACACCGGCGAGTTCGGCTACGGCATCGCCCTGGGCGGGGCCAGCCGCGATGTGATCGAGCGCAACCTGGTGACTGGCAACGCCAATACCGGCATCGCCCTGCTGGGCGACAACAAGGGCTTCCTGGCGGCCGACAACCGGGTGGTGGGAAACGTCCTGCGTGACAACGGAATGGACGTGGAGTACCTGTCGGCCACCGGGGACGCGGGGGGGAACTGCTTCGAAGGAAACCAGCTCACGACCTCGTTCCCGGCCGACATCGAGAGGGTCCTGCCGTGCCCTCCGGCCGAGCCGGGCGGGGTGATGCCCGGGACCGCCAGCCAGCGAGTCGAGGTGCCGGCGGGAGTGCGGTACCAGGACCTGCCCCCGCCGCCGGTCCAGCCGAACCTCCCCGATGCCGACAACGCCCCCGCCCGGCCGGCGACCGGAATGCCTGCGCTCGACGTCGCGTCCATCCCGGTGCCCTCGCGCCCGTGAGACATCGCCTGCTGGGCGTCGGAATGGTGGCCGCGGTCCTCGTCGGCTGCGGCGGTGGTTCCGACAGGCCGGCGGCACGCTCCGAGCCGAGAGCGGTCACGACCCGAGAGGCGGGCGTCCTCGCCGACGTGCTCCATCGCAACTTCCAGGCGGGGGGAGCCCACTTCGTCGCGACGGCCACCATCGACGGAGCCCCGGTCCGTCTCGATGGGGCCGTGAGCTGGGCCGACCATGCCGGCTCGGGCTTCCTCAGCGTCGGAGCTGTCTCTCCCTACGAGGTCCGCTGGACGGCGGACGCCGTCTTCCGGGCCCTGCCCGGCCTCCCCGAGCGGATGGCCGCCCAGGGGCGACCCGCGGTCCGTTGGGTCGTGTTCCCGGCCGACCCCCAGAACACCCGCCTCGACGTCGTGATCGCCCTCCTGGTCGGCCTGGCCGCCACCACGTCCGACAACCCGGTCAACGTGCAGCAGCAGTCCGACGTGCAGTGGCTCGGCGCCGACACGGTCGACACCGAAGGGGTCGACGTCTTCCGCAAGGGCCGGATCGAGCTGTACGTCGCTCGTTCCGACTCGATGCTGCGCCGGGTCCTCGCTCAGTTGGCGTTCACCGACGACCGGCTCCGGGTCGACGTCACCGGCTTCGGGCCCCAGCCCTTCGCCATCCCCCCCGCCGAGCAGATCGTCGACGGTCGGGACATCCCCGAGATCTACGCCGAGCTCACCCAGCTGTCCGTGATCTGAGCGACGGCCCCAGCGGTCGGTATGATCCTGGTATGACCACAAAGATCGCGATCAGCCTTCCCGACGAGCAGGTCGCGGCGGCGCGGCAGGCGGTGGCCGACGGTCGGGCCCCCTCGGTGTCGGCCTATATCGCCCAGACCATCGCCGAGCGGCTCGAGTACGAGGACGTGGCCACCCTGCTGGCAGAGATGGCGGCCGCCACCCGGGCGCCTGACGACGAGGACAGGCGCTGGGCCCGCCGGGCCCTCGGCCTCGAGTAGCCGTGGCCGGAGTCAGCCTCGATGCGGGCGCCCTCATCGCCGTCGAGCGGGGCCATCCCCGGATGCAGGCGCTCATCGACGAAGCGGTGGCGGCGGGAGCCACGCTGGCCGTGCCTGCGGGCGCACTCGGCCGGGCATGGCGGGGGTCCCCCCGTCAGGCGCTACTCGCTCGTTTCCTCCGTCTCCCGCAGGTGGAGGTCGTCGCCCTCGATGAGCCAGGGGCCCGGGCAGCGGGCGTTTTGTGCGGGCGGACCGCCACCGCCGACGTCATCGACGCCTCGGTCGTGCTCTGCGCCCGGCTGCGGGGTGACGCGGTCGTGACCGGCGACGCGGCCGACCTGGCCAAGCTGGACCCGCACCTGCGCCTGCTCATGCTGTGAGGCGGCCGGCCCCGGCGTCTACGCGGTGATGTCGCGGATGCGCTGCTGGACCTCGGTGGCGGCGGAGCCGTCGGGCGGGGTGAGCTGCTGGAGGGCCAACAGGAGCTTGGCCATCTCGCCCTGCACCCGCACCTTGCCGGCCATGAAGGCGGTCATGGCCGCGGAGATGGTGCCGTCGACGAACACCGACTTGGCCGTGTCGTAGTCGAGGGTGACGGTGACGTCGGCCTTCTCCAGGTGGCCGATGTCCATCTCCAGCGACCCGGACGTGCTGTCGACGTGGGCGTTGATCGTCCCCTCGCCGAACGGCACCTCGGTGATGACCTGGTTCATGCGGATGTTGTTCGGGACGCCCTCGTCGAGCGCGTCGAACTCGGCCCGGATCTTGCGGGCGGCCACGACCCAGTCGTCGGAGAGGAAGGGGTACCGGTCCATCGGATGCACCGTAGCCGTGCCCAATAGCCTGACCGACCACATGGCCGGCGTCCTCCTCGTCCACGGCTACACCAGCACGCCCCAGAGCGTGGACGGGTTGGCCGCCGCCCTCGTCGGCGCCGGCTTCGACGTCGACGTCCCCCTCCTGCCCGGCCACGGCACCACCGTGGAGGACCTCGATCGCCGGCGATGGGGGGAGTGGACGGCCGCGGTCGACGAGGCCTGGGCCAACCTCGCCGCCCGCCACCCGCGGGCGGTGGTCGCCGGCCTGTCGATGGGCGGGACGCTGGCCACGTGGCTGGCGGCGACCCGTCCGCCGGCGCTGGCCGGGCTGGCCACCCTCAACCCCATGATCGACCCGCCGGCGGCGTCGTTCCGGGAGCTGCTGCGGGCGTTTCTGGCCGACGGCCACATGTGCCTGCCGGGCCCGGCCAACGACGTGTCCGAGCCCGGCGCCCGCGAGGTCGCCTACCCCCTCTGGCCGATCGAGCCCATGCTGTCCCTGTTCGAGGCCCAGGACGAACTGCTGGGCCGGCTGGCGCAGGTGACGTGCCCCACGCTCATCGTGACCAGCGGCCACGACCACGTGGTGCCGCCGGTGTCGAGCGACATGCTGGCCGCGGGGGTGACGGGCCCCGTCGAGCGGATCGTGCTGGAGCGGAGCTTCCACCTGGCCACCCTCGACGTGGAGCGGGACGTGCTCGAGGCGGCGGTCGTCGCCTTCGCCCGCCGGGTGTGCGAACTCGCCTAGGGCCGTCGGGGCCCGGTCCTACGATGGGCCGGTGGAGCTTTCGAGAGACGACGTGGTGCACGTGGCCGTCCTGGCCCGGCTGGCGCTGACCGACGCCGAGATCGACGAGTTCACCGGCCAGCTGGCCGCCGTCCTCGAGCACGCAGCCGACGTGGCCGCCCTCGACACCGCCGGCGTGCCCCCGACCGCCCACCCCCTCCCCCTGGTCAACGTCCTGCGGGACGACGTCGTCCGCCCGAGTCTCGACCGCGACGAGGTGCTGGCGGCGGCGCCGGCGGCCGAGTCGGGCCGGTTCAAGGTGCCCCGGATCCTGGGCGATGCGCCATGAGTGGGCACCCGTGACAGCAGTCGAGATCGCGGCCGACGTCCGCGCCGGGCGCCGGTCGGCCCGCAGCGTGGTGGAGGCCCACCTGGAGGCCATCGCCGCCCGGGAGCCGGAGCTGCACGCCTTCAACCTCGTCCTCCACGCCGAGGCGCGGGGCGCGGCCGACGAGATCGACCGCCGGGTGGCGGCGGGGGAGGACCCCGGCCCCCTGGCGGGCGTGCCTGTCGCCCTCAAGGACAACCTCGCCACCCGCGGGATCCCCACCACCTGCGGGTCCCGCATCCTCGACGGGTGGCGGCCGCCCTACGACGCCACCGTGGTCAGCCGGCTGCGGGAGGCGGGCGCGATCGTGGTGGGCAAGACCAACATGGACGAGTTCGCCATGGGCTCGTCCACCGAGAACTCGGCGTTCGGGCCCACCCGCAACCCCCACGACCCATCCCGGGTGCCGGGGGGATCGAGCGGCGGCAGCGCGGCGGCGGTGGCGGCCGGTTTCGCTCCCTTGGCCCTTGGCTCCGACACCGGCGGCTCCATCCGCCAGCCGGCCGCCCTGTGCGGGGTGGTGGGGATGAAGCCCACCTACGGCGTGGTGTCCCGCTACGGGTTAGTGGCCTTCGCCTCCTCGCTCGACCAGATCGGTCCCTTCGCGGCCACGGTGGCCGACGCCGCCGCCCTGCTGGAGGCCATCGGCGGCCACGACCCGCTCGACTCCACGTCGATCGCGGGGCCGGCGCCCCGGGTGAGCGGCGTGCTGGGCGACGGCGTGGAGGGACTGCGGGTGGGCGTCGTCCGGGAGCTCACCGGTGGGCTCGACCCCGACGTGGCCGCCCGGATGAACGAGGCTGCGGCCGCCCTGGCCGGCGCGGGGGCGAAGGTCGACGACGCGTCGGTGCCGTCGGTGGGCCTCGGCCTGTCGGCGTACTACCTCATCGCCACCGCCGAGGCGTCGAGCAACCTGGCCCGCTACGACGGCGTCCGCTACGGCCTGCGGGTCGACCCTGGTCCCGAAAGCACCGGGGACGTGACGGCCATGTACGGGGCCACCCGGGCCGCCGGCTTCGGGCCCGAAGTCAAGCGCCGCATCATGCTCGGCACCTACGCCCTATCGGCCGGCTACTACGACGCCTACTACGGGCAGGCCCAGCGCGTCCGCACGCTCCTGATCCGCGACTTCGAGGCCGCCTACGCCCAGTTCGACCTGCTCCTCTCCGCCACGTCGCCCACCACCGCCTTTGCCCTGGGGGCCAAGAGCGACGACCCGCTGGCCATGTACCTGTCCGACGTGTGCACCATCCCGTCCAACCTGGCCGGCCACCCCGCGGTCTCGGTCCCCTTCGGCACCGGCGACAACGGGATGCCGGTGGGCATCCAGCTCTACGCCCCCGCCCTCGGCGAGCCGGTGCTGTTCCGGGCCGCGGCCGCCCTCGAACGATCGGCGCCCCGATGACCGCCGCCGGCTGGGAGACGGTGATCGGGCTCGAGGTCCACTGCGAGCTGGCCACCGCCACCAAGCTGTTCTGCGGCTGCCCTAACGCCTTCGGCGACGAGCCCAACACCAACGTCTGCCCCGTCTGCCTGGGCCTGCCCGGCTCCCTGCCCGTCCTCAACCGCCGCTCGGTGGAGCTGGCCATGGCCGTGGGGACGGCGCTGCACTCCGAGGTGCGGCCCTCGACCTTCCACCGGAAGAACTACTTCTATCCGGACATGCCCAAGGACTACCAGGTCAGCCAGTACGACCAGCCCATCAACGTCGGCGGCCACCTCGACCTCCCCGACCGCACCCGCATCGGCGTCACCCGGGCCCACATGGAGGAGGACACGGGCAAGACCACCCACGTGGGCGAGAGCGGGCGCATCCACGGCGCCGACTACGCCCTGGTCGACTACAACCGGGCCGGCGTGCCCCTGGTGGAGATCGTGAGCGAGCCCGACATCCGCTCCGCCGACGAGGCCAAGGCCTACGTCAACGAGCTGCGGGCGATCCTGGTGGCCATCGGGGCGTCCGACGCCCGCATGGAGGAGGGCTCGCTCCGCATCGACGCCAACGTGTCGGTGCGGCCGGCGGGGTCGTCGGTACTGGGGACCCGGGCCGAGATCAAGAACCTCAACTCGGTGCGGTCGCTGGGACGGGCGGTCGACTACGAGGTCCGGCGCCAGATCGGGCTGCTGGAGGCGGGGGAGAAGGTCGTCCAGGAGACCCGCCACTGGAACGAGGACGCCGGCCGCACGTCGTCGATGCGCTCCAAGGAGGAGGCCTACGACTACCGGTACTTCCCCGAGCCCGACCTGGTGCCGCTGGCGCCGTCGGACGAGTGGCGGGACGCGGTGGCGGCGGGACTGCCGGTTCTCCCCGCCGACCGGCGCCGGTCATTGGCCGCGGCCGCCGGGGTGGCGGCCGACGACCACGCGGTGGTCACGGTGGTCGCCCTCGGCCTCGACGACCTGGTCGCGGCGGCCGTGGCCGACGGGGCTGACCCCCGCCTGGCCCTCAACCGGGCCGCCAACGAGGTGGCCGCGGCCCACGTGGCGCCGGCCGACGTGTCCACCACCGGGTTCACGACGGTGCTGGTCATGGAGGGCGACGGGCGCCTCACCGCCACCCAGGCCAAGCAGGTGCTGGCCGAGGTCCTGGCCGGCGGCGGCGACCCGGTGGCCATCGCCCAGGCCCGCGGCTTCGAGGCCCTGGGCGCCGACGCCCTCACCGGCGTGGTCGACCAGGTGGTAGCCGATCACCCCGGGGAGTGGGCCCGGTTCAAGGAGGGCGAGTCCAAGTTGGCCGGCTTCTTCGTGGGCCAGGTCATGGCCGCCACCCAGGGCAAGGCTGACGGCAAGGCCGTCACCGCCCGCCTCCGGGAGTTGGCCAGCCGGTAGGCGGTATCGGCCCCGCCGCCCGGCGCTCAGGCCACGCAGAGTGAACCGGTCGCCACGAGGAGCGAGTTGTGGAATTGCCACGTAGAGCAGCGGGAGGCACGCTAAGCGTTTACAAAAGGTTTACGCCGCATTACTGGCATCAGGTCCCGCGCCTCGGATAGGTTACGCCGTCTGCTCGGCGGAGCAGGTGCGGGTGGGACGGCGGTAGGGCGACACAACCAAAGGAGTCCGGGGGGATGATTACGTCTCGAACGTCGAGGATCCGGGCTGCCGCGCTTGCTGGTATCCCGATCGCGGCGATCGTGCTGGCCACGATCGCCCCGTCGGCGCAGGCGCACGTGACTGCGACCCGGGGCGGTGCCTTCGGCGCACGGGTCCAGGTTGCGGGTGGTGACCTGCTCGGCCCGACGCCGATCGTCAATGGTTCCGGGATCGGGTTTACCGAGATGTCCGACAACACCCTTGCCATCCAGGTGCCGAGCGGTGCCGAGTGCCCGAACGTCCCGGTCCTGACTGCCGCCAATGTCGCCCAGATCTGCGTGATAAACGCCAGAACCAAGGGCACCGCAAACGCCAACCCCCACCTTCACCGCGTCGACACCAACACCAACGTCGCCGGGGTGGTCATCGGCGGGACTGGGTTGTTAGGAGGCCCACCGGTTCTGCCCCTCATCGCTTTGGGCGCGGTCACCGCATCCTGCTCCGCCGACGGCGAGAACGTCACGAGCGCCGTGAACATCGCCAGCACCAGCGGCCTGGTGCCGCTCAACATCGGCGACATAGCGCCGAACACCGGCGTCAACAACCTCCTTGGCCTCGACATCGACATCATCCTCCACGAGGTCGTGGAGAAGACCGAGACGATGGGCGTCAACGGCGGTGACGGCGTCAACCGGATCGTCGTCAACGCCGCCCGCATCAACGTCCTCGGCTTGGTCCAGGTCGTCCTCGGCCATGTCGAGTGCGAGGCCACCGGCCCCGACGTCAACCAGCTGCCCACCACGACCACGACGACCACCACCACGGCCCCCACCACCACGACCACCACGACCATCCCGGCCACCACCACCACTACCGCCGTCGGGGCCACCACGACAACCACCACAACCACGACCACGACGGTCCCGGCCACCACGACCACCACGGTGGCGCCGGCGGCCACCACCACCACGACCACCACCATCGCCCCGATCGTCACGGTGCCCCCGGCCGGTAGCACGCTGCCGCCCGCCACCACCACGACCACCACCCTCGCCCCGCCGCCGCCGCCGCTCCCCCGCACCGGTACCAACACGATGCCCATGGTCGCCATCGGCTTCCTGGCCATCGCCCTCGGTGTGATCGTCCGCCGCAGCGAAGGCTTCATGCCGATGACGGAATCGGCGGGATTGGTCCCGCAGGCTCCGCCGGCACCGATCCAGTTCCACCCGGTCGAAGCCCGGCCCTCGGCCGCCCGCCGCCTCATCCGCCGCAACCCGCTCGACGCCGCCGCCCGAGACGCCCTGTCTGCGTTCGACGACGACCCGAACGGTGACGGCGAAGGATGACCGTCCGGTAGACGTTTCTACGACGAGGGGCCCGGCTTCCGTTTGGAAGTCGGGCCTTTCGGGTTTCTTGTCATGAAACTCGTATCCTGCAACCCGAGCGACTAGGGTTCCGCCCAATCGTCGTCTGAACTCGTACGGCGGTGCGGGGTGGGGAGCGCCAGATCACCGAAGGAGTGCTGAGATGAGCGCAGGTCGAAGTTCGAGGTTGCGTGCGGCCGCAATCGCTGGGGTCCCGATCATCGCCATCATCCTGGCTGTCGTGACGCCAACGGCCCAGGCCGACGTCGACTCGGTGTCGAGCAGCGCCTACGGCGCCACGGTTCAGTCGAGCCTCCTGGGCGCGCTGATCCCGCCGACCCCCCCCACCGTGACGGGAACGGCCACCGAGCCGACCGACAGCTACGGGCCCACCAGCCAGGCCGCAGTCCCGCTCAGCATCCCGGGGCTGTTGAGCCTCGGCGTGCTCACAGCGTCTGTCGACGGCGACGGGGTCAACGACCCCGACCCGGCCGGCCACCTCGCCTTCTCCCACGCCCGGGCCAGCGTGGCCGACGTCATCGTCGGCTTGGGCTCGCTCTCCATCGACGCCATCGAGACGCAGTGCACGTCGAACGGCGACGGGTCCTCTGGCTTCACCGAGATCGTCGGCGGCGTCCTGGGCGGCAACCCGATCCTCGGGTCCCCGGCGGCCGGCACCCAACTCTCCATTCCCGGCGTGCTCCAGGTCACCCTCAACGAGCAGACGGTCATGAACTCCGTCGGGGCCACGAGCATTCGGGTCCGGGGCGCCCACATCACGGTGCTGCCCGGCCTCGGAAGCCTGCTGGGCGTCGTCGAGATCATCCTGGCCGAGGTCAACTGCTCCGCCACCGGTCCCGACGTGAACCTGGTCACGACCACCTCGTCGACGTCGACGTCGACCTCCACCTCGACGAGCACCTCGACGTCGTCCACCTCGTCCACCTCGTCCACCTCCTCCACCTCCTCCACCTCGACCACCTCCACCTCCACCACCACCACGACGGCGCCCCCGCAGGCCTGCAACAGCAACACGATTGCCGGTGGGGCGGGCACGACGGTGAACTCGCACGAGCTCGGTCAGGCGGGCCCACTGGCGATCCGGTTCGACTACGACACGTTCAGCCAACCCGACACGATCACCGTCCGGTACCAGGGCGCGGTGGTCTTCAATGTCGGGCCCGTCGGCACCAACGGCACGGTGAGCACCACCATCAACCTGCCTGCCGGTACCTCGACCCAGATCGAGGTCACCGTCGTGGGTGACACGGGCACGGCGTGGGAGTACACGGTCTTCTGCCCGGGCTCGGGGGGGACCACCACCACGACCAGCACCACCGTCACCGTCCCGGGGGCCACCACCACCACGACCACCACGGCGGTCCCGGCGACCACCACCACCACCCGGGCCACCACCACGACCACGTCGACCACCGTGGCTCCGGCGGCCACCACCACCACCAGCACCACGATCGCCCCGATCGTGACGGTGCCGCCGGCGGGCTCCACGCTGCCGACCACCACCACGACCACGACCCGGCCGCCCACCGTGGCGGCACCGGCACCGCTGGCCCGGACGGGTACCAACCTGCTGCCGCTGGTGGGCCTGGGCCTGCTGGCCATCGCCCTCGGCACCCTGGTCCGGCGCACCGAGCAGAGCTTCACGCCGGTCGCCTACTCCACGCCCGAGCCGGTCGGCCCGCCGGTGACACCCGAGTTCCGCCCGCTCGAGACCCCGCCGGCGGTCACGTACAACCGCAGCCAGCTGAGCCCGCTCGACCCGGCCACGTCGGAGGCGCTGACCGCCTTCGAGGCGGGCGACGGCCCGGAGCCCGAGACTGAACCGGGAGACGGCGGCTAGCCGCCGCTCCCACCCACGAACGACGAGAGGCCCGGCCCCCCAGGGGACCGGGCCTCTTGCTTTGGGCCTGCGGCCGGCGGCCTACTCCTTGGACGAGAGCGACAGGGCGAAGTCACCGGCGGGGTCGGTCCACCACCGGGTGAGGGCGAGGCCGGCGGCCGCCAGCTCCGACTCCACGCCCTCGCGCCGGAACTTGGCGCTGATCTCGGTGCGCATCTCCTCGCCCGCCTCGAAGTCGACCACCAGGTCGAGGGCGCCGACCCGCACCTGCTGGTCCACCGCCGACCGCAGCCGCATCTCGATCCACTCCTGGTCGGTGTCGAAGAGAGCGACGTGGGCGAAACGGTCGGGCGCGAAGTCGGCGTCGAGCTCGCGGTTGACCACGGCCAGCACGTTGCGGTTGAAGGCGGCGGTGACCCCGGCGGCGTCGTCGTAGGCCGTCACCAGGCGGTCGACGTCCTTGACCAGGTCGGTGCCGAGGAGGAGGCCGTCGCCCGGGGCCAGGCCGGCGGCCAGGTCGGCCAGGAACTGGGCCCGTTGCTTGGGGTCGAGGTTGCCGATGGTGCCGCCCAGGAAGGCCACCAGCCGCCGGCCGCCCGCGGGGAGGGTGCCCAGGTGGTGCTCGAAGTCGCCCACCACCGCGTGGATCTCGACGGTGGGGTACTCGAGGGCCACGGCCGCAGCCGCGTCCCGCAGGGTGGCCTCGCTCACGTCGAAGGGGACGAAGCGGCGGAAGGCGCCCCCTCGCCCAGGAGAGCCGGCGACGAAGGCGTCGAGCAGGAGACGGGTCTTCTCCGACGTGCCCGAGCCCAGCTCCACCAGGGTGTCGGCCCCGCTCAGGCGGACGATGTCGGCCGCGTGGTGCTCGAGGATCCACCGCTCCCGGCGGGTGGGGTAGTACTCGGGCAGGCGGGTGATCTCGTCGAACAGCCCCGACCCGACGTCGTCGTAGAACCACTTGGGCGGCAGTTCCTTGGGCGTCGACGTGAGCCCCTCGGCCACGTCGGCCATGAGGGCGGCCCGCATGGCGCCGGGGGCGAGGTGGACGTCGCATCGGGGCGGGGGGCAACGCCCGGGAGAAGTCACAGCGGGACCGTCGATACCCATCCGCGGCCGGCTTCCACCATCGAGGCGTCGGGCACGCGCTCCCAGTCGGGGTCGTCGTCGAAGGGCTCGGAGGCGACCACGACCGAGTCGTCGCCGACGAGGGCGAAGAGCGAATCGCCGCAGGCGGTGGCGGCCACCGTATGGCCGTCGGTGAGGAGGAGGTTGAGGATCGAAGGCGCGACCTCGGCGGCGAGGGCGACCACCGCGGCCAGGGCCTTGGCCGGCGTGGCCCCCCGGTCGAGACGGTCGAGGACGAGGGCGAAGAGGATCTCGGAGTCGGCCCCGCCCTCCACCGTCGCCCCCCGTTCCTCGGACAGGGTCCGCCGCAAGGCCGCCTTCACCGCCGCGTCGGTGGCCCAGCCCCCGACCTTGCCGTTGTGGGCGAACAGCCACGGGCCCGACGTGAACGGCTGGCTGCCCGTCTCCTCCACGGGAGACGGGGGCGTGGCGTCGCGCACCGCGGCCACCAATGCGGGCGCCGTCACCAGCCCGGCCAGGCTCTCGAAGGACCGGTCGGACCAGACGGGGCGGGCGGTGCGGTAGCGGGCCGGCTCCGGCCGCCGCCCGAAGTCGTACCACGCCACCCCGAACCCGTCGGCGTTGATCGCTCCCACCCGCTGGTGTCTCGGGGCGAAGGCCTGGCGTTTCAGGGAATGCGGGGGGTCGAGCACGACCGACGCCAGGGTCACCGGCGGGCCGAGGTAGCACAGGAAGCGGCACATGGGGCTACCCGCTGCGGGCGCAGCGGAACCCGGAGAAGATCTGGCGGCGGATGGGGTAGTCCCAGTTGCGGAACGTGTTCCGCACCGCCGCCGGCGAGGTGGCCCACGACCCGCCCCGCAGCACCTTGTAGTCCGGCCCGAAGAAGACCTCGGAGTACTCCCGGTAGGGGAAGGAGGCGAAGCCGGGGTAGGGCTCGAAGTCGCTCGCCGTCCACTCCCACACGTCGCCGACCAACTGGTGGCAGCCGTAGGCGCTGGCGCCGGCAGGATAGGCGCCCACCGGTGCCGGCCGGTACAGGCCGCCGCCCAGGTTGGCCACGGCCGCGGTCGGCTCGTCGTCGCCCCACGGGAAGCGGCGCTTCACGCCGTCGGGCGTCCACGACGCCGCCTTCTCCCACTCCGCCTCTGTCGGCAGCCGCTTGCCCGCCCACAGGGCGAAGGCGTCGGCCTCGTACCAGCACACGTGCTGCACCGGCTCGTCGAGGGGCAGGTCCTCGTGGAACCCGTACCGGTCCCGCGTCCAGTCCCGGCCCTCCCGCACCCAGAACTGCGGGTGGCGGATGTCGTTGTCCACCCGCCACGTCCAGCCCTCGGCCTCCCACAGCTCGGGGCGGTCGTAGCCGCCGTCGAGGACGAACTCCAGGTAGCGGCCGTTGGTGACCGGTCCCGCGTCGATGCGGAACGCAGGCAGGTCGACCACGTGGGCCGGGCGCTCGTTGTCGTAGGCGAAGGGCTCGCGGTCGGTCCCCATCACGAACGGCCCCGCGGGGACGTACACCTCGCCCGACGGCGGGGGGTCGACGGCGGCCGGTGGGGGAGGGGCCAGGGGCCGGTAGCCGGCGCCGGCCATGAGCTGGAGCGTCGCCAGCATGGTCTCGTCGTGCTGGTGCTCGTGCTGGACGACCATCCCGTAGACGAAGCCGCCGGCCAGGAGCGCCCGCCCATCCCCGTCACCGTCGAGGACGGCCTTCTCCAGGGCGTCGAGCGCCCGGCCCCGTACGTCGACCAGGTAGCGGCGGGACTCGGCCGGCCCCAGCAGGGGCAGCGACGGGCGGCCGGCCCGGGGGTGGCGGAAGGCGTCGTAGACGTCGTCGAGGGCGGCGTCGATGGGCGCGGCCCCGGCCACCTCCCGCAGCAGCCACAGCTCCTCGTAGTTGCCGACGTGGGCCAGGTCCCACACCAGGGGCGACATCAAGGGGGAGTGCTGGCGGAAGAGGGCGTCGTCGTCGAGGGGGGACAACAGGTCGAGTGACCGCTGCCGTACCGCCTCGAGCTCGTCGGCCAGCCGCTGTCGGAGGTCCCCATTTTCTAGATGCACGCCGCTCACGATTCTACGGCCGGTCGCTCGGTTACCTGTGACAGCATCGTCCGTATGGACTTGCGAAGCCACGAGGTCACCAGCGGGTACGAGCGGGCGCCGGCCCGGGCCATGCTGCGGGCGATCGGCATGACCGACGACGACTGGGACAAGCCCCAGGTGGGCGTGGCCACCAGTTGGAACGAGGTCACCCCCTGCAACATGTCCCTCGCCCGGCTGGCCCAGCGGGCCAAGGCCGGCGTGCGGGCGGCAGGCGGCTTCCCCATCGAGTTCGTGACCATCGCCGTGTCCGACGGCATCTCCATGGGCCACGAGGGCATGCACGCCTCCCTGGTGAGCCGGGAGGTCATCGCCGACTCGGTTGAGGTCATGGTCCACGCCGAGCGCTTCGACGCCCTGGTCACCTTCGCCGGCTGCGACAAGTCCCTCCCCGGCATGATCATGGCGGCCGCCCGGCTGAACGTCCCGTCCGTCTTCGTCTACGGAGGCACGATCCTCCCCGGACGGGGTGCCCACGGCGAGGCCCTCGACATCGTCAGCGTGTTCGAGGCGGTCGGCGCTTACTCCGCCGGCGGCCTCACCGCCGACGAGCTGGCCCTCATCGAGCGCAACGCCTGCCCGACCATCGGCTCGTGCGCGGGGATGTTCACCGCCAACACCATGGCCGCGGCGGCCGAGGGCCTGGGGATGTGCCTGCCCGGCTCGGCGTCGGCCCCCGCCGTCGACCGCCGCCGGGACGACTACTCCTACGCCAGCGGCCAGGCGGTCATGGCGCTGGTGGAGGCGGGCATCCGTCCCCGCCAGATCCTCACCAAGGCCGCCTTCGAGAACGCCATCGCCGTGGTCAACGCCCTGGGCGGATCCACCAACGCCGTCCTCCACCTGCTGGCCATCGCCAACGAGGCCCGGGTCGAGTTGGAGCTGGAGGACTTCAACAGGGTCGGACGGCGGGTGGCCCACATCGCCGACCTGCGCCCGGGCGGCAAGTTCCACATGGCCGACCTCGACGCCGTGGGCGGCGTCCCCATGGTCCTGCGCCACCTGCTGGAGGCGGGCCTGCTCGACGGCGACTGCCTCACCGTCACCGGCCGCACCATGGCCGAGAACCTGGCCGCCCTCGACCCGCCCCCGCCCGACGGCCGCATCATCCACCGCCTCGACGACCCCATCCACGCCGAGGGCGGCCTGGCCGTGCTCCGGGGCTCCCTGGCCCCGCAGGGGGCCGTCGTCAAGGTGGCCGGCATCGACACCATGCGCTTCGACGGCACGGCCCGGGTCTTCGACGGCGAGACCGCGGCCATGGACGAGATCCTGGCCGGGCGCATCCGGCCCGGCGACGTGGTGGTCATCCGCTACGAGGGCCCCAAGGGCGGACCCGGTATGCGGGAGATGCTGGCCGTCACCGGTGCCCTCAAGGGGGCGGGGCGGGGCGGCGACACCGCCCTGGTCACCGACGGGCGCTTCTCGGGGGGCACCCGGGGGTTCTGCGTGGGTCACGTGGCGCCGGAGGCGGTCGACGGGGGGCCGATCTGCGTGGTGGCCGACGGCGACCGCATCGTGATCGACGCCGACGCCCGCACCATCGACCTGCTGGTCGACGGCGCCACCGTGGCCGCCCGCATGGCCGACTGGAAGGTCCCCCCGCCCCGCTACCCCACGGGCGTGCTGGCCAAGTACGCCCGTCTCGTCACCGGGGCCGAGCGGGGGGCCGTCACCGAGCCCTGAGCGACGGCCGGGTCGACGCCCGGGGGGACCCCGGATTAGCCTTGTTACCCAGCGGAGAAGCTTGCTCTGTAGACTCCCGTACGTCAGACTGCGGGCCACCGGTACAGCGGGGAGAATGCGTTATGAGGCACGTCCAGCGGTTGGGGAGCGGAGGGCGTCGGCGCACGATCGCGGGCTCGCTAGCCCTCGTCTCTGGTTTGGCGCTTTTCAGCGTGGCGCGGGCCCCCTTGGCCATCGGCCAGTTGGCCAGCGTCACGGTGGGGAACAGCGGCGCGGGGGTGGCCAGCACGGGCGGTAACACCGCCACGGGCAACAACTCCAGCAACGCCATCGGCGGCCCCGGGGCCACCACTGGCGGCCTGGTCGACGCCAACGTCGGCCTGGGCTCGCCCACCAACACGTCCACCGGCACCGCCACCATCAACTCCGGCGCGGCCAATGCGTCCGGCAACGAGTCGCAGACGGGCGTCAACCAGGCCTCGTCCGGCTCGGGCAGTTCCCCCGCCTTCACGCCGTTCAACCCGTTCGCCCCCGCCCCCGCGGGCAGCAACCAGTCGGCCATCGTCAGCAACGACGGCATCGCCGCCGCCACCACCGGCGGCAACTCGGCCACGGGCAACAACTCCGACAACACCATCGGCCCGGCCGACGGCGACGGAGCCATCGACGCCCTGGTCGCCCTCGGGGCCCCGGTCAACACCTCCACGGGCACGGCCGCCATCACCACCGGCGCGGCCAACGCCACGGGCAACACGGCCACCAACGGCGTCAACCAGGCCAAGATCACCAACGACGGCAGCGGCGGTTTCGGTAGCGGCGCCGGCGGCGGGGCAGCTGCTCCGGCCGGCTTCTTCAACGCCACCCCGTTCTTCCCCGGCACCTTCCCGGGCACGGTGAACAACTTCGGCTCCTCGTTCGACCCCTGCAGCGGCCGGTTCTTCCCGTTCAACCCGTTCGCCAACGCCAGCCCCAGCGGGCAGACGGCCAACGTCAACAACAACGGTGACGCGGTCGCCTCCACCGGCAACAACACCGCCATCGGCAACAACTCCACCAACACCCAGACGATCAACCAGACGGCCTCCGGCGGCCTTATCGGCCTCAACGTCAACCTGGGCAGCCCCACCAACAACTCCACCGGCACCGCCACCATCAACACCGGTGCGGCCAACGCCTCCGGCAACCAGTCGACCACCGAGGTCAACCAGTTCTGCGGCCAGGTGCCCACCGGCGGCGGCAGCGGCAGCGGCTCCCAGCCCATGATCCGCAACCCGATCACGGGCAACCCCATCGTGGTGTCGCCGATCGCGACCCCGGTCGTCGTCACCCCCGCGGTGCAGACCGGCACCCTGGCCCGCACCGGATTCGAGTCGGGCCTGGCCCTGCTCGCCGCCGGGCTGGTACTGGCCGGTATGGCTCTGCTGGTCACCGCCCGCCGCAAGCTGTCGCCCGTCCGCTTCGCCGGCGGCGTGTCGTCCAGCGAGTGGGACACCGTCGTACGTTGGTGATTTCGACTGCGGAGGGCTTCGCCCTCCTCGGCGAGTTCTGAGGACAAGAGGCCGACGGCTCCGCCGCCGGCCTCTTGGCTGTACGGCGTTCATTTGGCCGCCAGCCACTGGGGGGCCGCCTGCGGCGGCGTTCGTGGCCGGCGGCATTGGGGCATTCGGTTGCGGCGGGCCTTCGGCTGCGCATACAATTCGGCTCGGATGAACCTCTTCACCGGACTCGTACTTATCGCTTAGCGCACGCCGTCTCCCCGCGCGTGCGCCTCACGGCCTCCCAGACGGGGGGTCGTTTTCTTTGTCAGAGACAGAATTTGGAGCGGATCATGAAGCTGAACGGGGGGCAAGCCCTCATCAAGAGCCTGGAGATGGAAGGGGTGGAGGTCATGTTCGGCCTCCCCGGCGGGGCCATCCTGCCCGTCTACGACCCCATCATCGACTCGCCCATCCGTCACATCCTCGTCCGCCACGAGCAGGGCGCGGGCCACATGGCCGAGGGCTACGCCCACGCCACCGGGCGCCCGGGCGTGGCCATGGTCACCAGCGGGCCGGGGGCGACCAACATCGTCACCCCCCTGGCCGACGCCCTGATGGACTCCATCCCCATCGTCGTCATCACCGGCCAGGTCCCCTCGATGGCCATCGGCACCGACGCCTTCCAGGAGTGCGACACCATCGGGATCACCCGGTCGGTCACCAAGCACAACGAGCTGATCACGTCGGCCCAGGACATCCCCCGCGTCATCCACGAGGCCTTCCACATCGCCACCACCGGCCGTCCCGGCCCGGTGCTGGTCGACATCCCCAAGGACATCGTCGACCCCAAGCACCCCAACTCGGCCATGGAGTGGTACTGGCCCGACTCGATCGACCTCCCCGGCTACAAGCCCACCACCAAGGGCCACCCCAAGATGATCCGGGAGGCGGCCCGCCTCATCGGTGAGTCCCGCCGGCCCGTCATCTACGCCGGTGGCGGCATCCTCAAGGCCCGGGCGGCCGAGGTCCTGCGGGAGCTGGCCGAGCTCACCGGCATCCGCGTGGTCACCACCCTGATGGCCAGAGGCGCCTTCCCCGACTCCCACCCCCTGTGCCTGGGCATGCCGGGCATGCACGGCAACTACACCGCCGTCACCGCCATGCAGAGGTCCGACCTGCTCATCGCCCTCGGGTCGAGGTTCGACGACCGGGTCACGGGCAAGCTGTCGGGCTTCGCCCCCGACGCCAAGATCATCCACGTCGACATCGACCCCGCCGAGCTGGGCAAGGTCCGCAAGCCCGACGTTCCCATCGTGGGCGACTGCCGGCTGGTGATCGAGGAGCTGGTGCGGGCGGTCCGCGACCTGGGCGGGGCCGAGGCCCAGCCCGACCGCACCGAGTGGAACAACATGCTCCGCTCCTGGCAGGAGACGTACCCCCTGCGCTACGAGCAGGGCTGGGAGGAGGGCGACAAGCTCAAGCCCCAGTTCTGCATCGAGTCGCTGTGCGCCAACTCGCCCGACGACACCATCGTCGTGTCGGGCGTGGGCCAGCACCAGATGTGGTCGAGCCAGCTGTGGAAGTTCGACCACCCCTACACCTGGGTCAACTCGGGCGGGCTCGGCACCATGGGCTTTGCCGTGCCGGCCGCGGTGGGGGCCAAGGTGGGCATGCCCGGACGCACCGTCTGGGCCATCGACGGCGACGGCTGCTTCCAGATGACGGCCCAGGAGCTGGTCACGGCCTCGGCCGAGCGCATCCCCATCAAGGTCGCCATCCTCAACAACGCCTACCTGGGCATGGTCCGCCAGTGGCAGGAGCTGTTCTACGAGGAGCGCTACAGCGAGGTCTACCTGTCGCCCGACCTGCCCGACTACAAGATGTGGGCCGAGGCCATGGGCTGCATCGGCTTCCGGGTGGAGCATCCCGACGACGTGGTGGCCACCATCGAGAAGGCCAACTCCATCGACGACCGCCCGGTGGTGATCGACTTCCGCTGCGACTCGGACGAGAAGGTGTACCCGATGGTCGCGGCCGGCACGTCCAACGACGACATCATCCTGGGCCCGGAATTCGGCCAGGGAGGTCACTGACATGGCCGCTTCCACCTCCAAACACCACATCCTCACCGTGCTGGTGGAGAACAAGGCCGGCGTCTTGGCCCGGGTGGCGGGACTGTTCGCCCGCCGGGGGTTCAACATCTACTCCTTGGCCGTGGCCCCCACCGACGACGTGCGCTTCAGCCGCATCACGATCGTGGTCGACGTGGAGTCGACCCCCCTCGAGCAGATCACCAAGCAGCTGTTCAAGCTCATCAACGTGGTCAAGATCAGCGAGCTCGACCCCGCCGACGCGGTGGAGCGGGAGCTGATGATGGTCACGGTGAAGGCCGAGGGAACGGGCCGGGGGCAGGTCATCGAGCTGGTGCAGGTGTTCGAGGGCCGCATCATCGACGTCGGCACCGATGCCATCACCGTGGTCCTGGCCGGCCCGCCGTCGAAGCTCGACGACTTCGAGGACCTCATGCGGGGCTTCGGCATCACCCAGCTCCAGCGCACCGGGCGGGTGGCCCTGCCCCGGCTCGAGCGCCAGCCCCACCCCACCCGGCTCCGTCGCGCCGGTTAGGGCCGGCGCCGGCTGACCGATACCGTTCCTACAGAACCCCACGCAGGAGGACTTCCGATGGCCAACGTCTATTACGAGAAGGATGCCGACGCCGGCCTCATCGGCAGTCGCAAGGTGGCCGTGATCGGCTACGGGTCCCAGGGCCACGCCCACGCCCTCAACCTCAAGGACTCGGGGGTCGACGTGCGGGTCGGCCTGCGGGAGGGTTCGGGCTCATGGGCCAAGGCGGAGGCGGCGGGGCTGAAGGTCACCACCATCGCCCAGGCCTCGTCGGAGGCCGACCTGGTGATGATCCTGCTCCCCGACACCGAGCAGGGCGCGGTCTACGAGGCCGACATCGCCCCCCACCTCACCGACGGCGACGCCCTCTTCTTCGCCCACGGCCTCAACATCCGCTTCGGGCTGATCAACCCCGCCCCGGGCATCGACGTGGCCATGGTGGCCCCCAAGGGCCCCGGCCACCTGGTGCGGCGCACGTTCGAGTCGGGCGGGGGCACGCCGTCGCTCATCGCCGTCTCCCAGGACGCGTCGGGCAAGGCCAAGGCGCTGGCCCTGTCCTACGCCCACGCCCTGGGCGCGACCCGGGCCGGCGTGCTGGAGACCACCTTCGAGGAGGAGACGGAGACCGACCTCTTCGGCGAGCAGGTCGTGCTCTGCGGCGGGCTCACCGAGCTGGTCATGGCCGGGTTCGAGACGCTGGTGGATGCCGGCTACCAGCCCGAGTCGGCCTATTTCGAGTGCCTGCACGAGGTCAAGCTCATCGTCGACCTCATGTACGAGCAGGGCATCGCCGGCATGCGCTTCTCCATCTCCGACACGGCCGAGTACGGCGACCTCACCCGCGGCCCCCGGATCATCAACCAGGAGGTGCGGGCCGAGATGCGCCGCATCCTCGACGAGATCCAGGACGGGCGCTTCGCGGCGGAGTGGATCGCGGAGAACAAGGCCGGCCGGCCCAAGTTCAACGAGCTGCGGGCCAAGGGCAAGGAGCACCCCATCGAGAAGGTGGGCGCCGAGCTGCGGGCCATGATGCCGTGGATCTCCGCCGGCAAGGCCCGCCCCCAGGACGTGTCCGGAGGCTGAGTTCGCCGTAGCTCATCAGCCTCGGGCAGCGGTCCTGGGGGACGGGTCTGCCGTCCCCCCGGTCATGTCCCCCCGGTCATGACCCCGCCGGGGGGTGTCAGTAACAGACGATGCGGTCGATCACGCCGAGCGTCTGCAGGGGGGCGGTGAGATCGGGCAGGATCACGTCGAGGGCGAGGCCCAGGTCGGGGAGGGCCAGGCCGGTGGGGATGCCGATCACGACCGCGAACGGGAGGGGGAGCGGGATCCCGCCCAGGGTGTCGGCCACCAGCGCCTGCACCGCCAGGTGCAGTTGGGGCGACATGAAGCCGGACAGGATCACGTTGCCGTGGCTGACGTTGACGAACACGCCCGCCTCCTGGAAACCGCCCCCCAGCAGGGCGTTCTCGATCTCCTGCTCGACGAAGACGTCGAAGGCGTACTCGTCGACGTAGGCGGAGACGCCGACGCCCACCGCGGTGGTGTCATCGGCCAGGGAGGGCCCGGCGGTGGTGAGGAGGAGAAGGGACAGTCCGGCGAAGGTCGCCGCCGTGTATCGACCAGATCGTGAGAACAGGATGTTCCTTTGCGCGTCGAGGCCCGCACGGAGCCGGTGTGTCGGTCCAATCGTGCGGGCGACGGCGAGCGTTACGTCTGCGTCGTCTCCATTCAGGCGCTCAACGATCCCAGGGTGCTGTGCTCGGCCAGCCGGCGCAGGCCCCGGTGCTGGAGGACCCGGACGGTGCCCGGGCGCTTGCCCAGCAGCTCGGCCACCTGGGAGACACGGAGTCCCCCGATGACCCGGAGGAGAACCACCTCGGCCTGGTCGGGCGACAGGACGGCGAGCACGTGGGCCACCGCCGCCTCGGTGCTGGCCCGGTCGAGGACGAGCTCGTCGGGGTGGTCGTTGGCTGAGAACCCGGCCATACGGTCGCCGTTGACGGGATCGGTGCGGCGGCGACCGGCCCGGCGCTGGCCGTCGATCACCCGGCGGCGGGCGATGGTGTAGATCCAACCCCGGAAGGCGGCCTTGTCCCCCTGGAAGCGGTGGGCGGAGGCGGCCACTTCGACCCAGACGTCGGCGGCCAGGTCCTCGGCCGATCCCGGCGCCACCGCCCGCAGGTAGCGCAGGAGGCCCGGCTGCTGCTCCCGGTAGAGAGCGGCCAGATCGGTCGCCGGGTGGAGGTCCACCCCTCCCTGTTCGGCGGAACGGGGGCAAAACTTAAAGGGCGGCCCCAGACTCCGGACCGCCCTTCGTGGATGCCTGCCCTAGGAGTTGGCCATGCACTCCCGGACGGCGGTGCGCAGGGCCTTGCGGTCGCCGTCGGAGTTGGCCCCCAGAACCGTGTCGATGCAGCTTCTCAGCCGCTCGAGGCCGTCCCGGGCGGTGATCCCGGCCGCTTCCAGGCAGGGCTTGGCCGCGGCTGCGATGGTCGGGCGGTCGGCGTCGGGGTTGGCCTCCTTGGCCGCTTGCAGGCAGGCCTTGGCTGCGTCCCGACGGGCCTGCTGCTGGGCGGTGAGCTCCTTGGGGGCGATGCCGGCCGCCTCCAGGCAGGGCTTGACCGCCTCCCGGATGGCGGCCTTGTCGGCGTCGGGGTTGGCCGCCCTGGCGTCGGCCACGCACTGCTTGGCCGCCTCCCGCGTGGCCGGGTCGCCCCCGCCAAATCGATTCAGGCTCGGGCCGGCCCACGCCACCGCGCCCGCTCCCACCATCACGACCAGTGTGGTTCCGAGGGCAACTCCGAGGATTCGTCTCATTCGCATGCCTCAACTGTCGGCGGGCGGGGTGATCGGCTGATCACCGCATTATGAGGGTTGTGTGAGCAGTTCGCCGACCACGTGGTCGATGGCCCGGGTGAGGATCGCCACGTCGGACGCCTCCACCGCCGGGTACATCGAGATGCGCAGCTGGTTGCGACCCAGGCGGCGGTAGGACTCGGTGTCGACGATGCCGTTGGCCCGCAGCACGGTCGACACCATGTTGGCGTCGACCGAGGCGTCGAGGTCGATGGTGCCCACCACCGGGCTGCGCTGGCCAGGGTCGGCCACGAACGGGGTGGCATACGACGACGCCTCGGCCCACGGGTAGAGCACGGCGGCGGACGCCTCCGACCGGGAGGCGGCCCAGCCCAGACCACCGCCGGCCAGCATCCACTCCACCTGGTCGACCATGAGGAAGATGGTGGCCAGCGACGGGGTGTTGTAGGTCTGGTCGAGGCGGGAGTTCTCCAGGGCCAGGCCCAGGTCGAGGAGGGCGGGGGTCCACCGCCCGCCCGCCTTGATCCGCTCCACCCGCTCGACGGCGGCGGGGGACAGGAGAGCCAGCCACAGGCCACCGTCGGCCGCGAAGCACTTCTGGGGGGCGAAGTAGTAGGCGTCGAACTCGGCCGGGTCGACCCGCATCCCACCCGCGGCCGACGTGGCGTCGACCAGCACGAGCCCGCTGGCGCCGGTGGGCCGGCGGACGGGCATGGCCACGCCGGTGGACGTCTCGTTGTGGGTGAGGGCGTAGGCGTCGACGTCGGGACTCGGCCGGGGGACGGGGTGGGTGCCGAAATCGGACGAGATCACGTCCGGGTCGCCGAGGAACGGCGCCGCGTGGGCCGCGGCTGCGAACGAGGCCGAGAACTGGCCGAACGTGAGGTGCTGGCTCTTGCGCTCGATGAGCCCGAACGTGGCCATGTCCCAGAACAGGGCCGCCCCGCCGTTGCCCAGGGCCACCTCGTAGCCGTCGGGGAGCTGGAACAGGTCGGCGAGCCCCGCCCGGAGGCGTCCGAGCATCGACTTCACGGTCTTGGCCCGGTGACTGGTGCCCAGGTAGGTGGGGGCGGCCGCGGCCAGGGCGTCGACCGACGCCTGGCGCACCTTCGACGGCCCGGCGCCGAAACGGCCGTCGGCGGGCAGCAGGTCGGGGGGCAGGCGGATGTCGGCGACGGTCATATGCGTTCGGGGGGTGCGGTCACCTGTGCAACTCTTACAGACATGGCCAGTCGCACGAATCGAGTATCCGCCCGCATTGCATCCATCGAAGAATCCGCCACCCTGGCCGTCGACGCCAAGGCCAAGGCCCTCAAGGCGGCCGGCGAGGACGTCATCGGCTTCGGCGCCGGGGAGCCCGACTTCCCCACGCCCGACCACATCGTGGAGGCGGCCATGGCCGCCTGCAAGGTGCCCCGCAACCACCGCTACACGCCCGCCGGGGGCCTGCCCGAGCTGAAGGAGGCGGTGGCGGCCAAGACGGTGCGCGACTCGGGCTACCCCTGCACCGCGGCCCAGGTCCTGGTCACCAACGGGGCCAAGCAGGCCGTCTACAACACCTTTGCCGCCCTCCTCGACCCGGGCGACGAGGTGCTGATGCCGGCGCCCTACTGGGTCACGTACCCCGAGTCCATCCGCCTGGCCGGGGGCGTGCCCGTGGTGGTGCCCACCGACGAGACCACCGGCTTCCGGGCCACCGTCGAGGCGCTGGAGGCGGTCACCACCGACCGCACCAAGGTCCTGCTGTTCGTGTCCCCGTCGAACCCCACCGGCGCCGTCTACACCCCTGAGCAGACCGCCGAGCTGGGCCGGTGGGCGGCGGAGAAGGGCCTCTGGGTCGTCACCGACGAGATCTACGAGCACCTCGTCTACGGCGACAACCGGTTCTCCTCCATGCCGGCCGTCGTCCCCGAGCTGGCCGAGCGCAGCGTCGTCATCAACGGCGTGGCCAAGACCTTCGCCATGACCGGCTGGCGGGTGGGGTGGATGATCGGCCCCAAGGACGTGATCGCGGGGGCCACCAACCTTCAGTCGCACGCCACGTCCAACGTGGCCAACGTCTCCCAGATGGCGGCGGTGGCCGCCCTCACCGGCGACATGGCCCCCATGGCCGCCATGCGGGAGGCCTTCGACCGTCGCCGGCGGAAGATGTTCGAGATGCTCTCGGCCATGCCCGGCGTCACCGTCCTGGAGCCGGAGGGGGCGTTCTACGCCTTCCCGTCCTTCGCCGGCGTCCTGGGCAAGGAGATCGGCGGCCGCCGGGTCGACTCCACCCTGGACCTGGCCGGCGTGGTCCTCGACGTGGCCAAGGTGGCGATCGTCCCCGGGGAGGCCTTCGGGGCCCCCGGCTACGCCCGCCTGTCCTACGCCCTGGGCGACGAGGCCCTGGAGGAAGGCCTCACCCGCCTGGCCAAGCTGCTGGCGTCCGCCTCTTAGTCATCGACGGGGCCCATCGGCGGGGGCGGCGGCCGGCTCGAGGCCGGGCCGGCCCCAGTGGAGCTGCCAGCCGCCGGCGAAGGACTCGTCCGGCGACGGGCCCGTCACCGTGTCGAGGTGCCACCAGTCGCCCTGGATGCGCTCGGGGTTGAGGTCGACCACCACGTAGCCGTGGTGGCGCAACTCGACCATGCGCACGTGGCGGTTCTGCCACCGGAACATGCGCTCCGACGCCGCCTGCCCCAGTCGCCCGCCGGGCACCAGGATGTCGGCGAAGGACGGTGACGACACCGACGGGCCCACGAACTCGGCCCCCACGGGCAGCTCGTTGGCCCACGACGAGTGGATGTCGCCGCTGAGGACGGCCACGTTGTTGCCTGACAGCGCGCTGCCACCGCCCCGGTCGGCGGCCAGCATCCCGTAGAGCCAGTCCCGCTCCTCGGGGTAGCCGTCCCACTGGCCGGGGTTGAGCAGCCGCCCCGCCACCAGGGGGATGGGGGCCACCACCACCTGGCTGCCGACCACCCGCCAGCGGGCGGTGGACGCCGCCATCTTCGCCGCCAGCCAGTCCCGTTGCCGGGCGCCCAGCATCGACCGGCCGGTGTCGGACAGCTTCACCACCACGCCCCTGCCCCGTCCCACCGGCTCGTCCCGGCCGATGAGCCGGGTGTCGAGCAGAGCCAGGTCGGCCAGGTCGCCCCAGCGCTGCATGCGGTAGATGCGCTCGGGGACGTCGGGTTCCGGCGGCCGCAGCGGCATCCACTCCCAGTAGGCCTGGACCGCGGCCGCCTTCCGGTCGGCCCACGACCCGTGCCGGTGGGAGACGTGCTCGTGGGCGCCCCCCGACCACGCCCCCCCGGCCAGCTCGTGGTCGTCCCAGACGGCCACCATGGGATGACGGGCGTGGAGGGTCTGCAGGTCGTGGTCGGACTTGTAGAGGGCGTGGCGGGCCCGGTAGCCGGCGAGCGTGACGGCCCGCCTGGGCGGGTGGCGGCGGGGGCCGTGGCCCGAGTGGCGCCCGTTCTCGTAGAGGTAGTCGCCCACGTGGACGACGAGGTCGAGGTCGCGCCGGGCCAGGTTGCGGTAGGCGTGGAACCAGCCGGCGGCGTAGGAGGCGCACGACACCAGGCCCAGGCGGAGGTGGTCGACGGGCGCGCCGGGCGCGGGGGCGGTGCGGGTGCGGCCGGTGGGGGAGAGGTCGGCGCCGGCCGAGAACCGGTACCAGTAGGTGGTCGCCGGCTCCAGCCCGCCGGGGTCGACATGGACCGTGAAGTCGGCGTCGGCGCTGGTGGCGGCCGTGCCCTTGGCCACCACGTCGAGCAGGTCCGGGTCGCGGGCCACGACCCAGTCGACCTCGGTCGGGCCCGGCGAGCGGGTCCACAACACCACCGAGTCGGACAGGGGGTCGCCACTGGCCACGCCGTGGCGGAACGTCACACGGTCGTGGACAGGGCCTCCAGGGCCCGGGCCAGGCTCTCCACCCCCTGCACCGCCAGCCCGTCCCGGCGGGCGCCGTCGGCCAGCTCGGGGGGGACGACGAGCACGGCCGCGCCGGCATCGGCGGCGGCCTCGGCCAGGGCCGCGGGATCCGCCAACCCGTCGACCGGGACGACGTGGCCGTCGGCGTCGACGGCGCCGGCGGCGGCGATGGTGCGGCCCTGGGCCACGTCGGTGGAGGAGAGCAGGTCGGCGATGGCCAGAGCGTAGGCCAGCCCCGCGCCCGGTCCGCCCGCCGCCCGACCCTCGAAGCGGACCTCGAACGGCAGCTCCACGGCCAGGTCGCGGGTCTCCACCGTGAGCCCGAGACCGCCCGCGGCGATGGTGACCGGGATCACCTCGACCCGTCCGCCCCGCTCCACGGAGAGGCTGAGGAGCGTGCCCGGCGCGCCGGCGCGGACCACCTCCGCCAGCAGGGCGGATTGGCTGACGGGCCGGCTGTCGACGGCCAGGATCACGTCGCCCGGCCGCAGGACGCCGGCCGCGGCCGACCCTGGCCGCACCGCCGCCACCCGGGCCCCCGTGCCGGTCACCGTGGCCGGCAGGTTCTGGGAGAGGGCGGCCGCGGCCGCGGCCAGGATCCGGGCTTCCCGGGACAGGCCCGGCCCGCCGGCGCCGGCGCCGGCGTCGGCCTGGTCGTCCGCTCGGCTGGCCGGGACGACCCGTTCGCCACCCCGGACGGCGGCGAGGACGGTGGCGATGGCGTTGCTCCGCCGGTAGGTCACGGTGGGGACGACGTAACGGCCGTTGACCGGCGTGACGGTGATACCGGCGAGGGACACGTCGGCGGTCACGTCGACCTGCGGGCCGGCGGAGACGATGGCGTAGGGGGGCCGGTAGAGGGCCGCCCCCGCCAGAACGCACAGGCCGGCCACGACCGCCCACGCGCGAACGCCCACGGCGCGGGCGCCGGCCGTTCCGGGGGCCCGGTCGAGGGCGCCGGCCACGTCGGCCTCGTCGAGGATGCCGACCACCATGCCGTCGGCGACCACCACCACCTGCCCCGTCGCGTTCGTCCCGTTCAGGCGGTCGACCACGTCGACGACGGCGGCGTCGGCGTCGACCATCGGGACGTCGTCGAGCGGCGTCATCACGTCCTCCACCGGACGCTGGTCGGCCTCGTCCGACGGAACCCGACGGGCGTTGTCGAGCACGATCACACCCAGCAGGCGACCCCCTCCGAGCACCGGGTAGCCGGTCCGGACCGGCGCCGGGGGGTGCTGAACCAGCCGGGAGACGGGGGTGTCGTTGAGGACGACGCCGGGGTCGGACGCCATGACGTCGGCCGCGGTGAGGCCGTCGAGGCGGTGGCGGGTGCGGGCCTCGGCCAGCTCCGACGACGCCGCCCGCAGCAGGAAGCCGCCCAGCACCGCCAGCCACACACCCAGAAGGATGGCGCCGGAAAGCACGTCGAGGACGCCGACCACCACCAGGGTCAGCCCGAACGCCTGGCCGGCCCGCGCTCCGGACCGGGTGGCGGCCAGCAGGTCGTGCTGGCGGTGCCACAGCCAGGAGCGCAGGATGCGGCCACCGTCGAGGGGGAGGGCGGGGATGAGGTTGAAGGCGGCCACCACCACGTTGAGACGGGCGGCGTACTCAAGCACACCGTGGACGGGGTCCGGCCAGCCCCGGCCTTCACCCCACGCCCCGGCGGCGGCCAGGACCGCGGCCAGGATCAGCGACACGGCCGGCCCGGAGGCGGCGATCCGGAACTCCTGGCCCGGCGAGCTCGGCCGCCCCCCGACGTCGGACACGCCGCCCAGCAGCCACAGGCAGACCCCCTCCACCTCCATGCCCTCCCGGCGGGCGACGACGGCGTGGGCCAGCTCGTGCAGGACCACCGACCCGAAGAGGATGCCGGTGGCCACGATCGCCATGACCACGTGCCCCAGCCCGCCCACCTCGGGATAGGCCGAGGGGAACACGGAGGCGGCCAGCGTCCAGGCCACCACCGCGAAGGCGACCGGCCACGTCCAGTGGGCGTCCACCGGGATGCCCCGGAGTCGCAGCAGCCGGAGAGTCGGTTTCACCCTTCCTGGTGTACCCACCGCGGAGCAATCGGCCCCGGGTTTGCGACACGACCGCCGGTTCGTGCCAGTCTGACGGGATGGACGTCGGCATCCTCGGGGGCACGGGCCCCGCCGGTAAGGCGTTGGCCGCCCGCCTGGCCTCGGTGGGCTACGACGTGGTGGTGGGCTCCCGGTCGGAGGAGAAGGCGTCGGCCGTGTGCGACGACCTCCGCGCCCGGTGGCCGGAGCACGAGCTGAGCCTGGAGCCGTCCACCAACGAGGGGGCGGCCAAGTCCACCCTCGTCGTGGTGGCCACCCAGTGGGCGGCGGCCGAGCCCACCGTGGCCTCGGTGGCCGACGCCCTCGGCGGCAAGGTCGTCATCTCCATGGGCAACGCCCTGGCCAAGGTGGGTAAGGAACTGCTGGCGGTCCACCTGCCGCAGGGCTCGGTGGCGGCGGCGGTGCAGTTGGCCGCGCCCGACGCCATGGTCGCGGCCGCCTTCCAGCACGTCCCGGCCCGGGAGCTGGGCCAGCTCGACCACCCCATGGGCTGCGACGTCCTCATCTGCACCGACCACGCCGAGGCCCTGGAGGCGACGTCGACCCTGGTCCGGGCCATCGCCGGCCTGCGCCCGCTGTCGGCCGGTTCCCTGGCCATGGCGGGCACGGTGGAGGCGTTCACCGCAGTGCTGGTGCGGTTCCGCAAGGCCAGCCTCCGCCTCACCGGCATCGACGCCGTCGCTCAGGCATAGGGCCACCGGGTTGCGGTTCTTCGACACCGCCCGGGGCGAGGTCCTCGACTTCTCGCCGGGGCCGGTCGTCACCATGTACACGTGCGGCATCACGCCGTACGACGCCACCCACGTCGGCCACGCCGCCACCTACCTCCTCTACGACGTCCTCCAGCGCCGGCTGCGCGACATCGGCCACCGCACCCTGTGCGTGCGCAACGTCACCGATGTCGACGACGACCTGCTGCGCAAGGCCCGCGAGGTGGGCATGAACTACCTCGACCTGGCCGCCCGGGAGGTGGCCAAGTTCGACGGCGACATGAAGGCCCTGGGCATGCTCCCCGCCTTCAGCGAGCCCCGGGCCACGTCCGCCATCCACGACATCCTCGGTTTCATCGGGATGGTGATCGACCGGGGCCACGCCTACCAGGCCGGCGGCGGGGTGTACTTCGACGTGGCCTCGTTCGACAACTTCGGCCAGGTGAGCCACCTCAGCCGGGAGGAGATGCTGAAGCTGGCCGCCGAGCGGGGCGGCAACCCCGACGACCCGGTCAAGCGCGACCCTCTCGACTTCGTCCTGTGGCAGCCGTCGGCGCCCGACGAGCCGTCGTGGCCCTCGCAGTGGGGACCGGGCCGTCCCGGCTGGCACATCGAGTGCTCGGCCCTGGCCCTGCGGGAGCTGGGGACGAGCATCGACCTCCACGGCGGCGGCAGCGACCTCATCTATCCCCACCACGAGTGCGAGGCGGCCCAGTCGGAGGCCGCCATCGGCGAGCGCTTCGTCCGCCGCTGGTTGCACGCGCCGATGGTGGAGCTCGACGGGACCAAGATGTCGAAGTCGTTGGGGAACCTGGTGTTCGTGAGCGAGCTGGTCCAGGCGTGGGACCCGATGGCGGTGCGCCTGGCCATGCTCGACCACTCCTACCGGGCACCCTGGGCGTGGCACGAGGGCCTCCTGGCGGTGGCCACCGACCGCCTGGCCCGGTGGCGGGCGGCCGGCGCCGGCGACGCCGCCCTCGACGCGGTGCGCGACGCCATCGACGACGATCTCGACTTCCCGCGGGCCATCGAAGCCATCGACCGGGCCGCCGCCGCCGGCCTCGGTATGAGCCAGGCGGCCATGCTCCTGGGCGTACCCACCGCCAGCGGCTGAGAGGCGAGCCGCAGTAGCGTGCGCGCCCATGAGCTCAATCAACGGGCAGTACGTGGGGAGGCAGAAGTCGATCCCCAAGCAGATCGGGCTGTCGGTGATCACGCTCGGGTTCTACGGCGTCTACTGGGCCTACCAGAGCCACGAGGACGTCAAGCTGCGCACCGGCGAGGGCATCGGCGGCCCCATCGGGGCGGTGATCTATCTCCTGGCCGGGATCGTCACCCTGTTCCTGCTGCCGATCGAGATCCAGAAGATGTACGAGCAGGACGGCCAGCAGAGTCCGGTGAAGGCCACCACCGCCTTCTGGATCCTCGCCTTCGGCATCCCCTGGTACTGGAAGTGCCAGGACGCGCTCAACAAGTTCTGGGCGTCGAAGGGCGCCCCGCCGGCCGCCTAAGCGAAGATCTGGCCCACCCGGAGGGCGAAGTTGGGCAGGAGCGGCGACGCGAGCTCTTGGTCGACCCCCAGTTCGAGCGCGATGTCGAACGTCGGGACATCCGCCCGTGACCGGCGGAACACGAGGACCATGCGGGCCTCGGCATCGACGTACCAGGCCTCGGGGACGCCCGCCGTCTCGTAGCGGGGAAGCTTCACCCGGAGGTCGCGGATCCAGGTGGACGGCGAGCGGATCTCGATGACAAGGTCGGGAACGCCGTCAAGGTAGAGCTGGTCAAGCGTCGGCCGGCGGTGCTCGCCGACCCACCACACATCGGGGGCGAACACGTTGGACTGGTCGACGACAATGTCGGTCGGCACGCTGACCTGGCCGCGGCCGTCGCCCTCCTCGATCCAACGCCGCAGGCGGTAGATCAGCTCTGTTTGTGCCCGCGCGTGCCGCAGCCTCGGTTCGTTCACCACGACCGTCCCGTCGATCAACTCGGTGTGACGAGGGCGGCTCTCGGGAGTCGCGAGGTATTCGGCGGCGCTCATGCGCTCGACGGCGACGGCCATACATGAAAACCTACCAAATACCTGAGAGCGTCGCCGCGTCAAGGACCCCCTGGCCCGCCCGTTAGGGTGGGATGACGTGAGCGACGGGAAGCCCTTCTGGTCCAGCGCGCCCGGCGTGGTGACGGGGATCGCCTCCATCGTCACCGCCATCGTCGGGGTGCTGGGCATCTCCGTGCAGGCCGGATGGATCGGTGGCGACGACAGCAAGGCGTCGTCCAACGACGGGGTGACCACCACCACCGCGTCGACCCTCCCCGGGGCGACGACGCGGCCGGGGGCCACGACCGTGCCGGTCAAGCAGGGGGAGTTCGAAGTCGACCCCGACTCGGTGACGTTCGAGCCCCTCCAGCCCAAGGAAGCCACGGTCGTCGTGCGCAACATCGGCGACGTCCCCCTCACCATGCGCAAGCCCACCATCGCCGTGGGCTCGACCGCCTTCACCGCCTCCGACGCCAGCTGCACCACGGCGCCCCTTCCGCCCGACGGCCGCTGCGAGGTCCTGGTGACGTTCACCGCGACCCAGCCGGGCGACTACACGGGCGTCCTCGTCGTGGCCGCGGCCAACGCCCCCAAGCAGGTCGAGGTCGACCTGAAGGGCAGTCGCGGCCTGCTCGGCTGAACCTCAGGAGTTCCGGGAGAGTGACCGGATGAGCTGGTGGTCGGCGGTGAACAGGCGGCGGACGGTGAGGTGGCCGGCGACGAGGGCGGCGAAGGCGTTGCCGCCGAGGAGCATGTACATCACCACCAGCTGCAGGCGGATGGCCGACGACGGTGACGCCCCGGCCAGGAGCATGCCCGTCATGGCCCCGGGCAGGGCCACCAGGCCCACGACCTTGGTCTGGTCGACCACGGGCAGGGTGCCGGTGCGGACCGCGGCCCGGTGCCACGACGACGACGCCTCGGCCGCCGTCTGCCCCAGGCTCAGGCGGGCCTCCACCTCCCGCCGGTGCGAGGCGAGGTCGTCGCGCAGGCGGCTCATGGTGAGTGACGCCGTGTTCATGGCATTGGAGATGATCATCGACCCGAGGGGGATGGCGGCCCGGGGGGCGAAGGGGACGATGCGCAGGGCGAGGAGGACGCCGAGGGTGCCGGCGGTGGACACGCTCACCGAGGCCAGGGCTATCCGGTAGGCGCCCGGTACCCGCTTGCCCCGGGCCCCGGACGTGAGGGTGGCGGTGCCGATCATCACCGCCAGGACGACCGGCGTCAGCCAGCCGTGGCCGCCGAAGACGTAGTCGAGCACGAAGCCCACGGCCAGGAGCTGGGCGAAGGAGCGGAAGGTGGCGACGACGATGTCGCGCTCGAGGTCGGCCTTGCGGGACCGGGAGATGACCACCGCCACCAGCACCAGGAGCAGGGACAGGCCGACGTCGCCGACGGAGATACGGTCGCTGAGGTCGGTCACGACGACGACGTCCCCGGCCCGGCGGGCTCGACCACGAGCATGCGGTCGGCCAGCTCCTCGGCCTGGCGCCGGTCGTGGGTGACCATCACGACGGTGAGGCCGTCGTCGGCCAGGGAGCGCACCAGAGCCTCGATGCCGCCCTTCGACCCCGCGTCCAGCGCCGACGTGGGCTCGTCCAGCAGGAGGCACTCGGGGGCGAGGGCCAGGGCCCGGGCCAGGCACATGCGCTGGGCCTCGCCCACCGACAGCCGGTCGGCGGCCCGTCCCGCCAGCGCCGGGTCGAGGCCGACCCGTTGCAGGAGGGCGGCGACGTCACAACCGACGTTGCCCACGCTCAGGTTCTCGGCCACCGTCCCGGGGAACGTCACCGGCACCTGGCCCACGAACTGGGCCCGCCGGCGGAGGGCGATGACGTCGTACGTGCGCACGTCCCGCCCGTCGAAGAGGACCTCACCGTGGTCGGGGTCGTCGAGCCGGTTGAGGAGGCGGAGGAGCGTGGTCTTGCCCGCGCCCGACGGCCCCACCACCGCCGTCAGCCCGTCGGCCGGGATGCGGGCCGAGAAGCCGGCCACGATCGGCCGGCCACCGTCGCCGTCGACCCCCACGTTGCGGTACTCGAACCGGTCCCCGATGGCCCGCAGTCTTTCATCCTGGTTTTTGACTCGGGGGGCCGTTGGGGGGCGGAGCCCCCCGACTGTTACTCAGACGGGCACCCCTCGGCCCGCCGATAACCTCGGACGCATCATGCCGGAAGAGATTTCAGTCACTTTGCCCGACGGTTCCGCCCGCCGCCTCCCCGCCGGCGCCACCGCCGGCGACCTGGCCGCCAGCATCGGCCGGGGCCTGGCCAAGGCGGCGGTGGCCGCCACCGTCGACGGCCGCCAGGCCGACCTCACCACGCCGCTGCCCGACGGGGCCGCCGTGGCCATCATCACGTCGAACACCGACGAGGGCCGCTACGTCCTGCGCCACTCCACCGCCCACGTGCTGGCCCAGGCCGTCACCGACCTCTTCCCGGGGGCCAAGTACGCCATCGGCCCCGCCATCGAGGACGGCTTCTACTACGACTTCGCCCTGCCCGGCGAGGCCCGCTTCACCGACGACGACCTCGTCCGCATCGAGGGCCGCATGCGGGAGATCGTGGCCGAGGACCAGCCCTTCGTCCGGGAGGAGCTGTCCCGGGAGGAGGGCCTGGCCCGCTTCGCCGACCAGCCGTTCAAGGTGGAGATCATCGAGGGCGTCGAACCGGCCGAGGGAGCCCAAGGCGGGGCGGTCAGCGTCTACCGCAACAATGGCTGGGCCGACCTGTGCCGGGGCCCCCACGTGCCGTCCACCACCCGGCTGGGCTCGTTCAAGCTCATGCGGGTCTCGGGCGCCTACTGGCGGGGCGACGAGCACCGCGACCAGCTCCAGCGCATCTATGGCACCGCCTGGGAGTCCGACAAGGCCCTGGCCGAGCACCTCCACCGGCTGGAGGAGGCCGAGCGCCGCGACCACCGCAAGCTCGGCCTCGAGCTCGACCTGTTCCACTTCCCGCCCGAGATCGGCGGCGGCCTGCCCGTCTTCCACCCCAAGGGCGGCCTCATCCGCAAGCTGATGGAGGACTACTCCCGGGCCGAGCACGAGGCCGCCGACTACGAGTTCGTCTTCACGCCCCACCTGTCGAAGTCGACTCTGTTCGAGATCTCGGGCCACCTCGGGTGGTACGCCGACGGCATGTACCCCCCCATGGAGATGGACGGGGCCACGTACTACCCCAAGCCCATGAACTGCCCCATGCACATCCTCATCTACAAGGCGCAGGCCCGGTCCTACCGCGACCTGCCGCTGCGGCTGTTCGAGCTGGGGACGGTGTACCGCTACGAGCGCTCGGGCGTGCTCCACGGCCTCACCCGGGTGCGGGGCTTCGCCCAGGACGACGCCCACATCTTCGTCGCCCCCGACCAACTGGCGGGGGAGCTGACGTCGCTGCTGGCGTTCGTGCTGCGCATCCTGGCCACCTTCGGCCTGACCGAGTTCGAGGCCGAGCTGGCCACCCGGCCGGAGAAGTTCGTGGGCGAGCCCGAGGAGTGGGACGTAGCCACCGAGGCGCTGCGGGTGGCGCTGGAGGCGTCCGGCATCCCCTACAAGGTCGCCGAGGGCGAGGGCGCCTTCTACGCCCCCAAGATCGACGTCCACGTACAGGACGCCATCGGCCGGCGGTGGCAGATCTCCACCCTCCAGGTCGACCTGCAGATGCCGCAGCGCTTCGACATGGAGTTCGTGGGCGCCGACAACCAGCGCCACCGGCCGTTCATGATCCACCGCGCCCTGTTCGGCTCGGTCGAGCGCTTCTTCGCCATCCTGCTCGAGCACTACGCGGGCGCCCTGCCGGCGTGGCTGTCGCCGGTGCAGGTCCGGGTGCTGGGCGTGCGCGACGACCACGAGGCCTACGCCGCGACGGTGGTCCAGAAGCTGAAGGCGGCCGGCCTGCGGGCGGACACAGTCGAGGCCGACGAGCCCCTCGGCGGCCGCATCCGCAAGGCCAAGCTGGAGAAGCTGCCCTACATCCTGGTGGTGGGCGACGCCGATGTCGCCGCCGGCACCGTGGGAGTCAACCCCCGGGGCGGCGAGGTGGAGCGGGGCGTGGCCGTCGACGACTTCCTGGCCCGCCTGTCCGACGAGGTGGCCACCAAGTCGTGACCCAGTGACCCTCGAACGGCTGTGGGCCGGCTGGCGGCGGGAGTACGTCACCCGGGCGGCCGACGAGGATCCCGACGACCGGTCGCAGGAGGCGTGCGTCTTCTGCCGCATCCTGGCCAGCGACGGCCCCGCGGAGGAGACCAACGTCGTGTGGCGGGACGACAAGGTGGCCGCCATCCTGAACGCCTACCCGTACACGTCGGGCCACCTGCTGGTGATGCCCGTGCGCCACGTGGCCGAGATGGAGGATCTCGACGCGGGCGAGGGGGCGGCCCTGTGGTCGACGGTGGTGGCGGCGGTGGCCGCCCTCAAGGCCGCCTACCGGCCTCACGGCTTGAATCTGGGCGCCAACCTCGGTCGCCCCGCAGGCGCCGGCATCCCCGCCCACTTCCACTTCCACTGCGTCCCCCGGTGGGACGGCGACACCAACTTCATGACCACCGTGGCCGAGACCCGGGTCCTGCCCGAGTCCCTCCCCGAAACCCTCGCCCGGGTGCGCGAGGGTTGGCCCACCGCGGGGAAGCGCTAAGGCGAGCCCTCGGTCTGCCGATCTGCCCCCTCCATGCCCCCAGTTCGTTCAGTTGACGTACCTCGACGTGGAAGGCACGCTCGCTGAACAACATTCAGTCACTATGACGGCAGGATCGGAACCGTGGAGCCATGCATGTTGCACGGGGGGGCTAGCTCACCTCCGGGCCGGTCAGGAGGGGTGGGCGAGATAGTAGACGGCGGCCCCCAGCCGGTCCTCCCACGCCCAGTCCTCGGCAAAGTGGCGGTTTGCCTCGACCATGACGTCGCGGTACCACCACAGGAGGTAGATGCCGAAGCTGGCGAGGGAGGCTGCGATCCGCCCGCCGTAGTTGTGGCGGCCCTTGACCGCGGCATCTGCTGGGCCCTCGTCCGGGCCCAGGTCCTGCCCCAGGCGGAGGTAGACCCGGCCCAGGTCGGCCTGCACCGCCCGCTCGGCGGCCGTGTGGCGCACGAGGTCGCCGTCGAGGAGGACGAAGGCCACCACCGTGGCGATCCCGCCGGTCAGGAAGGCGAGCAGGGTCCAGACGGCCGGGTCCCGGAAGTCGCTGGTCATCTGGCGGAGGACGCCGAGGTTGCCGGCCATCGACTCGAAGGTCGGCCGTAGCTCGTCGGCCACCGCCGGCCGGCGCTGGGCCTGCTCCCAGGCGAAGCCGATGCTGGCCTCGAGGAGGTCGAGCCGGCGTCGGTTGTGCTCCCGCATGCGCCGGACGAGCTGGTAGACGACGTAGTAGCCGAAGATGCCGCACGTGAGCACCGTCCAACCGAGCGCGGTCCAGAAGCTGAACACGTAGTCGGTCTCGGGCCGCCGCTGGTAGGCGATGCGCACCCGCTCGGCTGCGGGGAGGCTCGGCAGGGGCGGCGGTGTCGGCGGCGGGGTGATCGGCGGGCTCGGCGGTGTCGGCGGTGTCGGCGGCACCGGCGGCGGATCACTCACGGGACGAGCGTACGCTGGCTCCCGAGATGGACGACGACCAGCAGGCCCCGGCCGCGCCCCCGGCCGCGGCCGCCGACCACGCCGGCGAGGGCGACACCCTCCCGGCCGAGCTCGACGTCTCCGCCTACGTCGGCCAGTACACCTTCCCCGACATCCGCCGCCGGCGGTGGCCGGCCTACGTCTACCTCCTGGTGGCCACCGCCTGCTTCGTGGCCTGGGCCACCAACCGGGGGGGCGACGCCGTCCTGGTCAACGGGGGGACCCTCGGCGCCGCCCTCGCCCTCCTCGCCATCGGCGCCTACCACCTGGCCGCGGCCTGGCCCCTCTCCGTCCGCGACGGCGACGCCCTGGTGGCCGCCGCCCGCCAGGTGGGCTTCCCCGTAGGCCACGCCTCAGCCCAGCTCGGCTGGCGGGGCCTGCGCAGCCGGCCGACGTGGCGGATACTCCTGTACTCCAACGAGGAGCCCCCCAAGCAGCGGGGCCTGGTTCTCGTCGACGCCGTCGACGGTGCCGTCCTCGACCACTTCGTGGAGGACAACCCCGAAGACTGGGCCCAGTTCGACACGTAGGAACGTGCTGGTCAAAGCGTGTTCGGCTCGAGCGCGCCGCGGGGGGATTCGGCGATGTTCGCGGCCGCGGGCCCATCGGACGAAGTCGGCTGCGCCGGAGGATCCTCGAGCAGTTCCCGGACGCGCGGAATCACCTCTCGCCCGTAGAGCTCGATCGTCGCCATCCGCTGTTCGTGGGGGACTCGTCCGACGGCGTAGGCAAGGTCGAATCGACTGAGCCCGAGCAGCCGGATATTCGCCGCCACCTTGGTGGCGACGGTTTCGGGCGATCCGACATACAGCGATCCGCCGGCGACCTCGGCCAGAAACCTGTCCCGTGTCGGGCGGGCCCAGCCGCGCTCGGCCGATACCGCCTCGAACGTCACCTGCCAATGGGGCCATTGGATCTCGACCGCTTCCTCGTCCGTCCTGGCCACGAACCCGAGTGAGTGCATGCCGATCGGCAGGGGCGGGTGCCCGAACTCCCCGAGCGCCCGCCGGTAGAGCTCGATGTGGGGGGCGAATCGGCCCGGGTTCCCGCCGATGATGGCCAGCATCAGGGGCAGGCCGTAGCGGGCGGCCCGGATCACCGACTGGGGGCTGCCGCCGACACCCACCCAGGTCGGGAGGTGTCCCTCTCGGAGAGGAGGACCCACGTACTGGTCGGCGAGCGGTGACCGGGAGGTGCCGGACCAGGTGACGGGCTGGTCCCGGAGAAGACGGGTGAGCAGGTCGAGCTTCTCCTCGAACAGCGTCTCGTAGTCGTCGAGGTCGAATCCGAAGAGCGGGAAGGACTCGATCGACGAGCCCCGGCCGACGATGAGTTGGGCGCGGCCGTTCGAGACGGCGTCGAGGGTCGCGAACTCGGTGTACACCCGCACCGGGTCCTGCGTGCTGAGGACCGTCACCGCGGTGCCGAGTCGGATGCGAGTCGTCCGGCCCGCGATCGCCGCCAGGATCACATGACCAGCGGAGTCCATGAACTCGGGCCGGTAGTGCTCGCCGATGTTGAACGAGTCGATCCCGACGGCATCGGCGAGGACCGCCTCCTCGATGGTGTTGCGGATGACGACGTCACCGTCGACCGGCCGACCGGTCTGGTCGACAGTGACGCCGACGAACGTGTCCAATCCGAACTCGATGTGCTGGCTGGACATGGGTCAGGCGGCGGGCTCGAGCAGTTGGAAGTCGAGCTCGACCTTCACCACGTCACCGAGCGCGACCGCGCTGACTCCAGGCGGCATGGCGATGTCGATGCCGAAGTCCTTGCGTCGGATATCGGTCGTCGCCTCGAATCCGGCGTGGCGGGGGCCGCCCGGGAAGGTCTCCAGGCCGCCGAAGTCGACCGCCAGGACGATCGGCCGGGTGACGTCACCGATGGTGAGCTCGCCGTCTACCTCGTACGTCGAGCCGGCGTCCCTGACCCGCGTCGAGCGGAAGGTCATGGTCGGGCGCCGGGCGACGTCGACCAGGTCGGGCGACAACACGTGGGCGTCCCGATCGACATTGGCCGTGTCGATGGATGCGACATCGACGGTTGCCACCACGCTGGTGGTTTCAAGCGTCTCGCCCACGTCGACCTCGGCCTCGAATCGGGTGAAGCGCCCCCGCACCTTCGACACCCCGAGGTGGCGGACGCTGAAGTTGATCGAGGAGTGGTTGGTGTCGACGGCCCAACGGCCGGGCGTCAAGGGCAGTGCAGTGATGGTGCGTGCGGTGGTCATGGGCCCATCATCACGGAGCAACCGCCGTCGAGGAAGACCGGGCTGATCATGGTATTGGTGGGGCTAGGGACATTCCCAGGCTGGTGGAGCATGCTGGTGGTGTGACGACGATGGCCGAGTTCCTCCGTGCCCGCCGCGAGCAGCTGCAACCCGCCGACGTCGGACTGCCCGACAGCGGTCGCCGGCGAACGCCGGGCCTGCGCCGGGAGGAAGTCGCCACCCTCGCCGGAGTCAGCATCGACTATCTCATTCGTCTCGAGCAGGGCCGGGACACCCGGCCCTCGGCGAGCGTGATCGCCGCCCTCGCCGAGGCCCTGCGCCTCGACGACGACGAACGCCGACAGTTCTCGATGCTGGCCCTGGTCGGTCAAACCTCGGAGCTGTGCCCGGGGCCGCGCCCACTGGCCCGCGAGGTGGCTACGACGGTGACGGCGCTCCTCGATCGGCTCAGCCCGACGCCCGCCTTCGTCGTCGGCCCCTCCAACGACGTCCTCGCGTGGAACGACGCATGGGAAGACCTTGTCCGACCGCTCGGAATGCTCGAGGGCGCGGTACCCAACCTCGCCCGCCACGTGTTCCTGCACCCGGACGGGCGCACCGCCTACCCCGAGTGGCAGGCCGCGGCGGACGAGCAGGTCAGTCGCCTGCGGGGTGCGTCCGGGCGCTGGGGTGACGATCCCAGCTTCGCCGCGCTGATGGATGAGTTGCGCACCGCGCCGGATTTCGTCGACCGCTGGTCGGACTTCGGCACCGTGGAGAAGCGCCGGGGGACGAAGCGCATCGCCCACCCCGACCTCGGACCACTGCGCTTCAACTACGAGGTGCTCCTCCTCCCCGACGATGACACCGAGCAACGCCTCGTCACCTGGCTCCCCGCCGACAACGCCACCGCCGTCGCCCTCGCCGGGACCGGCGAAAGGGCTCCCTCGAGTCCGGCGCGGCTTCGGGTCATCGGTTAGGAGGACCATGTCCGACACCCGTACGAGCCGGGCTCGGGGGTTCGTCAGGCCGACGTTCATGACCGTGTTGCCGATGGTGGCGTTGCCGTGCTCGAGGCCGACGGCGAACACGGAGTCCTTGCGCTCGTCGGCCACGTCCCCGAGGATGACGTCGAGCAGGAACCTCTCGTCGTGGAGTCCGGCGAACATCGGCTTGACGACCAGCGGGCCGCCGGGTGGGCGCGGTTGGAAGAGGTACTCGGGATACTCCTCGCCGTCGATCTGCTGGGTCCGCAGGCGGCCACCCATCCCCGAGCGCAACATCGTGGTCCGGTCCTCGGTCAGCCCGTAGATCTGGCACAGGTCGATCTCGTGGTTCGACGTGTTCTGCCCGAGCTTTCCCTTCTACAACCGGCTGGCCGGCCTCAGTCCCAACGGCATCGCCACCTAGGTGAACCCGTGATAGTCCAGCCATCTGGACAGGACGGCGACCCGCCACATGGTGAAGCAGTCCGCCGGCTTCCGCTCGGACAGGCATCTCTGCCACAGGCGGGTGAGGGCCACGGGATCGACCCAATCCGTGATCGAGCCCGGGCTGGCGACGACCGCCTCGAGGATAGGCCGGTCGGGACCGAGGAGTCCTCTCAGGAACGGATCCGTGAGGTCGGACTTCCCCACCCGCTGGCGGACGACTTCGGGGAGGACGCCGACGAGCGCCCGCCGCATGATCGAGCGGGACCAGCCGTCACGCAGCTTCTGGTCCCCCGGCAGGCTCAGGCACAACTCGGCCAGGCGCCGGTCGAAGAACGGGTACCGCCGCTCGACCCCGGTCACGACGTCGGTGTGGAAGGCATCCTCGAGCGCATAGGGGGAGAAGCAGCTGGTGAGGTCGGCCAGGTGGTCCAGCCGGGCCGTGCGCGGCAGCCTTCGGGGGAGCTCCCGCGCCGCTGCCCCGAAGCCCAGCGTCCGGAGGACCTCGGGGCGTACCGGTGCCGGAACGCCGGCGATGCCGAGTTCGAGGTGTCCCCGCGCCCGTCGGGCGCGGATCACGGCCTCCGGAACAAAGGGCCGCAGCCCGTACTTCTGGACCACGTGGCCCAGAGGACGCCGGTGGCGCCGGGCGAGAGCCCGGGCCTCGATCAGGAACTTGCCGGGGTGCCCCGAGCCGGCGAGCTCGGTGAGGTAGGCCGCGCCGTGGGACACGACCGAGTCGCCGCCGACGCCGGTGAGCAGCACCGACACCCCGTGCTCGATGGCGCTCCCGGTCACCGATCGGGTGATGGCAAGCTGCGGACTACAACTGGGAGCAGGGCCCGTCCATGGTGCCGCCGCCCACTCGGTGAGCGAGGTCGTGTCCTCGGGCCGCACGTAGCGAGCCTCGGCACCGGCCTGGGCCGCGGCCGCGGCCGCATACTCCCTCTCGTCGCTGCCGGGGTCGAGGTCGAAGACCGCCGAGAACGTCGTCAGCCGCCCGCCCCGGTAGAGGGGTCGGGCGACACAGGCGACCGACGAGGAGTCGAGCCCACCACTGAGGGAGACGCCCACCCCGGACGTCTCCAGTCGGGCCCCGACCGCGTCGGAGAGCGCGACGCGGAACGCCTCCTCGTAGTCGGCATCCGAACCGAGGCGCAGCTCGCTTATCGACTCCGGGTGCCAGAACCGTTGCCTCCGGACGCGGTCGCAGCCGACGACGATGCTTGACCCCGGCGAGAGTCGCAGGACGTCGAGCCAGGCCGTGACCTCCGTGTCCTCGTAGCGGGTGGTGAGGTAGTCGACCAGCGCCACCGGGTTGAGCCGGCGGGGGACGGAGGGCAGGCGGAGGACGGCCTCGGGGTCGGAGGCGAAGGCGAACGTCGCCGACGACAGGTGGTAGTAGAACGGCTTGGTCCCGAAGGGATCCCGGGCGCACGTGAACTGGTGTCGCCGACCGTCCCAGAGGGCGAAGGCGAAGTCGCCGACGAGGTGTTCGACACACCGGTCCCCCCACCGTCGGTAGGCGGCGAGGACCAGTCCGTGATCGCTCACCTCCAGCGGTCTCTCCCGACCCAGGCTGGCCAACAGCCCGGTGCGGTCGTCCAGGCGGATGTCGCCGACGACCGTCAGGAGGGCCGTGGGGTCAGTTGTCGGCAGGGTCGCCGCCGATCCCGTAGACGACTGGGCCAGGGACACCCCCGGGCCGCATCTCGTGCCGATCGGTACCCGTCGGTCCGCCGGCCACGCAGGGCACGGAAGGCCCGCCGACATCCGCTCGACCTCGTCCCGCGTCGGGCTGGGACCGGTCCTGGCGAAGGCGCCGACGAAGATGGCTAGGTGACTTGGTCGATCGCGGTTTGACCGAGGGTCAAAAAGAGATCACGCCGGATGGGACGTCGCCCGTTCCCGGATCCGGGCCTCGCGTGAGCGCACCGATGCTGCCGAGCAACTCGATGAGCGGCGGCTCGTACGGCTCGCGGGCCGGGTCCGTCGGCTCGTCGCCCGGTTTCGTGATTTCCTCGGCCACCCGCTGACCTCCGTGCTGGCGCTTGTGGTTCCCCGCCGACCGGCTCCCTGATACTAACGCCCTGTGCTGGACGCGTCGTGCCACTGGCACCATGCTGGAGATCGTGGACGCTCGCCTGCAGACCGCGCGCAGCCTGGGGCTCGATCACGTCGCCGCCGAAGTGAGCGCCGCCCTCTCTGCGGCGGGGCTGCGGGTCGTGCTGCTGAAGGGGGCGGCCCTGGCGACGTGGCTCTACGACGACGGGACGGTCCGTCCCTATGGCGATGTCGATCTCCTGGTGGCCCCCGGCGACCACGACAAGGCCGAGCGGGTCCTCGCCGTCCTGGGTTTCGTCCGAAAGGGCCTGGGGTTGTCGGCGCTCGAAGAGCCTGACCACGCCCGGGCGTGGGCCCGAGATGGCGCCACGATCGACCTGCACCGGAGTATTTGGGGAGTGGGGATCGATCGGGCCCTGGCGTGGCCGATCCTGACGGAGGCCACCGAAACCATTGGCGTGGGTGGCGGCGGGGTGGAGGTTCTCGCCCTCCCGGCTCGGGCTCTGCACATCGCCCTGCACGCCGCCCAGCACGGCCCAAGGCATCCCAAGCCGGCTCAGGACGTGGCCCGAGCGGTAGCCAAGCTGCCCTTTGGTACGTGGCAGGAGGCCTCCGTGCTGGCCGGACGGCTCGGCGCCCAGGAGGCCATGGGTGCCGGCCTGCGACTGGTTCCCGGGGGGCAAGAGCTGGCTAGCCGGCTGGAGTTGCCGAACACCACCTCGCTGGCGCTTGGCGCTCGGGTCGGTTCCACCACGAGAGGTGCGGCTGTCCTGGCCAACCTGCTTGACGGGCCACCCGGCCTCGGAGACAAGGTGGTGAGGACCGCCCGTCTGGTGGTACCCAGCCCCGCCCAGCTGCGGGCGTCGGTTCCCTTCGCCAGGCGGTCGCGCTCCGCCCTCGCCGTCGGCTACGTCTGGCTGCCGCTGGTCCGAGCTTCCCGACTTCCCCGGGCGGCGATCGCCGTGGCCCGAGTCCGTCGCGACCTCCGCCGGGCGGAACCCTGACGGTGGCGCGGTCCGACGGCATGCTCCGGCTGCGGGACTCCTCGTTGGAGTGGCGCCTGGTCGAGGGCGAGGTGGTCGTCCTCGACATCGACCGGGCGGAGTTCCTGGCCGTCAACCGCAGCGGTGCGGCCATCTGGAGCCTCCTGGTCGAGGGCGCCTCCCACGACCGGCTCGTCGCCGTCCTGGTGGAGCGTTACGACCTCGACCCGACCCAGGCCGCGGCCGATATGGGGGACTTCGTAGCCGCGCTCACCGAGCGAGGTCTGCTCGAGGACTAGGTGCGCCGCTGGGGCTCGCCCGCGGTCCGGTCCGGTGGCGGCCCCCCTGCCCGAAGGTGATCTCCAGGCGCGGGAAGCGTTCCGGCACCGGGCCCAGGGCGCCGGCGTCCTCGATCCCGGACACCCGTCATCCGTAGGCGCCGACCGGTGGCGCGCTGATGACGTCAGCCGGCGAGGGGAACCGTCCCGGAGGACGCCACCGGGCTCAGATGCAGGACGCCTGGACGCCCGCCACGTCGGTGATCACGACCGCGATCTGTGCTTTGAGGGCGTTGTTCGCCTTGGTGGCGGTGAACGAGATCGGCGACGTGCTGCCGACGGTGAAGGCCGGTACCGGCACCGGCGTCACGATGTTGTTGAGCGTCGGGAAGGTGATCGAGGCGATGCCGCTGCCGACGTCGGTGACCGTGAAGTCGATGTGGGCAGTCCCCGGGCTGGGCACGATCGTGTACGAACACGCGGGCTTCGTGGTGTCGAGCACCCAGCTCACCGTGTTGTCGCCGCCGGATGACGCGGTGTTGCCGTTGCTGGCGCCGTCGATGGCTCCTCCGGCTGGAATGGTGGCGATCACCGTGCCCGAGGTCGTCATCCCGGTCACGGCCACGTTGTAGATGGTCGGACCACCGGTCACGGTCGCCACCTTGGTGCCACCGGCGGTGCTGCCGGTGAACGCCACGTCGGTGCCAGCGAAGCCGGTGACCGCTTCGCTGAACGTTGCTGTGAAGTTGATCGGTGAGTGCTGCGTGGGGTCGGCCTGGCCCGCAGCCTGGACGATGCCCACGGTGGGCGGAGTTGTGTCGAAGGTGAAGTTGAGGCACCAACCGCCGGCGATGCTGCCGGTGTCAGGGGCGCCGTCGTCCTTCACGTAGAGGCTCCAGGTGCCATTGGGGTTGGTGTTGTTGAAGGTGGCCAGCGTCGTCGCGGCCGACGGGGCTGGCGCGGGAGCGGGAAAGCTGTCGGCTGCCAACTCGTTGTAGTTGGTCGGCTTGACGGTGATCGTCGAGCCCGGTGCGGCCCAGCTTCCGGCCGCCGGCAACGACCCGGGCGCGGCGTCATCGAGGTTCACGGTCACGTTGCTCACCCCCGCGGTCCCGGCATCCGAGACGACGACCAGGTTCTGGCCGGCGGGGCCGACGACCATGGCTTCGATGTCGCCATCGAAGCCATGGGTCACGTTCTTGAGAGTTGCGGTCACGCCGACGACCTGGGTGGGAGCACCGCTGATGAAGATGTTCGACGGATACGGGAAGGACGGGCCGTTGTCGCCGATGGTGACGGCGCCGGTGTTGCAGAACACCGGCCCGGTCTGGGTCGTGTTGTTGTCGACCCGTTGATTGACGGTGGCGTTGCTGGTGGCGAACGTCCCGTTCCCGATGTAGGTCGCCTTGACCAGGTGATTGCCCTCGACCAGCGCGGACGTGGTGAACGTGGCCACGCCACTGCCGTTGACCGCCACACTGGCGGCCAGGACGGTCGCCCCGTCCTCGAACTTGACGGATCCGGTCGTCACGGGGCTGCCGGAGCTGGTGACCGTGGCGGTGAAGGTGACCGAATTTCCGGTCCTCGACGGGTTCAGGGAGGAGCCGATGGCGGTGCTGGTAGCGGCCGCGGCCACCGAGGTGATGTTGAGCGACCAGCCGCCCGAGATGCTCCCCGGGTCGGGGCAGGCGTCGTCGATCACGTAGAGGCTCCAGGTTCCGTTCCCGTCGATGCCATCGAACGCGCCCGCCAGGGTGGTGTTCGACGACGGCGCCGGTGCCGGAGCCGGGAACGTGTCCGCCCCGGACAGCTCGAGGTAGTTGGCCGGCTTGTAGGTGCCGGGCCCCCACGCCGAGTTCTGCGGCGGCAGAGAGGCCGCCGCATCGTCGAAGGTCAGCGTGGCATTGGACAGCGAGCCCGTGCCCGCGTCGGAGAGCAACTCGAGGTTCTTGGTGCCCCCCGCGGGACTGACAAGCAGGATCTCGATATCGCCCTCGAACGGATGGGTCACGCCGGTCAGCGTGACGTTGACGTCGGACACGGTCCCACTCAGGCCGGACACGACGATGTTGGAGGGATAGGGCGAGGCGATGTCGGGATCGGTGCAGTTCGGGTCGGGCATGGTGATCGCGCCGGCGTTGCTGAACACCGTCGCCCGCGCCGGTGCGGCCAGCACGGTGAGGATCGTGCATCCGACGATGAGCGCCACCGCGGCGGCGGCGTGGCGTCTGATGGAACTTCCGTGAACTCTCATAGCACCTCGTTCGCGCACGCCGCCTGGGAGAAGCCCCAATGACCCTACCAACGGGTGCCTCTGGCAACAATGCGTCTCACGGCGCTTCTCCCACCTCGGGCGCCCGTTCGAGCACGGCGCGGAGCCAGTCGTCGACGATGCAATCGATCACCAGGTGGATGCGGGGATCGTCGCCCCGGTTGGCCACCGCGTGGCGCAGGTTGAGGTCGAGGTACCACGCTTCGCCCGCGGCCATGTCGACCCGCTGGCCGTCGTGGAGGAACTCCACCGCCGGTCCGGTCGACAAGGGCACGTGGATGCGGACCTCGCCGTCGTCGAAGCCCAGGTTGTAGTCGCGGTGCTCACGGATGGTGGAGCCGGGGCCGAGGCGGAGGAAGCGGACCGCGAGGAGCGGGCTGCGGATGGTGGCCAGGGCGACGGCGGTGGCGGGGCAGCGGGCCAGCAGGGAGGTGTCGGCGTAGATCGCCGCCGCGCTCGGATCGGGGTACAGCTGGTGGGCCTGGCCGCCGACCGAGCGCAGGGCGGCGCCGCTCCAGTCGCCCTGGTAGTAGGCCGTGTTGAAGTGGGGGACCCAGTCGTCCGGATCCAGGCCCCGGGCGTCGGCCAGCAACGCCTCGGCGTCGAACCGCAGCGGGAGCCGGGCCCTAGCGTCCACGGCCCCCGCCGACGACGGTCCGCGCCGACAGGAGACGCTCGTACACCGGCCGGAGCCATTGCTCGGCCGCGGCCTCGACCGCCGGCGAGGGCGCGGCTCGGCGTCTGGCCTCGGACCGGTCGTAGGCGACGCACGGGTTCTTGGCGTCCCGCCCCGCGGCCTCGGCCATCCGGGCGAGGTCGGGCTCGCTCGGAGTGAGTGACCACGCCGGCACCAGGTCGGAGAACACGAGCTCGGGCAGGTCGGCGTAGTCGGCGAACGTCGCCAGTGGATCGTCTTCCCACTCCAGCGCCGCCTCGCAGATGTGGGCCAGCACCCGCGCCGAGTAGTCCACCAAAGGTATGCCGGCGGCGGTCGCCGGCGACATGCCGAAGGTCTCGGCGGGGAGCACTCCCGGTATGACGTGGGCGCCGAGCTGCCGGGATTGGGAGACGAGGACCTCGACCGGATCGCGGAACAGGAACAGCCAGGGGACGTCGGGGAACGCCCGCCGCACGAGGGGGAGCTCCGTCGCCGACCAGGCGTCGAACTTGACGTACAGGCGGGTCTGGCCGCCGTTCCCCTGGCCCAGCGCCCCGATCATCCACCGCAGCCAGTCGCAGCGCGCATCGTCCGCCAGATCGGGGAGCATCTCCCGGGCCCGGAGAACCGAGTCGACCGGGCCCGGCTCCGACAACACCAGGTGCTCGGGCACCGCGGCCAGCATCTGGGACACGAGCGTCGACCCACACCGCGACATGTGGAAGATGAACCCGGCCGGCGGCAGCCCCGGGTGCTCGGCCACATGCCGACCGACCCCCTCGATCGTCGTCTCGTGCCGGAAGAGCAGGCGGAAGGGGTGGCGCAGGCAGCGCTGGACCGTCTCCCCGAAGAAGGGGTCGGTGAACTCGACGCCCTCGGTGTGGCACCAGTCGACCAAGGGCCGCCCGTCCCGCCAGGCGACCCGGATCGGCGTCCACCCGCGCAGGTCGACGTCGGCCGCGGTCAGATCCATCGCTCGATCCACGCCCGCCGACTGGCGGCCAAGGCGTGCTCGACGTCGTCGGGCCCGATGTCGAATCCGAGGGCGCCCGCCCGCTCGACCACCAGTGCCGCGAACGGCACGGGCTCAAAGACCCCCAGGAGCTCCTGCTGGAGGGCAGGGTCGGCCAGCACGGCCCGCCGGAAGCCGGCCCACGCGTCGGCGGACACCGCCGGTCAGGCTCCCTGCGCTCGGGGCGGTCGCCACTCCATCCCGATGTGCGGGCCGTTTCCCTGCGCCACCACGAAGCCGAGGCGCTCGTACCACCGGATCAGCCGTTGGTCGTGGGCGATCACCGTCAGACGGACGGGCCGGCGGGCGGCATCGGCGTCGGCGAGCACCTCCGCCACCAGGACCGTTCCGATGCCGAGGCCTCGGTAGCGGCTGAGCACCACGATGTCGACGACGACGTCGGCCTCCGCCTGCCGGTCGACCAACAATCGGCCAACTCGCTCTTCGTCCACGCCGACGACCCAGTGCTCGGCGTCGGGGAAGGCGGCGGCGTAGCCGGACTGCTGGGCTCGAAACTGCATGGCGACGAAGGCCTCCTGCTCGGCCGGCGGCAATCCGAGTGACCGCAGCTCCGGCGCTCGCCGGTCGGCGTAGAGGTCGTACAGGAACTGCTCGTCGTCCGCCGCGGAAGGTCGAAGGTGAATCGCCGCCATCTGCGCGGTGTTCAAGGGCGTGCGCACGGCCCAACACTACGGGCGCGCCACCATGGGCTTCTCGGTGGACGCCGCAGGGCCGATTGTTACAGTTGGCGGGTCATCGGAGGCGCATGGGAAGAGCACGACCAACTATGGGCGGTGAACAGCCGGCTGTGTCGACGACGCCCAGCTCGGGCCCTGACCTGGCCCAGTTCAAGGCTGCGCTCCACTCGTCCTTCGTCGTCCGACTCGGCAGCCAGGGGGCCGTCACCCTCACGCTCGAGGAGATCAACGAGTCCGGCGGCCGCCGCGGTTGGGAGTCCTTCAATCTGATCTTCGACGGTCCGAGTCCCGCCGCGTTCATGGATGGGTTGTTCGACGCCGAGCACGCGCAGCTCGGCACGTTCCTGCTCTTCGTCGTCGCCGTCCATACCGACGGGGACGGTCAGCAGTACCAAGCAGTCTTCCACCGCCCCTCGACCTGACGGTCGCCGTCCCCGAATGGAGGCACGATGTCTCAGCCGTTCCTCGGTGAGATCTTCCTCGTCCCTTACAACTTCGCGCCCCGCGGGTACGCCTTCTGCGCTGGCCAGATCCTGCCTATTGCCCAGAACACCGCCCTGTTCTCGTTGCTCGGCACGACCTTCGGGGGGGACGGCGTCACAACGTTCGAACTGCCCGATCTCCGGGGTCGGGTCCCGGTCGGGGCCGGCCAGGGTCCGGGCCTCTCGAACTACGACCTCGGGCAGGTCGGCGGGGGCGAGTCGGCGACGCTCACCGTGAACCAGATGCCCGCCCACGGCCACCTGGCCGGATCGACCCAGGCTGCGGGCACGTCGACCCGACCGTCGAACCAGTTCCCGGCCTCCGGTCAAGCGATCTACGGCGCGGCCACCGATGGGACCACGCTGAACCCGGGGTTCATCCAGAACACCGGCGGCAGCCAGCCGTTCAGCCAACTGCAGCCGTTCCTCGGCCTCAACTACATCATCGCCCTCGAGGGCATCTTCCCTTCGCGGAACTGACGACGGTCAGGCCTGCGGGGTGCGTCGATTCACGACGGCCTGGTAGTGCCGCGCCTGCCGGCCCTGGTCGACGGCGACCAGGAACAGCGGGAACGTACCCAGGGCGGGGTGGACCAGGGTGAAGGTGCCGTGGTTGAACGCCTTGGCGCCGGTCCCGGCGAAGACCAGGGAGAACGATTCGCCGGCCAGTCCGGCGCGGTCGGCGGGGCGCGGCGTGCGGGCGGTCGCTTCCGCGAGCGTGACTCGTTCCGCGCGCATCGTGCCGGTGCGGAGGAGGAAGCTGCTGCCCACGTAGGGCGCGAAACGGCTCAGGGCCAGGTCGCTCGTCTTGGAAGCGGCCACGATGCCTGGAAGGTCGAGGGGACCGGCGAGCGCCCGCCCGGGCGTCAGACCGATCGCCGCCAGCGCGCCGGCGGCGACCATGAACTGCCGTCGTGAGAAGACCGGCCCTGCGGATGCTTCCATCGCTTGCTCTCCCTACCAGTGAACGGTCGTTCTTCGAAGATGGTGGTCGGTCAAAACGTGATGACCGGAGCTTCGATCGTGGTCGTCGACGCTTCCGGCCCCGGGTCGGCCGACGTGGTCGGCGCCGACGGGTCGGGGGTCCCCGACGGAACGGTCGAGTTGACGGAGGCCGTTGTCGGGGCGACGCTCACCGACGAGGTCGTCGTCGTTGTGACCCCGTCTCCTCCATCGGATGAACAGCCGGCCACGGCCGTGGCGACGACCAGGATCGTTGCCCAGAACGCGGCTCGCAACATGTGGCCAGTATGGGGCAAATGAGTGCAGGGTCAGGCAAGCACCACGCCCGTGGCCCGGCCGACGGTGGCGAAGGCGGTGACGGCCCGGTCGAGGTGCTCGTCGGTGTGGGCGGCGGTGACGATTGTGCGGATGCGGGCCTTCTCCAGGGCGACGGTGGGGAACACCACCGGCTGGGCGAACACGCCCTCGTCGGCCAGGAGGTCGGAGAAGCGCATAGCCGTCGCCGGGTCGCCCATCATCACCGGGGTGATCGGCGTGTCCGAACGGCCGGTGTCGAAGCCCAGGCGGGCGAGCTCGGCCTTGAACCGGCGGGTGTTGGTCCACAGCCGCTCGAGCAGGTCAGGCTCGTCCTGCATGACCCGCAGGGCGGCCCGGCAGGCGGCCACCACCGACGGCGGGTGCGACGTGGAGAAGAGGAACGGCCGGGCTCGTTGGGTGAGGATCTCCCGCAGCGCGGTCGGCCCGGCCACGTAGCCGCCCAGCCCGCCGATCGCCTTCGACAGCGTTCCCACCTGGATGGCCACCCGCCCGGTGAGTCCGAAGTGGTCGACTGTCCCCCGGCCCTGGCGACCGAGCACGCCCGACCCGTGGGCGTCGTCGACCAGCACCGCCGCGCCCGCCGCCTCCGCCGCCTCCACGATCCCCGGCAACGGGGCGATGTCGCCGTCCATGCTGAAGACCCCGTCGGTGACCACCAGGATGAGCCGGTACCGGCCCTCCTCCGAGGTGACCTCGTCGAGGATGGCCCGCAATGCGTCGACGTCGGCGTGGGGGTAGATGCGACGGGGCGCCTTCGACAGGCGCATGCCGTCGATGATCGAGGCGTGGTTGAGGGCGTCGGACACGATGAGGTCGTCGGGGCCGGTGATGGTGGGGATGAGGCCGGTGTTGGCCGTGAACCCGGACTGGAACGTGAGCACCGCCTCCACGCCCTTGAACTCGGCCAGCTCCGCCTCCAGCGCCTCGTGCATGGCCATGGTGCCGGCGATGGTGCGGACTGCCCCCGACCCGACCCCGAAGTCGGCCACCGCGGCCAGGGCCGCCTCCTTGAGTCGGGGGTGGTGGGTGAGGCCGAGGTAGTCGTTGGACGACAGGCTCACCAGCCGCCGCCCGTCGACCTCCACCACCGGCCCCTGGGCGCTCGTCATCACCCGCAGCGACCGGTACAGGTGCTTCTCCCGGAGAGCGGCCACCTCCGCCTCCAGGAACGCCAGCGGGTCGGTCACGTGGGCCAGCTCATGACGACCTTGCCCGACTCGCCGCGGCGGGCGGCGTCGAAGGCGGCCTCGTGGTCGTGGAAGTCGAACCGGTGGGTGATGACGGGGCTGATGTCGAGCCCCGACAGGAGCATCACCGACATCTTGTACCAGGTCTCGTACATCTCCCGGCCGTAGATGCCCCGGATGGTGAGCATCTTGCGGACGACCTCGGCCATGTCGATCGGGACGTCGGCCGCAGGGAGTCCGAGCACGGCGATGCCCCCGCCGTGGGCCATGGCCCCGATGGCGGCCCGCAGCGCGTCCGGGTTCCCCGACATCTCCAGGGCCACGTCGTAGCCCTCCACCATCGCCAGCCCGCCGAAGACCTCGTCGAGCCGGGTCACGGCCGGGTCGATGGCCAGGGTGGCCCCCATCTTGACGGCCAGCTCCCGGCGGAAGGGGTTGGGCTCGCTCACCACCACGTGGCGGGCCCCGGCGTGGCGGGCGACCGCGGTGGCCATGAGCCCGACCGGACCGGCCCCGCACACGAGCACGTCCTCACCCAGGACGGGGAAGGCGAGAGCGGTGTGGACCGCGTTTCCCAGGGGGTCGAAGATGGCGGCCACGTCGAGGGGGATGCCGACCCAGTGGCGCCAGACGTTGGTCATCGGCAGCACCACGTACTCGGCGAAGGCGCCGTCGCGGCCCACCCCCAGCCCGACGGTGTGGGCGCACAGCTCCCGCCGCCCGGCCAGGCAGTGGCGGCAGCGCCCGCACACCACGTGGCCCTCGCCCGAGACCACGTCGTGGGGGGCGAAGCCGGTCACGTTCGAGCCCACCTCCTCGACCACGCCCACGAACTCGTGGCCGACCACCAGCGGCGGGTGGACGTTCCGCTGCGCCCACCCGTCCCACGCGTGGATGTGCAGGTCGGCGCCGCAGATGCCGGCGGAGACGACCCGGATGAGCACGTCGTTGATCCCGACCGCCGGCCGGGGGACCTCGCACAGCTCCAGCCCCGCACTGGCGGCGGCCTTCACCAGGGCGAGCACGGTCTCAGGCCTGCTTGGCCCGCTCTCGGACGGCCCGCATGCCCCGCCCGATGTCGAGCAGGTGATGGTTGCCCTCGTGGACCGCTCGGCGGGCGTGGAGGAGCACGCTGCGCTCCTCGTGACCCCAGCGGATGCCGACCCGGTCCCAGCCGTCGGCGGGGACGTTCTCGAAGGTGGCGGCCAACGCCTCGGCGTTGGCGGCCAGGGCGTCGGTCACCGCCACCGGGTCGTCCTCGTTGTACCGTCGCTCGACGGCCAGTTCCTCGGGACCGGGCCCCTCCAGCTCGGGCCGGTCCTCGGCCAGGATCTGCTGCACCCACCGCTCGTAGTTGAAGAAGACGTCGCGCACGTGGGCCGCGTACTCCAGGGCCGACCACGTCTCGGGCGCCGGCCGCTCGCGGACCACGGCGTCGCCGTCCTCACCCGGGAGGAAGCGGCTGATGGGGGCCCGGTAGCGGCGGGCGAAGGCCCGGAGAACGGCGGGCGCGTCGGCACCGGCCAGGTCGGTGTAGACGAACCCGCACTCCTCGCACGGAGGGAGGTCGGAGGTCACCCGGGCTTGACCACCTTGTCGACCAGGTGGGAGGGGAGGGGGTCGTAGTGGTCGTGGGCGACGGTGAACCGTCCTCGCCCCCCGGTGATGGACCGCAGGTCGATGGCGTAGCGAAGGGTCTCCGACGTGGGCACCTGGGCGATGATCGTCTGCTCGCCGTTGCCGACGGCCTCCGTGCCCTGCACCCGTCCCCGGCGGGAGTTGAGATCGCCCATGACGTCGCCCTGGTACTGGGTGGGGACGGTGACCTCCAGCAGCGACACCGGCTCCAGCAGCACCGGCCCCGCCTTGGCCATGGCCTCCTTGAACCCGAGCGAGCCCGCCATCCTGAAGCTCATCTCCGACGAGTCGACGGGGTGGTACTTGCCGTCGAACACGGTGACCCGCACGTCGACCACCGGGTAGCCGAACACGCCGGCCGTCACCATCGTCTCGACCACGCCCTTCTCCACCGCGGGGATGAACTGCCGGGGGATCGACCCGCCGACGATCTTGTCGACGAACTCGAAGCCGCTGCCTCGCTCGAGCGGCTCGACCCGCAGGAACGCGACTCCGAACTGGCCGTGGCCGCCCGTCTGCTTCTTGTACTTGCCCTCGGCCTCGGCGTGGCCGGTGATGGTCTCCCGGTAGGCGACCTTCACGTCCTCCGTCTGCACCTCTACCCCGAACTTGCGGGCCAGCCGCTCGGTGACGATCGACAGGTGGGTTTCGCCCATCCCCGACAGGATCGTCTGGTGGGTCTCGTCGTCGCGGCGGATGAACAGGGCCCGGTCCTCGTCCTGGAGGCGGTGGAGGCCGGTCATGAGCTTGTCCTCGTCGCCCTTGGACTTGGGCAGGATGGCCACCGACAGCACGGGGACGGGTGGCTCCAGGGCGGGAACGGTGACAGGCGTGCCCTTGGGCGCCAGGGTGTCGCCGGTGGACGTGTCGGACAGCTTCGACACCGCCCCCAGGTCTCCCGCGGGCAGGTACTGCACCTGCACCTGCTCCTTGCCCCGCATGGTGAACAGCCCGTGGAGACGTTCGTCGGAATGGGTGCGGGGGTTGGTGAGGACGACGTCGGGGCGGATGGTGCCCGACAGGACCTTGAGGAACGAGACCTTGCCCACGTAGGGGTCGGCGATGGTGCGGTAGACGAGGGCGAGGGGCTGGCCGCTCGGGTCGGGGGTCACCTCGGCGGTGCCGTCGCCCGCATGCACGAGCACCGGCGGGCGGTCGAGCGGCGAGGGCCCCACCTCGCAGATGAGCTGGGCCAACCGGTCGATGCCGATCACCTTGGTGGCGGACCCGCAGGTGACGGGGAAGACGGTGGCCGCGGCCACGCCCTGGGCCAGCGCCTTCTCCAACTCGGCGGCGGAGATGTCCTCGCCCTCCAGGTAGCGCTCGGTGAGGTCGTCGTCGGCCACCACGATGCCCTCCACCAGGTTGTCGCGCACCTCGTGCTCGCGCTCGGTCATGTCGTCGGGGATCTCGCCCTTGGTGGACTTGCCCCCCTCGTAGAACACGGCGCTGTCGGTGAGGAGGTCGGCGATGCCCCGGAAGCCGGACTCCTCGCCGATGGGCAGTTCGAGGGGTGCCACGCCGGCCCCAAACTTGTCGCGGAGCTGGTCGAGGGTGCGGTCGAAGCTGGCCCGCTCCCGGTCGAGCTTGTTGACGAAGAACATCCGGGGCAGGCCCCGTTCCGCGGCCAGCCGCCACGCGGCCTCCGTCTGGACCTCGACACCCTCCACCGCGCTGACCACGATCACGGCCAGATCGGCCACGTCGAGGGCGGCCTGGAGGTCGGTGACGAAGTCGGCGTAGCCGGGGGCGTCGAGGAGGTTGATCTTGTGACCCTCGAACTCGAAGGGGGCGAGGGACAACGCCAGTGAGATGCCACGCTTCACCTCCTCCGGGTCGAAGTCGGTGGTTGTGGTGCCGTCCTCCACCCGACCCTGGCGGCCGATGGCGCCGGCGCAGAAGAGCAGGGCCTCGGCCAGACTGGTCTTGCCCGCTCCACCGTGCCCCACCAGGGCGACGTTGCGGATCTGGGCAGGGGGGAAGCTCTTCACGGCCTGCTCCTTTGTGGACGACTCGCTGCGTGTGTGAACTACGAGTTTCCGGGCGGGTTTCAACCGTACCTGCTGCTACCGTCGGCGGGGAGATGTTCGACAAGCGGTGCCGCGCGGGTGTGGAGCGGGGCTTGCGCCCTGTAGGTACGGGGTTGAAGCGCGCCGGCGTGAGCGCCGACCAACTCACCGCCGTCGGCCTGCTCATTTCCGCCGCCGCCGCCTTCGCGGTGGCCCAGGGCCGCCTCGGTTGGGGTGCCTTCCTGCTGGCGGCCTCCGCCGTTCCCGACCTGCTCGACGGGGCGGTGGCCAAGGCGTCGGGCACCTCGTCGCCCCGGGGCGCCTTCTTCGACTCGGTCGTCGACCGGGTGAGCGACATGCTCGTGCTGGGCGGCTTCGCCTGGTACCTCCAGTCGGTCGACGGCGGCCACGCGGCGATGCTGCCGCTGGCGGTCATGGCCGCATCCAGCCTGGTGTCGTACGAACGGGCCCGGGCCGAGTCGCTCGGGTTCACCGCCCGGGGCGGGCTGATGGAGCGGGCCGAGCGCATGCTGGCCCTCGGCGCCAGCCTCCTGTTCAGTGCGGTGATGGTGCCGATCCTCTGGCTGATGCTGGTCCTGACGTTGTTCACCGCCGGCCACCGGTTCGTGATGGTGTGGCGGCAGGCGAGCGCCACGGCCGGTCCGCCGAAGCCGAAGCCCAAGCCCACGCTGGCCGGCGTCGCCGGTCGTTGGCGAGGATGGACCCCCGGTGTGAGCTCGGGTCCCACGGCCAGGGGCAAGGAACGTTCCCGTTGGGGCACTGGCGCCGCCGGCGGCCCCCGGTCCGACGCCGCCCGCCGGCGCCCCCGCCGACCGTAGACCCGCCCCCCGCCGACCCGCCGCTGGCCGGGGACGTGGCGCCGCCGGCCGATGTCGCGCCGTTGGCCGATGCATTCTCGGTCGACCCGCCGCCGATTCCTGCCTTGGCTGCGGCTGACCCGGGGGCTTCGCGGCGCGAACCGATCGCCAGGCGACCATTGCGCGCCGCGGAAGGCGCCGCCCCGGCCGACGCGCCGACCGTCCCGGAGTGGCGGCGGCTGCGGCCGTACTACGTGTTCCGGGCCGCGTCGGCGCTGGCCAACGCCCTGCCGGAGCGGGTGGCGGTGCCGCTGGCCCGCCGGCTGGCGTCGATGGCGGTGCCGTTCGTGGGCAACCGGGGGATGGTCGCCCGCCACCAGCGCCGGGCCGCGTCCCGGCCGCTCGACCGCCGCCAGCTGGACCGGGCCGTGCGGGGCGCGTTCGGGTCCTACGGCCGGTACTGGATGGAGTCGCTCCGGGTGCCGACGATGGACCCCGACCGCATCGCCGCCGGCCTGTCGATCGAGGGCCTGGGCCAGCTGGAGGCGGCCCTGGAGGCGGGCAAGGGCGCCATCCTGGCCATCCCCCACCTGGGCGGGTGGGAGGTGGGCGGCACGTGGTTCGTGCGCCAGGGCTTTCCCCTGACGGTGGTGGTCGAGGCGCTGGAGCCGCCCGAGCTGTTCCAGTGGTTCGTGAAGCTGCGGGAGTCGTTCGGCTTCACGGTGGTGCCGCTCGGCATGCGGGCGGGCATGACGTTGGTCCGGGCCCTGCGGGCCAACCAGATCGTCGCCCTCCTCTCCGACCGCGACATCGCCGGCGGCGGCGTCGAGGTCGACTTCTTCGGCGAGCGCACCACCCTCCCCGCCGGCCCCGCCACCCTCGCCCGGCGCATGAAGGCACCCCTGCACCCCACCGCCATCTTCTTCCACGGTCGGGGCCATCACGTGGTGATCCGCCCCGCGGTGTCGCTCGAAGGCACCGTCGCCGACGTCACCCAACGCATGGCCACCGAGCTCGAAGGCCTCATCCGCCGAGCCCCGGACCAATGGCATCTGTTCCAGCCCAACTGGCCATCCGACCGGGAAAATGGCCGCTGACCTGCACTTTGCGGATCGGCGTATGCCCTCAGGGGGACGCTGAGCGGGGCTCTCTCAGCGGGACCAGCGGCCGACGACGGAAACCAGTTCCTCCGCCATCCACCACTGCGGCGGCCGTCCCGGCCGGGATGGGCGAAGGTCGAGCGGCTGCAGGATGCCCCGTTCCGCCAGGGCCCCGATGGCGGCCCGGGCCGTGGGTCCGGACACGCCGAGGAGATCGGCGACCATCGGCGCTGTCACCACGAGGTACTGCGGGACGAGGTCGAGGAGCCGGCGGGCGGCGGCGTCGGAACGGACGCCGGTCAGCAGGTCCTCCCATCGCCGACGCAGATCCTCGGCCTGGCCGACGACCTCGACCACCTGGTCCGCCGATCGGCTGACGGCATCGGCGACCCAACCCACCCATCCGGCCACGTCACCCTGACGCCAACGGGTCAGGCCCGACAGGTAACCCCCGATGTCGCGGGCGATCACGACGCTCACCGGCGGCGGTACGGCGACCCCGGCCCGCCGCGCCAGTGTCCAGCCGAGGAGCACGCGCCCCAGCCGGCCGTTGCCGTCGCCGTAGGGATGGATCGTCTCGAACTGGGCGTGGACCACGGCGGCGAGGGTGACGGGATCGAGCGTGCTCGAGTTCGTGAACCGCACTAGGTCCTGCATCAACCGGCCGACGTGCTCCGCGGGCGGCGGCACGTAGGCCGCCTCCCGGGGGGTGACGCCGCCCACCCAGCTCTGCACCTGCCGGAACCGGCCGACGAGCTCGTCGGGCAGAGCGCCGTGGGTCATGAGCCGGGCGTGCCAGCGGTGGAGGTCGTCGGCCGTCAGGGCGGCGCCGGAGCGGGCGTGTTCGAGCGACGCGTCGACCACGGCCAGGTTGTCGGCGACCCACGCCGAGGTGGCGTCGACCGCCTCGGGATCGAGTTGGGCGACGGCGACCAGCCCGGCCGGGGCCCGGACCCCTTCGATCTGCGAGGAGGCGACTCCTTCGGCCCGCAGCATCAGCCGGGCCAACGGTTCGAAGCGGTGCGCCATCCAGTCCTCGGCTCGCAGCAACGCCGCCGCCGCCCGCTCCGTGGCCCGCACGACCCGTTCGGGTAGCTCGATGCCGCCCCGGGGCAGGACTGCGGGGACGAACGCCTCGGCCCGCCGACCCTGCCACGTGATCGTCACGGTCGTCCCGGTCTCCACCACAACCTTTCCGAACGCCCTCCATTAAGTAAAGATAGCAGCAGGACCTTCGTAAACTGATTTGTGGCAGACGAAGTCTCACCTTCATTCCGGGGTGGGACTGGTCGATGAGTCCGCGATGGGACCTGTGTCTGGAAGCGGCGAAGGTGTGACGCGGGATCGATGGCTGGGCAGCGGTCGCTCGGCCGAGGTCGACGCCTGCATCGCCGGGTCGATGGCCGCCCGCGAGGCGATCGCGGGGCGGGACGATGGCAAGCTCGTCGTCGTCTTCTGCTCCGAGAGCTACGACCTCGAGGCCCTGTCGAAGGGGATCTGCTCCGAGGCGGGGGACGTGCCCGTCATCGGGTGCTCGACTGCGGGCGAGATCGCGACCGATGGCCCCTCCGACGCCGGGGTGGTGGTCGTCGCCCTCGGCGGGCCCGGATTCTCGGTGGCGACAGGTGTCGGAACCGAGGCATCCGTCGACCTCCGGGGCGCGACGGCGAAGGCCGTCGAGACCTGCATGGCCGCGGTCGAGCGCCGGACCCACTCCGTGATCCTCCTCCTCACCGACGGCCTCGGTGGCGACCAGATGGAGGTTGTCCGGGGCGCCTACGGGGTCGTCGGCGCCGAGATCCCACTGGTGGGCGGGTGCGCGGGCGACGACCTGAAGATGAAGCGGACCTACCAGCTCTTCGACGACCGCGTCCTGCGGGACTCGGTCGTGGCCGCGGCCCTGTCGTCGGACGGGCCGATCGGTATCGGGGTCCGCCACGGCTGGCGACGGGTGGGGGACCCGATGCTGGTCACAGGGAGCCACGGCAGCCGGGTCGAGAGCCTCGACGACCAGCCCGCGCTCGACGTCTACCTCCGTCGCTCGGGCGCACCGGCGGCGGCCCACGAGGATCCCGACGCATTCACCCGCTTCGCCCTCACCCACCCCCTTGGCATCAGCCGGCGCAATGGCGAGGAGGTCCGATTCGTGGCCGAGGCCGGCTTTGCCGATCGCTCGATCGGCTGCATCGCCAGCGTCCCCCAGGGCGGGCTGGCGTGGATCATGGAGGGTGACGCCGATTCCGTCCTGGAGGCCACCGACGGCGCCTGCGCCGACGCCCTGGGCGACTTCGGAGAAGCGCCTCCCCTCGGTCTGATCGCGTTCGACTGCATCGCCCGTCGGGGCGTCCTGGGCGACGCCGGCATCCGCCAGGAGATCGGGCGCATCGCGGCCGTCGCCGGCGGAGCGCCCGTGGCCGGCTTCTACACCTACGGTGAGATCGCCCGCACGAGCGGCAGCCGCGGGTTCCACAACCAGACGCTCGTCGTGCTGGCCCTCGGATAGGCGGTGACGACACCCCCCAACCGGTCCGCCGAGCAATTGGCGGAGGTGCTCGCGGCCCTGGCCGCGTCATCGACCGAGGCCGCGGCCATCCAGGGCGCGATCGAGCGGATCGCGGAGTCGTTCGACTCCGAGGCGGCGGCCGTGGTCAAGGCGGGGGTCATCGTGGCCTCGATCGGCTTCGGCCGCGATCAGGCCCTGCCGCCGGCGCTGATCGACGTGGCTTCCGGAATCGCTTCCGAGGTGGTCGTGCCCGGGGCCGGCCGTTGTCGGGCCGTGGTCGTGCCCGTGCCATCGGAACCTCCCTGCCGGCTGGTGCTCGCCCGTTCGGGCGACGAGGGGTTCAGTGTGGAAGAGGTGAGCCTGCTCCGGAGCATGGGTCGCATCGTGGCGACGGCGCTCGACATGCTCTACCTCCGGGACCGGGTCGCCGACAGCGAAGTCCGCTTCCGCCGGATCGTGGAGACGGCGAACGAGGGGATCTGGCTGCTCGACGTCGACGGCGGCACGACGTTCGCCAACGGGAAGGTGGCCGAGATCCTGGGCTTCCCGCCCGATGAGATGGCCTCTCTCACGATCTTCGACGTGGTCGACGACCAGGGCAAGCCCCACGTGGCCAGGAACCTCGAGCGCCGCCGCCAGGGTGTCAGCGACCAGCTGGAGTGCGCGTTCCTCCGCAAGGACGGCAGCTACGTCTGGGTGCTGCTCCACGCCAGCCCGATACTCGACGGCGACGGGACCTACGCCGGGTCCCTCTGCATGGTCAGCGACATCAGCGGGCGCAAGCGGATCGAGACCGAGCTGGCGTCGGCCCGGGACGCGGCGATGGAGGCCTCCCGACTCAAGTCCGACTTCCTGGCCACCATGAGCCACGAGATCCGTACGCCGATGAACGGGGTGATCGGCCTCACCGGGCTCCTCCTGACCACGCAGCTCGACGACCGGCAGCGGCAGTACGCCCGCGGCGTCCAGACCGCGGGCGAGGCCCTGCTCGGCATCATCAACGACATCCTCGACTTCTCCAAGATCGAGGCCGGTCGCCTGGAGCTGGAGGTGATCGACTTCGACCTGGTCCAGGTGGTGGAGGAGGCGGCCGCGCTCGTGGCCGAGTCCGCCCAGAGCAAGGGCCTGGAACTTCTCGTCTCCTGCGCTCCCGACCTCCCGGCCACGGTGCGGGGCGATCCGGCCCGGCTCCGGCAGGTGCTGCTCAACCTGGCGTCGAACGCGGTGAAGTTCACGGCCGACGGCGAGGTCGTCGTACGGGTCGGGATCGAGTCCGAGGTCGGCGAGGTGGTGTCCGTCGGCTTCGAGGTGATCGACACCGGCATCGGCATCTCCGAGGCCGACGGGCACCGCCTGTTCGAGCCGTTCTCCCAGGCCGACGCGTCGACCACCCGGCGCTTCGGCGGCACCGGGCTCGGCCTGGCGATCTCCCGTCGCCTGGTCACGGCCATGGACGGGGACCTGGAGTTCGAGAGCCTGCCCGGCCGGGGCAGCACCTTCCGGTTCACCCTTCCCCTCGAGCGCCGGGCGGGGACGGTCGCCGCCGGGCGGTTGCCGGCCCATCCCGCCCCTGGGCTTCGGGTGCTGGTCGTGGACGACAACGAGACCAACCGCGAGGTCCTCGCCGCCCGACTCCGGGCCTGGGGGCTGGCCTGCGACCTCGCGCCGGACGGCCCGAGCGCCCTGGCCCGCCTGCGGGCGGCGGCGGGTGACCGACGTCTCCCCGACGTCGTCCTGGTCGACGGGTACATGCCGGGTATGGATGGCTTCGAGCTCAGCCGGCGCATCTCCTCCGACCCCGGCCTGACGGGCGTCCGTCTGGTGATGCTGACGTCGGCCGCCGGCATCGGGGCGGCCGAGTCACGCCGGGCGGGTATCGAGGCCTGCCTCACCAAGCCGGTGCGGTTGTCGCAGCTGGCGGCCGCCCTCGCGGCTCCTGGTGCCAACCCGACAGAGTTGGCCGTGCCGGTGTCCGCACCGCCGCCCGGCTCGGCCGGGCACGTCCTGGTGGTGGACGACAACGCCAACAACCAGCTCGTCGCCCTGGGCATCCTCCGCCTCCTGGGCTACCGGGCCGAGGTCGCGGCCAATGGCTACGAGGCCCTGGCCGCCATTGATCGGGCCGACTACGACGCCATCCTGATGGACTGCCAGATGCCGGAGATGGACGGTTTCACCGCTACCGCGGAGATCCGGCGCCGCCAGGGCCCGGGTCGGCGCACGCCTGTCATCGCCATGACCGCCGGCGCCAGTGACGCCGACCGTGAACGCTGTCTGGCCGCAGGGATGGACGCCTTCCTGTCCAAGCCCGTCCGTCCCGGTGACGTGGGCGCGGCCCTCGCCCACTGGATCGCGGGCCGGGCCGGGCCGGAGATCCCGCCCCTCGCCCCCGCGGCGGGAGAGGCGCCGGCCCTGGACAACCTCCTTGACGACGACCTGCTCGAGGAGCTGCGCGAGATCGATCCCGACGGGGGGCTGCTGACACGGATCGTCGTCAGCTTCCTCGACGGCACTCCCGGGCACCTGGTCGCGCTCCGCGCCCTGGTGGCCGACGGCGACGCCGCGGCCGTGCGCCAGGCCGCCCACCGGTTGCGGGGCTCGTCGGGAAATGTCGGTGCCCTGCACGTAACTGCCCTCCTGGCCGAGTTGGAGGAGGACAGCGTCAAGGGGAGGCTGGACCGGGCCCCGGACCTCCTGTGCGACATCGAGCGCGCCTTCGACCAGGCCGCAGCCGTGCTCGTCGAGCGGTGTGCTCCTGGTCATCCGGTTCCCGCCGCCACTCAGCGAGGTGCGGCGGAGCCGCCGACCACGTCCCCGACCACGTCCCACTATCGCGACGGACCCCTCGAGCGGCTGCCGGAGCCGGCGTTGCAGGTCGATGCCGAGGGACGGCTGGTCGACGCCAACCGGCTGGCCCGGGCGATGTGCGCCACGACGCGCACCGGATCGGCCGAGGCCATGGCCGCGGCCGTCGGCACGGTTCGGGGGTTCAGCGACTGGCTGGGGGGTCTCGGGGTCGATGCCTTCCATGGCCACCTCTCGTGCCAGCGCGACAACGGCGTGCCCCTGACCCTCGAGGTCAGCGCCGGCCGCGTCCCCGACGGCGCGGGCGGCGCCACCTGCCTCCTGCTCGAGTTCAATCGCGACCGGGTCGCCACCGAGGCCCAGCGCTACTTCGACGTCGCCTTCGACGCGGCGCCGGTCGGGATGGCGTTGTTCAACACCGACGGCGAGTACGTGCGGGTCAACCGCGCCCTCTGCGCCCTGCTCGGCCGCTCCGAGGCCCAGCTCCTCGGCCGCCGGGACCAGGAGTTCACCCATCCCGACGACCGTCAGCGCGATGTCGACGCCGCCTGGCGCATCCTGCGGGGGGAGATCAGCACGTGGCAGACCGAAAAGCGGTTCGTCCGCCCCAACGGCTCGGTGGTGTGGGCGATCGCCAACCTCACGTTCCTGCGCGACGACAACGGAAACCCGGTGAGCTGGGTCGGCCAGTTCCAGGACATCACCGCCCGCCACGGTATGGAGGCCGACACCAACCCTCGCTCGACGTCGTGCCCGGTCCCCTAGCGAACGACGCGCTGAGGTAGGCGCCTCGGAGGCGGAAGATCGGGTGAAAGGTTCCGCCTCTCCCGGACACTGAATCCCTTGACGGCCGCGTCCATCTTCAGGGGCGGGCCTGCTGGAGAGCGGGGGGGGTGGGGGCAATGCGGAGGGGTAGCTGGGGGTGGCGCACATGTGCGGTCGCCACGGCCTGCTTTCTCTCCTTCGTCGCGCCCGCGGGGGCCCAGACCACGCGTGACGCGAGGCCGGACCGGCCAACCGTCCCCACGCCGGCCAGCACGCCGGCGGCGGCGGGGTTCGAGGGTCATCGGATCGACCTGGCCAAGAACTGGGAGCAGGCCCAGGCGTGCATCGTCCTCCGTCAGGCCCAGATCGTGGAGTGCTTCCGCACGCTCGACCAGGCCGAGGCTCGGGCCACGGAGGTGATGCCGCAGTACGCGGCCGCCGGCTACTCGTGCTCGTCCCCCCTGCGCCTGTTCGAGCACAGCTACTACGGCGGCCGCCAACTCCTGTTCTTCGACCGCGGCTACTGGCAGAACCTCACCGATTACGGGTTCAACGACCAGCTGTCGTCGTACATCGTCGGCGCCTGTTACACCTACCTCGCCGAGCACACCAACGGCGTGGGCGCCTTCTACCCGGGGCCAGGGTCGGCGTGGTCGGGCGTGCCGTACCTGAGCTCCGGATGGGACAACCGCATCTCCTCTCTCTACATGGCCTAGGTCTCCTACGGACGCGGCTTCCCCAGCGGCCGCGTCCATGGGGAACGTGAAGCGGCCGGCCCCCAAGCCGGCCGCTTCCGCGTTCACCCGCACGCAGTTCGCGGTCTAGAAAGCTGACCGATGGACGAGGAGGCCGACCGGTTCCGCCGGATCTATGAGGCGCACTACGGCGCCGTCTCCGCCTATGCCCGCCGCCGCCTGCCCGACGGCGACCTGGCCCAGGACGCGGTGTCGGAGACGTTCCTCGTCGCCTGGCGCCGGCTGGCCGACGTCCCGACCGGTTCCGACACCCTGCCCTGGCTGTACGGCGTGGCCCGCCGGGTGCTCGCCAACCAGCGCCGGGGCAACCTGCGCCGGGCCGAGCTGTCCTCCCGTATCGCCCGGGAGTGGCTCCCGGACCTCGACGTCGACGCCAATGTTCTCTTCGACGACGAGCGCCGGACGGTGCTGTCGGCGCTGGCCCGGCTGCGGTCGGCCGACCAGGAGATCCTCCGGCTGGCGGTGTGGGAAGAGCTGTCGCACCGCCAGATCGGGCTGGTGGTGGGGTGTTCCGAGGCGACGGTGGCGGTACGCCTGCACCGGGCTCGGGGGCGGCTGGCCAAGGAAATTGCGAAAGGTCAGCCCCGGTCCGGACACGGAACGCGTTCAGAACCCCCTGAGCAACACGGGAAGGCGCCTGATGACTACTGAGCGTGGCCGCGACGTCCTGGAGCGGCTACGGACCTGCAACCCGGTGCCGGCGGGCCGGCTCGACGACCTGGTCTGGACCGACCTGGCCCAAACCCAGTTCCAACACATCGTCGCCACCCCACCGTCTGTGTCACTGCGAGGCCGACGCCGTCCGGCGCCCGTTTCGGCTGCCCCTGTCCCCGGCCGCCGCCGGCGGGTGCCCCGCCTGGCGGTGGTGGCGGGACTGGTCAGCATGTCGGTCGCGGTGACCGCCTACGCCCTGGTCATTCGCCCGTCCCCGAAGCCCCAGAACGTGGCCTGCTTCGCCGCGGCCGACCTCACGGCCAAGACGGCAGTGGTGGGCGTCGACGCCGAGGGCCCGGTGGCGGCGTGCGCCAGCCTGTGGGAGAAGGGCTTCCTCGGGATCACGCCCCCGCCCTCGTTGCGGGCGTGCCTGCTCGAGTCGGGCGTGGTCGGCGTGTTCCCCGAAGCTGCGGGACGGGATGTGTGCCTCGACCTGGGCCTGGTCGCAGCGTCGGCGCCCGCACCCCCCACCCCCGACCGGGTGAACCCACCCGACACGTCGCCCGCCGGTGCCCGGCCCGACCCCGACGACGCAGTCGTCGACCAGACCAGGTTCTTCGCCTTCCGCGACGCGGTCCTGTCCCGGTTCCTCGGTCAGGAATGCGTGGGCGTGGTGGCGGCGGAGGCCATCGTCCGGGAGGAGCTCGGCCGGGCCGGGCTCGACGGCTGGACGGTCACGAGGGGGCTCGGTGCTGACGGGTCCGGGTTCTCCGACGAACGTCCGTGCGCCAGCCTCAACTTCCACCCCGAGGTCCGCAGCGTCGACCTCGTCCCCGTCCCGCCGGCGGGCTGACCGCCGACCTGGCGACTACCGGGTCTGGGGCAGCAGGTCCCAGTAGTGGTGGAGGCGGAAGTACTCCCGGGCGATCTTGCCCGCCAGGAGGAACCCGAGCACGAGCACCAGCAGGTTGGTGGCGCCGGCGTCGCTGTAGTCGTTGACCAGGGTGTTGCCGAAGTTGGCCAGCGACTCGTCGAGGACGCTGGGAGGCAGGACCAGGTCGACGCTCGGCGGCGGGGGCGGCTCGAAGGCGGGCGGCTGGCCCAGGTCGGCGGCGGTGGCCAAGGCGGCGTCGGCCGCGGCCAGACCGTCGGCGGCGGCGGCCGGGGCCGGGCTGGAGGCCATGCTCTCGGTGGCCACCTCGTTGCTGCTGGACTGGTTGCCGGCGACGGGGGCCGCGGCGGGTGAGTTGGCGCTGACCACGGCCGAGCCCAACGGGGCGGTGTTGGTGGCGCTGGGGCTGGAGGCGGTGACGCCGCTGTCGCCCGCGCCGCCCGAGACGCCGGACGCGGCGAAGGGGTTGGAGATGGCGATCGACGTGGCGTCGCCCGTGTCGCCGGTGTTGGTGGCGGTGGAGGACGCGGACGACGTGCCCGAGCTCCCGGAGACGGCAATTGGGGCCGCGACCACGTTGGAGCTGCCGCCGCCGGCCCCCCCGGAATCGGCCGTGCCGACGCTCGAACCCCCGATGGCGACCTGGGCCCCGGCCGGCAGGGCGAGGACGACCAGGGCGGCCATCGTCGCCGCCAGCCCGGCGACCGAGCCGACCACGCTTCTCCTGACACCCTGAAGCATCGGGCCAGGTTAGACCAACACGCTCGGCGCGGGCCGCGCATCCGTCCGGCGGTGGGACGCTGTAACGGATGACGGTGTCGCCGGGACCATCTCTCGCATGAAGGTCGAGACGCGCCCGCCGGCCTTTCCGTCGACCGCGGGCGCCCGCCGGGCGGCGCTGGCGGGCGGGTTGGCGGCCTCGGTGGCCCTCGCCGCCACCAGCCTCGCCGACGCCGTGTCCGGGCCGGTGCCGTCGCTGGTGGCCGTCGTGGGCCAGGCCGTCATCCGGCACACGCCGGGCTTCCTCAGCCGGGGGGCCACCGAGAGCGTGGGCACCGCCGACAAGCCGCTGCTGCTGGCGGTGATCGTCGTGTTGGCCGTCGCCATCGGCACCCGGGTGGGCGTCGCCGCCCGCCGTCGGCCCCGGGTGGGCGACGCCGCCTTCGCCGGCTTCGGGCTGTTGGCGGTGGTGGGCGCGGCGTCGCTCGACCACGTCTCCGTCGGGGCGACGCTGGCCAGCGCCACCGTGGCCGCAGTGGTGGGCGCCGTCACCCTCCGGGTGCTGCTGCGCGCCGCCGCGACCGACGGGGTGGAGGCCGTCGCCCCCGACGCGGCCGTCGCCGAGGCCGGGCCCGCAGGGCCGACCGCCTGGCCGGGAGAGCTCGCCGTCAGCCGGCGCCGGTTCCTGGTGGCGGGCTCGATCGCCGGCGGTGGCGCCGCCGTCCTGCTCGGCGGGGCGGCCGGGCTGCGCCGGGCCATGGGCCGGTCCAACCCCCAGGCGTCGGTGGTCCTGCCCGCCGCGGCCGGCCCGCCCGCGACCGTGGGGTCGGCATCGACTGGCTTCGCCGAGGTGGAGGGCCTCAGCCCCCTCGTCACCCCCAACCGCAGCTTCTACCGCATCGACGAGGCCCTGATCACCCCGTCGGTCGACGTCGGCAGCTGGCGCCTCCAGGTGACGGGCATGGTCGACGCCCCCTTCGAGCTCACCTACGACGACCTCCTCGCCCTGCCCCTGGTGGAGCGCCACGTGACCCTGTCGTGCGTGTCCAACCAGGTCGGGGGCTCGCTGGTGGGCACGGCCAAGTGGCTGGGCGTGCGCCTGGCCGACCTCCTGGCCCGGGCCGGGGTCCAGCCGGGGGCGACCCAGCTCGTCGGGCGGTCGGTCGACGGCTTCACCGTCGGCTTCCCGGTGGGCGTGGCCACCGACGGCCGCGACGCCCTGGTGGCGGTGGGCATGAACGACGAGCCCCTGCCCGCGGCCCACGGCTTCCCCGCCCGCCTGGTGGTGCCCGGTCTCTACGGCTACGTCTCCGCCACCAAGTGGCTGAAGGAGATCGAGCTCACCACCTTCGAGGCCTTCGACGCCTACTGGGTGCAGCGCAACTGGGCCCGCAACGGTCCGGTCAAGGTCGAGTCGCGCATCGACGTCCCCCGCGATTTCAGCCGGGTGGCGGCCGGGCCCCGCACGGTCGCCGGGGTGGCGTGGGCGCCCCACCGGGGCATCAGCCGGGTGGAGGTGAGCGTCGACGACGGCCCGTGGCAGGAGGCCGACCTCGGCCCGACCCTGGGCGACGACGCCTGGCGCCAGTGGACGTGGCCGTGGTCGGCGACGCCGGGCGAGCACGACCTCTCCGTCCGGGCCACCACCGGCGACGGCGAGGTGCAGACCGCGACCAAGCACTCGCCCTTCCCCGACGGCGCCACCGGCCACCACCAGGTGACGGTGCGGGTCAGCGCCTGACCCACCTGAGGGCTACACCGCCAGCAGGTCGGAGAACGAGGAGAGCTCGACGCCGGCGGTGTCGCCCCGATGGGCGATGAGGCCGCCGTCCATGACCGCGTAGTGCTCGGCCAGGCGGAGGGCGAACTCGACGTACTGCTCCACCAGCAGGATCGTCATGCCGGTCGAGCGGTGGAGCTCGGCGATGGCGTCTTCGATCTCGAGGATGATCGACGGCTGGATGCCCTCGGTGGGCTCGTCGAGCAGGAGCAGCTTCGGCCGCGTCACCAGCGCCCGGGCGATGGCGAGCTGCTGCGCCTGCCCGCCCGAGAGGAGGCCGGCGGGACGGTCGAGCAGGGCCCGCAGCCGGGGGAAGACGTCGAGGGCATCGTCGATCGCCTTGGGATCGCCCCGGCGGTCGCGCTCGAGCACCACCCGCAGGTTCTCCATCGCCGTGAGGTGGGGGAACACCTGGTGGCCCTGGGGCACGTAGCCGATGCCCGCCCGGGCTCGGGCCGGAGAGGCCATTCGGGTGATGTCCCGGCCGTCGAGGCGGATGCGGCCGGCCTTGAGCGGCAGCATGCCCATGATGCCGTTGAGCAGGGTGGTCTTGCCCACCCCGTTGCGGCCCATGAGGCAGGTGAAACTGCCCTCGGGAACGTCGAGCGACACCCCGAAGACGACCTCGGTGCGCCCGTAGGCGATACGGACGTCGTCGACCTCGAGGTGCATCAGCCCCTGCCTCTCCGCCCGCCGGCCGTGGCCTCCTCCAACACCTTGCCCGAGCGCTCGTCGCGCGAGCGCCCGAGGTAGACCTCCCGCACGATGGGGTCGGACTGGACCTTCTCGACCGAGCCCTCGGAGATCACCTTTCCTTCGTGGAGGACGGTGACGGTGTGGGCGAAGCGGCGGAGGAACGCCATGTCGTGCTCGATGACCACCACCGTGTGGTCGCCGGCCAGCTCGTGGAGAAGGGCTCCGGTGTCGAGGCGCTCCTCCGGGCTCATGCCCGCCACCGGTTCGTCGAGCAGCAGCAGCTTCGGCTTCTGGACCAGGAGCATCCCGATCTCCAGGTACTGCTTCTGGCCGTGGCTGAGGGCGCCCGCGGGCCGGTCGGCCACCCCGGTCAGACCGACCCGCTCGAGGGTGGCTCCCACCCCTGGGCTCGTGCCCCGGCGCCGGAGGAACAGCCGTGCCATCGGGGTGCGGAACGTCTCGGCCAGGTCGAGGTTCTCCAACACCGTCAGGGTGTCGAACACGGTGGGCGCCTGGAAGCTGCGGCCGATGCCGAGCTTGACCCGGCGGTGCTCGGCCAGCCCGTTCATCGACCTGCCCTCGAAGAGGACGTCGCCGGCGGTGGGCTTGGTCAGCCCGGTGATGCAGTCGACGAGGGTGGTCTTGCCCGCCCCGTTGGGTCCGATCAGGAAGCGCAGCTCGCCCTCGGCGACGCTGAAGTCGACCCCGTCGAGCGCCTTGAAGCCGTCGAACTCCACGGCCAGGCCGCGGACTTCCAGGACGTTGGTCATACCGTTCCTCCAGCATCGATCAGGGCAACGTCGCCCGGCGTCTTGTGGCGTCGGCGTTCGATCACGGCCAGCAGCCCCTGGAACCTCTGCTTCACGATGCCGGCGATCCCGCCGGGGGCGAAGGCCAGCACCACCACGAAGAGCAGGCCCTGCAGGTACAGCCAGTCGTCGGGTCGCTCGGCGCTCACCTTCACCCGGGCCCAGTTCACGACCAGTGCCCCCAGGACGGCTCCCCAGAGCGTGCCCCGGCCCCCCACCGCGACCCAGCAGATCATGAGGATCGAGGGCACGTAGTCGAACTGGCCGGGGGAGACGATGCCGAACACGGGGGCGGCGATGGCGCCGGCCAGCCCGGCCATGCCCGCCGCGATCATGAACCCGATGGCCTTGACGATCGCGGGGTCGTAGCCGAGGAACCGGACCCGGTCCTCGCTGTCGCGCGTGGCCTGCAGCAGCTTCCCGTACCGGCTGCGCACGACCTTCATGGCAATCGCCAGCACGACCAGCAGGCCGATGGCCGACACCATGTACAGCCAGGTGTTGGTCGACGGCTGGTACTTGTTGCGACCGAAGATCTTGGTGAAGCCGGTGAGCCCGTTGAACCCGGACGTGAGCTTGAGGTTGCTGATCAGGACGAGGGCGAAGATCACCGCCGTGGCCTGGGTGAGGATGGCGAAGAACGGGCCCCGGATGCGGCGCTTGAACACGAGCAGGCCGAGCAGGCCGGCCACGATCATGGGCACGATGACGGCGGCGAAGGCGGTGAACCAGAAGCTCTGGAACGGCCGCCACAGGAGCGGCAGCTCCTTGTAGTCGCTGTAGAGGCTCATGAACGAGGGCAGCGAGCCCTTGGGCACCTGCTCCAGCGAGAGATGCATGCCCATGGCGTAGGCGCCCAGGCCGAAGAACAGGCCCTGGCCCAGGCAGAGCATGCCGCCGTAGCCCCAGGCGATGTCGAGGCCGACGGCGATCATGGCGTAGCAGAGCCACTCCGCCCACTGGCGGACGTCGGTGGGGTTGCCCATGAAGCTGGGGACGGCCAGCAGGACGACCGCGAAGGCGACGAAGGCGAGCCGACCCGTCCACGGGTTGGACGACGCCGGTAGCAGCATCGACAGCGGGGTGCGGCGGGGTGCCTTGACCGCGGGGTCGCTCTGCCCGAGAGGCTGCTCGGAGACCGGGGGGACGACGGTCACGTCGGTCATGCCGTCAGCCCGCGGGTGCGGAAGGAGACGATCCCGTTGGGTCGCCACTGCAGGAAGAGGATCACGAAGGCGAACACGGCGGCCCGGGCCAGGGTGGACGACGTGGAGAACTCCACGTAGGAATTGAGGATGCCGAGGGCGAGGGCGGCCAGCACGGCCCCCTTGAGGCTGCCGACGCCGCCGACGATGACGACCAGGAAGGCGGAGAGGATGTAGGCGGTGCCGGTGCCGGGCCCGACCGGGCCGATCAGGGACACGGCCACGCCGGCCACACCGGCCAGGCCGGAGCCGAGGAAGAAGGTGGTGGCGTCGACCCGGGAGACGGGCAGGCCGCTGACCGCGGCCAGGTCGCGGTTCTGCATGACGGCCCGCATGCGCCGGCCGGCGGCCAGCTTGCTCAGGAAGACAGCCACCAGGCCCATCGACACCAGGACGACGGCGAAGAGGAACAACCGGGTGTGGGTCATGCTCACGCCGAAGAGATCGGTCTTGCCCCGGAGGAACGTCGGGGTGCTGACCTCCTTGTTGTTGGCCGAGAACAGGTCCTTGGCCAGCTGCTGGAGGATGAGGCTGACGCCGAAGGTGACGAGGAGGGTGTCGAGGGGCCGGCCCGACATCCGCCGCAGCAGGACCCGCTCGAGGACCACCCCCATGAGGCCGGCGACGACGAAGGCGACGGGCAGGGCGACGATGACGGCCGTCCCCTTGGCCCCCTCGAACAGGGTGGTCTGGAGCACGAAGGGCACGTAGGCCCCGGCCATGATGAATTCGCCGTGGGCCATGTTGATGACGCCCATCTGGCCGAACGTGAAGGTGAGTCCCAGCCCGACCAGCAGGAAGAGCGAGGCCAGAGTGATCCCGATGTAGAGGTTGCTCAGGAAGGTGTCCATGTGTCGCTCCGCTTCATTTGGCTCCGGCCGAGGGATGGCATGAGGGGGTCGCCGCCCGGGGGCTGGGGGTCCCGGGCGGCGACCGTCCTCATCCCGCTAGCCAGCCGCCTTGGCCGCGTCGCATTCGGCGCGGGCCTCACCGGCCGCCAGTCCCGCCGTCGCCGCCCAGGCGTAGGTGTCGAGGCAGGGGTCGGGCGCGATGGGCGAGCCCGAGTTCCAGACCTCGTCGATGAGGCCGGAGCTGTTGACCATGCCGATCCGGGCCGTCTTGAAGACGTGGTGGTTCGTCGGGTGGACGGTCAGCGTGCCCTCAGGCGTGTCGAGGGCGAGGCCCCCGGCCGCCTTGATGACGGCGGGCACGTCGAAGGTGCCGGCCTTCTCGACCGCCGCCTTCCAGATGTAGACCGAGTTGTAGCCGGCCTCGATGGGGTCGTCGGTGTGCTTCGACGCCCCGTACGCGGCCTTGTAGGCGGCCACGAACTTGGTGTTGGCCGGGTTGCTGGTGGTCTCGTAGTAGTTCCACGCCACCAGGTGGCCGACGAGGTTGTCGACGCCGACGCCGGCCGTCTCCTCCTCGGCGATGGACACCGAGATGGTCTGGATCTGCTCGGGCGTGTTGCCCTTGGCCTTGAGCTCCTTGAAGAAGGCCACGTTGGCGTCGCCGTTGAGGGTGTTGAACACGGCCTGGGGCTTGGCGTCGAGCACCTTCTGGACCAGGCTCTGGGCGTCGGCGCCGCTGCTCAGGGGGACGTAGTCCTCACCCAGGATCTCGAGGCCGTTGGCCGCGGCGTAGGCCTTGATCTCCTTGTTGGCGGTGCGGGGGAAGACGTAGTCGGAGCCGACCAGGTAGATCTTGGTCAGGCCCTTCTCCTTGAGGTAGTCGAGGCCGGGGATGATCTGCTGGTTGGTGGTGGCGCCGGTGTAGAAGATGTTGGGCGACACTTCCAGGCCCTCGTACTGCACCGGGTAGAAGAGCAGGCCCTTGGCCCCTTCGACCACCGGCTTCATGGCCTTGCGGCTCGACGAGGTCCAGCCGCCGAAGACGACGGCCACGTTGTCGCTGTTCAGCAGCTTGTCGACCTTGGTGGCGAAGACCTCGGGCTTGGACTCACCGTCCTCGACGATGGGGTCGAGCTGCTTGCCGAGCACTCCTCCGGCGGCGTTGATCTCGTTGATGGCCAGGATCTCGGCGTCCTTGACCGCGACCTCGCTGATCGACATGGTGCCGCTCAGGGACTGGATGACGCCGACCTTCACGCTCTGCGAGGCGGGCGTGGTGGCGCCGGTGCCGGCGGTGTCGTCGTTGCTGCTGCCGCATGCGGCCAACAGCAGGCCGAAAACCGCCACGCTGGCGATGAGAGTCTTCGGTACCGATCGCTTCTGGGCCGACCGCGTGTGGGCCGAACGGGGCTTTCCCATGAGCTCCTCTGTGTCTGGACGAATTGGTTTCACAGCTGATTTCCGCCGACCATACGGAGACGCCATTGCCCGCCCGTGAAGTAGACGTTTACGCGGGGTGACCATTCCCTGTCGGGTTTCTTGCTCCTAGGTGGCCCGTTGCTGACGGGCCGGTGTCACCAGCCGCGGAGGGTGGCGGTGGCGGCGACGACGGCGATCAGGCCGAGGTAGAGGAGCACCAGGCGGGTGTCGCGGAGCAGGCATCGGCTGTGGCGCCGGCCCCGGGACCAGGCCCGGCCGTAGGCGATCAGGCCGGCGCCGGAGAAGAGGAGGAGCACCGCCGGCCCCAGGGCCCAGGTCAGCAGGCTGACGGTGGCGAACACGCACCAGTGCAGGGGATCCCGGACCGGCTGGGGGCCGCCGGTGAGGGCCTCGGGGATGCGGGGGTCGGTCACCGGGCGGCCGGCGACGGGTGGCGTACGATCCCGACCGCCTGCTCGCCGGTGGCCGCGGCCCGGGCCGACAGGCGGGTGCGGCCCAGCTCCGGCCACGCCTGCATGGCGCAGAAGGGGGCGCACTGGTGGCCGCCGCCGTCTCCGTTGTGGCCGTCGCCGTTGTCGTCGTCGCCCCGGGACCCGACGTGGACGCAGCACTGCTGCAGCCGCTCCTCGAGCATGGTGTCGAGGTCCATGAACGGCTTGACGACGATCCGCTTGACCCGGTGGGCCAGCAGCTCCCGGATGCGGCGGCGGCCCTCGGCTCCGGGGCGGGTGGCGATGCGGGCCAGGGTGCCGACGCCCAGGTCGCAGTGGTCGCAGACGTTGCGCAGGAGCTGGGGCACGCTCGGGTGGGTGAGGGAGGCCTGGTCGCTGAGCAGGCCCAGCAGCGAGTCCTTCAACAGGGCCCGCAGGCGGGCGGGGAGCTCCTTGTCGGCGATGTGGTTGCTCACCAGGTCGAGGTTGGCCTTCAGCTCCTCGTGGCCGATCATGCCCACCAGCGACTTCCACTCGCCGGCGTCGGTGCGGATGGCGTAGCCGATGCTGCAGCAGTGGGGATGGGAGCAGGGCAGGGCGGTCATGTCCCGCCAGCCGAAGCGGCCGCCCGTCTGGGGCCCCATGCGGGCCAGGACCCCGGTGTGGGTGAGGCGGTCGAGGGGGTCGATGGCGCCCGACCGGCCCGAGCCGAACTGGGGCTGGATGCTCACCCCGCCCACGTACGGGGTGTCGAGGGCGAGGTTGATCACGTCGCCGATCTCGTCGTCGTTCACCCCCAGGGCGGCGGTCATGGTGAGGGTGGTGAAGATCTCGGCCTCGGTCAGGCGCTCGACGACCTTCTGCTTGATCGCCCCCAGGTCGGCCCCCCGGTGGTGGCGGTGGGTGGCGGCCCGGAAGCCGTCGAACTGGAGGTAGATCTCGACCCGGTCGCGGCGCTGGGCGAGGGCGGCGAGGAGGGCGTCGTCGTGGGCCAGGCGCATGCCGTTGGTGTTGACCAGGATGCGGGTGACGTCGCGCTCGAGGATGCGGTCGAGGATCCCGACCAGGTCGGGGTGCACCGTCGGCTCGCCTCCGCTGACCATGACCACGTCGAGGGCGCCGTTCTCCCGGGCCAGGCGCTGGTCGACGTTGGCCACCACGTCGGCCACCGGGACCAGGCCGCTCCGGTCGGGGCTCGAGTCGGTGAAGCACGTGGGGCAGCGGAGGTTGCACTTCTCGGCGATGTCCTCCAGCAGGGTGCACGTGTGCTGGGTCTGCAGCTCGCCCAGACCCCGCAGGTAGGCCGCCGGGATGGGGTCGTAGTTGCCCGGAGAGTCGGGCCGGTGGGCCTTGGTGGGTGCCGTCCACTGCTCGAGGTAGGCGAGGATCTCGGGCGACTCGTCGTAGAGCGTGACGATGCGGCCGTGGGTGGGGCAGCCCCGCACCAGCCACACCCGCCCCTCGGCCTCCGACAGGTAGCCGCCCAGGCGGGCCACCTCGGCCAGGGGGCGATCGGGCCGCTCGGCGTGGCACGTCGGGCAAAAGGCGGTGACATAGCGCAGGATCCGGTCGCCCCGCAGGGGCATGCCTCGCATGGCCACCTAGCCGACGTCGCTCAGGGCGGCGAAGCACAGGCCGATGAGGATGATCTCGAGGGCGACGGTGATGACGAAGGCTATCCAGAAGACCCGGACGGGCCTGGCTCCGGCCGCCTTGCCGATGAGGGCCGCCACCCCACCGACGACGATCGCCGGCGTGGCCAGGAACAGGACGATCCCGAGGATGCCGCTGACGAGGTCCATGTCCTTAGCCCGACAGGCTCGCCACGCAGGCGCCCCAGATGACGAGTTCGCCGGCCAAGGCGACGATCAGGGCGATCAGGAAGACGTTCCTCGCCACCCGCCGGCGCTCGTCGAGGGGCAGGTTCCGGCGCGAGCCGTAGACCGTGCCGGCCAGGCTCCCCGCCACCAGCAGCGGGAAGATGAGCAGCCCGAGGCCGAGTTGGACGACCCGAGCGACCTCTTTCACGGCTCGGTCACCGGCGTCAGGGTCGGCGATGGCGCCGGCCGGCGGGCGGCGCGGGCGAAATAGGCCACCAGCAGCAACGACGACGGGATCAGGAACAGCTGGGGGCGGGTGAGGCCGGCCACCACCTCGGGGCTTCCCCGCACGAACTCGACCCAGAACCGGAAGAGGGCGTAACCCAGCAGGTAGAGCTTGAAGACGTCGCCCTCCGTCCGGAGCCGGCCTCGCAGGCGGAGGACGACCGCGAACGCGACCAGGTGGAAGGCGATCTCGTAGAGCATCGACGGGTGCATGGCCACGCCAGTCAGGCACCACGGGCAGTGGGGGATGCGGGCCGCCGCCTCCGGGCTGAGGTGGATGCCCCAGGGCATCGACGTCGGTGTGCCCACCTGCTCGGTGAGGAAGCAGCCGACCCGCCCCACGGCCATGCCCAGGGCGACGGCGGGGGCAAACAGGTCGCCCGTCGACCGCCGGTAGCCCAGGATGCGCTTGGCGACGAGGGCGCCCACGTAGGCGCCCGACAGCCCGCCGAGGATGCTCTTGCCCCCGTCGGCCAGGGCCCCCATGACGCTCGGGTCGGCGGCGGAGTCGACGTAGGCCCACAGGGTGCTGAGGCGGGCCCCGATGGCGCCGCCGAGGAGCGTGCCGGCCACGATCCACCCCATGGCCTCGTCGAGCCGGCCCCGCCGTCGGCCCTCCACCAGGAACACGGCACCGGCGGTGAGCAACCCGAGGGCGACGAAGAAGGCGTGGGTGGGAACTCCGACCGAGCCGGCCCAGGAATCGACGTGGAAGAGGACGGGCCGCACGCGTCGGAAACGCTAGTTGCCACTCTCGGGCGCGCGCTGATGGTCGCGGGGGGCGAAGTAACGACCGTGTCGTTCGACGGAAACACGATCGAAACCAAGCGGGCGTACGTTCCGAGTCACAACTGAACAGCACCTAGGGTTCCGCCCCCTGCCGCACGGATTGGGGGGGTCTGGTCCGAGAGGTGCAGGCGGCCTGCGGGCCGTCCACGGAGGGACAAAAGCCCGGGAGATCACATCGATCGACCGGGCTTTTCCGTTGCCGGGCGGTCGCCAGAGAGGAGCAGGCACCAGGTGGCAGTCCACGACCGGCACGGACCGGAGGCCAAGCGGGCCCTGGAGATGGAAGCCCTCATCCCTCTGGACGGCTGGCGGCGGGAGATCGCCCGGGGCCTGGAGATGGGCCTCACCGGCGCCGACTCCATCGTCGACAAGACCATCCCCACCTTCAGCCGGGGCGAGCTGCCCCACTACGCCGGCATCACCACCTTCCTCAAGGCCCCCTACGTGGAGGACGTGCGCACGTGCGGCCAGTACGACGTGGCCATCGTGGGCGCCCCCCACGACTCGGGCACCACCTACCGGCCCGGCACCCGCTTCGGCCCCCGGGGCATGCGGGCCATCTCCACGTTGTACGGGCCCTACTCGTTCGAGCTGGGGGTCGACCTGCGGGAGTCGATCACCATGTGCGACCTGGGCGACATCTTCACCATCCCCGGCAACATCGAGAAGTCGTTCGACCAGATCACCAAGGCGGTGTCCCACGTCTACGCCAGCGGGGCGTTCCCGGTGGTGCTCGGCGGCGACCACTCCATCGGCTACCCCACGGTGCGGGCGGTGGCGCCCCACCTGGGCGGCGGCAACCTGGGGATCATCCATTTCGACCGCCACGTCGACACCCAGGAGACCGACCTCGACGAGCGCATGCACACCACTCCGTGGTTCCACGCCACCGACATCCCCAACGTGCCGGCCAAGAACCTGGTCCAGATCGGCATCGGCGGGTGGCAGGCGCCCCGGCCCGGGGTGAAGGTCTGCCGGGAGCGGGAGACGACGATCATGACCGTCAACGACTGCGTCGACATGGGCCTCGACGCCGCCATCGAGCACGCCCTCGAAGTGGCGTGGGACGGGGCCGAGGCGGTGTGGCTGTCGTTCGACGTCGACTGCCTCGACGCCGCCTTCGTCCCCGGGACGGGCTGGCCGGAGCCGGGCGGCTTCCTCCCCCGGGAGGCGTTGAAGCTGGTCAAGGGGGTCGCGGCCCGGGGCCTGGCGGGGATCGAGATCGTGGAGTGCTCCCCGCCGTACGACAGCGCCGAGATCACGTCCCTGCTCGGCACCCGGATGATCTGCGACGTGCTGGGGACCCTCGTCAACCACGGCCATCTGCCCCGACCCAAGCCGAAGTAGTGAAAAGGAGCGTTTCCGATGCGTAGACGTCTGGCGGCGGTGGCGGTCGTGGTGGGCCTGGTGGCCCTAGCGGCCTGCGGTGGCAGTGACGACGAGAGCACGTCGGCGGGCGGCGGGGCCGGGTTGAGCAAGGTGTCTCTCGGCTTCAGCGCCTGGCCGGGGTGGTTCCCGTGGCAGGTGGCGGAGGAGGCGGGGATCTTCACCAAGCACGGCCTCGACGTCGACCTCAAGTACTTCGAGAGCTACCTCGACTCGCTCACCGCCCTGGCCACCGGCAACGTCGACGGGAACAGCCAGACCCTCAACGACACCATCTCGTCGGTGTCCGGCGGCTCGAAGCAGTCGATCGTGCTCGTCAACGACAACTCCACCGGCAACGACCAGATCATCGTCGCTCCCGGCATCACCAAGGTGGAGGACCTCAAGGGCAAGACGGTGGCCATCGAGGAGGGCACCGTCGACCACTACCTGCTGCTGCTCGGCCTGCAACAGGCGGGCATGAAGCCGGGGGACATCGACCTCAAGCCGCTGCCGACGGCCGACGCCGCGGCCGCCTTCGCCGCCGGCCAGGTGGACGCGGTGGGCGCCTTCGCCCCCTTCACCGACACCGCCATCACGCGGGAGGGCTCCAAGGTGCTGTTCAGCTCGGCCGACTACCCGGGCGCCATCCCCGACCACCTGGTGATGGACACCGCCTTCGTGAAGTCGCGGCCGGGCGACGTCCAGAAGCTGATCGACGCCTGGTACGACACCCTCGCCTACATCGGGACCCACGCCGACGAGTCCGTCGCCATCATGGCCAAGCGGGCGGGCGTGACCGCCGACGCCTACCGGGCCTACGACGCCGGCACCACCATCTTCACCGTCGCCGACAACATCGAGGCTTTCGCTCCGGGCAACGACCAGAAGCACCTTGACTACGTTGCTCGCCAGATCGTGGACCTGCTCCTCGCCACCGGGCTCATCGACACCGCCCCCGACCTCACCGGGCTGCTCGACCCGACGTTCGTCAAGGCCGCGGGGGCCGCTGGGTGACGGTGACCCGGTGACCGAGATCGGGGTGGACCCGCCGGTGACGGTCAATCCGGTCGCGCCCGCAGTCCCGCCGGCCGAGCTGGCGCCGGCGCCGGGGATGCCGGCGCCGCCGTCGCCGCCGGGGGGCCGGTCGCGGGTCCGGATGCTCCGGTTGCGGGAGGAGATTCCCGACCGGCTGCGGTTGCCGATCGCGGCCGCCTCGATCGGCCTGCCGTTCCTGGTGTGGACGGCGCTGAGCGCGTCGGGCGCCGTCGACCCCCTGTACCTGCCCTCGCCGGCGGCGGTGCTCCGGGCCCTGGGCCGGCTGGCGTCAGGGGGCGAGCTGTGGAGCGATATGCAGGCGACGCTCACCCGGGTGGCCATCGGCTTCACCCTGGTCGTGCTCATCTCGGTGCCGCTCGGGCTGGCCATGGGGACCTGGCCCGCGGTACGGGCCCTGTTCGAGCCCATGATCGGCCTCGTCCGCTACATGCCGGCGCCCGCCTTCATCCCCCTGCTGCTGATCTGGCTGGGGCTGGGGGAGGCGCCCAAGATCACCCTGCTGGTGATCGGCACCGTGTTCTTCAACACCCTCATGAGCGCCGACGTGGCCCGCCGGGTGCCGGCCGAGCTGATCAACGCCTCCTACACGCTGGGCGCGGGGCGGTGGCAGGTCATCCGCAAGGTGATCGTGCCGTTCTCGGTGCCGGGGCTGATCGACGCCATGCGGGTGAACATCGCCGCCACCTGGAACCTGGTGGTGGTGGCCGAGCTCATCGCCGCCACCGAGGGCCTCGGGTACCGCATCGCCCGGGCCCAGCGCTTCCGCCAGACCGACACCATCTTCGCCGTCCTCATCGTCATCGGCCTGATCGGCGTGGCCATGGACCTCGCCTTCCGGGCCCTGCGCAACTGGGCCGCCCCCTGGGCCAGGTCGTGAGGATCCGATGAGCGCCGTCCCCAAGCTGCGCATGATCGCGGTGACCAAGGACTACGTCGGCCGGAAGGGGGCGGTCGTGCGGGCGCTGGTCGACGTCGACCTTCATGTCGAGGAGGGGGAGCTGGTCTCGCTGGTGGGGGAGTCGGGGTGCGGGAAGTCGACGCTGCTGGCCATCGCCGCCGGGCTGGTCGAGGCCACCGACGGGGCGGTGCTGGTCGACGGCCACCACGTCACCGGGCCCGGGCCCGACCGGGGGCTGGTCTTCCAGGGCTACTCGCTGTACCCCTGGCGCACGGTGGCGGAGAACGTGGCCTTCGGGCTGGAGCTGAAGGGGCTGCGCAAGGCCGACATCGCCGAGCGGGTGGCCCGGTACCTGTCGGTGATGGGCCTGTCCGACTTCGCCAGGTCGCTGCCGCGGCAGCTGTCGGGGGGCATGCAGCAGCGGGTGGCCATCGCCCGGGCCCTGGCCACGGAGCCGTCGGTGCTGCTCTTCGACGAGCCGTTCGGCGCCTTGGACTCGCAGACCCGGGCGTCGATGCGCGACTTCGTGGTCCAGGTGCAGGCCGACACCGGCGCCACCATCCTCATGGTCACCCACGACGTGGAGGAGGCGGTGTACCTGTCGAGCCGGGTCTACGTGCTGTCGTCGCGGCCGGGACGGGTGGCGGCGGAGCTGGCGATCCCCTTCGGGCCCGGCCGGGAGCGGTCGTTGTTGCGGGACACGACGTTCCGGGACCTGTGCTGGAGCATCGACGACCTTTTGGCGGGCGGCGCCGCGGTCGCGGCAAGCTGACCGCGTCATGCTCCTCACCCCGCACGAACAGGAGCGGCTGCTCATCCACGTGGCCGCCGGCCTGGCCCGGGAGCGGCGGGGGCGGGGGTTGCGGCTGAACTACCCGGAGGCGGTGGCCCTGCTGACGTCGTTCCTCCTGGAGGGCGCCCGCGACGGACGATCGGTCGCCGACCTCATGGAGAGCGGCCGGGCCGTCCTCACGCGGGACGACGTCATGGAGGGCATCCCGGAGATGATCCACGAGGTCCAGGTGGAGGCCACCTTCCCCGACGGCACCAAGCTGGTGACCGTCCACCAGCCCATCCCGTGACCCGGCGACGCCAACTGGTGACGATCGGCGGCGCCCTGGCGCCGCCAAGTGTCACCAGTTCGCCCCGGCCGAAGGGGGGCGGTCGGTGATCCCCGGGGAGGTCGTGCTGGGGGACGGGGCGGTGGAGATCAACGTCGGGAAGCCGGTGACGACGCTGGTGGTGGCCAACACGGGCGACCGGCCGGTGCAGGTGGGGTCGCACTACCACTTCGCGGAGGCGAACCCGGCGTTGTCGTTCGACCGGGCCGCGGCCCGGGGGCTGCGCCTGGCCGTCGCCGCCGGGACCGCGGTGCGCTTCGAGCCGGGGATCGAGCGGGAGGTCGACCTGGTGCCGATCGGCGGCCTGCGGGTGGTGGCCGGGCTGCGGGGCGAGGTCGCAGGGCCCCTCGATGGATAGGGCCCGCTACAACCTGCTGTTCGGGCCCACCGTCGGCGACCGCATCCGGCTGGCCGACACCGACCTGTTCATCGAGGTGGAGGAGGACCGGTCGGCGGGCGGGGACGAGGCCGTTTTCGGCGGGGGCAAGGTCATCCGGGAGTCGATGGGGCAGGGGCGGGCGACCCGGGCCGAGGGCGCCGCCGACACCGTCATCACCGGGGCGGTCGTGCTCGACCACTGGGGCGTGGTGAAGGCCGACGTCGGCATCCGCGACGGGCGCATCGTCGGCCTGGGCAAGGCCGGCAACCGCGACACCATGGACGGCGTCGACCCGGCGCTGGTCATCGGCCCGTCCACCGAGGTCATCGCCGGGAACGGGCGCATCCTGACGGCGGGCGCCATCGACTGCCACGTCCACCTCATCTGCCCCCAGATCCTGGAGGAGGCGCTGGGCGGGGGGATCACGACGATCATCGGCGGGGGGACGGGGCCGGCCGAGGGCACCAAGGCCACCACCGTCACCCCCGGGGCCTGGCACCTGGCCCGCATGCTGGAGGCGCTGGACGGGTGGCCGGTGAACGTGGCCCTGTTGGGCAAGGGCAACACCGTCTCCGCCGAGGGGATGTGGGAGCAGCTGCGGGCGGGGGCGTCCGGGTTCAAGCTGCACGAAGACTGGGGCACCACGCCCGCCGCCATCGACGCCTGCCTGCGGGTGTGCGACGAGTCGGGCGTGCAGGCGGCCATCCACACCGACACCCTCAACGAGGCCGGGTTCGTGGAGTCGACGCTGGCGGCGATCGCCGGCCGGGGCATCCACGCCTACCACACCGAGGGGGCGGGAGGCGGGCACGCGCCCGACATCATCACCGTGGCCGGGCAGCCCAACGTGCTGCCGTCGTCGACCAACCCGACCCGGCCCCACACCGTCAACACCATCGACGAGCACCTCGACATGCTCATGGTCTGCCACCACCTCAACCCGGCGGTGGTCGAGGACCTGGCCTTCGCCGAGAGCCGCATCCGCCCGTCGACGATCGCGGCCGAGGACTTCCTGCACGACATGGGCGCGATCTCGATGATCGGGTCGGACTCGCAGGCCATGGGCCGGGTGGGAGAGGTCGTGCTGCGGACGTGGCAGACGGCGCACGTGATGAAGCGTCGTCGAGGGTTTCTCACGGGTGACTCGGTGGCCGACAACCACCGGGCCCGGCGCTACGTGGCCAAGTACACCATCTGCCCGGCGGTGGCCCACGGCCTCGACGCTGAGATCGGGTCGGTGGAGGTGGGCAAGCTGGCCGACCTGGTGTTGTGGGAGCCGGCGTTCTTCGGGGTCCGGCCCCACGCCGTGATCAAGGGGGGGATGATCGCCTGGGCGGCCATGGGCGACGCCAACGCGTCCATCCCCACCCCCCAGCCGGTGCTTCCCCGCCCGATGTTCGGCGCCGCGCCCCGGGCCGCGGCCGCGACCAGCGTGGCGTTTGTCGCGCCGGCGGCGATCGAGGACGGGCTGGCCGACCGTCTGGCGTTGGGTCGGCGGCTGGTGGCGGTGGCCGACGTGCGCCGGCGGACCAAGGCCGACATGGCCGAGAACGACGCCCTCCCCGAGATCACGGTGGAGCCGGACACCTTCACCGTCCGCATCGACGGCGAGGTCGTCGATGCCCAGCCGGCCACCGAGTTGCCCATGGCCCAGCGCTACTTCCTCTTCTGATGTTTCATGCATCGGTAGCGTCGTGATTCCGGGCCAAGCAGCTGATTTCACCACGCTGCCGATGATCGAAACCGGCGGACAATGAGCGTCCTCGTCGCGCTGCTCTTGGCCGACGGACGCTTCCCGTCGGGGGGTCACGCCCACTCGGGGGGAGTGGAGGAGGCGGCGACGTCCGGCAGGGTGGCGGATTTGGAGTCGCTCCGGGCGTTCGTGGCCGGCCGCCTCGAGACGGCGGGACGGGTGGCGGCGGGGCTGGCGGCGGTGGCGTGCGGCGGGCGGTGGCCGGAGGCGGTGCTCGACGCCGAGGCGGACGCCCGGATGGCCTCGCCTGCGCTCCGGGCCGCGTCCCGCCGGCAGGGTCGGCAGCTGCTGCGGTCGGCCGTCCACGCCTGGCCGGCGGTGGCCGGGTCGACGGTCGAGTCCCCCCACCACGCGCTGGCGGTCGGGGTGGTGTCGGCCGCGGCCGGGCTGGCGCCGGTGGACGCAGCCCGGTGGGCGGCCTACGACGCGGTGATGACGCCGGCCACCGCCGCCGTCCGCCTCCTCGGGCTCGACCCGTTCCTGGTGTCGGCGGTGGTGGCGGGGTTGGCCGGCGCCATCGACGAGGTGGCGGCCGAGGCGGCCGCGTTCGCCGCCGGTGAGGGTGCCGTCACGCTCGACGACCTGCCGTGCCCCGCGTCACCCCTTCTCGACCTCGGGGCCGAGGTCCACGCCCTCCGGGAGGTGCGTCTGTTTGCCTCATGACCATGGTCACGATCCGCATGCCCCGCCGGCTGACGACGGCCGGGCCCTGCGCATCGGCATCGGCGGTCCGGTCGGGAGCGGCAAGACCGCCCTGGTGGCGGCCCTGTGCCGCACGCTCGGCGACGAACTGCGGCTGGGCGTCGTCACCAACGACATCTACACCGAGGAGGACGCCGAGTTCCTCCGCCGGGCGGGCGTGCTGGCCGACGACCGCATCGTGGCCGTCCAGACGGGATGCTGCCCCCACACCGCGATTCGCGACGACATCTCGGCCAACCTGGAGGCGGTGGAGGACCTCGAGGCCCGCCACCGGCCGTTGGATCTGGTGCTGGTGGAGAGCGGGGGCGACAACCTCACGGCCACGTTCAGCCGGGGGCTGGTCGACCGGCAGGTCTTCGTGATCGACGTGGCCGGGGGCGACAAGGTGCCCCGCAAGGGCGGTCCGGGGGTGACGTCGTCCGACCTGCTGGTGGTGAACAAGACCGACCTGGCAGCGATGGTGGGCGCCGACCTGGGCGTGATGGCGAGGGACGCAGCGGCCAAGCGGGGCGACGGGCCGGTGCTGTTCAGCTCGCTGGTGGAGGACCGGGGGGCGTCGGCCGCGGCCGACTGGGTGCGGGCGCAGCTGGCGGCCTGGCGGCACCCGGCGTGATCGCTCGCGGTCGGATGGTCGTCGAGGCCGACGGCGGGGGTGGGTCCCGGCCGGCGGCCTGGCGCTCGTGATCGCCAGGGGGCGGGTGGTGGTCGAGGCCGACGGCGGGGGTGGGTCGCGGCTGGCGTGCCTCCGGTCGGAGGGGCCGCTCGTGCTCCGTCCGACGGCGGGGACGCTGGTGCACCTGGTCGGAGGGGCCGGCGGGCCGCTGGGCGGCGACGTCCTGCGGATCGAGATCGTGGTCGGGCCGGGGGCCGAGCTGACGCTGCAGACGGTGGCGGCCGCGGTCGTGCTGCCGGGGCCGTCGCCGTCGGTGGTGGAGGTCGACGTGGTGGTGGGGGAGGGCGGCTCCTTGCGCTGGCTGCCGGAACCGACGGTGGCCGCCGGCGGGTGCGACCACCGGGTCCGGGCGAAGGTGGTGCTGGCCGCGGGGGCGAGGCTGGTCTGGCGGGAAGAGCTGGTGCGGGGCCGGTTCGGGGAGGAGGGCGGGTCCGTGTCGAGCCGGCTGTCGGTGGACTACGACGGCCGGCCGCTGGTGCGTCACCAGGTGGACGTCGGCTCCGACCATCCGGCGTGGGCCGCCCCCTCGGTCGGCGGGGACGCCCGGTGCACGGGGTCGGTGCTGGTCGTCGATCCCGACCGGACCGGCGGTCCCCCCGGGCCGGTGGTGCTGGCGGACGGCGACGGCACGGCCACGGTCCTCCCCCTCGTCGGGCCCGCGGTCCACGTTGTCGCGCTGGCGCCCGACGCCCGCTGCCTGCGCCGCCTGCTGGAGGCCGGCCAGTCCGCGGTCTTTGTCGCGTAAGGGTCGGCACCCGCCCCGTCCGCGACAGAGACCGTCGTAAGCGCCTGCGCGGCGCCGTCGGTCGCCTCCGCCCTCATGGTTCCCGGACGGGTCCGGGCGCCCCCCAATGATCCCCCAGCGCGGCCGCCGTCTGACGCCTTCCGCGCCGGATTCCAGTCGCCACCCCACCTCTCGGCGTCAAGAACTGCCAGACGCGCTCGCGGCCGCCGCCCGTTTGGCGCCTTCCGGGGCGCGTCCCGGTCGCCAGCCGACCTCTCCGCGCCAAAGACCGCCAGAATCCGTAAGGCGCGGCCACTGCCGTGGCTCTCCTCCGTGACCCGACACCGAGGAGGACGCCATGCCCGTCACCGACCGCTCGCCCGACCGCCCCCGTCGCCTGCTGGCCGCCGTCCTGGGCCCGCTCGTGCTCGTGCTCAGCCAGTTCGCCGGCGCGGGCGCAGCTGCCGCGGCCAAGCCCGCCGTCGTGGCCGGGGCCGGCTCCGGCGGACACCAGCCGCCGGCGACCATCGGCGGCCTGGTTGCCGCCCCGCCCACGACCACCACCATCCCCAAGCTCGTGCTGCCGCCCGTCGCCCCACCCGAGCTCGAGCCTGACCCCGACGGCGGGGTCCCGCCGGAACAGCCCGAGCCCGAGTGCCCCCCGCCCGGCTCGGCGTCCCTGCCTCCGGGCTGCGAGCCCGAGTGCCCCCCGGTCCCCGGTGGCCCGGCCGGCGATTGCCCGCCCGAGTGCCCGCCGACCGGCTCGGCCGTGCCCATCACCGACCCCGACTGCCCGCCCCCCTGCCCGCCCCAGGGATCCACGGTCCCCGTCCCCGACCCCGACTGCCCCCCTCCCTGTCCTCCGCGGGGATCGGCCGTCCCGATCCCTGACCCTGACTGCCTGCCGTGCCCGCCGCGGCCATCGACCGGGGCCGTCCTCGTCCCCGACCGTGACTGCCCGCCCCCGTGCCCCGAGGGCGACCCGGACTGCGACCGGCCCGAGTGCCCCGAGGGCGACCCGGACTGCGACCGGCCCGAGTGCCCGCAGGGCGACCCGGACTGCGATCGTCCCGAGTGCCCCGAAGGTCACCCGCGGTGCGACGAGGGCGAGCCTGGGTGCCCGGAGCGAGGGCACGATTGCCCGCCCGATCGGGGCCGGCTGCCCTTCACCGGCACCGAGGTCGGACCGCTCGTCCTCCTCGGTCTGGTGTTGGTCGGAACCGGCTCGGCGGCCCGCCTCGTCGCCCGGGCCCGGCGCTAGCCCCTCCGGCACCTCGCCGCCCGCCAGCGGCTCTTCGGGCACCGTCCTGACCGGCCGTTGCGGTCGGTCAGGCCGGTGCGAACGACTCGGCCATGCGGCGGAGCTCGTCGCCGGAGGCGTCGCCGGCGACGGTGACCACCAGCCGGTCGTCGATGCTCCAGACGTGGGGGGTGCCCCGGGGAGACACCACGACCGCCGCGTTCGCCCCCATCAGCGCCCCGCCCTCGACGACGAACGGCTGGGGCACATCGATGTCGCCCTCCCCGGACGCCATCGGGTCGGACCAGCAGTCAGTGGTGATCGGCGGCGCCAGGCTGGCGCAGCTGGAGACGCCGCCCGTCTTCCGGGTCGACACCACGATCTCGTCGAATCCTCGGCGGTAGGCAACGGACACGACGCCTCCGGCCGCGGGGTTCATGCCTTCCATCCCCGTGCCGCCGCCCGCAGCCGCGGCGGTGACGACCGCCAACTCGAAGCCGGCGGGCAGGTCGGTCGGGAGGATGGGCCGGTAGCCCACCACTGCGGCCGCCTCGTCCAGCGTCACCCGGTGGAACCCGCGGTCCTGGTGGAAGACGTCGACGTCAGCCGGGAACTCGAGCACGAACGTGGCCGGATCGACGGGCTCGTCGGCGACCAGGTTCGACAGGCGGATCTCCTGCAGGAACGCTCCCTTGAGGGTTTCGGTGATGCGGAGCGGGAAGCCGCTCTCACGGTCGACGAGAACCTCGAGCTGGTCGCCGCTCGCACCCGGTCCGCCCAGCTTGTTCACCGTCACGGGCACGACCAGCCGCCAGGCGGGCCGGTCCTGCTCGACGGTGTCGGTCACCGGAACCTCGGAGGTGTCGCTGATGAAGGCCCGCACCACCGACCCCAACTCCCGGCGCAGGATGGACCGGCTCCCGAAGTCGGGGGCGCCGGCGGGCACGTTGACCGATTCCGAGGCCTGGGAACGGCCGCCGAGGGTCGTGATCTGCCGGTAGGTCCGGGTGGCCGAGCTGAACGCGAGGTCGTCCGTGGTCCCGATCCCCGTGACCCGCTCGTCGCCGTCGGCGGTGGTGACGAACGACCACTGCCGCGTGGTCCGGCCCTCGGTGTCGTTCGACTGGCAGGCGGGGGCGGGGCCCTCGCACTCGGCCGTGATCACGCCCTGCAGGGTCTCCAACGAGGCCAGGGCCCCCGCCACCCGGCCCCGCACCTCCGACGCGGTGATGAGGACCGGCCCCGTCGGCGGGCGGGTGCCGTCGCCGGTGAAGACCGTGCTCGTGGCCAGCACGATCACCACCACCGCAGCCGCGGCGGCCGTCAGTAGGTAGGGATTGGTCCACCGGGGCCGGGGCCGCGGCCGCCGGGCCGATCCCGGGTGGCGGGCGGACTCCTCCTCCAGCCGGGCCAGCAGGCGGGGGTAGAAGTCGGGCCCGTGGTCGGGGACGTCGAGGCCGCGGAGGGCCTGTCCCAGCTGCTCGTCCCGGCCGCTCACCGGCCGTCATCCCGGAGGAGGGTGCGGAGGGCGGCCCGGGCCCGGCTGAGCCGCGACCCGATGGTGCCGGTGGCCACGCCCAGGACGTCGGCCGCCTCGTCGTAGTCGAGGCCGTAGGCGTCGACCAGCAGCACCGCCGCCCGTTGGTCGGGAGGGAGGGTGTCGAGCGCGGCGGCCAGGTCGCCCCGCTCGACGGCGATGTCGGCCGGTCCGCGACGGGGGTCGGCCCGCTCCCGCCCGTCCCCCCCGTCGTCGAGCGACACCACCGCCTTCCGGGCCCGCAGGTCGTCGATGCAGGCGTTGTAGACGATGCGGTAGAGCCACGTGCCGAGGGCCGACTCGCCCTTGAACCGGGGCAGGGCGCGGAACGCCTTGACGTAGGCCTCCTGGAGGACGTCGTCCATGCGGTCCCGGTCGCCGAGGAGGCGGAAGGCCAGCCCCCGCAGCCGGTAGTCGTAGTGGTCGACGATCTGGGCGAAGGCCCGGTGCTCGCCCCGCCGGGCCCGGGCCACGACCAGGTGGTCCACATCGCCCGCAGCGGGGGAGGCCGGCACCGCCCGCAGCACTCGGCCCCACCGCCAGGCGGGGAGCGGCAGGGCGACGGCGAGGGCGAGGGACATTCGTCGCCTTCGACGGGTGCCGCCCGCGGATCCTTCCAATCCCGTTGTTACCAAGTTGCAACGGAACGAGTGGGCCCCGCGACCCGTCCGACCTGGCATGAGATCGATACGCATCCTCAAGCGCATGTCGGCTGCGGTCGCGGTCCTCACCGCGACGGTCGCGGTCGTGCTTTTCGCCCTCCAGGGCCAGACCGACGCAGTGGCCGAAGCTCCGAACGTTCCCGCGCCGACCGACACTACGGCACCCACCCTCCCCCCGACGACGATCGCCCCGCCGACCACCATCGTCCGCCCGCCGACGACCCAGCCGCCGACGACCCAGCCGCCCGCGACCGACCCGCCCGCGTCGACTGCCACCCTGCACCCGGGCGACAAGGGCCCCGCCGTCCTTGCCCTCCAGCAGCGGCTGCGCGACCTCGGCTACTGGCTCGGGACGCCCGACGGCACCTACGGCGGGCTCACCGTCCAGGCGGTGATGGCCTTCCAGAAGGTGGAGGGCCTCGACCGGGACGGCATCGTGGGCCCCGGCACCGCCGCCGCTCTCGACCAAGCCATCCGACCGTCAGCGGCCAGCACCGGCGGCGACCTGATCGAGGTCGACAAGGCCCGCCAGGTCCTGTTCGTGGTCCGGGACGGCGCCGTGCAGTGGGTGCTCAACGTGTCGACCGGTACCGAGGAGCCCTACTGGGTCGACGGCCGCACCGAGATCGCCGACACCCCCGTCGGCCAGTGGAAGGTGGCGTGGGCCGTCGACGGCCTCGACGTGGGCGAGCTGGGCGGCCTCTACCGGCCCCGGTACTTCCACCGGGACGGCATCGCCGTGCACGGCTACTCCGACGTGCCCGCCTACCCCGCCTCCCACGGCTGCGTCCGGGTGAGCAACGCCGCCATCGACTGGATCTGGGCCGACAACCTCATGCCCCTCGGATCGCCCGTCTGGGTGTACTGACCTCGCCCGCGGTGAGGACGCCGGCGATCACGATCAGGGCCAGGACCGGGGGCACGACCGTCCAGAACAGAGGCAGACCCCAGAAGGCGCCGACGACGATGAGGCCGGTGCCGAGCCTCCGGTTCCCGGGTCGCACCATCAGGCCGGCGAGGATCGCGATCCCGCCGAGGATGAACAGGCTCCCTCCGACGATCGACCCGACGTTCTGGTCGGTCGACATGATCCAGACCCCGATCCACCCGTTGCACACCGCCAGCACGGCCGCCACCGGCGCCCACCAACCCTGCCTGAACATGTCCGTCATGGTCGTCTCCTTCTGGTTCGGGTAGCGGGATCGCGGCTGACGATGACGAGCCCAGCCGTGGCCAGGACGAGGACGATCAGCCAGTTGCGGGACTGTCCGGCGGCGACCGGCATCGTCCACGGGGCGGGAAAGGTGGTGCCGGCCACGGCCAGGGCCAACGCCAACGGCCCGCCGGCGACCCCACCGCCGATGGCGGAGCCGGCCAGCACCACCGCCACCAGCGTGGCCAGGGCCAGGTCGGCGGGGCCGGTGGGCGGCACCCCCGGCCGCAGCGACCACAGCGGTAGCACGACGGCCAACCACAGGACCACGGCCAACGGCAGGGTCAGGCCCAGGCGCAGGACCAGCCGGCGGGGGCGGGAGGCGGGGGTGGCGTCGAGGATCGCGGCCGCGGGGTCGTCGAGGACGTAGGACAGGCCGGCAGCCGCCATCGCGATGACGATGGCGGGCGGCGCGTCGCCCAGGGCGAGGGGGACGGCCGCCACCGCCGCCACCACGATCGGCGGCCACCGCACCGCCCGGCGCAGGTAGGAGAACTGGGCCGGCACCGTCCACGGCCGGCGCCCGGCCCCGGCCACCTCGACCGCGGGCGAGGTCACGGGCACGACGGTGCCGACGACGACCGGGCCAAGCCCGGTCCGGAAGACAGTCCGAAGAGCGAGCCCAGCTCGGAGGAAGGGGTCGACGGGTCCGTCAGCCGGTCCCAGTGCTCCAGGATCGCCCTTCCCACCTCGTCGGCGGGGCGGTCGAGCAGGGCCAGGGCGGTGGCCACGTCACGGTGGGCGAAGCTCACGCCCCAGTTGGGCCAGTTGTTGGAGTCGAACTGGATGAGGTCGACGCGGCCGAGGCCCGCGCTGGTGCTCAGCACCTCCGCCAGGGCGGCGGGCGCCCCGGGGGTCGACTGGCCCGCCAGCCACAGGGCGACCACCGACCGGGCCTGCCCCGATGCGGCACACGGTGCCGTCGCCGACTGCGCCGGCGGGAGGCCGACGGCCCAGAGACCGACCTGGACCGTCAGGACGGTGCCGTGGTCGGTGAAGCTGCAGCCCGGGTCCCACGGCCAGTAGCGCCACGGGTGGACGGCGTTGTCGGCCGGCCACACCTGCTCCGGCGTGACGAGGGCCCGCGTCCGGGACGACACCATCTCCAGCATCGGCTTGGGCGTGCAGTCGGTGTTGCCGACCACGTTGGGCTCCCGCATGGAGACGACCAGGCCCCGATCGCGGACGTCGCCCGGCACCCGGGCCAGCACCGCCTGCACCGGCGGATCCCACTGGCCGAAGCGGACCTCGTAGCCCGGCTCGACGCAGTACCGCACGCCGCCCCGCACCTCGCAGGTCAGCTCCGGCGCGGTCAGGGCGGCCGCCTGCTGCCGGGCGGCGGAGTCGGAGAGGGGGCGGGTCTGGGCGAAGGCGGCCACGCCGCTCACCGCCACCGCGCCCACCAGGAACGTCGTCACCGGGCGGGAGAAGCCGTGGCGGCTGAGCGCCAGCCCGGCCGCGATCGCCGCCGTCCCCAGCAGGAACAGGACGTGCCAGTCGACCGGCCCCGGGAAGGCGATGCCGTCGTCGAGGCCGACGCCGTCGGGGGAGAAGGCCATCCACCGGAAGGGGCTGGCCTCCGACTCGCTGAGCTTGCCCTGCAGGAACACCGTCGCCACGATCACCAGGGGCGCAACCATGGGATGGGGCGCCCACCGGGCGGCCAGGACCCCCAGCATGGCGCCGCCGGCCACCAGGAGGGGGCCGACCAGCAGCTCAGCCATGTTCGGCGAGCCGATGGAGTCGGTGGCCAGCAGGTAGGCGATGTAGCCGCCGAGGACCAGGACGGCCACGGGCACCGTCGCCAGCCCGGAGGCGAGGTGGGCCGCGGTGCGGGCGGTCGCCGACGTCGGGAGGGAGTCGTACAACTCCTCGGTGCCCTCCCGCCGGCTGCGGAGGGCGGCCAGGTTGGTCGCGATCAGGGTGGCCCAGCCCATGATGGCGAGCGCCACCACGGACGAGCTGTCGACCTCGGGGAGGATGTTCGTGTACCCGGCCGCATCCACCAGCAGGACGGTCAAAGCCGTTCCGATCAGGAACGACGGGTGCCGTAGGAGACGCCTCGCCTCCACCCGGGCCAGCGCCCGCACCACCCGGACCACCACCGGCCGGCCCGGACCACCCGCGGCCGGGGGCGGGGGCGACGTGGACGCAGCCTCCTCGGGACGCACGGCCGTGCTCACGCCGCTGCTTCCTGGGCGCCGTGGCCGACCAGGAGCAGGTAGCCGTCCTCGACGGTCGGCTCGACCAGTTTCACGCCGGGCGGGGCGTCGCCGATGTTGCGGTGGCGGCCGTCACCCGTGCGCCACGACAGGCGGGCCTGGGGGTGACGGTCGGCCGCCAACCACACCCGTCCCCTGGCGCCGTCGGCCAGGCCCCGGACCGAGCCGTCGTAGTGGATGCTGCCCTCGTGCATCACGACCACCCGCTGGCACACGGCCGACACGTCCTCCGTCTGGTGGGTGGACAGCACCACGGTGGCGTCGGTGGCCACGGCCGACACGACCTCCCGGAACCGCAACCGCTGCTCGGGGTCGAGGCCGGCGGTCGGTTCGTCGAGAACGAGCAGGTCGGGGGAGCCGAGCAGGGCCTGGGCCAGGGCCACCCGCCGGCGCATGCCCCCGGAGAGGGCCTTGATCTTCTTGCCCGACACGTCACCCAGCCCGACCAGCTCGAGCACCCGGCGGACCTCGTCGTGGCGGGCGCGGCGGTCGGTCATCTCCTTGAGGATGGCCACGTAGTCGACGAACTCGAAGGCGGTGAAGTTGCGGTGGTAACCCGGCTCCTGGGGGACGTAGCCCAGCCGGCGGCGGATGGCGAGGCGACCGCCGGCGACGGCGGGGTCGTGCCCGAGGAGCCGGACCCGACCGCAGTCGGGCGCCAGGACGGTGGCCAGCATCCGCATGAGGGTCGTCTTGCCCGCGCCGTTGGGTCCCAGGAGACCGACGATCCCCGGCTCGGCGACGAGGTCGACGCCCGCCACCGCCCGGGTCCGGCCATAGGACTTCTCGACGCCGGTGAGGCTGACGGTGGGGCTCATAGCTGGCTCCTGATCTCGAAGGTGTCCCGTCGCCGGGCGACGAGGACGGCCGCCACCACCGCCACCGCGGCCAGGCAGAGCTGGCCGTTGGCGCCGAAGGCGGAGAGGACGTGGCGGGTCTCGTGGGCGCTGACCAGCACGGCCACGATCCACGAGACCGCGACTGCGGCGGAGGCCCGTTCCGGGGTGGTGAAGGTGGAAAGGGCCAGGCTGGCGAGGGTGAGGGCGAGGGCGGGCAGGACCCAGGCGGCCGCCGTCCACGAGAGTCCGGGGAGGGCCGCCGAGGCCACCGACGCCATGGCGAAGGTCGTGGCGAAGACAGCCGTGGCCCGGATGAGGAGGAGGCGGAAGCCTCCACTGGGGGCCGCCAGCGTGATCTCCCAGGTCGGGTCCAGGCCGGGGCCGAAGGCGGCCGCAACGCCCACCACCGGGATCAGGGGGGCGAGCACCAGGAACAGGGCCAGGCCCCGGTCGGTGCCGCTCTGGGCGGCGAGGATGGCGAAGGCGAAGGCGACGATCACGGCCAGCAGCCACGATCCCTGCAGCGAGGGGGTGGCGGCCAGGACGCGGGCGGTGTCGTTCCGGACGCCGAGCCGCCGAGCCGCCCGCTCGACGACTGTCGGGCGGGGCGTGTCGAGCGTGTCGACGATGGCCAGCCAGGATGCGTCGAGCCGGCCGGCGTCGGCGACGTCGGCCACTTGGACCCGGCAGTGGGCGCAGGTCACCAGGTGGGCCTCGATCGAGCCCGCCCCGGTGTCGTCGATCGCTCCGGCCGCGTACCGGGCGATGTCCCCCGGCGCGGCGTGCCAGGTGTCCCCTCCTCGAGTACCGGTCATACCAATCCCTCCCGCAACAGCGGCTTGGCCCGCATCATCCGGGTCTTGACAGTCCCCGCCGGGATCCCGAGGAGCCGACCCGCCTCCCGGGTGGTGAGCCCGTCCAGCACCGTGGCCTGGACCACGGCCCGCAACTCGGGCGACAGCCGGTCGAGAGCGCCGGCGAGGTCGCCGTGCTGCACGCCCAGCAGCACCTGCTCCTCGGCCGACGGCGAGGTCGCGTCGTGGGCGTCGAGCTGGTGGAGCGCCGCCGGGCGCCGCCGGATCTGGTCGATCAGGCGGCGGATGGCGATGCCCCACAGCCAGGCCGCCACCTCGCCCGTGCCCTGGTAGCCGGTGGGCTTGCGCCAGACGGCGACGAAGGTGTCCTGCAGGGCCTGGTCGACCACGTCGGGGTCGGCGCAGCGGCGGGCCAGGCGGGCCAGGAGCCAGGCCGAATGGCGCTGGTAGAGCTCGGCCAGGGCCGACCGGTCGTCGGCGGCCAGGGCGCGGAGCAACTCGGCGTCGCTCCGGTCGTCGCCCGACCCCCGACTGCTGGCCATCCTCACGTCCCCCCTGTCGCATGACCGACCGTGAGCGGTTCACGTGAACCAGTCAAGGCCGCCCGCCCGACAGGCAGGTATCTTCCGACCGCCTTCCGACGACAGACGACAGGAGCCCCCCATGAAGTCGACCAGGTCCCGGCCCGTTCGGACCGTTGCCGCGGCCACGCTGGCCCTCGCCCTCCTCGCCGCCTGTGGCGACGACGACCCGGTCACCACCACGACGGCCAGCACCACCGGCCCCTTGGCGGGCCAGGCCACCACGACGGCGCCGGCCGCGACCGGGCCGTCGCTGTCGATCATCGCCCCCGCCACCGGCACCGTCGTCAAGGGCAACGTGGTGTCGCTGGACGTGGCCAGCACCGGACTCACCATCGTCAAGGCCGACGGCGACACGTCGGGCAAGACCGGCCACTACCACGTGTTCATCGACCGCGACCCGGTCGCGCCGGGCGCCGCGATCCCGGTGGAGGCGGGCGTGATCCACTCCGCCGACGACCCGATCGTGCTCACCGGCCTGGCCGTGGGCACCCACCGGTTGTCGTTGATCGTGGGCGACGGCACCCACACCCGCCTGGGCTCGATGGTGGCGGAGACGACGGTCGACGTGCAGGGCCCCTCGATCGACGCCTCCACGCCCGCCACCTCGCCTGCCGGCCAGCCGGTCGTGGTCACGGTGAAGGTCGACGGCCTCACCATCGTCAAGGCCGACGGCGACACGTCCGGCACCACCGGCCACCTGCACGTCTTCATCGACCGCGACCCGACGCCGGCCGGCCAGCCCATCCCCGTCGAGGCGGGCATCATCCACACCGCCGAGACCACCATCTCCGTCCCCGACCTCGCCCCCGGAGCCCACACGCTGTGGGTTGTCGCCGGCGACGGCGTGCACACCCCCCTTGCCAATCGGGTGATGGACAAGGTCACCGTCACCGTGAGCTGACCCTCCGCCGGCGGCTCCGGGCTAGCTTCGGCGGCCATGAGGCTCCGGCCGTCCACTGCCGTCGTCGCACTCGCCGCCTGCCTGTTCCTGGCCGGGGGGGCGTGCGGTGGCGGTGACGACGGCGACGGGACCGCCGTCATCGTCCCGCCGACTACCGCCGAGTCCAGCCCGCCCACGTCGTCCGGGCCGCCGAACGTGATCGCCATCGTCTCGCCCGCCACCGGCGACGTGATCCAGGGCAACGTGGTGCGCCTCGACGTCACCAGCTCCGGGATCACCATCGTCCCCGCCGACGGCGGCACCGGCGGCCGCCGCGGCCACTACCACGTCTTCATCGACCGCGACCCGGTGGACACCGGCGTGGTCATCCCGGTGGCGGCCGACATCATCCACACCGCCGACGACCCGATCGTGATCACCGGCCTGTCCGTCGGGCCCCACCGGCTCTCCGTCATCTTCGGCGACGGCACCCACCGCCGCATCGGTGGCAACGAGGCGTCCACCTCCTTCACCGTGGCCGGCCCGGCGATCGACGCCTCCGTCCCGCCCAACGTCCCAGCGGGCCAACCGGTGGTGCTCACCGTGACCTCCGACGGCCTCGCCCTGCCGGGGGAGGCTCTGCTCTACGTCCTCGTCGACCGGGACGCGCCGGCCGCGGGCCAGCCCCTGCCGGAGGAGCCGGGCGTGATCCAGTCGGCGGAAACCACCATCGGCGTGCCCGACCTCGCCCCCGGCACCCACACCCTGTGGGTCGTCGCCGGCGGGTCCGACCGGGTCCCGCGCGACCCGCCGGTGATGGACAAGGTGACCTTCACCGTGGGCTAGGCCCGGGGACGTAGGCCGATCGGATCAAACTTCGATCAACCCCGGGTCAACTTCGGGTCGGCCCTCAAGCGGGTGTTTTGGCCTGCCGAAACCGGCGGTTATGCACCTGGAGAGGCGAGCAAAGACAGTGCCCGACAGGCGCGGTCGCGTCGCCGATGCCGCCCGGCGGGCCAGCCGTCCGATCCGGGCCCGCCTCGTTCGCAAGCGGGACGAGCAGGGCGCCATCCTCATCCTGGGATCGCTCGGGATGGTGATGGCCGTGATCATGTCGAGCTTCGCCATCGACCTCGGCACCCTGGCCCAGGACGCCCGCCGGGTCCAGTTGGTGGCCGACATGGTCGCCCTCGACGCCATGCGCGCCCTCCCCGCCAACCCGACGGCCACGGCCCAGGCCAGCGCCGTCCGCAACGGCTTCCCGTACACCGACGGCGAGCACACCCTCCTCGTCGAGTGGGGACCGACGAGGCTCGGCCCCTTCACGTCCCTCCCGGCCAACCTGGCCTCGGCCACCGCGGTGCGGGTGACGGCGTCGACGCTGCACCACCAACTCTTCCCGTTCGTCTCCCAGACCCCCCAGAACGTGTCCCGTAAGGCGGTCGGCAACATCCAGCCCCGGGCCGGCTTCACCATCGGGTCGTCGCTGGTCACCATCGATACGGCGCGGTCAAGCCTGTTGAACTCCCTCATCGGCCAGTCCATCCACGGGTCGGCGATCAGCCTGGGTCTGGCCAGCTGGCAGGGTCTGGCCTCCGGGTCGATCGGGATCACGGCCCTCCAAACCCAGCTCGCCACCATGGGCTTCAGCGTCGGGACGGTCAGCGAGCTGCTGAGCGCCAACATGACCCTCGCCCAGCTCTACCAGGCCACCGCCAACGCCCTCACCCTCGGCGGCGACGCGGCCAACGCCAGCGTCTTCAACACCCTGCGCCTGGCGGTCACGTCGTCGACCCAGATGAACCTGGGCGGGCTCATCCAGGTGGCCCAGGGCTCCGACACCGCCGCCCTGGCCAGCTCGCTCAACCTGTTCCAGCTGGTCACCGGTTCGGCCCTGCTGATCAACGGGACGAACACGCTGTCGATCCCGAACTTCGTCGCCACCATCCCGGGGGTGTTGAGCACCGGCATCAGCCTGAAGGTCACCGAGCTGCCGCAGACCTATATCGGCCCCATCGGGGGTTCCGTGTCGACCGGCCAGGTCGACCTGGTCATCACCCCCAAGATCGACGTGAACCTGTCGCTCGGCCTGTCGCTCCTCCGTGTCACCGGCGACCTCCCGGTGCGCCTCACCCTGGGCGGCGCCACCGGGACGCTCTCCGGCGCCACCTGTACCGGCATCACCGTCAGCGCCGACCCGAACGCCGTGACCGGCGTGGCCCAGTTGACCACCCTGCGCGTCTCAGTCCTCAGCATCGTCCCCGTCCTCGACGTGGGCATCACCACCTTCACCCCGACCATCGACGGCCCCGCGGTCCCCCTCTCCTTCTCCTACCCCTCCGAGTTCGCCCCGCCCGCCTTCTCCAAGCACGCCGGTTCCCAGCCCGTCGGCCTGCAGACCCTCACCACCCACACCGCGGGAACGGTCACCCTCCTCGGATCCATCCCTCTCGGCCTGAGCCAGGCGGGGATCGTCTCGGGCGTGCTCGGCCTCCTCCCCGGGCTCCTCGGCGGGGCCGACACCAACGTGGTCACGCCGCTGCTCACCGCCCTCGGCCTCGACGTCGGCAGCGCCGACGTGACCGCCCTCAAGAACGCTCTCCAGTGCACCGTCCCCGGCCTGGCCGGCTGACCGGCCTGACGGTTCCTCAGTAGCCCAGGCGGGGGCTGACCCGGCCGAGGAGGTCCTCGCCCCGGCCGAAGCGTTCGACGTTCTCCGTCACCCGGCGGGCGAAGAGGGGCTCGGCCATGGCCCACGTGTTGGCCGTGTGGGGCGTGATGAGGCAGTTGTCGAGGCTCCACAAGGGGTGGTCGGCGGGCAGCGGCTCGGGCTCGGTGACATCGAGGGCGGCCCCGCCGATCGACCGCCGCCGGAGGGCGGCCACCAGGTCGTCGGTGACCACGTGCCGGCCCCGGGCCACGTTGACCAGCCAGGCGTGGGCCTCCATCAGGTCGAGCTCGGCCGCCCCGATGATCCCCTCCGTCTCCGGCGTGAGGGACAGGGCGAGGACGACGAGGTCGGCCCCGGGCAGGGCGTCGTGGAGTCGGTCGACGGTGACCACCCGGTCGGCGCCGGCCACGGGCCGCTCGTGGCGTCGGACCACGGTCGTGTCGACTCTGAAGGGCGCCAGCAGCCGCAGCAGGGCCTCGGCGATCCCGCCGCCGCCGACGATCGTGACCCGTCCGTCCATCAGCCGCCGGCCCGCCTGCTCGCCCCACTCCTCGGCCCGAGCCCGGGTGGGGAGCAGGCGCAGGCCGGCCAGGCCCAGGGCCAGGGCGTGCTCGGCCACCGGCTCGGAGTAGGCGCCCTTGGCGCTGGTCCACGTGCGGCTGTCGTCGATGATCGACAGGAAGGCGTCGACCCCGACGAACGGCAACTGCACCCACCGCACCCCCGGCGCCCCGGCCAACGTGTCGGCCAGGCCGGGCCCGTCCAGGGGCTCGGTCCACATGATCGCTTCGGCCTCGGACGGGTCGACCACGACCCCGCCACCGGCTCGAACCGCCTCGACGATCACCGGAGACGGGGGTGCCGGCGCGACCGCGCACCGGGCCCGCCGGCCGTCGGCCATGGAGAGCTAGGCCCGGTCGGCGGCCCGGGCCCGGACGGCGCGCTCGATGCCGTCCTTGCCCTCGAGCAGGATGCGCCGTACCGGCCCGGCCAAGTCGGTGTCGGCCAGGGCGGCGTCGGTGGCGACCACGATCTCGGCTCGCACCAGGGTGGAGGGGAAGAAGCCGTTGGCCAGCCCCAGCGCCTCTTCCCGGGACCGCCCCCGCCACCACCCGGCCAGGGACTCGAAGTAGCGCTCCACGTAGGGCTCGACGAGGGCGTCCTGGCCCCACTGCCAGAAGCCGCCGGTGACCGCCCGCATGGTGGCCAGGGGCAGCCCCGGCGCGGTGGCCGCGGCCCACGCCTGGGCCTTGGCCCCGGCCGTAGGGAGCGAGGCGCGGGCCGACGCCGCCCGCCGCTGGCCGATGTCGGTGGGATCCCGCTCCACCTCGGCCGCGATCAACGCCTCGGCCCCGTCGGCGCCGGCCGCGGCCAGGGTGCCCACGATCTGCCAACGGAGGTCGGTGTCGATCTTCAGGCCGTCGACCACGACCGTCCCGTCGAGCAGGCCTCGGGCGAAGGCGAGGTCGGCGGGCGACTCGCCCACGCCCAGCAGGTGGCGGACCCAGATCAGCTGGCGGTCGGAGCCGGGCTCGGCCCCGTCGAGCTGGAGCCGGGCCTGGGCCGCCAGCGCAGCCAGGGCCGCCGGCCGGTTGGCGGGGTCGCCGTAGGCGTCGACTGCGCTGTTGGCCTGCCCCACCAGCCGGGCCAGGGTGGAGTCGTCGGCCTCGCCCGCGGCGTGGGCCAGGGCCAGGTCGACGAAGCGGCGGGTGGGCAGCTCCGCGTCGCGCACCATGTCCCAGGTCGACGACCAGCACAGGTTGCGGGCGAGGGGGTCGGCGATGTCGCTCAGGTGGTGCTCCAGGGTGGCGACGGAGCGCTCGTCGAGGCGGACCTTGGCGTAGGTGAGGTCGTCGTCGTTGAGCAGGACCAGGTCGGCCGGCGCCTGGCCCAGCAGCTCGTCGACCTCGGTGGACTCGCCGACCACGTCGAGCTCTGCCCGGGTGCGGCGCACGAGTCCGCCGCCGCCGGCGACGTCGTGGTCGTAGAGGCCGACGGCCAGGCGGTGCGACCGCAACGGCTCACCCGCCTGGGCGATGGCGAAGGCGTCGTAGCGCCCGCAGGTCTCGTTGGACGAGGCCCGCAGGGTGTTGACGCCCGACGCCTCCAGCCACTCCTCGGCCCACGGCTCCAGCTTGCGGCCGCTGGTCTCCTCCAACGCGCCCAGGAAGTCGGACAGGGACGCGTTCGACCACTCGTGGCGGCGGAAGTAGCGCTGCACCCCCTCGGTGAAGGCCTCCTTGCCCACCCACGCCACCAGCTGCTTGAGCACCGACGCCCCCTTGGCGTAGGTGATCCCGTCGAAGTGGAGACGGACGGAGTCGGTGTCGACGATGTCGGCCGAGATGGGGTGGGTGGTGGGCAGCTGGTCCTGGACCAGGGCCCACGCCTTGTCGCCGGAGGCGAAGCGGACCCAGGCGTCGGTGAAGCGGGTGGAGCGGGCCACGGCGTCGTTGCCCATGTAGGTGGCGAAGCTCTCGTTGAGCCACAGGTCGTCCCACCAGCGCATCGTCACCAGGTTGCCGAACCACATGTGCGCGAGCTCGTGGAGGAACGTCTCCGCGCGATCGAGCTTCTCGTTGTCCGTGGCCTTGTCGCGGAACAGGTACGCCTCGTTGTAGGTGACGCAACCGACGTTCTCCATCGCGCCCGAGTTGTACTCGGGGACGAACACCTGGTCGTACTTGGAGAACGGGTATGGCTGGTCGAACAGCTGCGCGTAGAAGTCCATCCCCTGGCCCGTGATCTCAAGAATCTCCGCGGCCTGATCGTCGAGGTACCTCTCCATCGATCGACGCGCATACAGGCCCAGATCGAGCGATCCATGCTGCCGTCGGCGGACGACATATGGGCCGCACACGAGCGCGGTGAGGTATGTGCTGAAGACCTCCGTCTGGTCGAACCGGTGGGTCCGGCGGCCGTCGGCAGCGTCGGTGATCTCCGCGACCGCGGAGTTCGCGATGACCGCCCAGTCGGCCGGCGCCGTGACGGTGAACCGGTACGTCGCCTTGATGTCCGGCTGATCGAAGCACGGATAGAGGCGGTGCGCCTCGTAGGGCTCGAAGTTCGTGTAGACGTACTCCTGGCCATCCTCGGGATCGACGAAGCGGTGGAAGCCGTCACCGGTGACGTCGTAGTCGTTGGTGTACTCGATCCGGATGGTCATCCCGCCGCCGACCGCCGAACCGGGCACGATCAGCCGATAGCCGTTCCAGTCGACGTCGACGCGCTGGCCGTTGACCTCCACCAGCTCAAGGGAGCGGCCGCGATGGTCGAGAAACAGGTCCTCGGCGCCATCGACAGTGCAGCGGATGGTCGCCTCGCCGCGGTAAGTCGATTGGCCGCCGGCGAGATCGAGCACGACCTCATAGCTCACACCGCTGACGCGACTCGCGCGCACGGCAGCGTCTGACTGGCTGAGGACGTCGCGCGCGGACGTTTGACCGGGAAGTGTGGCGATCTCTGACAAGGCGAAAGCTCCTGGCATCAACCTGCCTGGGACGGGCAAGGCGGCGAGTGTAACCCCTGCCCGGGGTGTCCGCGCTACCTCGGTTTGACTAACAAAAAAGCTCCGGTCCGGTGGAACGCCGCGGGCGTCCGACCGGCCGGAGCTGTAAGGGGCGCGAGTGCGCCGAACGAGTCAGGCGGCCGCGCCGGCACGCTGCAGCTGGGGCAGCAGGTCCTGTTCGGCGAAGCGCAGAAAGCCCTCCTGGTCGGGACCTACCTGATGCAGGTACACGTGCGTGAAGCCCGCGTCTGCGTACTCCTGGATCTTGTCGCGGATGGGGCCGGCGTCGGGGCCGCACACGATCGACTCCTCGATCTGATCCGGGGTCACGTTCTTGGATGCTTGCTGGAAGTGCGCCGGCAGCGGAAGCTCCTGCGACAGCTCGCCGGGCACGCCCGAGTTCGGCCAGATCTCCAGCGCGGTCTTGACCGCATCGTCTTTGTTCTCCGCCCAGCACACGGTCATCTGGCCGTACACGGGCCGATCGGCGTTGCCCATCGACCTGAACGTGTCGATGACCTCTGCATCGGGCGAGGTGCTGATCAAGCCGTCAGCGACGCGCGCCGCGAGCTCCGCGGCGCGCGTGCCGGAGGCGGCGACGTGCACCTTGATCGGCTCGTCGGGCAGGTCGTAGATGCGCGCGTTCTCGACGACGTAGTAGTCGCCGTAGAAGCTCTGGGAGCCGCCCTGCCACAACTGGCGCATGACGTCGATCGCCTCTTCGAGCATCTCCTGGCGGATGTCGCTGGGCGGCCACTTGTCGCCCAGGATGTGCTCGTTGAGGTTCTCGCCGCTGCCGACACCAAGGAAGAAGCGGCCGGGCATCAGGGTCGCCGCGGTCGCCGCAGCCTGGGCGATGATCGCCGGGTGAATCCGAATCGTCGGGCAGGTCACGCCCGTACCCAGCACGAGCTTCTCCGTGCGCTGGCTGATCGCACCGATCAACCCCCACACGAACCCGGAGTGGCCCTGGGCGTCGACCCACGGGTGGTAGTGATCCGAGATGAGGGCATAGCCGAAGCCAGCCTGCTCGGCGCGCTCGGCCCACCGGACGATGTCAAGCGGGGCGTGCTCCTCGCTGGAAAGTGAAAATCCGATCTCTGTCATGGCTCGATGGTGCCCACGCCGGTGACCGGCGCGCGACTGCGAAGGCGCGCGGTCAGATAAAAGAAGTCTGTCAGCGCCTAGGCGAACGTCAGGTTGCTCGCGTCTCCCTCGTCGACCGCGCGGGCACACGTGGGGCAATACCAGCGCGCTTCGAGCGGTGATCCGCACGTGACGTGTCGGAGCGCCACGCCGTCGGCGGCCGCCGCGCCTGATGCGCCCCACGCCGCGAGAAGACGGAGCACACCGGCGAGTTCGCGGCCGTCCTCGGTGAGTGAGTAGTCCTGGCGCGGCGGCCTCTCCTGGTAGGCGCGGCTGACGATGACCCGCTCGCGCTCGAGACGCCGCAGCCGGTCGGTCAGGATGTTCGGCGCGATACCCGCCACGCGCTGGGAAAGGTCGTTGAACCGCTGTGGCCCATCGAGCAGCGCCTCGACGATCAGGAACGACCAGCGGTCACCAACTCGCGCGAGCGCGCCGTCAAGTGCGGACACCGATTTGTTCGCGTCTTCCACGCGACCATCCTGACACGTGCTTGGGGACGTTGCGTCGCCGCGATGTCAGTGGTAACTTGCAACTCGCAAGTCACTATCGCACTGGGCAGGAGTCAACAATGGCCACACTCGACGAGCTCGAGTCGTCTTTCTCTGAGGTACTGAACAACGTCGGGCCGTCGGTGGTCCGGCTGGGCGGCTGGCGCGGCGGCGCTGGGTTTGTCGTCGGCGACGGGAGGGTGCTCACGAATGCGCACAACGTGCGCGGTGAGGGCACGAGCGTGACGTTCGCCGACGGCCGCGAAGCAGAGGCTCAGCTGGCCGGCGTCGACATCGATGGCGATCTGGCCGTGCTGAAGGTCGACACGGCCGCAGTACCGGCGCTGGAGTGGTCCGCGAAGACAGCGACGATTGGCACTGCCGTGTTCGCGCTGACGACGAACGGTGGCGCCACGCGCGCGACGTTCGGGTTTGTGTCAAGCGTCGCGCGCTCGTTCCGCGGGCCGCGCGGCCGGCGCATCTCGGGCAGCATCGAGCACACCGCTCCCCTCGCGCCGGGCTCGTCAGGCAGCCCGCTCGTCGATCGCGACGGCCGCCTCGTCGGCCTCAACACGAACCGCGTGGGCGATGGCTTCTACCTGGCGCTGCCCGCGGACGAGGCACTCAGGAACAGGATTGCATCGCTCGGCCGTGGCGAATCCGCCGAGCGACCGATACTCGGCGTCGGCATCGCACCGTCGTGGGTCGCCAACCGGATGCGTCGCGCCGTCGGACTGCCGCCGCGTGACGGCGTGCTCGTCCGCGAGGTCGAGGAAGGCAGTGCCGCCGCGGCCGCGGGCATCCGCGAGGGAGACATGATCGTCGAGGCTGGCGCCCGCGCCATCGTTGAACCGGATGACATCCACGACGCGCTGGGTACCGCGAGTGCGGACGGCTCGCTGCAGCTGAAGCTGGTGCGCGGCGCCGACGAGCTCACCGTTGAGGCACGCTTCGGCGAGGCAACCAGCGCGGCCGAGTCGGCCGCGAACGAGGGCGGCCCGGTCCACTAGCCCGGGGGTGGGTCAGCGCGGCTCGTTATCCGTGCCGCGCTCGCCCGGCGTATTCGTTCCCGTCTCGCCGCGCCCGCCGTCGAGCCCGGCGCCCAACGGCGCAGAGTCGTCCTCGGACCGAGCCCGCTCGCCCGATACGCCGATGTCCTGGCGCAGGCCGGACGAGTTGCCGTCGGTCGTCGTTTCCTCGAGCGGCCAGTCCTCCGGTTGAACCGAGGATCGCTCGGTGTCGTCGGTCATTCGTCGGCTCCTTTCAGGGTGTCGTTGTCGGGGCTGGGCCGAACGTCGGCCCGCCCAGCGTCTCGATGGCCTTGATCAGCTGGCGGTCGGTGATGTGCGTCAGCTGTTCGGGTGTGATGGAGCTCACATCCGCCGGCTCAAGCGGCACGTCATCCGGGCCAAGCGTCACCTGGTCGGTGGGCGTGATGCCCTTGCCGAAGATAAGCTCGCCCTCGGGCGTCAGCCAGCGCTCGACGGCCAGCCGAATGACCGAGCCGTCAGACAGATTGAACGGCAGCAGGACCGTGCCCGTACCGAATGTTGTCTCGCCGATCAACGGCGCGCGCCCGGCTGCCTTCAAAGCGCCCGACATGATCTCGGCCGAGCTCGCAGTGTTGTTGTCAATCAGCACGGCAAGCGGCACATCCGATGGCGTGATGCTGTCGTCGGTCTCGACGGGTATCCGCTGGCCGTCGGCCGTCTCGCGGATGTAGACGACCTTGTCGCGCATGAATTCGCTCGCCGAACGGGTCGCCTGGTCGACGTAGCCGCCGGGGTTGCCGCGGAGGTCGAGGATGATCGACGTCGCGCCCGCCGCCAGCGCCGCATCGCGCGCCGCGAGCAGCTCGTCCGACGAGCCGGCCGCGAACTGGGCGAAGCGGATCAGCGCGATGTTCGTGCCCGGAACCATCGTCCACGACACCGACGGGAACTTGATCTTCTGGCGCGTAAGGTTGAAGTCCAGGCGCTCGCCGGTCGAAGGGCGATCGACCGTGACCGTGACGATGCTGCCTTCGGCGCCACGGACCTGCTCGACGAGCTGGTCGGGCGCGAGGCCCTCAGTACTGCGGCCGTCGACGGACACGATCACGTCGCCCGCCTTCAGCCCGGCTGTCTGTGCGGGGCTCTGTGGCACGACCGACACGATGACCGTCTGGCTGTCCTTCTCGCCGAGGAGCACGCCGATGCCGACGACGTTCTGGTCGAGCGCGTTCTGCTCCGCCTGCGCCTGCTCCGGCGTCAGGAAAACCGAGTGCCCGGTGTCGCCGAGCGCCTCGACAATGCCGCGGATCGCGCCGTAGGTCAGAGTCTTGACGTCCACGTCGGAGCGACCGACGAAATTCTTCTGGATGACGTCGATCGCCTCGGAAATGAGATTCGAGTCGAGAGCTCCCGGAGCAGCACTCTGGCCGGCGGCCGGGGTGGGTTGACCGCTTGCCGGCTGGCTTGCCGGCGGCGAACCGGTGGTCGCCTGACGGCCGAGCGCACCTGTCGACCCGACGGCCACACCGACAACGAAAACGACGAGCAGTAGCACGAGGGCTGCGATCGAGCGCGCCGGGCGGGAACTCGGCGGGGTCGGCCCGGAGCCCCAGGTTGGTATTGGCGCGGGGGCCGCCGGCGGTGCAGGGAGGGGATCGTTCACTCGCTCGAGCTCATGGTCGGCTGATCATGGGGCAGCGGCGCAAAGGACGCTGTGGATTGCGTTCCGGACGCCACGTGGATAAGAGCGCGGCCGGCGGATGATTCGTGGACAAGTCACCTTGCTGAGGCTGCATGCCGACAGTTAACCTGTGGTCGTCCCGAAGGGGCCACGGAAAGTGCGATCGGAACCAATGGCTTGCCAAAGGAGACGATCACCGGACCGGGCGGCTCCTTCGGGCGTTTCCTTGTCCGCCGACCTCAGCTTGGCGCGGAAATGGGCGATGGGTCCACCTCGACGACCTCAGCGGTCCAGGGGCAGAAGCGGTCGCCGCTGATCGTTCCGTTCTCGACGTATGACGGGCGGCCGTCGCAGACCTCTGTGGTCATGTCGGCGAACTCAAAGGTCGCCGGATCGATGTGCCAGCTCCAACCCTCGTTGACGTCCGTGCCCGGCACGACGACGCCGTTGGGGATCTTTGGATCCGACTCGTGCGCCAACAGCTCGTTTGCGATTGCCACGTTGGCAGGATCGATCACGAGCACGCGGTAGCGCTCATCGCTGACTTCGAACGTCACGATGGCCGAGCCAGGCGGAAAGAACACCGTGGGCAGCGATGGCAGAACAGGCGTCGCGAATGATGGCGGGGGCGCGCTCGGCGATCGAACCGCGGCTGTCGCGCTGGCGGTGACCGTCGACGCCGCGGACGACGTCGGCGCCGCGGACGACGTCGGCGCCGCTGACGGCGCATGCGTTGCCGTAGCGGCGGGTGCTGCGCTTGGCGTGGTGGACGTGCACGCACTCGCCAGGACCGCGCCACAGGCGAGCGCGGCAACGGACAGGTGTCGGCGCAAGGTATGTCCCCCGGCTGCGAGGTGTTGGTTTCCCGTCAGACGAAACGGACGCAAGGTCAGTTCCGCGACTGGGACTTCAAAACGTCTGCGGGCACCATGGTGCGACGTCGGTGCGGAACATGGCGTCTGCTCGCCTGCGTGCGCCCCGTGTCAGCTCGGTCGTTCGCCCGGCCCGGGCCAGCTGAGCGAGTGAGAAGCCGCCGAGGTAGAGGGCGCCCAGGTCCGCGGCGTCGAGCGCGACATCGGCCGCGTCCGTCGATCGCTCGACCGTCGCCGCGCCGCCGCTGGTCGTCAGCCGAAAGCGACCGCCGGCATCTGGCGTGAAATCGTCGCGGACGTCGATCACGATCGTGCCATCGTCAGCATATGTCCGCCGCTCGAGCGCGGCCGGAACGTCGAGCACGCGCAGCCACATGCCATCGCGCAGCCGCACATTGAGGCGCCGCGGCTCGGCCACCATCAGCTCAAGCGGCTCGTCGATGCTTCCCGAACGATTGGTGATGCGCTTGATCAGATCGATGCCGAACAGGAACCGCCACATCTCGCGCAGCGCCGTGCCGTCAACGGCCATGATCTCGCTGACATTGAGCTCGCTGCCGGGCACGCCGTTCTGCCAGTCGTGGCGGGCGCGATACATGGCATACGCGTCGGCCACGCCATCGGTCTCGTGGACCGCGTAGAAGCGGCGATCCATGCCGCGTCGCCCCCAGCGAAAATCGGCCAGCGTCTCGATGTCCCACCAGATCTCCGACCTCGAGAAGAACCCGGGCGTCGCCGCACGATTCAGCTCGTAGATCGGCCTGAACAGCTCTTTCGCCTCGGCCACCTCTACCAGCCGGACGCGGCCTCGCGCCGGTTCGCTCGAGAGCAGGACCGCGCGCTCGCGCTCGAGCTCGATCGACGAGGCCCATGTCGACAGCCCGTAGCCGAAACGCTGGTAGATGGAGCCCTCGCTAGCCCACAGCACGGCGAGCGGTTCGTTGCGTGCGCGCGCGTTCTCGAACATCGCCGTCATCAGCGCGCGCAGCCCGCCGCGCCGACGGTGCGTGGGCATGATCCCGATCCAGGTGATGCCGGCTGCCGGCACCGCGTCTCCGCCGGGCACGGTCACGTCAAACGTGAAGATGCTGCCGCCCCCGACAACCTGGTCGCCGTCGTATACGCCCAGCGTTCGATCCGGCTCGATCGTCGGGGCGACGTCTCGCCAGGTTTCGTCGCTCAGCTCTTCGCTGTTGGAAGATGAAACCGATTCTGCCCAGCCGCGCAGGTCGTCAGCCGGTACGAGGCGTGCTTCGATGGCCACGCCGCTCAGTCGATCGGGATGTTTTGGCGGCCGGCGTCCTGCCCGTTCGCGCCACTGCCGTCCGACGCGTCGGCGTCCGCGCCGTCGTTGAGCTGCTCCGCCCAGTGATCGATCATGCTGCGCACGGCCAGGAGGTTGTGTCGCCATGACGCGCGCATGTGCTGGCGCGCCTCGGCCGGAATGATCACGCCCATCGCCGCGCGCGAGCGAGCCCTTGCTGAGTCCATAGCCTTCTCCATCGCGCTCTCGCGCTGGTCGAGCTCTTCCATTCGACGCTCGATGCGCTCGAGCCGACCGTCATCCATGTCCCGAACCTCTCACTTCGTGCGCGCTGACTGTCGCGATGGTTCGCCGAAGCGTACCTTGAGCACGCGGTCCTCCATTTTGGCGCCCTTCGTCGGAGCATCAAGGAGCAGGCGCGGCAGCACGAGGTTGCGCCGCCAGGCCCCGACCTGCAACACGAGCTCATCGGCGTTGCGCGACAGCGAGATCTCGTCGCGTGAGGTGAACGGCAGCTCCAGGGCGAGCGTGTAGCCGTCCGCCTCGCGGCTGATCGAGTAGGGCCTTCCGCGATACAGGAATTCCTGTGGATCGGTGTCGCCAAAGAGCGCCGTGCCGAGCTCCGCGAGCCGCTCGATCCCCACCATCTCCTTGTCGAAGAACGGGATCGTCCGCACGGGAACGGGCGCAAATTGCTCCTCGACCATGGGCAGGTAGCGCGCCTGGACCTCGCGCCACGCATCGAAGTACGCGCCGCTGGCCACGGGCAGCACGCGATTCGCGACGATCAGGTCGGTCGGAAAGCCGTACATGTGGAAGTACGTGAATGAGCGCTGTGCCTCCTGGATCGAGACGCGTTCCAGGTTCAGGACGAGGCGCACCGATGAGCGGTCGGGATCCGAGAGGAGCTCGTGCACGTACTTGAGCCGCCCGAGCAGCTCCTCCCCTGCCTCGTAGACCGACTCGGACGGGAGCGGCACGCCGACCACGCGCCGGAGGATGGGACCGCCCAGCCGCTGCACGCGACGGCCGATCGGCGCGATCTTCTCGATCCACCACCTACTCGCCTCGGGCAGGCTCAGCAGGCGCACGGTTTCGCCGGTCGGCGCCGCATCGACAACGATCAGGTCGTAGTCGCCGTGGTCGACGTGGTCGCCGATCCAGAGCAGGTTGCCGAGCTCATCCATGCCGGGCAGAACCGTCATCTCCTCGGCCATCACCTCGTCCAGCCCGCCCCACGAGAAGAGGCTCGAGAAATACGACTGGATGACCTTCCAATAGCGCGAGATGTTGAAGAAGACGTCGGGCTCGTGCGCCCACAGGTTCGGCGCGATCTGACGCGGCTCGGGTCCCACCGGGGTGTCGAGAGCGTCGGCGAGGCTGTGCGCGATGTCCGTCGAGACGACGAGCGTCCGGATGCCGCGCTGTGCGCAGAGCACCGCCGTGGCCGCAGCAACGCTCGTCTTGCCCACGCCGCCCTTGCCGGTGTACAGCAGGATTCGCGTCACGGTGTGTCTTCGCCTCCAGCAGCGCTCGGGATTGATGCGGCCTCTGGCGCGTTCGGGACGCCTACGTCCACGACAACGGCGCCGGTGACATTGACGAACGTTGTCTCGCCCCACGTGACGCGCCACTCGCGCGCCGCCGCCATCGAAGTATGGCCGTGCAGCCACAGCGTTGGGTGAAGCCGCCGGCAGAGCCATTCGTACGCCGCGAAACCGCGGTGATAGTGATCCTCCGGAGTGTCGCCGAGGCCCTTGGGCGGAACGTGGCTGGCCACGATCAGCGGCCGCTGACGGGGGCGTCGGAAAGCGAGCGGCACGACCTGGCGCCAGGCAGCCTGCTCATCGCGCTCCGCGCGCGGGTTGCGCGTGCCGCCGGGCCACGACAGGCCGACGATGCCGATCCCGGGCACCTCGTCGCTCCGACCGGCAAGCGCGTCGGGCAGCAGCTCGCTGGTGGCCTGCCAGTTCACGCCACGGTCGTGATTGCCTCGCACGTACAGCAGCGGGACCCTAAAGGCGTCGGCAAGGAAGTTGAGGTAGTCCGGCTCGAGATCGCCGCAGCCCACGACCGCATCGACGCGGCCGATCAGTTCGCGGTTGCGCTCGAACTCGAGGCCGCGCTCGGGCTCGTCGGAAACGGCCAGCAGGCGAACCGGTGGCCGGTCGGCGGCCTCGGCGCCCGTCCACGGGACGCTCACGCGTCGGATCATTCGGCCGCGTCTTCCGCGGCAATCTCTGCTTCGAGGTCGCGCGCCTGCTGGACGCCCTCGAGGTCGTCCGGGCGGTTCGCCGTGCGTGACAGTCGGCCGCTCCCGGCTGCCCGCAGATCGAGGCTGCCGTCGAGCACGGACGCAATATTCGGCGGGGCCGATGGCCTGCTCTTCATGCCGGGCAGGCGGAGCTCCTCGACGACGGCGTCGAGCTCGACCTGACCGTTGTACAGCGCTGCGGCGACGCGGTTGTGACCGTCGACGACCCAGTAGTCGTCGCCGAACTTGATCAGATCGACGGGCGGTAGAGATTCGAGCCGATCAAGCGCGTTCAGGATGCGCTGCCAGCGGCTGCGCCAATCGTGGGAGCGACGCGCCCTGAGCGGCAGGAAGTCACCACCACGCTGCACCGGGCCTTCGACGGCCGTGCCACGGATACGGTCGACGGGAACCGAGATGAGCCCGAGCTCGCGGATCGACGCGCGGCGCGCTTCGGCATGCACGTCCCACAAGTTGACGAGATCGTTGTGACCCATCTCGCGGATGCGGCGCACGCGCGCGCCGGGCCGCTCGCCGATGATCCGGTTCGCGCCGCTCGCGAGGGACCGCACGGGCGTTAGGGCCGCCGAGATGACGGTGCCGCCGGCGCCGGCGATGGACGAGGCCACGCCGTGGATACGCGACGGTGCACCGTCGTCCGGGCCGTCTTCCGCGCTGGGATCGTGATTTTCGTCTTCGGTCACGGAACGAGCCTAGGTCGTGACACGAAAGCTGTCACATGCCGAGTGGATGCTTCGCGCTATCGAGACGTTGTCAAGGCGGAGGAAGAGACATGGACGACACGAGCTGTCCCTGGTGCGAAACGGAACTGGTTCTGCGCCTCGTCGGTGATGAGCAAACGTGCCAGGAGTGCGGGACGAGATGGTCGTACGAGGACGAGGCCGCTGACGCGCTGCCGTTGGCGGCCTGACTTCGGCCGCACTCGCCACGGTCAG
>JAXDOC010000005.1:0-22102 GCA_034669165.1 Actinomycetota bacterium
CCGGCCAAGGTGCGCACCGCCCTGGCCGAACGGGACAGGGTGTGCGTGGTGCCGGGCTGTTCCGTCGACTGCGACCTCGAGATCGACCACATCCGGCCCATCGCCGCCGGCGGGCGCAGCGAGCTGGCCAACCTCTGCCATCTCTGCCGCTTCCACCACTACCTCAAGACCCACCACGGATGGCAAATCTCCCGGGCAGGCAAGCGATGGCTGTGGGAGGGCCCCCACGGCCCACCCCCCAACCCCAAGGCCCGCCAACCTGAGCTGGCGGCGGCCCGCGGCTAGGTCGCGGGCGCGGGGTGGTCCACGGCCGCCCCGCGGTCATGCGGCTCCGACGCGGGCGACGGGCGGTCGCCTCCAGTCCGTTCCCCTCCAGTAAGTGAGCCACCCGCGTGGGCGTGACGGCGCTTTGGCTAGGGCCCGGGCCAGTCTTCCCGGTTCACGGCTGGTGGCCAGGGACGCCGGGGGCGGCCGGTAGCCTCGGCGGCATGCGCGTCGTGGCCCTCGCTGGGGGGGTAGGGGCCGCCCGGCTCCTCCGGGGCCTGGTGGAGGTGGTCGACCCTTCGGCTGTAACCGCGATCGTCAACACGGGCGACGACTTCGTCATCCACGGCCTCCACGTCTGCCCCGATCTCGACACCGTCACCTACACCCTCGCCGACGCGGTCAACCCGGAGACGGGTTGGGGCCTGGCCGGCGAGTCGTGGGGGGCGATGGACGCCCTCGACCGCTTCGGCCCCGGGCTCACCTGGTTCCGGCTGGGCGACCGCGACCTGGCCACCCACCTCTATCGCACTCGCCGGCTGGAGGAGGGGGCGCCCCTCTCGACGGTGACGGCGGAAGTCGCCGCCGCCTGGGGAGTAGGGGTCCGCCTGCTGCCCATGACCGACGATCGGGTCGCGACCCGGGTCGAGGTGCCCGGCGAGGGGGAGATCGAGTTCCAGGACTACTTCGTTCGCCGCCGCCACGACGTGCCGGTGCGGGCGGTGCGGTTCGAGGGGGCGGCGGCCGCTCGGCCGGGGCCGGGCGTGCTCGAAGCCCTGAACGACGCCGACCGGGTCGTGATCTGCCCGTCGAACCCGATCGTGTCGATCGACCCCATCCTGGCCGTGCCCGGAATCCGCGACAAGGTCGTGGTCCGTCGGGCCGACGTGGTGGCGGTCTCACCCATCGTCGCCGGTGCCGCCCTCAAAGGGCCCGCCGCCCGCCTCCTGGCCGACCTGGGCCACGACGTGTCGGTCGTGGGCGTCGCCCGCCTGTACGCCCCCCTGGCGTCGGTGTTGGTCGTCGACGAGGCCGACGGGTGGCTGGCGGGGGCCGTGGAGGAGGAGGGCATGCGCTGCGTGGTCGTCCCGGCCGTCATGCGGGCCCGGCCGGAGGCGATGGCCCTCGCCACGGCCGTCCTCGGCGCCTGATGGGGCGGCTGGAGGTCATCCCCGTCGAGGGGGTGCCCGAGGTCCGTCCCGGCGACGTGCTGGCCGATCTGCTGGTGGCCGCATCGGTGACGTTCGAGGACGGGGACGTGGTCGTCGTCACCCAGAAGGTGGTGTCGAAGGCCGAGGGCCGGATGGTGGCGGTCGACCACGACGACCGTGACGCCCGGGCGGCCGTGGTCGCGGCCGAGTCGGTGCGGGTGCTGCGGCGGCGGGGCGACCTGGTCATCACCGAGACGAGGGGCGGGTTCGTGTGCGCCAACGCCGGCGTCGACCTGTCCAACGTCCCCGACGGCTACGCCACCCTCCTGCCCGTCGACGCCGACCGCTCCGCCCGCCGCATCCGCGACGGCCTCCGGGCCCGCACCGGCCGGGAGGTGGCGGTGATCGTGTCGGACACGTTCGGCCGGGCCTGGCGGCGGGGCCTCACCGATGTCGCCATCGGCTGCGCCGGCATCGCCGCAATCGTCGACCTGCGAGGAACCACCGACGCCAACGGCCGCCAGCTCCACGTCACCGAGGTGGCCGTCGTGGACGAACTGGCGGCCGCGGCCGAGCTGGTCATGGGCAAGGCGTCCGGCATCTGCGCCGCCGTCGTCCGGGGCGTCGACCCATCGTGGTTCCGGGAGCGGGGATCGGTCCGGGACGAGATCGTCCGCGCCCCCGCCGACGACCTCTTCCGCTGACGGCCTGGCCGAGGCCGCCTGAGGGCCGCTGCCGGTCAGCCCTTGCGGGCGGCGAACCAGCGCAACACTTCGAGGGTCCCAGCTTCCAGCGTCGTCCACGACTCCCAGCCCAGGTGGATGGCGGCCCGGCCCGGATCCAACGACGAGCGGGCCAGTTCGCCGGCCCGGGGCGGGGAGTAGAGGGGCGGGGTGGCCACGCCGGCGACGTCGGCCATGGTGGAGTAGAGGCGGTTGACCGACGTCTCCCGGCCCGTGCCGACGTTCATGAGCAGGCCCGTCCCCCGGGTTGCGGCCCGGGCGAAGGCGTCGACCACGTCGTCGACATAGACGAAGTCGCGGGTCTGCTCGCCCGTCCCGAAGATGGTGCACTGCTCGCCGGCCAAGAGCCGCCCGGCGAAGATGGCCACCACGCCCGCCTCCCCGTGCGGATCCTGGCGGGGCCCGTAGACGTTGGCCAGGGCCAGGGCGGTGAACTCGATGCCGTGCAGCTCCCGGTAGGCGGCCAGATAGTCGCCCGCCGCCTTCTTCGACACCCCGTAGGGCGACAGCGGCCGTTGCGGCGCCGACTCCCGCACCGGCAGGTCGTCGGGCTCGCCGTAGAGCGTTCCCCCGCTGGCGGCCAGGATCACCTTGGCCGACCCCGCCGCCCGGGCCCCCTCCAGCACGTTGAGTGTGCCCAGGATGTTGACCTCGGCGTCGAACAGGGGCCGCTCCACCGACACCCGCACGTCGGCCTGGGCGGCGAGATGGAACACCACTTCCGGTCGGCGTCGGGCCATCAGCTCGACCAACCCCGGGTCCCGGATGTCGAGGCGGTGGAAGCTCAGCTCGTGGCCCGAGGTGGTGCGGGCGTCGGCCAGGTTGCCCAGGTTGCCGCTCGACAGGTCGTCGACCACGTCGACCGTGTGGCCCTCGGCCAGGAGCCGGTCGACCAGCGTCGACCCGATGAAACCGGCGCCGCCGGTGACGAGCGCACGCACGACAGTGTCAGCCGGTGCCGGCGCCGGCGACGGCGCCCTCGGGCAGGCGGGCGCCGACGATGTTGGACCCGGGCTCGACCTTGATGCTGGCCCCGATGACCGATCCGGCGGTGATCGACGCCCCCTCGCCGATCACGGCCCCGGGGCCCACGATCGAGCCCCGCACCGCGGCGTAGGCCGCCACCAACGCCCCCGGCAGCAGCACCGAGTCGATGACCACCGCCCCCTCGTCGACCACGGCCCCCGCTCCCACCACCGAGTTCCGCACCATGGCCGCCACCGCCACCCGGGCGTCGACGCCGAGGAGGGCGGGGGCCTGCACGTCGCCCTCGATCGTGACCCGTCCCATGCGCCAGATGCCGTCGCCGCCGGTGAGCGCGCCGGGGGCGGCCGGACCGGGACGGCGGCCGGCGACGATGTCGAGCTGGGCCTGGAGGTACTGGGCCGGCGTGCCGGTGTCGGTCCAGTAGGCGGGCGACGGGAAGCCGTACAGCGCCCGGTCGGCGACGATGCCGGGGAACACCTCCCGCTCCACGGAGACCCGCCGCCCGTCGGCGATGCGGCCGAGCACCTGCGGCTCGAAGATGTAGGTGCCGGCGTTGACGTGGCCGGGACCGGCCTGGTCGGCGGGCGGCTTCTCGACGAACCGCTCGACCCGCCCGTCGGCCTCGTCGGTGATCACCAGCCCGAAGGCGGAGGAGTCGGCCACGTGGGCCAGGGCGATGGTGGCTTCGGCTCCGTCGCGGGAGTCGTGGAAGGCGAGCATGGCGGTGACGTCGAGGTCGGTGAGGATGTCGCCGTTGACCACGACGAAGCGCTCGTCGATGCCCGCCTGGGTGGCGGCGAAGCGGATGGCGCCGGCCGTGTCGAGCGGCTCCGGCTCCACTGCGAAGCGGACCGACATCGACCGCCCGGCCATGGATCGGTAGTGCCCGCTCTCGAACAGGGTGGCGAAGGCCTGGTGGAGATAGCCGAGCGACAGCACCGCGTCGGTGACGCCGTGGTCGAGGAGGTGGGCCAGCACCCGCTCGATCATCGGCACCTCGGCGATGAGCAGCGCCTGCTTGGGGGTGGAATAGGTGAGTGGGCGCAACCGGGTGCCGATCCCGCCCAGCAGCACGACCGCCGGCAGGGTCACGGGGCCGGCGGCGGCGTCGTCGTCTCGGGCGGAACGGTGGTGGAGTCCGGGGGAAGCGTCGTCTCCGTGGGGGTGCCGGCCGGGGCGGTCGTGGTGGTGGCCAGCTCGTCGGGCACCGGGGTGGTGCCCACGTCGCTCAGCTTGTCGAGTTGCGGCTCCGACGGCGGCTTGGGGATGTCGGTGCCGTCGGGGACGAAGGCCACCGTGATCAACTGGTTGTCCTCGAGGCGGACGTCGGCCGGGTCGCCCTTGAAGAGCGTGCCCTCCGTGTCCGGGAGGCGGTTCGGCCAGATCTTGACCTGGACGTTGGCCGTGTCGTCGCCGCACTTCTGGCCGTTCTTGTGGGTTTCCTGGCCCGGCAGCCGCAGCTCGGTGCTGCTGACCTTGGCGTTGACCGTGTCGAAGAACACGCCCAGCTTGGCGTTCTTGCCCGCCGAGCGGGACAGGAACGGGTGGATGTGGACGATGCCGTCGTCGTGGGTGTGGATGCCGAGGGGGTCGGCCGCTTCGGAGATGTTGGGCTCGAACGTGCCGCAGACGTAGAAGCCGATGGCGGCGTGCCAGTGGTCGCCCTGCCGGCCGGCGCCGCTGGCGACCGGGCGGCTGTTGTCGGGCGCCCGCTGCTCACGCGAGTAGACGACACCGGCGGTGCCGAGGACCACGATCACGGCCATGAGGGCCGGCCACAACCACGACGACGAGCCCCGACGCGTGCGTCCGCCACCGGTACGAGCGGCGCGCGCGACCTTTTTGCTTGACGATGCCTTTCCCATGACCTCCTCGAAGGTACTCGGACGGCCGGGCGACCAAGTCGCAGGCCATGGCGCCGAGCCGCCGCTCCGAGACTAGTAGGCGGTGGTCTCCACCTAATGCGTCGCCGGGGGGCGGCGGTCGAACCGGTGATGGGCCCATGCGAGGCAGGTCCGGACACCGAGGGCGGCCGCCACCGCCGGCAGGACCACCCGCCGGGGGCCGATCGTGGTGCGGTTGGCGAAGCGGAGGAGCGACCGGTGGTGGGCCAGGATCATGCGGTACGGCGCCAGTTGGCTCGACGCGCCCACCGCGTGGACCACCCGCCCCGCCGGCTCGTAGCCCACCGTCCAGCCCGCCTGGCCCATCCGCCAGCACAGGTCGACGTCCTCCACGTACATGAAATAGGCCGGGTCGAAGCCCCCCAGCTGCTCGAACGCGCTCCGCCGGACCAGCATGCACGCCCCGCTCACCCAGTCGACGGGACCGGCCTGGGTGTGGTCCCAGTCGAGCATGCGATAGCGGGTGGTGAAAGGGTTGTCCCGCCACACCATCCCCAGGAAGGCGTGGCCGGCGGCGTCGGTCATCCTCGGGAAGCGGCGGGCGGAGGGATACAGGCTGCCGTCGGGGTTGTCGACCCGCGGACCGACCACGGCCATCCGAGGGTCGCGGTCGAGGGCGGCGGTCAGGGCCTTGGTGGTCCCCGGCTGCAGGATCGTGTCCGGGTTGAGGACGAGGACGTAGGCAGAGGCGGTGTTGGCCACCCCCACGTTGGCGGCGGTGCCGAACCCGAGGTTGGAGCCGGTGGGCAGGAACCGGCTGTCGGGGTCGGACTCGGCCAGCGCCGCCTCCGACCCGTCGGACGAGGCGTTGTCGACCACCACGATCTGGTCGACGCCGTCGGCCCGCAGGCTCCGCACACACTCGACCAGGTGGGGCCGGGCGTTGAAGTTGACGATCACCGCGCTGACGCCGGGCCCGGCGGGGTCAGGAGCGACCACGGCGGAACCACTCGGCGGTGCGGGCCAGGCCCTGGCCCAGGTCGACCTCGGGCTCCCAGCCCAACACCCGGCGGGCCAGGCCGATGTCGGGCCGGCGCACCTTGGGGTCATCGACGGGAAGGGGCTCGAAGACCAGCTCCGACGACGAGCCGGTGACCTCGAGGACGGCGTCGGCCAGCTGCAGCAGGGTGTACTCGTCAGGGTTGCCGATGTTCATGGGCCCGACGTGGTCGCTGTCGAGCAGGCCCAGCAGGCCCCGCACCAGGTCGTCGACGTAGCAGAAGCTGCGGGTCTGGCTCCCGTCGCCGTAGATGGTGAGGGGCTTGCCGGCGAGGGCCTGGGTGAGGAAGTTGGACACCGCCCGCCCGTCGTCGGGGCGCATCCGGGGCCCGTAGGTGTTGAAGATGCGCACGATGCGCACGTCGAGGCCGTGAAAGCGCTGGTAGGCGGTGGCCATGGCCTCGGCGAAGCGCTTGGCCTCGTCGTAGACGCCGCGGGGGCCGATGGGGTTGACGTTGCCCCAGTAGTCCTCCGTCTGGGGGTGGACGAGGGGGTCGCCGTAGACCTCGCTGGTGGACGCCAGCAGGTAGCGGGCCCCCTTGTGCAGGGCCAGGCCCAGGGTGTTGTGGGTGCCCAGGCTGCCCACCTTGAGGGTGGGGATGGGGTGCAGGAGGTAGTCGACGGGGGAGGCGGGGCTGGCGAAGTGGAGCACGGCGTCGACCGGCCCGGCGACGTGCACGAAGTTGCTGACGTCGTGGAGCTGGAACATGAACCCGGGCTGGCCGAAGAGGTCGTCGAGGTTCTCCCGCCGGCCGGTGAGGAGGTTGTCGATGGCCACCACCTCGTCGCCCCGGGCCATCAGCGCCCGGCACAGGTGGGAGCCGAGGAACCCGGCCCCGCCGGTGACGACCACCCGTCGGCCCGGCGCCGAGACGGGCACTAGCGGCCGATCCCGGTGTACTGGAACCCGTGTTTGCGCAGCTCGGCGGGGTCGAGGAGGTTGCGGGCGTCGACCACCCGCAAGGGGCGTTGCAGGAGGCCAGCCACCTTGGAGAGGTCGACCCGCCGAAAGTCGTCCCACTCGGTGAGCACGACCAGCACCGCCGCCCCCTCGCACGGGGCGTAGGGGTCGGCGCACACGTCGATCCCCTCCAGCGAGCGATGGCCCGACCCGGCCCCGATGGCGGGGTCGTGGGCCCGGACCCGGGCGCCGCGGGCGATCAGCCGGCCGATGACCTCAAGTGACGGCGACATGCGCAGGTCGTCGGTGCGGGCCTTGAACGTGAGCCCCCACGCGGCCACCGTCACCCCGTCGAGGGCACCGCCGGCGGCCGTCTCCACCTTGGCCACCACCCGCTCGAACTGCTCGGTGTTGACCTCGGTGACCCCCCGCAAGAGCCCGAAGTCGTACCCCGCGTCCGCCGCGATCCGAATAAGGGCCGCCGTATCCTTGGGGAAGCACTGGCCCACGACCAGCCCGCCGGTCGTCACCACCGTGCCCGCCTCCGGCACCTTCAAGGAGTAGACGGGACCCTCGAACGGTGTCCGGGCGACGCTGGTGACCCGGGCCCAGGAGGCGTTCTTCGACAGCCTGCGGTAGCCGGTGGGCTTGATGCGCTTGGCCTGGGCGCCGATGTGGCTGAGGATCTCGGGCCGCTCCTCCTCCGGGAACAGCCACAGCGCGTTCTCGAGCTGGTCGGCGCCGGAGATGACGAGCCACGACGTGTCGACGGTGGACTTGGCCACCCGGGCGATCCGCAGCCGGGCGGTGATCCCGAGGTCGCCGAGCAGGCGCAGCATGCCGTCGGCCAAGCGGGCGGAGGCGGTGCCGTACTCGAACACGACGCTGGGCCCGCCGGCGATCTTCGACCACGAACCGTCGCCGTCCCACAGCCCCCGGAGCAACGCCCGCTTGTGCGCCGGCGGGGCATCCCAGGCGGCGTCGGGAATGCGCTTGACGTAGCAGTTCGAGCCGAGGTCGAGCACCCCGGTGAGCACACCCGCCAGGATGCGCGACGAGATGCAGACGTGCATCGCCGTCGCCGCCTCCCGGACAGTGACCTTGACGCCCTGCCGCCGCCAGTAGTCGGCGACGAACTCGACCAGCTCCGGCTCCCTGGTGAGGTTGAAGGCCCACGAGATCCGGTCCCGGGCGCCGTCACGAGTGACCCACCCTTCGGCCAGGTAGAGGCCGACCATCCGCCAGAAGTCGTCGTCGACGGCTACGGCCACCGGCGTCGACGTGCCGTTGGACACGGTACCGATCCGGGCCAGGGGGTCGACGAAGCCGATCTGGCGGGCCTCGTGGAGACGAAGGGCTCCGAGGCGGTTGACCTCGTACCGGCGGACGGCGGGCAAGCCCGCGGACCGGTCTCGGAGGTCGGCCCTCGTCCCGTCGGACGCCCACAGAATGACCTTCTCGTCGGGGATTCCCGCAGCTGCGGCCGCATCCAGCAACGACAGCGCCCCCTGCGGCTCGGCGACCTGGGGGCCGTTCTGGGCGATCGGCATCCAATCGCCGATGGCGACATCCCGGGCAAGCAGCCGGCGGGGAGAACCGGCGTCGATCCCGTCGGCGACCACCAGGGGGTGGTCCTCGGTGACGGTGATCCGCCGGCCCATCTTGGTGGTGACGGTAACCACGTCGCCCCGGTACTCCCGGCGGGTGAAAACCACCGCCGCGAGGAATTCGGCGGTCGGCTCGCCTGGGCGCCAGGCGAGGACCTCCCAGCCGTCGGCCCCGACTCGGTCGACCTCGGTCGACAGCTCGGCGAACGACAGGAGCCGGGTGGCGCCACCCCGCCGGCAGAGAACGGTGTCGTCGCCCAGGAAGCACGAGCCCCCGAAGCCGGGGCCGGGGCGCATGAACTCGGAGCCGATGCGCTTGTCGTAGGACATGCCCATGAGCACGTCGCGGACGTCGGCGCCGACCGCCTCGCACACGTTGGCGATGGCGTTGACGAACGACACCTTGGCCGCCAGGAAGGCGTTGGACGCGTATTTGATCGTCTCCGCCGACGCCGGGTCGGTGATGAGCAGTTGCGCCCGCAGGGGGTCGAAGAGCGACGCCACCCGGAAGGCGGCGGCCTGGTCGTCGGAGCCGATGACGACCCGGTCCGGGTTGAGGAAATCGTGCACCGCCGAGCCCTCGCGGAGGAACTCGGGGTTCGACACCACCCGCACGTCGTCCCGCCCGAGGACCTCCTCCACCACCCGGGTCGAGCCCACGGGGACGGTGGACTTGTTGACCACGATCGCCTCGCTGGGCAGCAGGGGCCCGATCTCGGCCGCCGCCGACCGGATGTAGGACAGGTCGGCCGACCCGTCGGGGGACTGTGGGGTCGGCACGCACAGGTAGGCGAACTCGCAGTCGGGGACGGCCGCGGCCGCGCCCACCACGAACCGCAACCGTCCCGTGTCGAGCCCGGCCCGCACCAGCTCCACCAGCCCCGCCTCCACGATCGGTACCAGCCCGTCGTTCAGGGCGTCGATGCGGTCGGCGTCGATGTCGGCGCACGTCACCGTGTGCCCGATCGACGCGAAGCAGGCGGCGGTGGTGAGCCCCACGTAACCGGCGCCGATCACGGCGATGCTGCTCACAGGCGATGTGATCCCATCGGTAGGCCGCTCACGGGGGAAGCGTAGGCGGCAACCGTCCCTGGCCCCCGCGGCCGCCGTCGCCGCGGGGGTCGGTCGGGACCTAGGTGGCGGCGCCGGCTGGGGTCGGCGCACCCCCGCCCGGTGGAGGCTGCTCGGCCCGGATCGCCTCCAGCTCGTCCCAGATGCGGACGTTCCGGGTCTCCTTCAGGGCGATCATGCCCACGACGAAGGTGATGGAGGCGACGATGATCGGATAGGCCAGCCCCCAGTACATGCTCTTGGTGGCCGAGTTCACATAAAGCCCGATCAGGGGCAGCAGTCCTCCGAAGACGCCGTTGCCGAGGTGGTACGGCAAGGAGAAGGACGTGTATCTGACCTTGGCCGGGAACGCCTCCACCAGGAAGGCGGCGATCGGCCCGTAGACCATGCAGACGAGCAGCATCTGCAGGAATATCAGAAACACCAGCAAGGGGAAGTTGGTGTCGACGTTCTGGGCGTCGAAGAACTTGCTGACGCCGGGCCGGATCTCGTCGGTGTTCTCGATGTTGGTCTTGTAGGCGGTGTCGGTCTTGGCCGTCACGATCTGGCCCTCGGAGTTGATGGCCGAGAGCTTGGGCTCGTCGGTGATCGGGTCGTGGGTGGCCGACAGCCCCACCACGTCGGTCTTGGCCGCCGACTGCATCCCGTGGTAGATCGGGATGTAGGACAGCGCGGCCAGGAGGCAGCCGGTCATGATGATCCGCTTCCGCCCGATGCGGTCGGACATGGCGCCGAAGATGGTGAAGAACGGCATCCCCAGCAGCAGCGCCACCGCCACCGTGATACGGGCCGCCTCCGTCTCAACTTTGAGGATCGTGGTCAGGTAGAAGAGGGCGTAGAACTGCCCCGTATACCAGACCACGGCCTGGCCGGCGGTGGCCCCGAACAGGGTCAGCAGGATCCGCTTCCAGTTCTCCCAGCCCTTGAGGGCATCGGTCAGCGGAGCCTTCGACGTCTTCCCCTCCGCCTTGAGCGTGGCGAAGATGGGGGATTCCTTCATCTTCATCCGGACGTAGAGCGAGAGCGCCAGGAGGATCAGGGACAGGAGGAAGGGGATCCGGTAGCCCCAGTCCCGGAAGCTTTCGGGAGTCATCGACCGCTGGGTGATGACGACCACGAAGATGGCCAGGAAGAGACCGCCGGTGGCCGTGATCTGGATGAAGCTCGTATAGAAGCCCCGCTTGTTGTCGGGGACGTGCTCGGCGACGTAGATGGCCGCCCCCCCGTACTCCCCGCCCAGGGCCAGGCCCTGGGCAATCCTGAAGAGGATCAGCAAGGCCGGTGCGGCATAGCCGATCGTCCCGTAGCTCGGTAGCAGGCCGACCCCGGCGGTGGTCACGCCCATGATGATCAGGGTCACCATGAAGGCGTATTTTCGTCCGACCAGGTCGCCGATGCGGCCGAAGAAGATGGCGCCGAAGGGGCGCACGACGAAGCCGACGGCGAAGGTGGACAGGTACAGCAGCAGCTGCACCGTCTCGTTGCCGGGCGGGTAGAACCTCGGGGCCAGGGTCGCCGCCAGCGTCCCGAAGATGTAGAAGTCGTACCACTCGATGACCGTGCCGGCCGAGGAAGCACCGATCACGTTCCAGATCTTGTAGTCGCGCCTCGCTCGCTCTTCGGCTGAATCCGGAGGCGGGGTGTACTTCGTCCTCATGTCTGTCTCCCCCAGTCATGATTGACATGGCCGAAGGTCACCAGGCGTTTCTCGCCCGTGCCGGGCCGAGGAGATCGTACGCAGGCCGACGCCGCTCCGCTAGGGGGCCGTGAGCTCCTTCACCAGGCGCTCCAGGGGGACGTGGTGGTCGTCGAGCAGGGGGATGCCCGACAGGCGGAGGGCGGCGTTGTCGAGCACCGAGTTGGCCGGGCGGGGCGCGGGCCGGGCCGGTTGCAGCTCGACGGTGGGAATCGGGCGGACCAGGGCCGGGTCGAGGCCGGCGGCGGCGGCGATATCGACCGCGAACCGGTACCAGGTGGTGGGCCCCTGGTTGGTGACGTGGAACAGGCCCGGTCGCCGGCCCACGACCAGCCGGTAGATCATCCCGGCCAGGTCGTCGGCGAACGACGGGCACCCGTGCTGGTCGTCGACCACCTTCATCTCCTGGCCCGCCCCCACCAGGCGGAGCACGGTCTTGACGAAGTTGTGGCCGTGGCGGCCGCACACCCACGACGTGCGCAGGATCGTGTCGTCGGGACCCAGGGCCCACTCGCCCGCCCGCTTCGACCGCCCGTAGGCCGAGAGCGGGTTGGTGTCGTCCCACTCGTTGTAGGGCCGGTCGCCGGTGCCGTCGAAGACGTAGTCGGTCGAGACGTAGCAGACCCTCGCCCCCACCAGCCGGGCGGCCTCGGCCACGTGGCGCGTGCCGAGGGCGTTCACCCGCCACGCCCGGTCGGGGTCGGTCTCGCACCCGTCGACGTCGGTCCACGCCGCCGCGTGCACCACCGCGTCGGGGCCGAACGTGCCGATCACCTGCAGGGCCGAGTCGCGATCCCCGACGTCCAGCACGTCGCGGGCACAGGCCAGCACCTCGTGGTGGGATCCGGCCGCCACGAAGGCGTCGACCACCTCCCGCCCCAACTGTCCGCCGGCGCCCGTGACGAGCACCCGCATCAGGTCACAGGTCCAGGCTCTGGGCGTCGACCGGCTCGTGCCAGGCGGTGCCCTCCTCGACCGGGGCCCGGTCCATCAGCGGCTGCCACCAGGCCCGGTTGGCGGCGTACCACTTCACCGTGTCGGCCAGGCCCGGTTCGAAGGGGATCGTCGGCTTCCAGCCCAGCTCGGAGGCGATCTTGGACGAGTCGAGCAGGTAGCGGCGGTCGTGCCCGGGGCGGTCGGGGACGATGGTCTTGAGCGAGTCGGGCTTGCCCAGGGCGGCCAGGACCACATCGGCGATCTCCAGGATGCTGCGCTCGACACCGCTGCCCACGTGGTAGGTCTCGCCCACCCGGCCCTCGAGCAGCACCGCCTCCACCGCCCGGCAGTGGTCGATCACGTGCAGCCACTCCCGCCGGTTCTGGGTGGACGCGTACAGCGGCAGGGGCTGGTCGTCGATGGCGTTGCAGGTGAAGAGGGGGATGACCTTCTCCGGGAACTGGTACGGCCCGTAGTTGTTGCAGCAGTTGGTGAGGGTGACCGGCAGCTCGAAGGTCTCGTAGTAGGCCCGCACCGCGTGGTCGGCCCCTGCCTTGGACGCGTTGTACGGCGTACGGGGCCGGTAGGGGGAGTCCTCGTGGAACATCTCGTCGCTGTCGAGGTCGAGGTCGCCGTAGACCTCGCAGGTGGAGATGTGGTGGAACCGGGTGATCCCGCCCGCCCGCCGGGCCGCCTCCAGGAGGGTCTGGGTGCCGATGACGTTGGTGCGGAAGAACCGGCCCGGGTCGAGGATGGCCAGGCTGTTGTGCGACTCGGCCGCGAAGTTCACGATCGTGTCGATCTTGTGCTCACGAAGGGTGCGCTCGGCCCCCTCCAGGTCGCCGATGTCGCCCCGGACGAAGGCGATCCGGTCGCGGATGTCCTCCAGGTTGGCCAGGTTGCCGGCGTAGGTGAGCAGGTCGTAGGCCACGACGTGGTCGCGGGGGTGGTTCTGGGACCAGTAACGGACGAAGTTGGCGCCGATGAACCCGGCGCCGCCGGTGACGAGGAGTCTCACGCCCGCAACGGTAGGGGACCCGTGGCCGGTGGGCGAACCCCGGCCGTCAGCACTCCACGCCCGGCGGGAGGGTGGTGGGGCCGAGCGTAGTCGGGGGGGCGGTGGTCGACGTCGGCTCCCCGACGGTGGTCGTCGTCGGACCGCTGGCACCGGCGCCGCTGGTGGCGATGGTGGTGGAGGGCCGGGGGCCGGGCCCGACCGGGCCGACGGTGAGCCCCTCGTAGTCGAAGCCGATCACCAGGACGACGTCGGTGCTGGTGACGGTGTCGTCGACGACCAACTTGGCCCCGCCGGCGAGGGACCGCTGCAGCAGCTGGGCCTCGCCCCGGGCCTCCTCCGAGTGGCGGATGGTGGTGAAGGGGATCTCGGTGGCGTCGCCCGTGCCGGCGACGTCGAAGCCGGCCCCTTCGAGGGCGGCGGCCGCCTCCCCCGCCGCGCCCGGCGTCCCCTCCCCGTTGAGCACCCTGACCTCGACGTCCTCGGGATACAGGAGGGACTCGTCGGGCACGGTGGTCGTGGGGGCCGCGGGCGTGCCCGCGGGGCCGGTGATGGGCCCAGTGGTTCCGTCCATGCCGTTGATGCGGTCGAGGTAGGGCCGGGCCGCCTCGTCCTGGAGCCGCAGCACCGACGCCCCGTCGACGTCGTCGGGCGTGGTGGGCAGGGTCAGGAGGGCCACGCTGTTGGCGTCGAGGTTGTTGAACCGCCGGGCCAGGGTGGTGATGTCCTTGGTGGACAGGGTCTCGTCGAGGGTGACGTCGCGGACGCCGATGCCGATGAGCCGGTTGAGCTGGAGGGGGTTGGTGATGCCCGAGGACAGCGCCTTCTTGAGCATCCGCCGGATGAAGTCCTGCTGGCGCTCGATGCGGCCCAGGTCGCCCCGGGGGTCGTCGGCCCAGGTCAGCCCGTCGTCGAGCAGGTACTGGAAGTTCCGGCTGCGGACCCACGCCAGGCCCTGGGTGCCGTCGACCTCGACGCAGCCGATCTCGTGGATGTCGAGGCCGCTGGTGAAGTCCCGCACCCATGCCGGCAGGTAGAGCTGGACGCCGCCCACGGCGTCGACGATGTCCTTGAACCCGACGAAGTCGACCTCGACGTAGTGGTTGATGGTGATGCCGAGTGACTGCTGGATCGTCTCGATCAGGCCTTGCGCCCCACCGAGGGCGAAGGCCGCGTTGACCCGGTCGGCGTAGGCCTCGCCCGCGATCGGCACGTACAGGTCGCGGGGGATGGAGAGGATGGCGGCCTGTTCCTGGGCGGGGTCGATGTGCAGCACCATGATCGTGTCGCTGCGCTGGCCGGACACCGCGCCCTTGCCCGCCTGCAACGCGTCCTCGCCCTCCAACCGGTCGCGGCTGTCGGACCCGACCAGGAGGACGTTCATGACCTCGCCCTGCCGGTCCCCCACCAGGCTGGGGACGTCGACGCGGGGGATCTGGCCCAGCCGGTACTGGAGGTAGACGTAGGAGCTGCCCACCATGCTCACGCTGGCCGACAGGAAGAAGGTCAGCCCGACGATGAAGCGCCGACGCCGGCGACGCTGCTTGAGCACGACGGCTCGGGGCGCCTGTGGCGGCCGTCGGGGCGGCGGTCCCGTCGGCGGACCCCCACCGAGCCTGCCCCTGGCCGGCGTCGGGGGCCGCATGGCCGGGCGGGGCCGGACGTCGCGCGCGTCGTCGTCGCCGTCGTAGCTGTCGTCGTAGCTCTCGTCGCCGTAGCCGTCGTCGTCGGGGCGGTCGTCGTCGAACTTGCCGTTGTCGAAGCCGGCGGCATCGAAACTGGCACGGGGCGTCCGGGAGGCGGAGGGCCCGGCGGAGCCGCCGTCGTCGTCGTCGGCGTACCCGGCGGCGCCGGTGCCACGGGCGGGGCGATCGACAGGAATGTCGGGCTCGTACTCGTCCACGTCCTCGACGATGGCCTCGTCCAAGGCGCCGGCATCAGCGTCGATGGCTTCCGCCTCGGCGTCGACCCACTCGTCGTCGGCGTCGACGTCGCCCTCGTCAGCGTCGCCCTCGTCCGCGTCGCCGTCGTCCGGGTCGATCTCGTCCGCGTCGTCCTCGTCCACGTCCGCGACATCGGCCTCGTCGACCTCGTCGCCCTCGTAGTCGGCGTCGCCCTCGTCGTCCGCCTCGACCTCGTCGTCGTCCTCGTCGGCCGCCTCGTCCTGGTCGTCCGCCTCGTCGGGCTCGCCCTCGTAGGCGAATCCTTCGTCGTCGACGTAGGCCCGCCGCTCGGCGTCGTCGTCGACGGCGTGGTCGAGGGCGTCCGATGTGGTCTCGTCGAACCCGGACCCGTCGTCGGACCCGTCGATGAAGGCGGGATAGGCCCGGGTGGCCTCACCCTCGTCCCGGGGGGCCCAGCGGGCGGGGGGGACGTCGTCGTCGCCCGCCTCGGCGTCGACCCAGCCCCTGTTGCCCGGGCCGCGGGTGCCTCGGGACGACCCCCGGCGGGGGCCGGGCCGGCCGGGTGGCTTTAGCACGAGGGGCCGGCAGCCGCGCCCTTCGACGGCGTGGCATCGTCCGCCGGGGCCGCGGTCGTGGGCGGGGCAGTCGTGCCGGCGGCGTTCGGGGTCACCAGCCCGGTGTAGTCGGATCCGAGCACCAAGGCCACGTCGACCGTCCGCAGCGACGAGTCCTGCTCGATGACCGCCCCACCGTCGACGTACTGGTTGAGCAGATCGGCCTTGGCTCCCGCTCCCGGCGCGTACCGGATCACGGTGGTGGAGTAGTTGTAGGAGTCGGCGTCGCCCCGGTCGGCCACGTTGAAGCCGGCCGTGGTGAGGCCGAGGGCGGCGTCGCTGGCCACCCCGTCGGCGCCGTAGCCGTTGAGCACCCGCACCCGTATGTCGGACGGCTGGACCGAGCCCGCGTCCGTCTCCTCCGGCGGGGCGATCCCGTTGAGGCGGTCGATGTAGGGCTGGGCCTCCTCGTCCTTGAGGACCAGCACCGACGCCCCGCCGATGTCCTCCGGCGTGGTGGGGAACGTCAGCATGTCGACCGTGTCGGCGTCGAGCGACTTGAACCGCCGGGCCAGGCGGACGATGTCGCCGGTGCTCATCTTTGCGTCGAGGGTGACGTCGCGCACGCCGATGCCGATGAGGCGGTTGAGGGTGAGGGGGTTGCTCAGCCCGGACGACACCGCCTTGCGCAGCATGCGGCGGATGAAGTCCTGCTGGCGCTGGATGCGGCCCAGGTCGGCGGTGGGATCGGTCTGCCACTCGCCCGACTCGTACGTCTCGTAGTTGCGGCTGCGGACGAAAGCCAGCCCCGCGTCGCCGTCGAGCTTGACGCACCCGGGATCGTCGACGAACAGGCCCGCGACCTCGTCCCGCACCGGTGACGGGAAGTACACCTTGACCCCGTCCACCGCGTTGACGATGTCGCGGAAGCCGACGAAGTCGACCTCGACGTAGTGGTTGATGGGAAAGCCGAGGGCGTCCTCGACCGTGGCGATGAGTCCCGCCGCTCCGCCGACGGCGAACGACGTGTTGACCCGGTCGGAGTAGTCGGTGCCCGCGATCGGCACGTAGAGGTCGCGGGGGATCGAAAAGATGGCCGCCTTCTCGTTGTGGGGGTCGACGTGCAGCACCATGATCGTGTCGCTGCGCTCGCCGCTGACCTGGTCCTTACCGGTGGTCTCGGCCAGGTCGCCGGTGACCCGGTCCCGGCTGTCGGAGCCGACGAGGAGCACGTTCATGACGTCGCCCTCCTCGTCGAGGCCGGGGATGACGAGCCGGTTGATCCGCCCGAGCTGGTGGCGGATGTAGACGTAGCCCCCGCCGGCCAGGATCACGCAGAGGGTGAGGAACGCGATGGAACCCTTGAGCAGCCGGAGGGGCCACACCTTGGTTCCGTCGGCGTTCAATGCTCGTCCCACGTCGGGAGGCTAGCGCCGCTCTTCGGGACTCCAGCATCGCCGCCGGCCGGGCCGCGGGGACGGTTCTTCCGGGGACGGGACGCGTCCGACGGGACCTACGCTGGCCCGGTGAGGCCGCACCGAGCCGGGGCCACCGACGTGAGGGCCACCAGCCCGGACGTGGCGATCGTCGGCGGGCGCATTCTCACCGGCCTGCTCGACGTGACGGCCGACGTGTCCGCCCTCGACGGCTCCGGCATCTGGGCGGTCGTCCTGCCCTTCGACGGACCCCCCGTGTGTGCCCGCTTCGAACGGGCCACCCGGCCCGAGGTGGGCTGGCCGGCGGGGTTGGCGGTGGGCCGGGCGCCGGTGCCCCGGGTGGAGGGATGGGTGTCGAGCCTCGACCGCCACGCCTACACCAAGGGGGTGGCGGCGGTGCGGGAGGCGATCGCGGCGGGCGACGTCTACCAGGTCAACCTGTGTCGGCGGCTGTCGGCGCCCCTGCCCACGGGCTTCGACGTGCTCGACCTGGGGGCGGCCCTGTTCACGGCCCACCCCGCCCCCCACCAGGCCCTCGTCCGGCTGCCCTCGGCCGGGGTCGAGGTGGCGGTGGCCTCGGCGTCGCCGGAGCGCTTCCTCCGGCGACGGGGCGACGTGGTGGAGTCGTCGCCCATCAAGGGCACCGCGGTGACGGCCGCCGGGCTGACCGACAAGGACCGGGCCGAGAACGTGATGATCGTCGACCTCGTCCGCAACGACCTGGGGCGGGTGTGCGAGTACGGGTCGGTCGAGGTGCCAGCCCTGTGGGAGGTGGAGGCGCAGCCGGGGCTCGTCCACCTGGTGAGCACGGTGCGGGGCCAGCTGCGCCCGGGGACGGGGTGGGCCGACCTGCTGGACGCCTCGTTCCCCCCGGGCTCGGTGACGGGCGCCCCCAAGCTGGCTGCGCTCGGGATGATCTCGGCCTTGGAGCCGGTGCCGCGGGGCGTGTACTGCGGGGCCGTGGGCTGGGTGGACGCCGACCGGGCCGAGGGCGACCTCAACGTGGCCATCCGCACCTTCTGGGTCGAGGGCGGCGAGCTCCACCTCGGCACCGGGGCGGGGATCACGTGGGACTCCGACCCGGTGGCCGAGTGGGAGGAGACCGAGCTCAAGGCCCGTCAGCTGCTGGCCGTCGCCGGCGGGACGTTCGCCGGGGCATGACCCACGTCTGGATCGACGGCGAGCTGCTCGACGCGGAGAAGGCCCGGGTGTCGCCCTTCGACCACGGCCTGCTCACCGGCGACGGCGTCTTCGAGACGTTGCGGGTCTACCGGGGTCAGCCCTTCGCCGCCCGTCGCCACCTCGAGCGGCTGGCGTCGTCGGCCGCGGCCATGGGGCTGCCGTGCCCGCCGGCGGACGTGCTGCGGCTGGCGATGGCGGAGGTGGTCGACGCCGACGGGCTCGAGTCGGCCCGGTTGCGGATCACCGTCACCGGCGGGCCGGCGCCCCTGGGCGGGGGGCGGGGCGACGCCGGTCCAACCGTCATCGTGGCCGGCGGGGCGTTGCCCGACTGGCCGCCGGCCACCGCGGTGGTCACCGTGCCCTGGCCCCGCAACGAGCGATCGGCCCTGGTGGGCGTGAAGACCATCTCCTACGGCGAGAACGTGGTCGCGTTGGCCTACGCCCGGGAGCGGGGAGCGGGGGAGGCCATCTTCGCCAACCTGGCCGGGAACCTGTGCGAGGGCACCGGCACCAACGTGTTCGTGGCCGTCGGTGGCCGCCTGGTCACACCGCCCTTGTCGTCCGGCTGCCTGGCCGGCGTGACCCGCGACCTCTTGCTGGAGCTGCTCGACGTGGAGGAGGCGGACGTGCCGCTGTCGACCCTGGCGTCGGCCGGCGAGGCGTTCCTCAGCTCGAGCACAAGAGAAGTCCAGCCCATCTCCGCGGTCGACGGTCAGGTGTTGCCCACGAGCGCCGACGGCGGGTTCGCCGGTACCGCCCGGATCCGGTTCCGCGACCTCGTCCAACGGGACATCGACCCGTAGCGCTCGAGTCAGAGTGAGCCCCGCTCGGCCACCCATTCCGTGGGCTGACCGGTAACGGCGGCGATGCTGTCGTAGTCCGCGTCGTAGTGCAGGACGGTCGCTCCGTTGAGCTCAGCGGTGGCGGCGATGACGAGGTCGGGCAGTCGGAAATGGCGGTGCTGGCTGGCGGACGCCAGCAACCGATGGACGTCCAGGGCCCGGTCCATGACTGCGCTCGTCACGTCGACCCAGCGCTGGACGTGGAGTGCCTCCCAGAGCACCTCGTAGCCGGCGGGGTCGGCCGCGTTGTTCAGATACTCGAGGGCCGTCATCTGACAGCCGATCAGGCGTCCCTCGGCCAACGGGCGGACGAACCGTTCCCGCACCGCGGGGTGGCGACCCTGAAGGACGTAGACCGACGTGTCCGCCAGGTAGATCGGCGCCGCCATCAGGAGACGGGGTCGGCCTGGGCGTCCTCCGCCAGCCGGGACAGGTCTCGGCCGCCGCCATGGCCGAAACTGTCGCCGGACCCCTCGAAGTCCATGACGACCCGATCAAGTGCGTCCACGATCTCCATCGCCTGCTTGCGTACGGCGAAGGAGCGGAGCGCCTCGTTGATCGTCGCCACCTTGGTTTCAGTGCCGAGGACTTCTCTGGCGTCCGCCAACCAGCGCTCGTTCACATCAACTGTGATGCGTGCCATGAGGGCGACGGTACACCAACTAGTTGCCATTGGACGCACCAAGACCACGGCGCGCAGCGCACCAACGGCGTCTGCTGGTGGTGGCGGCCTGCTACGACGCCGGGCGCACGTGGACCACGTCGCCCGCGGCCACGGACCGGCCGTCGACCACCAGGCGACCGTCGTCGTCGACCCCATCGGCCCGGCCTTCGAACGACCCGCCGCCGGGCAACTCCACCCGCACCCGGCGGCCGATCGTCGAGCAGGCGGCCCGGTAGGCGGCCAGGAGGGCGCCGGGGGACTGCCGGCAGCGGGCCTCCAGGGCGACGAGATAGGCCACCAGCAGCCGGGACCGGTCGACGCCCGTCCCCGTCACCTGGGCCAGTGACGTCGCCCCCGGCGGCAGCGGCGTGTCGCCCCAGTCGACGTTGAGGCCGAGCCCGACGACCACGCCATCCCCGACGGCCTCGGCCAGGATGCCGGCCAGCTTGCCCCGATCGTCGACGACCAGGTCGTTGGGCCACTTGAGCGACGGGGCCACGCCGGTCGTCGAGCGGCAGGCGTCGGCCGCGGCCAGGCCGGCCGCGATCACCGCCGGGTGGGGTGCCGGCGGCCGCAGCCACACCGACACCAGCAGCGACGAGTCAGCCGGCGCCTCCCACGTCCGCCCCCGCCGACCCCGTCCGGCCGCCTGCCGGTCGGCCACCACCACGACGCCCTCGGGGGCCCCGGCCCGGGCCCGGGCGGCCACTTCGTCGTTGGTCGAGACCACCTCCGCCACCCACGTCACGTCCCCGAATCGGGTCGTCGCGAGCGTCGCTCTGGCGCCGGTGTCCAACACGCCTGCACCATAGGGTCCCGTCATGTTCCGGAAAGTCCTCATCGCCAACCGGGCCGAGATCGCGGTGCGGGTCATCCGCGCCTGCCAAGAGCTGGGCATCGCCACGGTCGCGGTGTACTCCGACCTCGACCGGCGGGCCCTCCACGTGCGCCTGGCCGACGAGGCCTACGCCCTGGGCGGCGTCACCGCGGCCGAGAGCTACCTCAACACCGACGCCATCCTCGACGCCATCGAGCGCAGCGGGGCCGACGCCGTCCACCCCGGCTACGGCTTCTTCTCTGAGAACGCCGACTTCGCCCGGGCCATCACCGCCCGGGGCGTCACCTTCGTCGGACCGCCGCCCGAGGCGGTCGACCTCATGGGCGACAAGCTCTCGGCCCGCGTCACCGCGGCCGCGGCCGGGGTGCCGGTCGTCCCCGGCAGCGACGGGCCGGTCACCGCCGACGCCGACGTGATCGCCTTCGGCGAGGCCCACGGGTGGCCGGTGGCGATCAAGGCCGCCTACGGGGGCGGGGGTCGGGGGATGCGGGTGGTGGAGGGCCCCGACAGCGCCGCCTCCTCCCTGGAGGCCGCCCGGCGGGAGGGCCACGCCTACTTCGGCCGGGACGAGGTCTACCTCGAGCGCTACCTCGACTGGCCCCGGCATATCGAGATGCAGATCTTCGCCGACCAGCAGGGCCACGTGGTGTGGATGGGGGAGCGCGACTGCTCGGCCCAGCGCCGCCACCAGAAGCTCATCGAGGAGACCCCGGCGCCCGGACTGGGCGAAGACGTCCGCCAGGCCATGGGCCACGCCTCGGTGGCGGTGGCCCGTGCGTGCGGGTACGTCAACGCCGGCACCGTCGAGTTCCTCTATCAGGACGGCGAGTTCTTCTTCCTTGAGATGAACACGCGGCTCCAGGTCGAGCATCCCGTCACCGAGCTGACGACGGGCATCGACCTCGTCGAACTGCAGTTGCTGGTCGCGTCGGGCAAGAAGCTGCCATACACGCAGAACCAGATCGCGAAGAAGCGCAACGGTCACGCGATCGAAGTGCGCATCAACGCCGAAGACCCCGCCGGCGGCAAGTTCCTGCCGGCCCCGGGCACGCTCACGAAGTTCAATCGCCCCGACGGCTTCGGTGTGCGCGTCGACGCCGGTTACGACGCGGGCGACACCGTCAGCCAGTACTACGACAACCTCGTGGCCAAGCTGATCACGTGGGGCCCCGATCGCGACAGCGCGCGGCGCCGCATGCTGCGCGCGTTGGCCGAGACCGAGATCGAAGGCATCGCCACCACGATCCCCGCGCACGTCGCGATCCTCAGTCACCCCGATTTCATCAACGGCGAGCATTCGACGAAGTGGGTCGAAGAGCGCCTCGACTTCACCGGTGTGTCGAGCGCACCGAGCGCGCCGGTCGTCGGAGACGACGGTGAAGCCAAGGTGCTGCGCGAAGTCGACGCC
>JAXDOC010000006.1:0-6749 GCA_034669165.1 Actinomycetota bacterium
GCGCTGGCCCGACCCGGGCCGCGCTGGCCCTGGACGCCACCGAGCGCCAACCGGGCCGCCGCCGCGGGCGCCTCGGCCGGCGGTGTAGGGGCGGAGGGGCGCGGGGCCGGGGACGCCACGGGAGTCGGCGGGGCGGGAACGGCCGGGCGGCCGGGGGACGCCGGCGGGGCGGCGGCAGACGTCGTCGGCGGTCCCGATGCCGCTCGCCGCTCCAGGCGTTCGATGCGCTCGAGCATGGCCGCGGGCGTCACGTCGGCCTCGGGCCGGCAGAGCCGCACCAACGACACCTCCAGCAGCACCCTCGTGTCGGGGGCGTCGCGCATGGCGATGAGGGCGTCGCCCAGCACCTCCATGGCCCGCACGATGGCGGCCCGGCCCATGCGGGCGGCCTGGCTCTCCATGTGGGCCACCTCGTCGTCGGGCAGCCCCACCAGGCCGCGGGCGACGGTGGCCAAAAAGGCCTGGCGGAGGTGTTCGAGCAGCTCACCGGCCAGGCGGCGGGGGTCGTGGCCGGCGCCGACCCGTTCGGCCACCGCCACCAGGGCCCGACCCAGGTCGCGCTCGCACAACGCCTCCACCACCTCGTCGGTGGACGGTCCGGCGTCGTCGATACCGCCCGCGGCCGCCACCTGGTCGAGCTTGGAGAGGGCGTCGCGGGCCGATCCCGCGCCCCGCTTGGCCACCAGCCGGATGACCTCGTCGGGGATGTCGAGGCCGGCCTGCTCGCACACCCACCGCAGGTGGTCGGTCAGCACGTCGACCGACAGCAGGTGGAATTCGAAGTGCTGGGTGCGGCTGCGGATGGTGGGGAGCACCTTCTGCGGCTCGGTGGTGGCGAGCACGAAGATCACGTGCCCGGGCGGCTCCTCCAGCGTCTTGAGGAGGGTGTTCGACGCCTCGGTGGTGAGCATGTGGACCTCGTCGACGATGTAGACCTTCCACCGCCCGGGCGTGCCCAGGTTGGCCCGGGAGACGAGGTCGCGCATGGCGTCGACGCCCCGGTTGGAGGCGGCGTCGAGCTCCAGCACGTCGAGCGAGCGGCCCTCCGCGATCTCCACGCACGAGGTGCAGACGCCGCAGGGCTCGCCCGCATCGGGATTGGCGCAGTTCAGGGCCTTGGCCAGGATGCGGGCGCTCGACGTCTTGCCCGTGCCCCGGGGCCCGCTGAAGAGGTAGGCGTGGGCCACCCGACCGTCGCGAACCGCGTTGCGCAGGGTGAGGCTGACGTGGTCCTGGCCCCTCACGTCGATGAATCGCTGCGGCCGGAACCGCCGGTAGAGGGATTGGAAGGCCATCGGAGCCGACGTTAGGCCTTCGGTGGGACAGCCTCGGTCGCCGGGCACGGATGGAGCGAGACCGACGGCGGGTCGCTCAGGCGGGTGGCCCGGCCGATGAGCTTCAGCGTCGTCCCGGGGGCGCAGGACTGGTCGAAGAGGCGGCGGAAGAGGCGGGCCTCGGGGGGGAGCGGCACCGAGATCCTGTAGATCAGGTCGGAGCCCGGTGCCGGGCCGCAGGAGAGGCCATCGGCGTTGCAGGCCACCGCCCGGGGCAGGTTGGCGGTGTAGAGGTTGTGGGCCAGGTAGACGTCGCCCCAGCCGACGTAGAACAAGCCCGGGTAGACGACGAGGGCGGCCACGATTGCCCTGGTGGCACGGCGGACCGGGGCCGCGGCCGGGGCCGGCTCCGGCCGGGCGAAGAGGAGGAAGGCGCAGAGGGCGAGGGCCAGGTTCCAGGGCCACACCGCCTCACCCCAGCGGGCGAGGACGGCCAGGGTGAAGAACGTGGCCAGGTGGAAGACGAGGCCGCCCCAGGCCGCCAGCCGCCACGTCCGCCGGCGCATGGCGCACAGGCCGAGCCCGATCTCGACCGCCGGAAGGAGCACGGCCACGACCGGGCGCAGTCCCGGGGCCCGCAGCGAGTCAGCCACGAAACTGGCCCCGAGCGACGGCCAGCCGAGGCTCAGGGCCTTGTGGATCCCCGCCCACAACCACAGGGTGGCGAGGTGCCAGCGGGCCACCGTCCGTCCCTGGGCCCCGAAGGCGGGCGCGACCATGAGGAGAGCGAGGGAGACGACCTCGGGCTGCAGGCGGATCTGGTCACCGAGGACGGAGAGGGCGAACAGGCCGCAGAACGCCAGTGCGCCCACGCGGGGCCGGATCATGGCGACGACGGCGGCCACGAGGAGCGGCACCGCCCACGGCACCGACGCCAGAACTTCGAAGACCGGGAGGTTCGGGGGTCCGGCCCGGTGTCGCCAGAGGGGCCACGTGGCCACGATCGTCGCCATCTGGCCCAACGAGGCCACCACGATGACGGCGTAGGCCCAGGGATCGATGCCGTCCGGGACCCGGTGGCGAAGGTGTGCCGTGAGCCGTCCGACCCGGTAGGCGGGGGACGGGGGACGGGTGTGGACGGCGGTGACGCCCGGTTCGATGGGTCAGTTCACCACAGGCGGGAGCGGGCGGCGAGGGCCCGCCGATCGACGCAGCGGCCAGGCTGGACTGCGGCACACGGGTCCCGCCGCTGAGAGCTGCTGCCTTCCGGCCCTGACTCGGTTCACGGGGTTCCGTTGCGCAGGACCCAGCCGCTGCGTGGATCGGCGGCCCGGCACCTCTTCAGTGACGATACCGTTGTTTGCACACGGAGGGGTGCGGGAGCGGCCGATCCGGCACGCCTGGAGAGCGTGTAGGGGGCAACCCCTCGTGGGTTCAAATCCCACTCCCTCCGCCAAAAGGAAGACGGTCCCGGGCGTCCCCAGCCCGCCCGGTTCCGTCTTCCTCTTCTATGGTCGGCTCATCATGGGCCCCGCTGAAGATGTCGTTCCGATGAACGACCCAGTGGATGATCGGGCGGCCATGGCCGTCGCCCTCGACGAGGCCCGGGCGGCGATGGATCACGGCGACGTCCCGGTCGGGGCGGTGGCAGTGGTCGGCGGCACGATCGTGGCCCGGGCCCACAACGAGCGGGAACGCCGGGGCGACCCGACGGCCCACGCCGAGATCCTGGTGCTGCGGGCGGCGGCCGAGGTCGTCGGCGGCTGGCGGCTGTCGGACGTGACTCTGGTGGTGACGCTCGAGCCCTGCCCCATGTGCGCCGGCGCCCTGGTGGCGGGCCGGGTCGGCCGACTGGTGTTCGGCGCGGCCGACCCCCGGGCCGGCGCGTGCGGGTCGCTCTACAACCTGTGCGCCGACCCCCGCCTCAACCACGAGCTCCCCGTCACCGCCGGAGTACGGGCCGACGAGGCCGCCGCCCTCCTCGCCGCCTTCTTCGCCGAGCGCCGGGCCCGCCCGCTAGCCTGACCCCCGGAGGGATGCGAGAGCGGCCGAATCGGACGGTCTCGAAAACCGTTGTGGCGCAAGTCACCGTGGGTTCGAATCCCACTCCCTCCGCTCCCGTCTGACCAGCTCATTTGGTCCGGCGCGCCCGGTGCGCGGCGGACGCGCTTGACGGCATAGGCGACTATCTCGATAGCCTTGATCGAAATGGGCGACTTGATCATCGTGGCGCTGGCGGGGTTCTTGGCGTCGATGGTCGACGGAGCGCTTGGCATGGGGTTCGGGCCGACGTCGTCGAGCATCCTCCTGTCCCAGGGCTTCTCTCCCGCGGTCACCTCCACGATTGTGAACCTGGCCAAGGTCGCCACCGGGCTGAGCGCGGCGGGCGCCCACTGGCGCTTCCGCAACATCGACCGCCGGCTGGTGCTCAAGCTCGCCGTCCCGGGTGCCATGGGCGCCCTCGTGGGCGTGACGATCCTGGCCAACGTCGACGGCAACAAGCTCAAGCCGATCCTGGCCGCGCTCCTCCTCCTCGTCGCCATCCGCATCCTGGCCCGGTTCAGCAGCCTCCCGTCGAGGCCCGCAGGGGCCGACGACGACAAGCCCCCGACGTTCGACGAGCGGGGCACGATTCCCACCGCCGCCCTGGGAGGGGTGACAAACGGGCTGGTGGGGGCGTGGGGACCCGTGGTCACGCCGTTCCTGCTGCACAAGGGACTGGCGCCCCGGTTCGCCATCGGCTCGGTCAACACCGCCGAGGTGGCGGTGGCCGTGGTCGCGTCGGGATCCCTCCTCGGCTCCATCGGCGGCGGCGGGGTCGACTTCGGCATCGTGGCCGCCATGATCATCGGCGGCGTCATCGCCAGCCCCATCGCCGCCTGGGGCATCCGGTTCCTGCCCGCCCGGGCCATGGGGATAGCGGTGGGCGCCCTCCTCCTGACGACGAACCTCCGCGAGCTGGCGAACTGGGCCGACGTCGGGCGGATGCGCTGGGTCGGCTACGCCGCCATCGCCCTGGTCACCGCCCTTGCCGCCCTCCGCCTCCGCCTCGCCGAGCGGCGCCAGGTCGTCGTCGTCGTCGACCCCGCCGCCGCCTGATCCCACCGCCAGCCGGCCACGACGACCGCCGACTACCGAGTCGGCCCGGTTCGCCGCCCCCTGGTGGGACTTCCGGGCCGGCCGTCGCTCGCCGCGATCTCGGTGGCGCAGCCGACGCACATGGTCGCTGTCGGGTGGGCGGCCAGGCGCTCGTCGCCGATGGGGTCGCCGCACCGCTCGCAGCGGCCGTAGGTGCCGGCCCGCAGCCGGTCCTCGGCCCGTTCCAGATCGACCAGGCGGGCGCGGGCCCGGTCGAGGAGGCTGGCCACCTGGGCCCGCTCGAACCCGATGGTCGAACCCTCGGGATCGTGCTCGTCGTCGGCGTTGGCGTCGGCCGAGGCGTCGATGACGGCCTGCAGGTCGCGGGCGAGGTCGTCGACCTGGCGTTCGACCCGCCGGCGCTCGGCGGCAAGGGCGTCGTCCACGGTCATCGGGGAGGTCCGTACCCCGAGAGCCCTTGGGTAACGTCGGACCCATGCCGTTCACGGGCTGGGTGCCGGAGGCGATCGAGTTCTACGAGGGGTTGGAGGCTGACAACTCCAAGGCCTATTGGCAGGAGCACAAGCCGTTCTACGAGGCGTCGGTGAAGGGCCCCATGGAGGCGCTGCTGGCCGAGCTGGCACCCGAGTTCGGCGAGGGGAGGGTGTTCCGGCCCAACCGCGACGTCCGCTTCAGCAACGACAAGACGCCCTACAAGACGGCGGTGGCGGCCATGGTGGGCGACGCCGGCTACATCCAGTTCTCGGCCAAGGGCCTGGGCCTGGGCAGCGGGATGTGGATGATGGCCTCCGACCAGCTCGACCGCTACCGCAAGGCGGTGGCCGACGACAGGCGGGGCTCCGAGTTGGAGACGATCGTGGCCGAGGCCAAGGCTCGCAAGGTGGACATCACCGGCCACGACGCCCTCAAGACGGCGCCCAAGGGGTACCCCAAGGACCATCCCCGCATCGAGCTCCTCCGCAACAAGGGCCTCATCGCGTGGAAGGAGTTCCCGGTGGCGGCCTGGCTCGGCACCCGCAAGGCCAAGGACCGGGTGGTCGACTTCCTGCACGCCACGGAATCCCTCCGCTCGTGGCTGACGGCCAACGTCGGGCCGTCCGAGCTCCCCGAGGACCGCCGCCGCTGAGCGCTCGCCGGCCGTAGCCTCGTGGGGGTGGACGCGGCCGTCGACGACATCCTGGCCCGGGTGGCCGACGCGTTCGCCGCCCGCGACCTGGCCACCGCGGTTTCGATCCTCGACGACGGGGTGCACACCCTCGGCGATCCCGAGCTCCGCCTGGCCCGGGGCCAGGTGGCGTACTCGATGCTCGACTGGGACGCCGCCCGGGGGCAGCTGGTGGCGGCGGTGGTGGCTTTCCAGGAGCGGGGCCTGCCCCGACGGGCGGCGGTGGCCGCCAGCTGGGTGGGGCGCATCTACCACGAGGGCCTCAACAACCGGGCCGCGGCCCGGGGCTGGTTCGCCCGTGCCCGCCGCCTGCTGGAGGGACAGGGGCCGTGCGTGGAGCAGGGGTGGGTGGCGGTCACCAGCATCGGTTGCGTGGTGGCGGACGCGGCCACCCTCGAGGCCGACGCCCGGCTGGCCCTCGACATGGCCCGCCAGTTCGGCGACGTCGCCCTGGAGAGCAAGGCCCTGGCCGACGGCGGGTTGGCGCTGGTGTCGGCGGGACGCATCGAGGACGGGATGGCCTGGCTCGACGAGGCGATGGCCATGGTGTCGGCCGACCAGGTCGACATGCGCATCTCGGGCCAGGTCTTCTGTTCGCTGCTGAGCGCCTGCGAGCGGGCCGGCGACCTGGCCCGGGCCGAGTCCTGGCTCAACGCCGTCGATCAGAGCTGGCCGGTTCTGGTGACCCACTGTCGCATTGCCTGCGGCACCCTGCTGTGCGAGGTCGGCCGGTGGGAGGAGGGCGACCGGATGCTCCAGGAGCTCGTCGGGCGGGACGGGCCGATGTTCCGCTTTCACCGGATCGGGGCCCAGGCCGCCCTCGCCGACCTCCGGGTCCGCCAGGGGCGGCTGGAGGAGGCCGAGCGCCTGCTCCTGGGCTTCGAGGACCAGGTGGAGACCCTCGGCCCCCTCGCCCGCCTGCACCTGGCCCGGGGCGACCACGACCTGGCTGCCGCCGTCGCCCGCCGGGGCGTGCGCATGCTCGGCGGCGACCGGGTCCGGGCCGCGCCGCTGCTGGTGGCGCTGGCCGAGGCCGAGCTGGGCCGGGGCCGGGGCAAGCGGAAGCCGCTGGTGGTGCGGTTCAACCCGTGGTGGTTCGCCGGCCAGGACCGGCTGCTGCAAGCCTTCCTCCAGCAGTTGGCCGCCGCCCTGGACCGGCCGGGGGCCGACGAGCCGTACAGGAAGGCGGCCGGCCGGCTGGGCAAGCTGGC
>JAXDOC010000007.1:0-59291 GCA_034669165.1 Actinomycetota bacterium
GCACCTGGCCGGTGAGGTTGCCGGCCAGCTGGTTCACGTTGTCGGTGAGGTCCTTCCACGTGCCGGCGACGCCGGGCACGGTGGCCTGCCCGCCCAGCTTGCCCTCGGTGCCCACCTCGCGGGCCACCCGGGTGACCTCGTCGGCGAAGCTGCCGAGCTGGTCGACCATCGTGTTGATCGTCGCCTTGAGCTCGGCCACCTCGCCGCTGGCCTCGACGGTGATCTTCTGCGACAGGTCGCCCTTGGCCACGGCGGTGGTGACCTGGGCGATGTTGCGGACCTGGCCGGTGAGGTTGCCGGCCAGCTGGTTCACGTTGTCGGTCAGCGCCTTCCACGTGCCGGAGACGCCGGGCACGTCGGCCTGCCCGCCCAGCCGCCCCTCGGTGCCCACCTCGCGGGCGACCCGGGTGACCTCGTCGGCGAAGGCCCGCAGGGTGTCGGTCATGGAGTTGATGGTCTCGGCCAGGGCCGCCACCTCGCCCTTGGCCTCCACCGTGATCTTCTGGGACAGGTCGCCGCGGGCGACGGCCGTCGTCACCTGGGTGATGTTGCGGACCTGGCTGGTGAGGTTGCCGGCCATGAAGTTCACCGAGTCGGTGAGGTCCTTCCAGGTCCCCGACACGCCGGGCACCTCGGCCTGGCCGCCCAGCTTGCCCTCGGTGCCCACCTCTCTCGCGACGGTGGTGACCTGCTCGGCGAAGACCCGGAGGGTGTCGGTCATGGAGTTGATGGTCTCGGCCAGGGCCGCCACCTCGCCCTTGGCCTCCACCGTGATCTTCTGGGACAGGTCGCCTCTCGCCACCGCCGCCGACACCTGGGCGATGTTCCGCACCTGGGTGGTGAGGTTCCCGGCCATGAAGTTCACCGAGTCGGTGAGCTCCCGCCACGTGCCCGACACGCCCTTGACCTGGGCCTGGCCGCCGAGCTTGCCCTCGGTGCCGACCTCCCGGGCCACCCGGGTGACCTCGTCGGCGAAGCTGCCGAGCTGGTCGACCATGGTGTTGATGGTGTTCTTGAGGGCGAGGATCTCGCCCCGGGCGTCGACCGTGATCTTCTGCGACAGGTCGCCCTTGGCCACCGCAGTGGTGACCTGGGCGATGTTGCGGACCTGGCTGGTGAGGTTGCCGGCCAGCTCGTTCACCGAGTCGGTGAGGTTCTTCCACGTGCCGGAGACGCCCTTGACCTTGGCCTGGCCGCCCAGCTTGCCCTCGGTGCCGACCTCCCTCGCGACCCGGGTGACCTCGTTGGTGAAGGAGCCCAGCTGGTCGACCATCCCGTTGACGACGGTGCCGATGCGGGCGAACTCGCCCTTCACCGGCTGACCCTCGATGGTGCGGGACATCTTCTGGGTGAGGTCGCCCTGGGCCACCGCCTGCAGCACCCGGGCCACCTCGTTGGTGGGTCGGACGAGGTCGTCGATGAGGCGGTTCACCGAGTCGACGCAGTGGTCCCACGATCCGCCCGCCCCTTCGAGGGCCAGGCGCTCGGTCATCCGCCCCTCCCGGCCGACCACCCGTCCGACCCGGCCCAGGTCCTTGCTCAGGCGGGCGTTGAGGTCGGCCACCCGGTTGAAGGCCCTGGCCAACTGGGCGGCCCGCCCGTTGGCCCGCGTCGACATGCGGACGGTGAAATCGCCCTTGCCCAGGGCGTCGAGCGCCTCCAGGACGTCGGCCAGGAGGGCGTCGTCGTCGTCCCCATCCCCGTTCCGGCCGTTTCCGGCCCGGGCGCGCGTCGTCCGGACGTCAGCAGTTGCGGGCATAGCCAGCTACCTCCACTCCCCAAACCCCTGGCTCGCAGTCCGAGCCAAACTGCCCGCTCTTACCCCCGGCCGGCGCCCGCCCAAACCGTTCTTTCGGGAATTTCGGCGCCCGCTCCGGGGGACGGGTCGGCTCAGCCCGTCTTGCGCCCCGCCGTCGCCTTGGCCGCCGACTTGTTGGTCGCCGACTTCTTGGCCGGGATCTTCTTGGCCGCCGACTTCCTGGCCGGGGCCTTCTTGGCCGCCGACTTCGTGGCCGGTGACTTCTCGGCCTGCTCGTCGTCGTCCTCGGCGTCGTCCCCCGCCTCCTCGGCCAGCTTCTCGGCCGCCTTGGCCACCGCCGCCGGCAGCTTCGACCCGCCCCCCTTCCGGGCCGCGGCCAGGCTCGCCTCCAGGGCCTGCATGAGGTCGATGACCTTGCCCTCGGTGGCCGGCTGCTCCTCGACGGTGATCTTCTTGCCCTTGGCCTTGGCCGAGATGAGGCCCTTCAGCTCCTCGGTGTAGGTGTCGTGGTAGCGCTTGGGGTCCCAGTCGGTGGTGAGCGACCCGATGATCTGGGAGGCCAGCTTCAGCTGCTTGGCCTCCGGCTTGGGGCCCTTCTGGGGGAGGGCGTCGATGTCGGACTGGGGGACGACCTCGTCGGCGAAGCGCATGGTCGACATGGCCAGGGCCCCGTCGGGGGGACGGATGGCGGCCAGGTACTGCTTGATGCGCATGACCACCGAGCCGATGCCCGCCTTGCCCTCGGCTTCCATGGCCGCCAGCAGCAGCCGGTAGGGACGCTCGGCCGCCTCGCCCGTCGGCGCCAGCCAGTAGGTGCGCTCGTAGTAGATGGGGTCGATCTCGGCCAGGTCGACGAAGTCGGCCACGTCGATGGTCTTGGTCGTCCGGGGCCGGAGGTCCTGGATCTCCTCGGGGTCGACCACCACGTACTTGCCCGACGACACCTCGTAGCCCGACTCGATGTCGTCGCCGCTGACCTCCTTGCCGGTCTTGTCGGACACCTTCTGGTAGCGGATGCGGGCGCCGGTGCTCTTCTCCAGCTGGTTGAAGTGCACGTTGTGGTCGCGCACCGCGGCGTAGGCCTTCACCGGCACGCTGACCAGCCCGAAGCTGATGGACCCGGTCCAGATCGCTCTCGCCATGCGCGAGTGCTACCCGACCCCGGGAAATGCCGAACTGGTGACGATCGGCGGCGTCCTGGCGCCGTCGAACGTCACCAGTTCGGTGAGGGGGGTGGAGCGGCTACCGGGTGTCGACGGCGGCGGCCAGCTCCTGCTTGCTCATCGTCGAGCGGCCGGCGATCTCCTGCTCGGTGGCCAGGGCCTTGAGCTCCTCCACGCTGAGCTTCTCCCGCTCGTCGACGGTGGGAAAGCCCATCTGGGCCCGGCGGGCGTCCATCTTCTGGCCCAGCTGCTCGCGGAGGGAGGCCTCGGTGGCGCCCCGCACCGCCGGGAACAGCTCCTTCTCCTCCTCCTCGGCGTGGTGCTCGACGCTTTCGATGAGCACCATCACCTTGGCCACCCAGGTGTCGTCGCCCGGGGTCAGGTCCTTGATCTCGGCATCGAGGACGTCGGCCACGTGGTGCTCCTGGAGGCCCTCGTCGACGGTCTCGCCGATCTCCTCCGACAGGTCGTGGGCCGCGGGGTAGAAGATCTCCTCCTCGATCGTGGTGTGGATCTTGAGGTCCTGCGACATCAGGTTGACCAGGCTCGACATCTCGGCCACGTTCTCGGCCTCGTGCGCTTCCCGGAAGCGGGCGAACGTCCCCCGGAAGCGGTTGTGATCGGCGATCAGCAGGTCCAGGCAGTCCATGCGTTGCTCCTCGTGGGTCGGGTCGTTGTCACGGGCGCGGTACCCAAAACCACCGCGCAGCATGCGAGGGCTAGCGTCACTCCGAAATGTGGCATGACCGCACCGTTTCGGTCGTCCTGATGACCTACGCCGAGAAGGACTCGATCCGCGGCACCATCGAGGGCTTCTTCGCCACGGGGGTCGTCGACGAGGTGCTGGTCGTCGACAACAACGCCGAGGCCGGCACCCATGAGCAGGTGGCCGCCACCGCCGCCCGGGAGGTGCACGAGCCCCGCCAGGGGTACGGCTTCGCCACCCAGCGGGGCCTGGCTGAGGCCACCGGCGACCTGATCGTGCTGTGCGAGCCCGACGGCACGTTCATGCCGGCCGACATCCTCAAGCTGCTCGTCTACTCCGACGACTGCGACGTGGTCTTCGGCACCCGTACCACCCGCGAGCTGCTGTGGCAGGGCGCCAACATGGGGTTCTTCCTCAAGTGGGGCAACTGGGGGGCGGCCAAGGTGATCGAGGTCCTGTTCAACACCAGCCACCTGAGCGACGTCGGCTGCACGTACCGGCTGTTGCGGCGGGAAGCGGTGGAACGGGTGCAGGACCGGTTCTCCGTCGGCTCCGAGCACTTCGGCCCCGAGTTGATGCTCCTCTGCCTCACGTCGGGGCTCCGGACGGTGGAGGTGCCGGTGAACTACCTCCCCCGGGTGGGGGTTTCGTCGGTGACGGGCGACCTCGGCAAGGCCTTCCGCCTGGGCGTGCGGATGGGCTTCTACATCCTCGGGTTCCGGCTGCGCACCCTCGGGCGCAAGCAGCGGGTGGACTGGAAGATCGCCGACGGGGGCCATCTTGCGGCCGTCGAGCCACCGGCGGACGGCGCGGGCGACGATCTGCTGGAGGCGGACTCGTCGGCGTGAGCCTCACCGCCCGTTGAGCCAGCCCCGTTGAACGTCCCCCCCCGCCTGGCCCGCGGCGGGCCGGTGGCGGCGGTGGTCGCGGCCTACTTCGCCACCATCGCCCTCCTGCCCCGGGTCGACGTCCCCGTCGGCGACGATTGGGCCTACGCCCGCACCGTGGAGCGCTTCATCCACGGCAACGGCTTCCACATCCTCGACGCCACCGTGGCCACGCTGGTGCTGCAGGCCCTGTGGGGCGCGGCCGTGACCTCGGTCCTCGGGTTCAGCTACGTGACCCTGCGCCTGTCGACGGTGGCCCTGGCCGCGCTGGGCGCGGTGGCCCTCTACGGCCTGTGTCGGACTCTCGGGGCCAGTCGCCAGTGGTCGGCCGTGGCCGCCGCCGCCTGGCTGTTCAACCCGCTCGCCTACGTCCTGTCCAACAGCTTCATGAGCGACGCCGCCTTCGGCGGGCTCCTGGTGACGGCCACCCTGTTCTACGTCCGGGGGCTGTGTGGCGAGCGGGAGGTGCCCGGGTGGGTGGTGGCCGGGTCGGCGGTGGCCGCGGCCGCGTTCCTGTTCCGCCAGCAGGGGGCGCTCATCCCGGCGGCGGTGGTGGGTTTCCTCCTGGTCACCCGCCGGGCCCACGTCGACCGGACCGGGCCGCGCACCCTGGCCCGGGTGGTGGCCGTGCCCGCGGTCACCGCGGTGGCCTATTTCCTGTGGCTGCGGCTGGTCCACGGGGTGCCGGCCTCCCAGGAGATGTTCGCCGAGGAGCTGGGGCTGGTGTGGCGGTCGCAGACGCCCCGGCTGCTGGTCCAACTGCTGGCGGTGATGGTGATCTACTGCGGGCTGTTCGTGGTGCCGGTGGCGGTGACGGCCGTCGGGCGGCTCCCGGGGCTGGTGCGGTCGATGCCCCGCCGCGGGTGGTGGGTGACGGGGCCGCTGGCGGCGGTGGCGGTGGTCGGCGTGGTCGGGTTCGCGACGGCCGACCGGCTCATGCCCTACGTGCCCCAGTACCTGGCCGACTGGGGCATCGGCCCGGCCGACATCCAGGGGGGACGGCCCCTCGTCGCCGGCCGGTGGCTGTGGTGGGGGGTGACGGTGGTCGCAGGCCTCGCCGCGCTCGTGGCCGCCATCGCCATCGGCCGCCGGTACGCCGAGACCCGGACCGAGGCCGGAGCCGGCGGCGGTGGCGCGCACGGGGCGGGGCGGGCCGGGGCGGGGTTGGTGTTCGCCGTCCTCGTGGGCCAGGCGGTCGGCGTGCTCCCGCCCACCTTCCACTTCCAGAACCCCGTCCCCGGGGCCATCCTCACCATCACCCTCGACCGCTACCTCCTGCCCCTCCTCCCGTTGGCCCTGGCCCTGGCCGTGTGGGCGGTGGCCGGGCTGCGCCTGCCGACGTGGCCGGCGTGGGCCGTCACCGCCATCCTCGGCGTGGTGGCGGTGGCCGGCACCCACGACTTTCTCGTCTTCCAGGCCGCCACCTACGACCTGGCCGAGGCCACCGCCCGGGCGGGCGTCGACATCCACCAGCTCGACGGCGGCGCCCAGTGGGACGGCGTGCGCCAGTACCAGGACGGCGTCGAGGTCCCCGAGTCCCTCGCCGACCGCCCGTGGTGGATCAACCTCTTTGCCTGGGACAACGACTCCACCTACGTGGTGGCGACCACGCCCCTCCCCGGCTACGTGGAGGTCCGCCGGGTCCCCTACGACACGTGGCTGCCCCCCGACGACCAGGCCGTCCTGCTCCTGCGCCGGCCCGACGCCCCCTGGCCCCCTCAGGCGGGACCGAGCTCGTAGGTCAGGTGGGTGGCGGTCGACGACACCCGCACCGACCGCTGCACCAGCTCCCGCCGGCGGCTGCCGGAGAAGAGCGGCGTGCCTCCGCCGAGGATGACCGGCGACAGGTGCAGCCGCAGCTCGTCGGCCAGGCCCTGGTCGACGCACTGGCAGACGACGTCGCCGCCGCCCATCACGACCACGTCCTTCCCCACCGCCTCGGCCGCGGCCCGGGCCTGGTCGACCGCCGCCGCAATCCCGTTGGTGACGAAGGTGAAGTCCAGACCCAGGCGCACGTTCTCCGGCACCGAGTGGGTGACGACGAAGAACGCCGGCGTGGCGGCCAGGTCGGCCCCGTAGCCCACCTCGTCGCTCCACCCCTTGGGCCCGTCGATGATGTCGAACAGCCGCCGGCCCATGATGACCGCCCCGCTGATCTCGGTGGCCTCCCGCAGGACCGCCCGGTCGACCTCGTCGTCGCTCGACATCGCCCACGTGTGGAGCGGCTCGCCGCCCCGGCCCAGGCCGTGGTCGAGGTCGGGGTCGGGCCCGGTCACGAACCCGTCGAGCGACACCGATATGTCGGCGATGACCTTCGTCGTCGTCATGGCGATCCTCCCCTTCAGTCGTCTCGAGTTGTCAGCCGTCCAGGCGCTCCTCGAGATGGACGGTGACGGTGTCGCCCGCCTGCTTGGCCACCGCCTTGCGCAGGTCGGCCTTGATGGGCAGCTTGTGACGGCCGTCGCCCAGGGCCATGAACGAGCTGCGGAAGGGGTGGCCGTCGACCGTGCCCGCCACCTTCACCAGGCCCCGGGTGCCGAAGTACTCGGCCGAGTCGGGCATGACCACGTAGGTCCACCCGCCCTTGCTGGGGCTCTTCTGCAGGGTGGCCGTGAACTGCCTGTCCAAGACGCTCATGGGAATTCCTCCTGTTCCCCACCATGACGACCACGGGGGCAAGGACTCATCGCCTGGCCTTAACATTCTTGTTCAACCAAGTGGTTGACAACGAGCGCCACCTGACGTACGTTGTGTTCAACCGAATAGTTGAACAAGGAGCTGAGAGCGTGGCCGCTGATCCGTTGTCCCGGGTGTTCTCGGCGCTGGCCGACCCCATCCGGCGGGACATGGTGGCCAGGCTGGCGGCCGGCGACGCCACTGTCAACCAGTTGGCCGAGCCGTACGACGTCACCGTCCAGGCCGTCTCCAAGCACCTCCGGGTACTGGAGGACGCGGGCCTGGTCAGCCGCACCCGGGAGGCCCAGCGCCGCCCGGTGCACCTCGAAGCGGAGGTCTTCGACCTGATGACCAAATGGATCGAGCGCTACCGGCGCCAGGCCGAGGAGCGGTTCCGCCGTCTCGACGACGTCCTCCGGGACATGCCCGACGAAGTTGCACCCAACCCCTTATCGGAACAAGGAGAATCCCGATGACCACCACCCGCACCCACGAGACCGAGATCATCGTCGACCCCGACGTTCCCCTCGTGCGCATCATCCGCGAGTTCGACGCCCCCCCGGAGAAGGTCTTCCGGGCCCACACCGACCCCGACCTGTTCGTCCAGTGGAACGGCCCCCGCAGCCTCTCGACGCGGATCGACCACCACGACTGCCGCACCGGCGGCTCCTACCGCTACGTGATGTCGGAGGCCGGCGAGGAGTACGGCTTCCGGGGCTGCTTCCACGAGGTGCGCCCGGCCGAGCTGATCGTGCAGACGTTCACCTACGAGGGCATGCCCGACGGCGTGGCCCTGGAGCGGCTCATGTTCGAGGACCTGGGCGACGGCCGCACCCGCCTCACGGCGACCTCGGTGGTGGACTCCTTCGAGGGCCGCGACGCCTTCGTGGCCAGTGGCATGGAGGTGGGTGTCCGGGAGGGCTACGAGCGCCTCGACGAGCTGCTGGCCGCCGGCTGAGCGGCCGCCGGGCGGTGGCGGCGGCGCGGCGCGGACGGGTCGCCGGGTCAGGCGCTGGTGTGCTTGGCCCGGTTGACCAGCTCGGCCAGGTCGGCCAGCGGGGACGGTTGGAAGGCGCCCTCGACCGCCACCCGGGGCTTGGCCAGCAGGGCCCACGGCCGCTCCGAGTCCCACCCCTTGAGGGCGAGGTGGCCGCCCTCGGCCGAGCCCTCGGGCCGCACCCAGTCGATCTGGTCCAGGAGCACCCGCCACACGGCCACCCGTCCCCCGCTGGAGTCGAGGACCCCGGCCGAGCTCTCCCCCTTGGCGCACACGCCCACCAGGCGGGCCGACGTCACCAGCAGGGTCGACGTCCCCCGGAAGGCGGTGCCGGTGGGCCCGTCGCCGAACATCGCCATCGACACCAGGTAGGCGCCCCGCACCTGCTCCCGACCCTCGAGCACGGGGAACCACGAGGTGGTGTCGAACCGGATGCCGAGGTCGGGCGCCACCTGGAGCTCGTCCGGGGCGGTGGGGCCCAGCTGGATGATCTCGAAGCGCCGGGGATCGGCCCGCCGCCGCTCGGCCGGCCAGAACCCCGCCGGCGGCGCCTCCAGCAGCCACCGGGGCGGCGCGGCCGCGGGCCGGGGTGTGGCCGACGGTCGGGCCCCGGCCCGCTCGGGGGCCAAGGCCGACGAGGACGGGGACGGAAACGACGGCAGGGCCGACGGAGCCGGCGCGGGACGGGGCGCCACCGGCACCGGGACGCCGACCGCCTGCGGGGGCAGCGGCGGGGCCGGCCGCGACGTCGGTGGCGGAGGGAGCGGGAGCGAGGCGGTGGGCGCGGGGCCGGGCTCGAACGGCGACGGGCGGTACGCCTCGGGGGCCCGCGCCGCCGACGCTGCCGCCGACGGGGGCGGAGGCGGCGTCCCTGCCGGCGTCGACGGGGTCGGGAACCCGCCCCCCGGATCGTGATCGACGTAGTCGGCGAAGTCGGTGTACCGCCGGTCGTCGACCACGTCGTCGTAGGCGTCGTCGACGTCGGCGTCGGCCCCGCCCACGTCCATCGACCCGCCGGCGAGGAAGAAGGCCTGGCTCTCGGGGACGAGCCAGAGCAGGCCCACCACCGCCAGCGCCACCCCGAGGGGGATGTACAGGGGGCCGGTGAGCGTCCCGTCCCCGCCCACCAGGATCGCCACCACCGCGCCCGCCATCAGCCCCGACACCAGGGTGCGGGCCGCGGGATCGCCGGTGGACAGCCGGCGCCGGCTCTTGAAGCAGACCCCGGCGATGCCGATCAGGGCCAGGCCCACGGCCGCGTACTTCGCCTTGACCGACAGCACCGGCAGGTAGGCGACGCCGACCGCCAGCATGATGGCCGAGAGCATGACGACGAGGGCCTCGGCCGCCACCACCGGCGTCGGGGCCGCTCCCGCCGGACGGCCGGCGAAGAACTCCCGGGCCCGGAGCGGGACCGTGAGGCCCACGACGGCTGCGATCGAACACAGCATGGTGACGGTGGCCGACCCGTCGTCGAGGCCGTTGCCCACGAGCAGTCCGAAGGCGAGGCTGCCGGCGACCACCACCGTGACCACCCGGGCCACCGGGTCGCCCTGGCTCAGCTGCCAGGCGAGGAAAAAACAGGCGCCGGCGAAGAACCCCAGCTCGGCCAGCAGGACCAGCACCAGCAGCCCGAACGAGTCCCAGAGGCCGCCGTCGGTGAGCAGCTGGAAGGCGTCGGGAAGGCTCCGGAGGACGGGGATGCCGGTGAACAGACCGGCTACGCACAGCAGCCCGATGACGCCCCACAGCTCCGGCGGTAGGTCGGCCGGCAGCGAGCGCCGGGGCCGGTTCAACTCCACGGGTTGGGAGGCGAGGCGCCTCCGGGACCACTGGCTGCCGGCGACGCCGGCGGCGGGGCGTCGGATCGACGACGGGTGAGGGTGTTCAACATCGCCGCCATCTCCTCGGGGGCGACGGGTTGCAGACCGCCGTCGACGACCCGGTGGACGCCCTCCAACGTGACCCCGCCTACCAACCGGTCGGTCGACCGCACCGCCACCATCTGGCCGCCGCCCGAATCGACGACCCCGGCCGCGTGCACGTGGGCGAGGGGGAACGACCAGGCCACGACCGATCCCCCCTCGAAGTCGACCGGGCCCGACAGGGCGTCGCCCCGGGGACAGATGCCAACCAGCCGCCCGGCGGTGAGGACCACCGTCGACCAGCCCCGGAAGGCGGGCACCAGCCGGGAACCGGGGCGGTCGTGAGCCGGCGTCAGCATGGGGTCGAGCCCGATGTGGGCGGTGAGGCGGGCCACGAACCGCCCCTCGACCGCCTCCCCCTGGGCGACGGCCGGGAACCACGACGTGCGGTCGGGTGCCAGCTCGAGGGCGATCATCGGCGCCGCCGACGACGGCCCGCCCGCGGCCAGGGCGAAATGGGGGAGGAATTCGGAGGACCGTGAGAGGATGCGGAGCACGTCCGACGGGGCCAACCCCCCGACGTTCATGGGCAAGGGCGTGACGCCGGCATCCCGGCGGAGTGTAGAGGTTGGCTCCCCCGGCAGCCGGGACGGTGGCTGGAGCGGGGTGTCAGCCCAGCCCGGGGTCGGGCAGGTCGGGGTCGGGCAGTTCGGACAGCCGCTCGGCCAGCGGGTCGAGCAGGGTGAAGAGGAACTCGGAGATGGCGACCACCTCGGGCGAGGGGGGCAGGCCCTCGTCGCCGTCGGCGTCGTCCTCCATGAGGTCGACCCACGCGTCGAGCAGGGCCCGGGCCTGGTCGACCGTCATGGCCACGCCGAAGAGGGCCTGGTCGCCCACCACCCGGGCCGCACCCTGGCCCCGGGGGATGGTGAGGGTCTGGTCGATCACCTCGTGGACCCGGTCGGCCACCCGGCCCGACCGGTAGCCGTGGGGCACCGGCGCCGGGCCCCGCTCGGGCACGCGGGCCGCCTCCATCTGGCGGGCCACGCCGACGGCCGTGGGATCCGACGCCAGGTCGACGAGAATGCGTCGCTCGGCCTCGTCGAGATCGGCCTCGAGGGCTTTGATGTCGTCGGACGCGGCCAGGTCGCGCCACGCCGGGCGCCACCCGCTCACGATCCCGTCCCAAATGCGAGCCCGGCCGACCTCTCCGTCCGACAGTCCTGACCTGCGCAGTTCCCGACTCGATTCTCGTCCACGGCCTCTCGTCCTTCGGCCACCGGCGTTCCTCGCCATTTGGCCCCTGAAGACGGCGTACCCATCCGGAAACCGCCGTAATCGAGCGCCCTCGCCCGGACCGCCGTAGGCTGGACGCCACCCATGAAGCGCAAGGAGTTCGAGGAGGAGCTGGCCCGGCTGCAGGTGGAGCTGGTGCGCATGCTCGACTGGGTCCGCCAGTCCGGGGCCAAGGTCGTCGTCCTCTTCGAGGGCCGGGACGCGGCCGGCAAGGGCGGCACCATCAAGCGCATCACCGAGACCCTCAACCCCCGCGTCTGCCGGGTGGCGGCCCTGCCCGCGCCCAGCGAGCGGGAGCGGACGCAGTGGTACTTCCAGCGCTACGTCGCCCACCTGCCGGCGGGCGGGGAGATGGTGCTCTTCGACCGCTCCTGGTACAACCGGGCCGGCGTCGAGCGGGTGATGGGGTTCTGTGACGACCGCGAGTACTGGGACTTCCTGCGCTCGGTCCCCGCCTTCGAGGGGATGCTCCTGCGCTCGGGGACGCAGCTGGTGAAGTACTGGTTCTCGGTGTCCGACCAGGAGCAGGAGCGGCGCTTCCAGGCCCGCATCGACGACCCTGCCCGCCACTGGAAACTGTCGCCGATGGACCTCTACTCCCGCAGCCGGTGGGTGGAGTACTCCAAGGCCAAGGACATCATGATGGAGCACACGTCCACCCCCGAGTCGCCGTGGTGGGAGGTCGACGCCGACGACAAGCGGCGAGCCCGGCTGAACTGCATCCACCACCTGCTCTCGCTCATCCCCTACACCGACGTGCCCCGGGAGCCGGTGGTGCTCCCACCCCGCCAGGAGGACACGGGCTACCGGCGGCCGCCCATCGAGAGCCTCAACTGGATCCCGGCCGTCTATTGACCGCCGGCTGACGACGAACCCCCGCGTCGTCCTCTGCCATCGAGACCCTGTAGGACCCCTGGTCGCCCAGGCAGCACGGGTTGGTGTCGCGGTCGACGCAGTGCTCGCACTCGAGCTCGAACGTGGCGTGGGTGATGGAGAAGCGCTCGGCGACGGCCACCTTGGCCGCCTGGGCCACGGCCTGGGCGTCGGCCAGCGACGGCTGCCCGGACAGGACGAGGTGGGCGGAGACGGCCCGCACGTCGGGCGACAGGCTCCAGGCGTGGACGTCGTGGACGTCGTCGACCGAGCCGAGGTTGAGGATCGCCTCGATCAGGTCGTCGACGACCAGGCCGGGCGGGGTGGACTCGAGGAGCATGTCGGTGGTCTCCCCCACCAGGCGCACCGCCTGGACCGCGATGAGGGCGGCGATGAGGAGCGACACCGCCGGGTCGAGCCAGTGGTACCCGCCGGTGACGAGGATCACGACCGCAGTGACGGCGACGCTGGCCGACGTGGCTGCGTCACCCACCATGTGCAGGGCTGCGGAGCGCATGTTGAGGTCGTGGTGGTGGCCGTGGCCGAGCATCCAGGCGGCGGCGCCGTTGACGGCGGCCGACACGACGGCGGCGGCGAACACCCAACCGCCCTGGACGTCGGGCGGGTGGAGGAGGCCGCGCACGCCGAAGTAGGCGATGAAGCCGGTGACGGCCAGGAGGGCGGCGGCGTTGGCCTGGGCCGCGAGGACCGTCGAGCGGTGGAAGCCGTAGGAGCGGCGGAGGGTGGCCGGTCGGCGGGCGAGGCGGACGGCGTAGAGCGAGACCGCCACCGCGGCCACGTCGGTGAGGCTGTGGCCGGCGTCGGCGACGAGGCCGAGGGAGTGGGCGACGAGGCCGACCACGGCCTGGGCCACCACGATGACGAGGTTGAGCAGGAGGACGATCAGCAGCCGGCGCTCGCGGCGGGCCGAGCGGTCGCCGGCGGGGTCGTGGTCGGGCGCCGCGTGGTGGTCGTGGGCGTGGACGTCAGGCACGGTCGTCCCGCTCGTGCTCGATGGCGACGTCGAGGAGCATGCGCACGTGGCCGTCGGTGAGGGAGTAGTAGGCCCGGCGGCCGGTGCGGCGCACCTTCACCACCCGGTGGACGCGGAGCAGGCGCAGGGCGTGGCTGGTGGCCGACTCCCCCAGCCCGGCGGCGGCGGCCAGGTCGCACACGCACAGCTCCCCCGCTTCCAGCAGACCGAGGAGGAGGCGGAGCCGGTTCTCGTCGCCCAGGAGGGCGAAGACCTCGGCCACCGACGTGATCGACCCCGCCGGCGGCAGGGCCCGCTGGACGGCATCGACCCGCTCGGGGTCGACGACCCGTACCTGGCACTCGTCGAGCTGCAGGGTTTGGGGCCTTGCCGGATCCATGGACACCATTGTGTCTTTATCTGAACATATGCTCAGACGTCAAGCGTTGCGAACCTCGACGACGGCTCGCATGCCCGACTCGTAGTGGCCGGGGATGTGGCAGCCGATGAGCACGGTGCCCGGCTCGTCGAAACGGTAGACGAGGCTGGCGGTGTCGCCGGGCGCCACCTGCACCGACGCCGCCCCGTGGGCGTCGTGGCCGGCGTCGGCCTCCATCGACTGGCCCGCTTCCGACTGGGCGTCCTCGTCGCCGATGACGGCCTCGTGGGGGACGGATCCGTCGTTGTGGAACACGAAGCGCACCTCCTGGCCCGCGGCCACGGAGATGGAGGCCGGCCCGTAGGCGTACTCCGACATCGCCATCTCCACCACCCGGTCGACGGGCTGGGCGCCGGAGCCGCCGTCGCCGTCGGGGCGGGTGGCCAGCACGACCGCCACCAGGGCCACGGCGGGGACGGCCCAGGCGAGGGCCAGGCCGGCGCCGCGACGGCGGCCGGTCGAGGCCCGCTCCCGCGGCGCGGGCGCGGCCGTCGGCTTCCGGCCGAAGCGGTAGAGGCGGAGGCTGTTGGCCACCACCGACACGCTCGACAGGCCCATGGCCGCCCCCGCCACCACCGGCGTGAGCAGGCCGAAGGCGGCCAGGGGGATGGCCACCAGGTTGTACCCGAAGGCCCAGCCCAGGTTCTGGAGGATCGTCGTGTAGGTGGCCCGCGCCAGGCGGATGGCGGTGGCCACGCCGGCCACGTCGGACGAGAGCAGGGTGATGGCCGAGGTCTCGATGGCCACGTCGGCACCAGTGCCGATGGCGATGCCGAGGTCGGCCCGGGCCAGGGCGGGGGCGTCGTTGACACCGTCGCCGACCATGGCCACCACCCTTCCGTCGGCCTGGAGACGGGCGATCTCGTCGGCCTTGGCCGCGGGGAGGACGCCGGCCATCACCCGGGTGGCGCCGAGCTCGGTGGCGATGGCGGCCGCGGTGCGGGCGTTGTCGCCGGTGACCATGGCCACCTCGACGCCCATGGCGGTGAGCTCGGCGACCGCGGCCCGGGCGCCGGGGCGGACGGTGTCGGCCAGGGCGAGGAGGCCCCGGGCCTGGCCGTCCCACCCGACGAAGACGACGGTGCGGCCGGCGCCTTCGAGCTCGTCGGCGGCCGCCTCCAACTCGGGCGACGGGGCCACGTAGCGCCGGTTGCCGACGATCACGGAGGCGCCGTCGACCTCGGCCTGCACCCCATGGCCCGGCACGGACTCGAACGACGTGGCCGCGGCGAGGGTGAGCCCTCGGCTGCGGGCGCCCGCCACCACCGCCCGGCCCACCGGGTGCTCGGAGCCGACCTCGGCCGCCGCCGCCCGGGCCAGCACGTCGTCGCCCCCCACATCCCTTCTGGCGACCACGTCGGTGAGCGACATCTCCCCCACCGTGAGGGTGCCCGTCTTGTCGAAGACGACGGTGTCGACGCCCTTCGCCCGTTCGAGGACCTCGCCCCCCTTGATGAGCACGCCCAGGCTGGCGCCCCGGCCGGTGCCGACCATGATCGCCATGGGCGTGGCCAGGCCCAGGGCGCAGGGGCAGGCGACGATGAGCACGGCGATGGCGGCGAGGAGGCCGTCGACCGGACGATCTATCGCGAAGGTCCAGGTCAGGAACGTGACCGCGGCCACGGCCATGACGACGGGCACGAACCCGCCCGCCACCCGGTCGGCCAGCCGCTGCACGGGCGCCTTCGACCCCTGGGCCTCGGCCACCAGGCGGACGATCCGGGCCAGGGCCGTGTCGGCCCCGACGGCGGTGGCCCGCACCGTGAGCACGCCCTGGCGGTTGACGGTGGCGCCCGTCACCACGTCGCCTGGCGCCTTGTCGACAGGGACGGACTCGCCCGTGAGCATCGACTCGTCGACCGCCGACGCCCCGTCGACCACCACCCCGTCGACCGGCACCTTCTCGCCTGGTCGGACGCGGACGAGGTCGCCCACCCGCACCCGGGCGACGGGCACCCGGTGCTCGCCGTCGGGATGGGCGGGGTCGAGGAGGGATGCGTCGTGGGCGCCGAGCGCGACCAGTCCGGTGATGGCCCGGGTGGCCCGCCCCTTGGCCCGGGCCTCCAGCCACCGGCCGAGGACGAGGAAGGCCACGATGAGGGCGGCCATGTCGAAGTGGAGGTGGCCGCCGAACGGGTGCCCGCCGCCCGGAGCGCCGTGGCCGGTGTGGCCGCCGGGGTCGCCGAAAAGGAGGCCCGCTGTCGACAGGCCGAAGGCGGACAGGGTACCGATGGCGACGAGGGTGTCCATGTTGGCGGTGCCCGCCCGGGCCCGGATGATCGCCCCCCGCAGGAACGGGTAGCCGGCCCAGAACTGGACGGGGACGGTGAGGACGGCCGCCGTCCACCGGGCCCAGTCGGCGCCGGGCCGCCAGTAGGAGAGGGCGAGCACGACCAGGGTGAGGGGCCAGGCCACGATCGCCCGGCGCCGCCATCCGGCCTGCTCCGACTCGTGCGCTGACGGGGTTGCGTCGGCGCCGACGGGGGACGGCGCGGCGGTGGCCACCGGCTCCAGTCCGTAGCCGATGCGGGCCACCGCCTCGGTCAGGCGGTCGACGTCGACCGCGGCCGCGTCGAAGTCGATGGAGGCCCGGCCGGTGGCGAAGTTCACGCCCGCGGTCTCGACACCCTCCTGCCGGACGAGGACGCGCTCGACCCGCGCCGCGCACGACCCGCAGGTCATGCCGGTGACGTCGAGCTCGACGTGGACTGTGGCCGCGTTTGGAGTGGCCGCGGTCGGAGTGGCCGCGGGTGTGATCGGGGTCAATGGCATCCTTCGGCGGCGGGCGCGGCGGCGGGCGCGGCGGGGGCCTCGTCCCGGACGGGGCCGGTGGTGATCCGGTCGAAGCGGAGGGCCTGCATGAGCTCGTCGACGATCTCGGTCGTGCGCCCCGCCTTCATGGCCGCGGCGACGCACGTCTCAAGGTGGTTGCGGAGCATGGTGCGGCTGGCCGCCTCCAACGAGCCCTGCACCGCCGACAGCTGCTTCATCACGTCGACGCAATAGGTGTCGTCCTCGACCATGCGGATGACGGCGTCGACGTGGCCGCGGGCGCTGCGCAGCCGGTTGACCAAGGCCTTCTTGTCTGCTTCCCTCATGCTGCTAGGGTACCCCACCTGGGGAGGGGTGAGGAAGGGAAAGCATGGTCTCCGACACACAGGTCCGTACCTATTCGGTGCCCGCCATCTCGTGCGGCCACTGCCAATCCGCCATCGAGGCGGCGGTCGGCATGGTGCCCGGCGTCGACTCGGTCCACGTCGACATCGCCGCCCGCACCGTCCGCGTCGAAGGCGCCGCGCCCGACGCGGCCGTCCGGTCCGCCATCGACGAAGCTGGCTACGACGTCGCCGGCGAAACCGTCCCAGAGGTTTGACGTAAGAGTATCGCTTGACGTCGAACGTATGTTCGTGTAGCGTGAAGGGTACTTCCCCCTTGGTCATGCCCTCGTCGTCGAGGGAGCAGTGCGATGGACGTGGTGCGCTCGCTGGTGTCGGCGGTCGACGCGCTGTGCGCGGCCGACCCATCGACGTTGGCCGACGGCGAGAGCCTGGTGGCGCTGCAGCGGGAGCTCGAACGCCTCCAGGCGGTGGTGACCCGGGCGACGGCGGCCTTTGACGCGGGCGGGTCGTGGGCCGCCGACGGAGCCCGTTCCTCCGCTGCCTGGCTGACGGCCCGCTGCGGGCTGCCGGTGGCCACCGCCCGGCGGCGGGTGCGCCTGGGCCGTGACCTGCGACACATGGCCAAGGTCGAGGCGGCGTGGCTGACGGGCGCCATCGGCGAGGCCCAGGTGGCGCAGTTGGCCGAGGCCCGCACCGAGGTGACGGCGGAGAGCTTCGCCCGGGACGAGGAGATGCTCGTCGACCACGCCAAACAGCTGCCCTATCGCCAGTTCACCCGGGCCCTGGCCTACTGGTCCCAGCACGCCGATCCCGACGGGGTCGAGGACGCGGCCGCGGCCCAGCACCGGGCGCGGAGGTTGCACCTGTCGTGCGGCTTCGACGGGGCCTGGTTCCTCGACGGCGTCCTCGACCCCATTTCGGGCGAGATCGTGAGCCGGGCGTTGAGAGCCATCGAGGAGGAGCTCTTCGCCGCCGACTGGGCCGAGGCCCGGGCCCGGGTGGGAGAGGGGCTGTGCTCGACCGACCTGGCCCGCAGCCCGGCCCAGCGTCGGGCCGACGCCCTGGTGGAGATGGCCCGGCGGGCCATGGCCCTTCCTCCCGGAGCCCGCCTGCCCGAACCGCTGTTCACGGTATTGGTCGGCTACGAGACTTTCGCCGGACGGATGTGCGAGCTGGCCAGCGGCAGAGATGTGACGCCGGGCTCACTGGTGCCGTGGCTGGACGAGGCCTGGGCCGAGCGGGTGGTCTTCGACGGCCCCGACCGGGTGAAGAACGTGAGCGTGCGTCGGCGCATCTTCGCCGGCGCCACCCGCCGGGCGGTCGAGGTCCGCGACCGGGAGTGCTTCCACCCCCTGTGCGACGCCACCGTCGAGGACTGCCAGGTCGACCACGTGCAACCGTGGTCCGTGGGCGGCCTCACCGTCGATACCAACGGCCGCCTGGCCTGCGCCTTCCACAACCGACTCCGCCACCGACCCCGCCCCCCGCCCCCTCCATGAGCGGACGGGGGCGGCAGGGCGGCCGAGCGCGGACCGGCTTGGCTTGGTCGCGATCCGTCGAAGGTGCGCGGGCCCGCCACCGGCGTGACGGATTCGTCAGCGGCCCGGTCCGTCCGGCGAAAGCCGCTGGCGGCGGGCCACCGGGCCCTCGGCGGCGTGGCGCTCAGCCGCCGATGGCGCCGCCGCGGTCCTGCCGGCCCGGACTGTCGTGGGGGTTGCGTAGGGTCGACCCGTGACCGCGCCCGGACCCCTGACCCTCGGACGGGGAGTGGTGGTGATGGCCGACGGGGAGATCCCGGCGGCCTGGGCCGGCGCGACCGTGATCCTCGTCGACGAGGCGGCGATGGCCGAGCCCGCGGCGTGCGTGGCCGAGTTGCACGAGGCGTGGGCTGCCCGGCGGCCGGTGGTGGTGGCGCTGGCGGTCGACCCGTCCCGCTTCCGCGAGCCCGAGTCGTGGGCGGTGGAGCCGTGGACACTGGGCCCCGGCTTCGAGGCCTACCTCGACCGCCTCCACTTCCTCGTGTGGGCCAACAACTACGACGCTCGGGCCGATGGCGATCCCGTGTGGTGGTGGGCCCGCAAGGCCGAGCGCCTCGGAGCCCACGCCGCACCACCCGACGACCCAAGCGACGTCGTCCTCCCCGACGGGCGGCCGGCGTGGGTCGACGGTGGCCCCCGCGGCCCCGTCACCACCCCCGACGACACGGCCGTCGTCCACGTCGAGTCGGTGGCCCTCGGGCGGCTCACCGCGGTTCCACGCCCAGTCCCACCCGACGCGATCCTCGCGCCCGACCAATTGGCGGCGGTCGCCCACGGCGCCGGCCCGGCCCGGGTGATCGCGCCCGCCGGATCGGGCAAGACCCGGGTCCTCACCGAACGCCTGCGCCACCTCGTCGTCGACCGGGGCGTGGAGACGGAGACCGTCCTCGCCGTCGCCTACAACAAGAAGGCGCGGGAGGAGATGGAGGACCGCTGCCGGGCCTTCCGGCCCCGGGTCCGCACCCTCAACGCCCTTGGCCTGGCCCTCCTCACCGAAGCGAGAGGCCGTCCCCCCGCGGTCCTCGACGAGCGCGACCTCCGCGACCTCGTGGCCGGCCTCGTCCCCCGCCCCAAGCGGAGGGTTAACACCGACCCCATCGGCCCCTACCTCGACGGCCTGTCCCTCATCCGCCTCGGCCTGCGCGACCCCGTGGCCGTCGAGGACTCCCGCGACGACGTCCCCGGCCTGGCCGACGCCTTCGCCCCCTTCCGTCACGAACTGAGCGTCCGCCAAGCGGTCGACTTCGACGAGCAGGTCTACGCCGCCATCGAGCTGCTCCTGGCCGACGGCGACTACCGCCGCCGGGCCCAGGCCGCCTGCCGCCACCTCCTCGTCGACGAGTTCCAGGACCTCACCCCGGCCCACGTCCTGCTCCTGCGCCTGCTGGCCACCCCCGCCCTCGACGTCTTCGGCGTCGGCGACGACGACCAGGTCATCTACGGCCACGCCGGCGCCGACCCCGACTTCCTCGTCCACTTCGACCGCCTCTTCCCCAGCGCGGCCGACCACCCCCTGGAGGTCAACTACCGATGCCCGGTGGAGGTCGTCGGCGCCGCCCGCCACCTCCTCTCCTACAACGACCGGCGGGTACCCAAGCAGATCCGCCCCGGCCCCGACGCCGACGCCACCGAGGGCGCCCTCACCGTCCACCTCCACGCCCCCCACGCCGGCGGGGAGGCCGTCGCCCAGACCGTCACCCAATGGCTCGACGAGCCCGGCGTCGACCCCAGCCACATAGCGGTGCTCGCGAGGGTCAACTCCCTGCTCCTCGCCCCCCAGGTGGCCCTGGTCGAGGCGGGCGCGGCCGTCGACTCCGCCCTGCGGGCCAGCGTCCTCGACCGCACCGGCGTCCGGGCCGCCCTCGCCTACCTCCGCATCGGTGCCGACCCCGAGAACATCGACGGGGCCGACGTGGTCGAGGTCTACCGGCGGCCGTCCCGGGGCTTCCCCCAGTGGTTTCCGAAATGGCTGCGGGGCCGGCTGTCGATCGACCGCCTGGAGGCCATGTCGTCCCGCATCGACGACGCCAAGGTCGGCACCAAGGTCGAGGAGCTGGCGGCCGACCTCCGCCGGGTGGCCAAGGCCGTCGCCAACGGCAACACCGCCACCGCCCTGGCCGTGATCCGGGACGAGGTCGGCCTGGGCGGGGCCATGGGCATGCTCGACTCGTCCCGTGCCGGGGAGGGCGGGTCGAGCCACCTCGACGACCTCGAAGCCCTGGCCCAGGTGGCCGCCCTCCACCCCGACGCGGGGTCGTTCGAGCCCTGGCTGCGGGACGTGCTCCGCCGGGAGCCCGCGCCCGGCGGGGTGACGCTGTCGACGGTGCACCGGGTGAAGGGCCGGGAGTGGGACCGGGTGGTGGTTTTCGGCGCCACCGCCGGGCTCATGCCCCACCGCCTGGCCGAGGACGTGGAGGAGGAGCGCCGGGTCCTCCACGTGGCCATCACCCGGGGCCGGCACCGAGTCGCCATCCTGGGTGACGCCTCCCGGCCGTCGCCCTTCCTGGCCGAGCTCGACGGCACCGCGTCCCACGACCGGCCCAAGATCGCACGCCGGGCCGACGCCATCACGGCGGCGGCCGCCGCGGCCAAGGGACCCCGCCAACCGACAGTCCTCGCCGCCCTCCCGCCCGACGCCGAGGCCACCGAGGCCGCCCTCCGAGCGTGGCGGACCGACCGGGCCCGGCGCGACGCCGTGCCCCCCTACATCGTCCTCAGCGACAAGTACCTGCGGGGGGTCGCCGTCGCCCGCCCCACCAGCCTGGTCGGCCTGCGCACCCTGCCGGGCATCGGCCCGACCAAGCTCGAGCTCTACGGCGAGGAGATCCTGGCCGCCATCGCCGCCGCGGCGGCCGCCGACCCCGGTCCCGGCTAGGACTCGGCGACTCCAGGCTCCACCGACCGGTTCAGAGGCCGGTCGCCGGGTAGGAGCTCGCCGCCGGCCGTCGGCCACCTCGCCGGCTAGGCCTCGTGCACGTAGGTCCCGGGCGCGTCGTCGAGCGCCGGGTGGGAATCGCTCCCCATGGCCGGCGGCGGGCGGTGGGCACCGGCGCGGGCCCCGATCCATGCCGCCCAGTCCCCCCACCACGACCCGGGGTGCTCGGCGGCGCCCTCCCGCCAGGCCTCGGGCTCGGCGCCGGCAACCTCGTTGGTCCAGTACCGGCGGCGCTTGGAATTGGGCGGGTTGACGATGCCGGCGACGTGGCCCGACGACGTGAGCACGAACCGGGTCTCGCCCCCGAGCAATCCGACGGTGGCGTAGGCCGACCGCCACGGGGCGATGTGGTCGTCGACGGCCGACAGCACGTAGGCGTCGGCCGTGACCGTCGACAGGTCGAGACGGGTGCCGGCCAGGATCATCTCGCCCCGGGCCAGTTGGTTCTCGACGTAGCAACAGCGCAGGTAGAACGAGTGCATGTCGGCTGGCATGCGGGTGCCGTCGGCGTTCCAGGCCAGGATGTCGAACGCCGGCGGCGGCTCCCCCATCAGCCAGCCGCTCTCCACGTAGTTCCAGATGAGGTCGCGAGGCCGCAGCAGGTCGAACATGGCCGACATCTCCGACGCCTCCAGGTAGCCCCGGGCCAGCATCTGCTCGCTCAGCTTCTCGACCGACGCCTTGTCGAGGAACTGCCCCATCGGCCCCGGCTCGGCGAAATCCACAAGCGTGTTCAGCAAGGTCGCCGACCGCACGCCCACCCCCCGACCGCCGGCCCGGCCGCCGGCGGCCTGGTGGGCCAGCAGCATCGTGGTCAGCGTCCCGCCCAGGCACAGGCCGACGATGTTGACCGAGTCGGCGCCGGTGATGTCGGCGATCACGTCGAGCGCCTCGTAGGGGCCGCGCAAGAGGTAGTCGTCGAGGGCGACGTCGGCCATCGACCCTTCCTCATCCGATGTCGGCGGGTTCCGGTACGAGATGGCGAAGACGGTGTGGCCCTGGGCCACCGCGTACTCGGCGAAGCTGCGGCCCGGCGCCAGGTCCATGATGTAGTACTTGTTGATCCACGGCGGGCTCAGCAGCAGGGGCACCTCGTGCACCGTGTCGGTGGTCGGCGAGTACTGGATCAGCTCCATGAGGTCGTTGCGGAACACGACCTTCCCGGGCGTGACGGCCAGGTTCTCCCCCACCCGGAAGGCGGACGAGTCGACCTGGCGGGGCCGGCCGCCGTTGGTCTCCACGTCCCGGAGGAAGTTGGCCAGCCCCGCGATCACCGACCGTCCGCCGGTGTCGAAGGCGCGCCGGAGGGCGGCGGGGTTGGTCCAGAGGAAGTTGGTGGGCGCCAGGGCGTCGACCAGGATCCCGATGGCGAAGCGGGCCTTCTCGGTGGTCGCCCGGTCGAGGCCGGCGGCGTCGACCAGTTCGTCGAGGTACCGGCTCCAGGCCAGGTAGAGCTGCTTGAGGCCGAAGAAGCGGGGGTCGGACTCCCACGACGGGTGCCGGAAGCGACGGTCGCCGGGCTCGGCCTCGATTGCGCCCGGCACCGTCAAACCGAAGGATCGACCGGCCACCGCCCAGCCGCTGACGGCCAGGGCACCGGCGTAGCGACCGGTCGGGCCCCACGCCAGGAAGGGGTTCCGCCACAACGCGGCGGCGACCTCCTCCAGGGCCCGGGCGAAGCCGTCCCGGCCGAGCCCGGCCAGCAGGCCCGCCTCGGGTCCGAGGGTGTCGGCCGCGAGGGCCGCCGCCTCGGCCGCGGCCGCCGCCGCCTCCTCTGCCTCGTCAGCCACCGCGGGTGTGGGCCAGGTCACTCCGGTCGACAGAAAGCACCAACTCCTCCTGGTCAGCCACCGTGGTTGCTGGCCAGATAACTCCGGTAGACAGACAACAGCGCTTCCTTCTGGTCCGACGACAGCTTGGGGTCCTGGCGGATGGCGGCCTCGGTCCCGGGGGACGGAGTGACGCCGCCCGCCGCATCCGGGTCGGCCGCGTCGTCGTCCTCGAACAGTCCGGCCTGGGCCAGCATGGCCTCGGCGGACAGGTCGAGGGCCTTGGCGATCGAGCGCAGCACGCGTACCGACGGGGCGTGCATGCCGCGCTCGATCTGGCTGAGGTAGGCGTTGGACACCTTGGTCCGCTCCGCCATCTCGCGGAGCGAGAGGTTCGACAGGCGACGCTGGGCCCGGAGAAACGAGCCGAACGCCTCCCGCTGTGCCCCCCAGGGGTCGTCGGTCACCTCACAACTCTGACACCCCGCCTCGAAAGGCGGGAGGTCCGCAGTCTCAGACCTTGGGCTTGGGCGGGGTGGCGGCGGCCTTGGCGACGGGCAGCATGGCCTCGAACAGCTTGGCCGTGAAGTCCTGCTGGCTGGCGATGACCTTCTCGGTGAAGGCGACAGTCGTGGCGAACGCCTGCGTGGGCTTCATCGGCTCGGCCGTCATGAGGTCGGGCAGCTTCGAGTAGATCGTCTCGACCGTGTCGGCCCAGGTCTTGACGCCGTCAAGCATCGCCTTCTGGCCGAACTGCAGGGCGGAGAACATCTTGTCCTGGATAGCCGTGGTGGCTTCGAGTGCGGTGGCCATTGGGAGGCCTCCTTCCGTTGCTCTGCGTACTTTACCACGCACCTGCTCGGTTTCAAACGCTGAACCATGGGGCAGGGGGTGGCTTGACACGACCGATTGAGATCGGTAGACCGGAGAGAGGCGTTCGGCCGAACACGCATGTCGGAGTGACTTTCCGGCGGCAGGACACCTTCCGGCGATCTTCACATTCTCGCCACCCAGCCTTCTCACTGAGGGAACCGGCACGTAACCCGGCCGGACCAAGCTGGGGCGAGTAGGGATCGAACCCAGCAGGGCGAGACCCGAACCGGCTGCGGCCTCCGCCGCTCCCCTGGCCCGTGGGCCAGGCCGCCACCCGAGGGACTGACGACCACGTCCCCTCCACCAATCCGAGGGAGAGCAACGATGCCCATCCCCCTTTCCGATTCATCACTCTCCGATGCAGCAGTCATCCACATCTCCGACCTCGCCGCCCACAGCGGTGAGCTCCTCGGCCGCAGCCCGTGGCGGACGATCACCCAGGACGACGTCGACATCTTCGGCCGCCTCACGGGTGATGAGCAGTGGATCCACCTCGACGCGGAGCGGGCCAAGGCCGGCCCCTTCGGCGGGACGATCGTCTACGGCTACCTCACCCTCTCCCTCACCACCCTCTTCCTCGACCAGGTGCTCACCGTGGACGGGGCCGGGCTCGTCCTCAACTACGGGTCGAACCGGGTCCGCTACCCGTCGCCGGTGCCGGTCGGGTCGAACGTGCGGGCCGCGGTCACCCTGGCCGCAGTCGAGCCCGTCTCCGGCGGCCTGCAGACCACCTTCCACCTGCTCTTCGAGGTCGAGGGCCAGGCCAAGCCCGCCTGCGTGGCCGACATCGTCTACCGCTACTACGAGGAATTTCCGGAAGGCAGCGTGAGCAGGTGAGCGCCGATCCCGTGAGCTTCGGACTGGCTCTGGCCGAGCTGGGCGCCGAGATCGCCCGCAACCCGGAGAAGGCCCTCGACGCGTGGGCCGACTTCTCCGCCGACCTGGCCGCGGCCGCCTCCGACACGGTCGACAAGGCCGTGCGCCCAATGAGTGTCGCAGCCGACGACGAGGGTCCGCCCCGCCTCGCTCCCGGCCCCAAGGACCGCCGCTTCGCCGACCCGTCGTGGGTGGAGAACCCGTGGTTCTTCGGCCAGCGCCAGGCCTACCTGGCGTGGTCGAAGTTCATGCACAACCTGGGCGGGGCGGCCGACCTCGACGAGCGCACGTCCCAGAAGGCGGCCTTCGCGGTGGGCATGATCGTCGACGCCCTTGCCCCCACCAACTTCGCCGCCTCCAACCCGGCGGCCATCCGCAAGGCGTTCGAGACGGACGGCGAGAGCCTGCGCCGAGGCCTCGACAACTTCCTCGACGACCTGGCCGCCAACGGTGGCAAGCCCCGTCAGGTCGACGCCTCGTCGTTCGAGCTGGGGGTCAACCTGGCCGCCACGCCGGGCCAGGTCGTGTTCCGCAACGACCTCATGGAGCTGATCCAGTACTCGCCCAGGACGGAGACGGTGCACGACGTGCCCCTCATCCTCTGTCCCCCGTGGATCAACAAGTACTACGTCATGGACCTGGCGCCGGGCCGCAGCTTCGCCGAGTGGGCCGTCGACCACGGCCACACCACCTTCGCCCTCAGCTGGCGCAACCCCGACGCCGACCACTCCATGAGCCAGACCACCCTCGACGACTACCTGCTCCAGGGCCTGGCCACCGCGGTCGACGTCGTGCGCCAGATCTGCGGCGTGCCCCAGGTGAACGTCGCCGGCCTGTGCGTCGGCGGCACCCTGGCCGTGATGCTCCTCGCCTGGCAGGCCCAGACGGAGGCCGCCACGGCGGATGACGGCGGCGGACTACCGCCCGTGCGCTCCCTCACCCTCCTGAACACCCTTGTCGACTTCAGCCAGCCCGGCGCCCTGGCCGCCTTCACCGACCTCGACGCCATCGAGCGGCTGGAGCAGGGGATGGCCGAGCGGGGCTACCTCGACGGGGCGGAGATGGCGGGCACGTTCGACGCCCTCCGGCCCAACGACCTCATCTGGAACTACGTGGCCGGCAACTGGCTCATGGGCCAGACCCCGCCCGCCTTCGACATCCTGGCGTGGAACGCCGACGCCACCCGCATCCCGGCCGCCACCCACTCCGCCTACCTGCGCAGCTTCTACCTCGAGAACCGCCTGGCCAGGGGCCAGATGACCATCGGCGGCCGGCGCCTCAGCCTCGACGACATCGAGTCCGACGTCTACGTCCTGGCCGCCAGCGAGGACCACATCACCCCGTGGAAGTCGTCGTACGCCACCGTCGGGCTGCTCCCCTCGCCCATCCGCTTCGTGCTCAGCTCGGCCGGCCACATCGCCGGCATCGTCAACCCGCCCGGCCCCAAGCGGGTGCACTGGACCAACGACGACCTGCCCCTCGACCCCGACGCCTGGCGGGCGGGGGCCGTCGAGAACCCGGGGACCTGGTGGGACGACTGGACCGCATGGATCCAAGACCGGGCTGGCGAACACCGCCAACCGCCCCCCACCGGAAGCGACACCCACCCCGCCATCGGCATCGCACCCGGCACCTACGTAGGAGGATGACGTGAACGAGATCAAGCCTGAAGCAATCAAGTCCGTAGGAATCGCCGGCTCCGGGATGATGGCGGCCGGGATCGCCGAAGTGGCGGCCAGGGCCGGCTTCGAGGTCATCGTGCGGGGCCGCTCCCAGGCCAGCGCCGACGCCGCCCTCGGACGGGTGGCCAAGTCGTTCACGTTCCAGGTCGACAAGGACAAGATGACCGCGGCCGACGCCGAGGACGCCCTCAGCCGGGTCCGGGTCACCACCGACCTGGAGGACCTCGAGCTGTGCGGCCTGGTGGTGGAGACGGTGGTCGAGGACCTGGAGACCAAACGCCAGCTGTTCAAGGAGCTCGACCTGCTCTGCGTGGAGGAAACCATCTTCGCCACCAACACGTCGACCCTCGCCGTGATCGACCTGGCCATGGCCACCCACCGCCCCGACAGGGTCGTGGGGCTGCACTTCTTCAACCCCGCCCCCCGCATGCCGCTGGTGGAGCTTGTGCCCGCGCTCACAACCTCCGACGCCACCGTCGCCACCGCCCGCCAGTTCGCCCTCGACTGCGGGAAGGAGCCGGTGACGGTGAAGGACAACGCCGGTTTCATCGTCAACGCCCTGCTCTTCCCCTACCTGAACAGCGCGGTGCGGATGCTGGAGAGCTCGATCGCCTCCAAGGAGGACATCGACGCCGCCATGCGGGGCGGCTGCGGCTACCCCATGGGCCCGCTGGAGCTGCTCGACCTGGTCGGGCTCGACACCAGCCTGTCGATCCTCCAGGCCCTCGACGACGAGCGCCACGAAGCCGCCTGCACCCCGGCGCCGCTGCTGCGGCGGATGGTGACGGCGCAGCACCTGGGCCGCAAGACGGGCCAGGGCTTCTACTCCTATCCGAAGGCAGGTTGACCATGACCCCGAAGCCGACCACGAGCACCGTCCTCGTCTCCTCCGCCCGCACCCCGATCGGCAAGCTCTCGGGCGCCCTCTCGTCGCTGTCGGCCACCGACCTCGGGGGGCTGGCCATCGCCGCCGCCCTCGAACGGGCCGGCATCCCCGCGGCCGCCGTCGACCGGGTGATCATGGGCCACGTCCTCCAGGCCGGCCAGGGCCAGAACCCGGCCCGCCAGGCGGCGGTCAAGGGCGGGGTGCCGATGGAGGTACCCGCCGTCACCGTCAACAGCGTGTGCCTGTCGGGCATCCACGCCATCCACCTGGCCCACCTGCTCATCCAGTCGGGCGAGGCCGACGTGGTCGTGGCGGGGGGCATGGAGTCGATGAGCCAGGCCCCGTACCTGCTGCCCGGGGCCCGGGCCGGCTACCGCCTCGGCGACGTGACGGCGGTGGACTCCATGATCCGCGACGGCCTGTGGTGCGCCTTCGACGACGTCCACATGGGGGCGGGCACCGAGGCCTACACCAAGGCCGCCGGCATCACCCGGGCCCGCCAGGACGAGCTGGCGGCCATGAGCCACCAGCGGGCGTGCATCGCCACCAAGGAGGGCCGGCTGGCGGGCGAGATCGTGCCCGTCACTGTCCGTCAGCGCCGGGAGGAGCTCGTGGTCGACACCGACGAGGGCATCCGCTCGGAGACCACCGTCGACGGGTTGGGCCGGCTCAAGCCCGCCTTCGCTCCCGACGGAACCATCACCGCCGGCAACGCGTCCCAGATTTCGGACGGCGCCGCCGCGGTGGTGGTCATGAGCCGGGCCACGGCCGACGAGCTGGGACTCTCCCCCCTGGCCGAGCTCGTCGGCTTCGGCCTGGTCGCGGGGCCCGACCCGTCGCTGCTCACCCAGCCGTCGCGGGCCATCACCCAGGCCCTCGAACGCACCGGGCGCCACGTCACCGAAGTCGACCGGTTCGAGATCAACGAGGCGTTCGCGGCCGTGGCCGCGGCGTCGATCGACGACCTCGGCCTCTCCGACGACGTGGTCAACGTCAACGGCGGGGCCATCGCCCTCGGCCACCCCATCGGCATGTCGGGCACCCGCCTGGTGATGACCCTGGTGGAGGAGCTGCGCCGGGGCGGCGGCGGCCTGGGGGCGGCGGCCCTGTGCGGCGGCGGCGGCCAGGGCGAGGCCGCACTGGTGGTGGTAGGTACATGACCCTTCTCGACGACCGCAGCACCGCCACGACTGCCCCCATCAACGGCGACTGGACCCGCCAGCTCCCCGAGGTGGACGCCGCCCTCACCCGGGAGTGGCTCGAGTCCCTCGACGACGTCGTGGCCGCCCACGGTCCCGGCGCCGCCCGCCTCCTGCTCGCCCGCCTGCTCGGCCGGACCGGGGGACGCGAGGTCTCCACCCCCTATGTCAACACCATCGCCGCCGTCGACCAGCCCGCCTACCCGGGCGACGTCGAGGCCGAGGATCGCATCGAGGCCCTCGTGCGGTGGAATGCGGCAGCCATGGTCACCCGGGCCAACGCCCGCTCCGAGGGGATCGGCGGCCACCTGTCGACCCCGGCGTCGGCCACCGGCCTCTACGAGATGGGCTACAACCACTTCTTCCGGGGCCGGGACGGCGGCGACCCGGGCGACCAGGTCTTCTTCCAGGGCCACGCCACGCCCGGCATCTACGCCCGGGCGTTCCTCGAGGGCCGGCTGGGCGAGGACGAAGTCGACCGCTTCCGGCGGGAGGTCGGCGCCAATGGTCGGCTCGGCGGCGGCCTGTCCAGCTACCCCCACCCCCGGCTGATGCCCGAGTTCTGGGAGTTCCCGACGGTCTCCATGGGCCTGGGGCCCATCAACGCCATCTACCAGGCCCGCTTCAACCGCTACCTGGCCCACCGGGGCATCGCCGACACCAGCCCGTCGCACGTGTGGTGCTTCATGGGCGACGGGGAGTGCGACGAGCCCGAGTCCCTCGGCGCCCTGTCGATCGCGGCCCGGGAGGGTCTCGACAACCTCGTGTTCGTCGTCAACTGCAACCTGCAGCGCCTCGACGGCCCGGTGCGGGGCAACGGCAAGGTCATCCAGGAGCTGGAGTCGGTGTTCCGGGGCGCGGGCTGGAACACGATCAAGGTCGTCTGGGACTCCGAGTGGGACGACGTGCTGGCCGCCGACACCGACGGAGTCCTCGTCGAGCGCATGAACGCCACCCTCGACGGCGAGTTCCAGAAGTACGCGGTGGAGGGCGGGGCCTACGCCCGGGAGCACTTCTTCGGCGCCGACGCCCGTCTCCTGCAGCTGGTCGAGCACCTGGCCGACGACGCCCCCCTCCTCACCCTGCCCCGGGGCGGCCACGACCGGTCCAAGCTCTACGCCGCCTACGCCGCCGCCGTCGCCCACGAGGGCTCGCCCACGGTGATCCTGGCCAAGACGGTGAAGGGCGCCGGCCTGGGCCCGGAGATCGAGTCCCGCAACGCGGCCCACCAGATGAAGAAGCTCGGCCGGCCGCAGCTGGCCGCCCTGCGGGACCGGCTCGGCCTCACCGACCAGGTCTCCGACGAGGCCCTGGCCGCGGGCCTGCCCCCCTACCTGCGCCTGCCCGAGGGCTCGCCCGCCGACGACTACCTCCACGGGCAGCGGCGGGTGCTCGGCGGCGCCGTGCCCCGCCGGGTCGTCCGGGACCAGTCGGCCGGCCAGCCGGCGTCGGCCGTGTTCGACGACCTCCTCACCGGCTCCGGCGACCGGGCCGTCTCCACCACGATGGCCTTCGCCCGCCTGCTCCGTTCCCTGCTCCGCGACCCCACGGTCGGGCGGCGGATCGTGCCCATCATCCCCGACGAGGCCCGCACCTTCGGCCTCGACTCGCTCTTCGGCGAGGTCGGCATCTACGCCCCCGGCGGCCAGCGCTACGAGCCCGTCGACGGGGGGATGCAACTCGCCTACCGGGAGAGCGAGGAGGGCCAGATCCTGGAGGAGGGCATCACCGAGGCCGGGGCGATGGCGTCGTTCACCGCCGCCGGCACCGCCTACGCCACGTGGGGCGAGCCCATGATCCCGTTCTACGCCTACTACTCGATGTTCGGGTTCCAGCGGGTGGGCGACGCCATGTGGGCCTTCGGCGACATGCGGGGCCGGGGCTTCCTGCTGGGGGCGACCGCGGGGCGGACCACGCTCAACGGCGAAGGCCTCCAGCACCAGGACGGGCACAGCCTGCTGTTGGCGTCCACCGTCCCCAACCTGGCCGCCTACGACCCCGCCTTCGCCTACGAGATGGCCACCATCGTCCGCCACGGGATGGCCCGCATGTACGGCGAGACGCCCGAGGACGTCTTCTACTACCTCACCCTCTACAACGAGAACTACCCGATGCCGGCGATGCCGGACGGGCCGAATCCGGGCGACACCGAGGAGGGCATCCTGCGGGGGTTGTACCGGTTCGCCCCCGCCCCCGAGGGGCCGACGCGGCCGGCGGTGATCCTGTTCAGCGGCACGGCCCAGGGCGCGGCCCGGGAGGCGCAGCAGATCCTGGCCGACGAACACGACGTGGCCGCCGAGCTGTGGAGCGTGACCTCGTACAAAGCCCTGCGGGAGGACGCGCTGGCCGCGGTGCGGTGGAACCGCTTGCATCCCACCGAGTTGTCGAAGACGCCCTACGTCACCGAGGCCCTGTCGGGAACCCAGGGTCCGTTCGTGGCCGTCACCGACTTCATGAAGGCGGTGCCCGACCAGGTGGTCCGGTGGATCCCGGGGAACGTCATCACCCTCGGCACCGACGGCTACGGGCGGTCGGACTCGCGGGCCGCCCTGCGTCGCCACTTCGAGACCGACACCGCCCACGTGGTGGTGGCCGTCCTCGCCGCCCTGGCTGACACCGACGACGCCAAGTCGGAAGAGGTGGCCGACGCCATCGCCCACTACGGGATCGACCCCGACGCGGTCGAGCCGAGGGTGGCGTGACGGGCCCCACGACCTCCATCCAGCGGGTCGGAGTGGTCGGCTGCGGCCTCATGGGGTCGGGCATCGCCGAGGTGTGCGCCCGGGCCGGGCTCGACGTGCTGGTGCGGGAGGTCGACACGGACGCGGTGGCGGCCGGGAAGGCCCGCATCGACAAGTCGCTGGCCCGGGCCACCCGCAAGGGCAAGCTGTCCGACGACGAGGCCCGGGCGGCGGTGACCCGCATCCGCTACACCACCGACTTCGCCGACCTGTCCGACCGCCAGCTGGTGCTGGAGGCGGTGTCGGAGTCGGAGCCGCTCAAGCTCGACGTCTTCGCCACCCTCGACAAGGTGGTGGCCGACGACGCCATCCTCGCCTCCAACACGTCGGCCATCCCCATCATGAAGCTGGCCATGGCCACCGGCCGGCCGGAGCAGGTGGTGGGGCTGCACTTCTTCAGCCCGGTACCGGTGCTGACCCTGGTGGAGCTGGTGTCGTCGCTGCTCACCAGCGACGAGACGGCCGACGCCACCCAGGCCTTCGCCGAGGACGTGTTGGGTAAGAAGGTCATCCGGGCCAAGGACCGGGCCGGGTTCATCGTCAACGCCCTGCTCATCCCCTACCTGATCTCGGCCATCCGCATGCTGGAGTCGGGCTTCGCCACCGTCGAGGACATCGACTCGGGGATGGTCCTGGGCTGCAACCACCCCATGGGCCCGCTGGCCCTGGCCGACTTCATCGGCCTCGACACCACCATGGCCGCGGCCGAGAGCCTGTACGAGGAGTTCAAGGAGCCGCTGTTCGCGCCTCCGCCGTTGCTGTCCCGGATGGTCGAGGCGGGCCTGCTCGGACGCAAGACGGGCCGAGGCTTCTACGTCCACAACGGGCAATGGCCATGAGGTTGGGGGCCATGAGCCGGGCGACGACCGTCGACCTGACCGACGAGCTGTTCGAGCGCCTGGCCCGGTCGGGCGAAGTCCCGCCCTACCTGGTGGACGGGCCTGTGCCGGAGCACCGACGGAGCGACACGACCGAGCAAGCAGACACCGGCCTCGGGGGAACCCGCTGACCGCGGCCGGCCGGACCAAGATCGTGTGCACACTCGGCCCGGCGACGAGCTCGTATGAGGCCATCCGGGCCCTGGTCGAGGCGGGCATGGACGTGGCCCGCTTCAACTTCTCCCACGGCACCCACGACGAGCACGCGCTCCTGTACGAACGCGTCCGCCAGGCGTCGGACTCGGTCGGGCGCTCGGTGGGGGTCCTGGCCGACCTCCAGGGGCCCAAGATCCGGCTGGGCCGCTTCCTCGGCGGGGCCGCGGTGCTGGAGCCGGGGGCGACGTTCACCCTCACCACCGAGCCCGGCGAGGGGACCAGCCAGCGGGCGTACGTGAGCTACGAGGCGCTGGCCCGCGACCTGAAGGCGGGCGACATCCTCCTCATCGACGACGGGATGATCAAGCTCCGGGCCCTGTCGACCGACGGCCGCGAGGTCCGCTGCCAGGTGGTCGAGGGCGGTCCGCTGTCCGACCACAAGGGCGTCAACCTGCCCGGCACCACCATCTGCGCGCCGGCGCTGAGCGAGAAGGACCACGCCGACCTCGTCTTCGCCCTGCGCCTGGGCGTCGACATGGTGGCCCTGTCGTTCGTGCGCCAGGCGGCCGACATGGACGCGGTGCGGGCGGTGATGGACGCGGTCGGGCGGACCGTCCCCGTCCTGGCCAAGATCGAGAAGCCGGAGGCGGTTGTTGACCTGGCCGCCATCGTGGACGCCTTCGACGGGCTGATGGTCGCCCGGGGCGATCTCGGCATCGAACTGTCGCTGGAGCAGGTGCCGCTGGTGCAGAAGCAGGTCATCCAACTCGCCCGCCGGGCGGGCAAGCCGGTGATCGTGGCCACCCAGCTGCTCGAGTCGATGACCCACCGGTCGCGACCCACCCGGGCCGAGGTGTCCGACGTGGCCAACGCCGTGCTCGACGGTGCCGACGCCCTCATGCTGGCCGGTGAGACGAGCGTGGGCGACCACCCGGTGGAGTCGGTGCGGACGATGCACCGCATCGTGGCCGCGGCCGAGGCCCAGGCCCTCGACCGCATCCCGTCGCTGGGTGAGGCGTCGGGGGCGCCCGAGCAGGCGATCGCAGCCGCGGCCACCTTGCTGGCCCGAACCGTCGGCGCCCAGGCGATGGTGGTGTTCACCCAGACCGGCCGCACCGCCCGGTGGCTGGCCAGCCACCGGTCGCCCATCCCGGTGCTGGCCTTCACGTCGATGCCCGAGGTCCGCAGCCAACTGGCCGTCACATGGGGCGTGGAGACGTTCGTCGCCCCGCTGTTCGGCAGCGCGTCGGAGGCCGTGGCCATGGTCGACCACCTCCTGGTCAACCTCGGCCGGGGCCGCCCAGGCGAACGGGTCGTGATCATCGCCGGCGACCCCGGCCAGTCCGGCACGACGAACAACCTCCGCGTCCACGAGCTGGCCTCGGTGTACGCAGCCAGCGCCTGACCGTCACTCCTACCTGATCGGCTCTCGAAGAGCGTCGTGTCGGCTCGAGGGGGCGCCTTGACGGGCGCATGGAGCACCGAGCAACGACGGGCGCCCGGCTCGAAGCTCCTGACGTTGCCCGAGAACGTTGAGATCGTGCCGATCAGGAGAATCGCGTATCGCATGGCCGAGATCGCCGCTGCCCATCGCGTCTCGACGCTCGGCGCGGAGTGCGTGGCCGCCTCCGAACACCTCGATGCTCCACTGCTCGTCTGGAGCGGCGACCGCATGCTCGGCAACGGCTACTGCACCCGGCCGGTCGAGCTCGACTGCGCCTTCGAGACCATCTGCGAGGGCTGCACCTACTTCGCCACCAGCATCGAGTTCCGGCCCACGCTGCGCCGCCAGCACCGCGACGCGACCAAGAAGAACCAGACCGGCCGAGCCGAGCTCTTCGGCAAGCTCATCGACGGGCTCGACCCGTCGTGATCAACCCGTCCAACTGCCTGTTGACAGCGATTACCCGCATAATGCCGGATCCCGATCAGGCGGTGCCCCAAACCTACTCGGCGGTCAGGGGCCGCCCTACTCACCCATGAGATCGCTGCTTTCGGAAGGAGGACTTCCGAACGATCTTGTCGTCGCGCACCGTGAGAAAATCACAGCCGAGGACGTCGATGCGAGTGCCATCGACCAGGGTGCCGGTCAATCTCCACTCCGACACGCCGTAGTCATCGGAGATTGCGTAGTGACGACCATCGCCCCAGTTCGCGTCCGGCATGGAGCCGAACACATCAGCGAACGCGGCCCTCACCTGTGCCCGACCCTCGAACCTACGGCCATGGGACTCGGGCCCGGCGGACGCCTCGAACACGCAGTCGTCGGCGAACAAGCTCATCAATCGGTCGAGGTCACGGCTGTTCCACGCGTCGGTGTGTTCGAAGAGGAGACGTTCCAGATCCTTGCGCTCCACATCAGACCTCCGGGCGTCGCGATCCCGACATCGTAGGTTTCACTCAGCAGTCGTCGAGGAGCTAACGACTACCCACGCAACCAAGAGGAAAGCGCCACCCTGCAACCTCGGAGTCCTCTAGGGCGTCGGCTCCGGCGAACCCCAGACGCGCTAGTTGGGAGGCGAGTCCCCGCCGGCACTCGAGAACGCGGCGTCGAAGGCAGCGGCCGGCGGGTCGAAGGCCAAGCGGGCGACGAACTCCCGAGCCTCGGGCGCGCCGACCAGACGGTCCATGCCCGCGTCCTCCCATTCGATGGACAGTGGGCCGGTGTAGCCGATGGTGTTCAGCATCCGGAAGCAGTCCTCCCACGGCACGTCGCCGTGCCCGGTGGAAACGAAGTCCCAACCCCGCCGGGGGTCGGCCCATGGCAGGTGCGAGCCCAGCACTCCCCGCCGGCCGTCGCCGGTCCGCAGCCGGGTGTCCTTGCAGTCGACGTGGTAGATGCGATCCCGGAAGTCCCAGAGGAACATGACCGGATCGAGGGCCTGCCACACGAAGTGGCTGGGATCCCAGTTCAGCCCGAACGCCGGCCGGTGACCGATGGCCTCCAAGGCCCTCTCGGTCGTGTAGTAGTCATAGGCGATCTCGCTGGGGTGAACCTCGTGGGCGAAGCGCACCCCCTCAGCGTCGAAGACGTCGAGGATCGGGTTCCACCGGTCGGCGAAGTCCTGGTACGCCGCCTCCATGAGCGCCGAAGACACCGGCGGGAACATGGCGACGTACTTCCACGCCGCTGATCCCGTGAAGCCGACGACGGTGTCCACACCGAGCAGGGCCGCCACGACCGCCGTATCCTTCAATTCTTGGGCGGCCCGCTGCCGCACGCCTTCGGGGTCGCCGTTCCCCCAGATGGCCGGCAGCAGCATGTCGCGGTGCCGGGCGTCGATCGGGTCGTCGCACACCGCCTGGCCGGCGAGATGGTTGGAGATGGCGAAGACCTTGAGCCCGTGCGCGTCCAGAATCTCGCGTCGGGTCTGCAGGTACGCCGGGTCGGCGACGGCTCTCGCCACGTTGAGGTGGTCACCCCAACAGGCGATCTCCAGCCCGTCGTAGCCCCAGCTGGCGGCGAGACGAGCCACCTCCTCGAAGGGCAGGTCGGCCCACTGGCCGGTGAACAGCGTGATCGGCCGGCGCACTGCTGGCTCCCTTCATTCGAGCGTGGACGCGGTTGGGGCCGGCCGGGGCGAATCCCGGCCGGCCCCGCCCCTCAGCGGGTCACACCCAGCCGAACTTCTCGAACTGGGCCACATTGTCCTTGGTCACGAGCTCCGAGTCGATGAGCATGCTGCTCGGCAGCGGCAGGCCGGCGAGGTCATCGGAGGTACGGCCCTGGGCGATCAGGCGGGCCATCGACACTGCGGTGGCGGAGATGGCCGGCGTGAAGGTGACATCGGCCTCGATGCGGGCGTCGCCCTTCTTGATGTGTTCCAGCATCGCGGAGGACGCGGCCACACCGACGATGAAGAACTCGGTGCGGTTCGCCTGAGCGGCGGCTGCTTCGGAGCCGATGTTCTGGTCATCGTCGTGGTTGAACACCGCGTCCAGCTTCGGCGCCGCGGCCAGCAGGTTGGCCATGGCCGTCTGGCCCGACTGCACGGTGAACTGGGCGTTGACCTGCCGCGACACCGTCAGGCCGTAGATGGCCAGCGCGTCCTTGAACCCCTGCGACCGTTCCTGGGTCAGGGCCAGGGTCTGGATGCCGGTGATCTCGCCGATGACGGCGTCGGGCTTGCCCTTGAGCTTCTTGCCGATGTAGGTGCCGGCGTTGAAGCCGACCTTGTAGTTGTCGCCGGCCAGGAACATCCGGTAGGCGCTCTGGTCGTTGAACTTGCGGTCGAGGTTGATCACCGGGATGCCGGCGGCGGTGGCCTCCTTGCCCACTCCGGTGAGCTGGTCACCGTCCTGGGGGAAGATGATCAGCGCGTCGGGCTTGTCGGCGATGGCGGTCTGGACCGCGGCGATCTGGGACGGAGCGTCAGCGGCGGCCTCCAGCGCGGTGAAGGTGACGTCCGGGTACTTGGCCGCCTGCTCCTTGGCGAAGCGGTTGATCGCAGCAAGGAAGCCATGGTCGGCCACCGGGCCGGAGAACACGATCCTCACATGCTTGCCGGGCGCCGAGGAACCGCTGGCGGCGCCGGCCACGGTGGACCCGGTGCTGGCGGCCGGCTCCTTCGCCTTGTTCGACGTGCAGCTGCTGAGCAGGATCACGCCCACCGCTCCGAGAGCGACGACGCTGGTGAACGGGCGACGCCGGGCGCCGCCACCCTTCTTGGGCATGCGGTGGTTCATTTCAACCTCCATGGTTGGCTGTGGGTGCCGACATCGCCGGTATGACGGCGGGCGTCGGCGGCGGGCGTCGCCGTAGCGAGTCGACCCGGAACTGCTGGACCAGAACGGCGGCGACGATGATCACCCCTTGGGCGATGAGCTGGTACTCGATCGCCAGGTTGTTGACGATGAACAGGTTCGTGATCTGGGTGAAGACGAGCACGCCCAACACCGAGCCCACGATGGTGCCCCGGCCGCCGGCCAGCGCGGTGCCGCCGATGATGACGGCGGCGATGGCCTGCAGCTCGTACAGGTTGCCGTGGTCGGAGGATCCGGAGTTGGCCTGGGCGGTCACCATCACCGCCGCGATCCCGCAGCACAAGCCGGACAAGGCGTAGATGAGCACCTGGGTGCGGCGGACGCTGATGCCCGCCAGGCGGGCCGCTTCGGTGTTGCCGCCGATGGCCGCGGTGCGCCGCCCGAACGTGGTCCGGTTGAGCAGGACCCATGCCATCGCCGCGACGACGCCGAAGATGATCACCAACCAGGGGATGCCGAGGAGCTTGTTCTGGGCGATGTCGGTGATGCCACGTTCGGTGACGACCTGCGTCGACTTGCCCGAGATCTTCTGGGCCAGGCCCCGGGCGGCGACCATCATGGCCAGGGTGGCGATGAAGGGCGCCATCCGGCCATAGGCGATGAGCAGGCCGTTGATGACGCCGGCGATCGTGGCCACGAGCAGGGCGACGAAGACCATCGTCCATGCCCCGTAGGACTGAGTCGCCAGCGTCGTGGACCAGACGCTGGCCAGCGCCAGCAGGGCCCCGACCGACAGGTCGATCCCACCGCTGATGATGACGAAGGTCATCCCGATGGCGATGACGCCGATGCTCGCGGCCAGCGTGAGCACGGTGAGCTCGTTGCTCCAGAGGCGGTCGATGTTCCGGAAGATGTCCGGCCGGCTCCACACCCCGATGGCGTAGAGGATGACCAGGACGGCGACCAGACCCAGGTTGCGGCGCAATGGCTCCCCGGCGTCGCCGCGGAACCAGCGACCGATTGAGAACCCGGTGGACGCCGGCCCCCCGGGCGGGGCGTGCGAATCCGCCGGCGGCGGCGTGGTACGCACATTGGCTCGTGCACTCACGGGCTCTCCACCTCCAGTAGCGATCCCGCCATGACGAGATCGAGGACGGATTCCTCATCCAGTTCGCCCGCCGGCGCCTCCCGCACGATGCGGCCCTCGCGCATGACCAGCAGGCGGTCGGCCAGGCCGAGCACCTCGGGCACCTCACTCGACACCATGAGCACGCCCATGCCGTCGTCCGCCAGGCGGCGGATGACGCGGTACAGGTCGGCTCTCGCACCGACGTCGACCCCGCGGGTCGGCTCGTCGAGCAGCAGGAGCCGGGTGCCCGAGGATCGCAGCCGTCTTTCGGTATGCGCGGTTGGCCCCGTCGGGTCCACCAGCCATCGGCCGAGGACGACCTTCTGCTGATTACCACCGGAAAGGGTCTTCACGGCCCGGGCGACGTTGCGGGGCTGAAGTGACAGCGCGTCGGCGATCGCGGTCGCCGCGGCGCGCTCGGAGGAGGCGCGGGTGAAACCGACGGATGCGTACTGGGAGAATGTGGCCAGGGTCACGTTGCGGTAGATCCGGTCGTCGAGAAGGAGGGCCTGGCTCTTGCGCTCCTCCGGAGCGAGGCCGAGCCCGGCGCGCACCGCGCTCGAAACCCGACCCGGCGCCAGCCTGCGACCGTCCAGGCGGACCTCGCCGCTGACCGACTTGCGCGCACCGTAGATGGTCTCCAGCAGCTCGGAGCGGCCCGACCCGACCAGCCCCGCGATCCCGACGATCTCGCCGGCGCGGACGGACAGGGACACGTCGGCGAACTCCCCGGGTCGCGTCAGCCCCACGACCTCGAGCAGCGCCGGGCCTGGTCGCTCCTCCACGCGCTCGGCGCCACCGTTGCGCTCCGGGAAGAGGTATTCGATCTTCCGTCCGGTCATGCGGGTGACCAGGTCGTCGGTCTTGGTCGTACGCGCCGGCAGATTGACCGCCGATGTGCGCCCGTCCTTCAGCACGGTGACCCGATCCCCGATCTCGCGGATCTCCTCCAGCCGATGGGAGATGTAGATGACGGCGATACCGCGCCCCGTCAGCTCCCGGATGACCCGGAACAGGTTCGCCACCTCGTCATGGGCCAGGACCGCGCTGGGCTCGTCCATGACGAGCAGCTGGGCGTCGTGGGACAGGGCCCGGCCCATGCTCACGATCTGCTTGGCCGCGGCCGGCAGTCGCCCCACCTTGCGGTTGACCGGGATGTCGCCGTGTCCCAGCCGGTGCAGGACGGCGGTGGCCTCGGCCCGCATCCGGCCTCGGCGGATGAACCCGCCCGCCGACTGCTCGTGGCCCAGGAAGATGTTCTCGGCCACCGTCAGGTCGTCGACAAGGTCGAGCTCCTGGTAGATCGTGGCGATGCCCGCCCTGGTGGCCGCTTGCGGCCCGCTGAAGGAGGTCTCCTGGCCGTGCCACAACAACGAGCCGGAGTCCGGACGATGCACACCGGCGAGCACCTTGATCAGGGTGGACTTGCCGGCGCCGTTCTGTCCGAGCAGGCAATGGACCTCCCCGGCCACCACCTCCAGGTCCACGCCGTCGAGGGCGCGCACGCCGGGGAAGGTCTTGACGATGCCCTTGAGCCGCAGCAGAACCGGTGCTTCGGCGGTCACGTCGGCGCTGGTCATTTCGACACCTCCACCCACGTCTGTGACGCGGCCGCATCCACGACGGCCTGAGTCAGAAGCGCGGCCCGCAGCCCGTCGGCGAAGGTGGGCAGCCCGTCCGGAGCGTCGCCGCCAACGGCCGCATAGACGTCTTCGACATAGGCGTTGAACGCGTCCTGGTAGCCCTGGGGGTGGCCGGCCGGCAGCCGCGAGTACGACGCCGCCGGCTGTTCGGAGGACCCCGTGCCACGCATCAGCTCGACGTTCTGGTCCCGGCCTCCGATCCAGAGGCACTCCGGTACCTCCTGGTCGAAGGAATAGGAGGCGTCGGGACCGTCGAACGAGAACCACAGCCGGTTCTTGCGGCCGGGAGTCACCTGCGACACGACGACGGAGCCCATGGCTCCCCGATCGGTTTCGAACACCACCACGGCGCCGTCCTCCGTGCTCGGCTCGGCCGAGCCTTCACCGGCGGACCGCCGTTCGTAGGCGCGGCCCATGCGGGCCGCCAGCCGGACGATCCGGTGCCCGGTGGTGAACTCCATCAGGTCGCACCAGTGCACGCCGATGTCGCCGAACGCTCGCGAAGCACCGCCCAGCACCGGATCCATCCGCCAGTTCGTGGCGTCGGCCGCGGACAGCCAGTCCTGGAGGTAGGTGCCGTGCAACAGCCAGAGCGGGCTACCGAGGTCGCCGGCAATCCGGCTCCTCGCCTCGCGGACCGAGGCATAGAAACGGTAGACGAACGGGACACTGGCGACGCGGCCGGCGCCATCGGCGAGCTCGGTCAGGCGCCGGGCGTCGGCGACGGAGGTCGCCAGCGGCTTCTCGCAGATCACGTGCTTGCCTGCGGCCAGCGCCGCGGTCGCCATTTCCGTGTGGGCCCAGTTCGGAGTGCAGATGTGCACCACGTCGACGTCCGGTGCGGCCATCAGTTCGGCGAGGTCAGCGGCGCCTCGCCCGGCGGCCAGTGCCCTCACGCCGCGCACCGTCGCGTCCGGACCGCTCCCGAGCACGGCGACGACCTCGCCGCCCGCAGCCCGGACGGCGTGCGCATGCACGCCGGCGATAGACCCAGTGCCGACGATTGCCGCCCGTACGGAACGCGGCGTCTGGGGTGCCGGGAGCCCGTCCGTCTCGCTCCTGGAGGGGTCCACCGGGCCACCCTTGTCGTGTGCGATGCGGACCACGGGGGTGAGTATTGCATCCTGCATGCAAAAGTCAACCCTGAGTTACGAAAAGATGTCGTGAATATGGCCGGAGGCACCGTCTGTAAAACTCGAGCATCGCGCCTTCTGCACGCCCACGGGTTAAGGTGTCCCTGTTGACCCTGCGATGGGACGGAGGTGAGAGTGGACTCGACCGGCCGTGCGGAGGGGCTGGGCGCCGATCAGGTCGATTCCCTCGCCGCCGTCCTGGACGCCGTGCGGGGGAGCGGCTTGCGAACCCGCCCCGACCTCGTGAGGTGCCTGGGCCTGGGGCGGAACGTCGTCAGCCAGCGGGTGGCGCAGCTCATCGACCTCGGACTGCTCGACGAAGGGCGCCTGGCACCCTCCACGGGAGGGCGACCGTCGCGTGAACTACGGCTTCGCTCCGAGGCCGGCTGCCTGCTCGTCGCCGAGATGGGTGCCAGCCAGCTGCAGGCGGGTCTCAGCGATCTCGACGGCTCGCTGCTGGCCCAGCACACCGAGGCATGCGATGTCGCGCTCGGTCCCGAGCCGACGCTGGCCCGTCTCGAGCAGATCTTCGACGAACTGCTGGCCCGCACGCCGGCCGGCCAACCCCTGTGGGGCGTCGGCGCCGGGCTGCCCGGGCCCGTGGAGTTCTCCAAGGGACGGCCGATCGCGCCGCCGATCATGCCGGGCTGGGACGGGTACCCGGTCCGGGACCGGCTCTCGGCCCGCTACCGGGTACCGGCGTGGGTCGACAACGACGTCAATGTCATGGCGCTGGGAGAGCTCCGCGCCGGTATCGCCCGCGGCGAGGAGGATTTCATCTACGTCAAGGTGGGCACCGGCATCGGTGCCGGGCTCATCTCCGCCGGGCGGCTCCACCGAGGCGCCCAGGGCGCCGCCGGCGACATCGGACACGTGTCGGTGCAGGATGACGACAGCGTCCTGTGCCGCTGCGGGAACACGGGCTGCCTGGAGGCGCTGGCCGGCGGGTACGCGCTCAGCCGTGACGGATTGGCGGCGGCGCAGTCGGGGCGCAGCGCAGCGCTGGCCGACGTGCTGTCCAGCACCGGCCACATCACCGCTCGCGACGTCACGACCGCGGCCCACGCTGGCGACCCCGCCAGCCTGGCGCTGGTGACCCGGTCCGGCCGGCTGGTCGGGCGGGTCCTGGCCACGCTGGTGAACTTCTACAACCCCTCGCTCATCGTCATGGGCGGGCAGGTGAGCGCCGGCGAGGGCGTCTTCCTCGGCGAGCTCCGGCGGACGGTCTACAGCCGCTCCCTGGCCCTGGGCGCGCGTGACCTGCGGATCAAGACATCGCCTCTGGGGGACGGCGCCGGACTGCTGGGGTCCGCGTTCCTGGTGGCCGACCAGCTCCTCTCTCGCGACTGCCTCGCCCAGTGGATACACGACGGTTCCCCCGTCGGACGTCCAGAACTCTCGGGGGGCGCCGTTGCGGCCTGAGGCCGGAATACCTCAGGCTCCGACCCCCCCCCGCCAGCCAGCCGTCACTCCCCGTCGAACTGGGCCAGTTCGGTGGAGCCGACCATGGCCAGGGTCGCGGACCGGCCGCCGGAGACGAGTTTGGCGACCTCGTCGAAGTAGCCGGCGCCGACTTCGCGTTGGTGGCGGGTGGCGGTGTAGCCCTCGGACTCGAGCTCGAGCTCACGCTCCTGCAAGCTCACGTAGGCGGTCATGTCGTCGGCCGCGTAGGCCGAGGCCAGCTCGTACATCCCCGCGTTGAGGGAGTGGAAGCCGGCCAGGGTGATGAACTGGAACCGGTAGCCCATCGCCCCCAGCTCCTTCTGGAAGCGGGCGATGGTGTCGTCGTCGAGGTGGCGGCGCCAGTTGAACGACGGGGAGCAGTTGTAGGCCAGCAGCTTGTCGGGGTACTCGGCCAGCACACCCTCGGCGAAGCGACGGGCCTCGTCGAGGTCGGGGGTCGACGTCTCGCACCACACCATGTCGGCGTACGGGGCGAACGCCAGCCCCCGGGCGATGGCCAGCTCGATGCAGGGCCGGACGACGAAGAAGCCCTCCGGCGTCCGCTCGCCGGTGAGGAAGGGCCGGTCACGGGGATCGACGTCGCTGGTCAGCAGGGTCGCGCCCAACGAGTCGGTGCGGGCCACGAGCACCGTCGGCACGCCGGCCACGTCGGACGCCAGCCGGGCCGAGGTGAGGGTGCGGATGTGCTGCGACATCGGGACGAGGACCTTGCCCCCCATGTGGCCGCACTTCTTCTCCGCCGCCAGTTGGTCCTCGAAGTGGACGCCGGCGGCACCGGCCTCGATCATCGAGCGCATCAGCTCGTAGGCGTTGAGGGGTCCGCCGAAGCCGGCCTCGGCGTCGGCCACGATCGGAGCCAGCCAGTTGCGGCTGACGTCGCCCTCCACGCTCTCCACCTGGTCGGCCCGCAGGAGGGCGTTGTTGATCCGGCGCACCAACGTGGGGACGCTGTTCACCGGGTACAGGCTCTGGTCGGGGTAGACGGCCTCGCCCAGGTTGGCGTCGGCCGCCACCTGCCAGCCGCTGACGTAGATCGCCTCCAGCCCGGCCCGCACCATCTGCACCGCCTGGCCGCCGGTCATGGCGCCCAGGGCGTGGACGTAGTCGCGCTCATGCAGCAGCCGCCACAGCCGCTCCGCGCCCGCCCGGGCGATGGTGTGCTCGGGGCGGAACGACCCCTGGAGGCGGATGACGTCGGCCGCGGTGTAATCGTGGCGCACGCCTTCCCAGCGGGGGTGGCGCTCCCACAGACACTCCAGGACCGCCACCTGGCGCTTGATGTCGTCGCTGCGCTTCGTCATCGCGAAATCTCCATTGGGGTGTCCTCCTCGAGGAGCAGTTGCCCGTAGGCGGGAATGGTCAGGAACTCGGCGAAGTCGTCGTCGACTATCACGCGCTCGAACAGGCGGCCGGCGTCGCCCAGGCGGGCCCGGTCGGCGGGCTCCACGCCGGGGGCGGCCCGCAGGCGGATGACCTCGTCGGCGACGGCCCGGCGCAGGTACTCGGCGGTGACAATTGGGCCCTCGACCAGGGCCACCCGGTGGCGGCGCCACTGCCAGAGCTGGGCCCGGGAGATCTCGGCCGTGGCCGCGTCCTCCATCAGGTTGAAGATGGCGGCCGCTCCCACCCCCCGCAGCCACGACTCCAGGTAGCGCACGCCCACGCTCACGTTGGTGCGCACGCCCTGCTCGGTCACCCGGCCCTCGGTCCGGCCGACGGCAAGGAGGTCGGCGGCGGTGACGGCGACGTCGTCCCGGAGGCACTCCAGCTGGTTGGGACGGTCGCCCAGGGCATCGTCGAACACGTCCATCGCCACCGGGACGAGGTCGGGGTGGGCCACCCAGGTGCCGTCGAAGCCGGCCGCCGCCTCCCGGAGCTTGTCCTCCCGGACCTTGGCCAGGGCCACCGACGTGACCTCGGGGTCGCGGCGGTTGGGGATGAAGGCGGCCATCCCGCCGATGGCGTGGGCGCCCCGCCGGTGGCAGGTCGCGACCAGCAGCTCGGTGTAGGCCCGCATGAACGGCACCGCCATCGACACCTGAGCCCGGTCGGGAAGGACGAACGCGGGGTCGAGGCGGAACTTCTTGATGGCGCTGAAGATGTAGTCCCAGCGGCCGGCGTTGAGCCCGGCCGAGTGCTCCCGCAGCTCGTAGAGGATCTCGTCCATCTCGAAGGCGGCGAGGACGGTCTCCACCAGGACAGTGGCCTTGATGGTGCCCGACGCCAGCCCGAGGGCGCGCTGGGCGGCGAGGAACACGTCGTTCCACAGGAGCGCCTCGAGGTGGTTCTCCAGCTTGGGCAGGTAGAAGTAGGGGCCCGAACCCTGGTCGAGCAGCTCCCGGGCGTTGTGGAAGAACGCCATCCCGAAGTCGAACAGGCTGGCCGAGACGGGCTCGCCGTCGACCCCCATGTGCTGCTCCACCAGGTGCCAGCCGCGGGGCCGCACCATCAGGGTGGCCGTCTCGTCGGCCAGTTGGTAGTGGCGGCCGTCGGGGGTGTCGAGGGAGATGGTGCGCCGCACCGCGTCGTGGAGGTTGCGCTGGCCGGCGACGACGTTGGCCCACGTGGGCGACATCGAGTCCTCGAAGTCGGCCATGAACACGCGGGCCCCCGAGTTGAGGGCGTTGATCATCATCTTGCGGTCGGTGGGGCCGGTGATCTCCACCCGGCGGTCGAGCAGGTCCTTGGGGACGGGGGCGACCGTCCACGACGACCGCCGAACCGACCGGGTGCCGGCGCAGAAGTCGGGGCGCTCACCGGCGTCGAGCCGGGCCTGGCGCTCGATCCGGGCCGCCAGCAGCTCCCGGCGGCGGGGGTTGAACTGACGGTGGAGGCGGGCGACGAAATCGAGCGCCTCCGCGGTCAACACCTCCTGATCGGGCGTGCCCCCCGTGATCGTGATGCCATTGCCCAGCTCCATGCGCTCTCCTCCTCAGGACGAAGATGAGTGTTTCTTGCGTCCTAGGCTGGTTTCAAGGTGTCTCGCACAATAAGATTCGGGAAAGTTCCCGGAAACACCGCGGAAGACGAGAGTTTCCATCCATGTCACAGATCGACACCCTGGTGTTCGGCCAGCGCCTCCGCCACCTCCGCCGGGAGCGCGGCCTCACCCTCGACGCCCTCGGCGGCAAGGTCGGCAAGGCCGGCTCGTACCTCTCCCTGGTCGAGAACGGGCACCGGGAGGTCCGACTCTCGCTCATCGAAGCGTTGGCCGACGCCCTCGACGTCGGCCCCGGCGAGCTCCTTTCGGCCGAGCCGCCCAACCGCCGGGCCCACCTCACGATGGCCCTCCAGCGGGCCCAGGAGGATCCCCTCTACCAGGACCTCCGGCTGCCGTGGCTGAAGCCGTCGGCGGCCGTCCCCGACGACGTCCTCGAGCACGTGGTCGCCCTCTACGAGGCCCTCAGGCAGCGGGCCCAGGTCCAGGCGTCGACGCCGGAGGCCGCCCGCCTGGCCAACGTCGAGCTCCGGGCGGAGATGCGGGCCCGCAACAACTACTTCCCCGAGATCGAGCAGGTGGCGGCGGACGCCTTGGCCGCGGTCGGCTACGACGGCAGCGGCGCGATCGCCGAACGGATGCTCTCCGACCTCGTCGGCTACTACGGATTCAGCCTCCACCGGGTGCACGACCTGCCGGTGTCAGTTCGCTCCCTCACCGACCTGGGCCGGCACCGCATCTACATCCACCAGCGCAACGCCCTCTCCACCCGCGACGCCCGCTCGGTCGTGCTCCAGACGCTCGGCCACTTCGCCCTGGCCCACGGCGAGCCGGGCGACTTCGGCGAGTTCCTCCGCCAGCAGGTGGAGGCCAACTACTTCGCGGGGGCCGTGCTGGCGCCCGAGGGGCCCGCGGTCGGGATCCTCGGTCGGGCCCGGGCCGACGACGACATCTCGGTGGAGGACCTCAAGCAGGTCTTCTACATCTCCTACGAGATGGCCGCCCACCGGCTCACCAACCTCATCACCCACCACTTCGACCTGCCCGTGCACTTCGTGCGGGCCGACGCCGAGGGCGTGATCGGGAAGGCCTACGAGAACGACGGCATCCCGTTCCCCACCGACGCCGACGGGGTCATCGAGGGGCAGCGGGTGTGCCGGGAGTGGGGCACCCGGCGGGCGTTCTCGTCCGACGAGAAGTTCGCCGACCACGCCCAGTACACGTCGACGCCAGCGGGCGAGTTCTGGTTCGGCACCCACGTCGAGGTCGAACGGGAGGAGGCGGTCACGATCGGCACCCGGGCCGCCGACGCCCGCCGGTTCCGCGGGTCCGACACGGCCAACCGCTCGGTCTCCCGCTGCCCCCACGGCGAGTGCTGCCGGCGGCCCCCGGCCGAACTGGCGGCCGTGTGGCAGCCCCGGGCATGGCCCCTGGCCCGGACCCACAGCCAGGTCGTGGCCACCCTGCCCGCGGGCCCCTTCCCCGGCGTCGACCTCAACGAGGCCTACGCCTTCCTCGCCCGCCAGACCCATTCCGGGGCCGGCTAGTCGGCTTGACCGGGGTGGTCGACGGAGTCGACCAGGAAGCGCACGAACTCCTCCGCGTCGCACGCCACCGCGAACACCCGGGCGTACTGGACGACAACTGCCTGGAGCGACCGCAGCAGGGTCCGGAGATCGTCGTAGCCGTCCCACGCCCGCTCCGACGCGGGGGTCGGGGGTCCGCCGGGCGGGCTGGCCGCCTCGTGGGCCAGCAGGCGGGGGTGCCATTCCACCAGCACCGGGCGGAGGACGGCGTTGAGCAGGTGGGCGCTGATCACGGCGAAGGACAGCTCGCCCCGGCGGGCCACGGCCAGCTCGGGACCGTGGCGGACCAGCGTGGCCCGGGTGGCGTCGAAGAGGGCATGGAGACTGCCCAGCGCCTCCCGGAGCAGGCCCTGGTTCTCGCCCAGGGGGACCACCGACACCCGGGTCACCAGCTCGACCAGCAGGTCCCACGACGCCCGCCGTTCGGCCTCGTTGGGGTTCCACCGACCCTGGAGGGTCCACCCGGGGAGGGTCCACGTGCCGCCCAGCGCCGGCGCGGGTCGGATGTCGACGACGATGATCACGGCCCGCCGTCCACGTCGAGCCTGACCTCGGTCCAGAACCCGCCGGGATCGGACGTGACCCGCGGGGAGCGGGGGGCCGGCTTGTCGCTGCGCACCAGCAGGTCGAGCCGGCCCGCGGCCTGCATGGCCTCCACCAGCTCGTCCTTGGGGATCTCCTTCCAGCCCTTCGTGTTGTAGGCGGTGGCGCTGACCGAGAGCATGGCCACCGCGTCGTGGAGGTAGCCCTCGACGAACTCGACGGGCGTGGCGTTGTGGCTGCCGTGGTGGCCGACCTTGAGGAAGCGCACGTCCTTCAGTTTCTGCTCCCAGTCGGGGTTGGCCAGCATCGCCTTCCACGTGCCCCATTGGGCGTCGCCCGGGAACAGGAGGCAGAGCTTCCCGATCTCGAAGAGGAGCACCAGGCTGGTGCCGTTCAAGGCGTGGTCGACCGACATCGCCAATCCCTCGGCGTCGGCGCAGGCGGCCGCGTCGAGGTGGGCCAGCAGGTCGTCGTCGACGAGGGGGGCGCCGCCCGCCCCGACCCGGGCTTCGTACTCGGGTCGGCTGATGTCCCAGTCGCCGGCCCACGGCCGGGGGACGTCGAGGGGGGGCGAGTCGTAGGGGGCGGCGGCGTCGAAGGCGACATCGTGGGCGTGGGCCGCGGCCGGCACCATCCGGAGGTAGGCCGATCCCGGCGGGGGGTCGAGGAGGGTGATGGTGGCCCGGTCCCGGGACGGGCCCAGCACGTGCACCGTCAGCCCCGCGGGCAGGCCCAGCCCGCCGCCGGACCGCCCGGTCAACACCGTGCCCTGGGGCCGGAGGGGGTCGGGGAGGTAGCGCACCGGGCACCCGAAGCCGCGGAGGGTGTCCATCGCGCCCTGGTTGGTGATGGAGTTGAGGGCGATGTCGACCGCCGGCCGAGCGCCGGCGCCGAACGCCCGCAGGGCATGGAACGACCGGGCCGCGGACGCGTCCTGCTGCTCCTTGAGACCCCGGGCCACCGGGTCGGCGTCGTTCTCCGTCCACGGCATCCACACCTCCCCCACCCGCACGTCCCGCCACAGCTCCTCGCGGCTGAAGCCGTGGACGTGGTCGCGGTGGCGGTGGGTCATCACCAGGACGTCGACCGCCGGCTTGCCGTCCACCCGGGGGAGGTCGGCGACCACCCGCTCGACCACGTCCCAGAAGGGGGGCTCGTCCATGAGCGTCCCCGAGTGGCGGCCGCAGTCGACCAGCACCACGTGGTCGCGCTCGGGCCCGGGGATGCTCACCACGAAGCAGTCGCCGAAGCCGACGTTGTACATCCGGACCCGCACCGGTTCGGTCATTCCTCCTCCACCGGCGTGTAGCCCCCGTGCAGGAGGGCGAAGTTCACCCGCATCCGGCCGTCGGCCGCCGACCGGTAGGCGGCCCGGGGATCGGACCGGTCGAAGCGGTCCACCGTCCGGGCCAACTCGTCGAGCCGGACGTCGCCCCCGGCCGCGGCCGCGGGCAGGGACTTGGAGATCACGTACCGGACGACGCCGGCGGCGTCGATGACGACCGTCGCCCCCGCCTTGGGGACGATCCCCCCGAGACGCCGGTCGGCCACGGCCAGGTCGGGGCGGCGCTGCACGACCTGCAGCACCGTCACCACCTGGGGCTGGCCGTCGACGTCGATGCGGACCGTGGAATGGGCGGCGGCCACCGAGATGGGCCGTTCCTTGTCGACATGGGGCTGGAGGCCGAGTTCCACCGCATTCTGCTTGGCCCACCATGCCAGTTGGGGGAAGACCTGGTTCTGGATGGCCCTCTCATCGGCGGACGCTTCGGAGAACTCGCCCCGGGCCCGGGCGGTGAGGGTCCACAGCAGGGAGACGGCGTCCGGGAGTAGCGCGCTCATCTCCGTGAACGGCAGGGCCACCGCCCGGTCGGCGAGGGACCCGGCCTCGCCCGCGTAGATGCCCCGGCGCCGGAAGGCCTCGATGATGGCCGTGCGGAAGGAGTCCTCGTCGGGTGAGGCGACGAAGTCGACCGTCACCAGGGCCCGGAGGAAGTCGGCGAAGGTCACGTCGATCGGGGGCAGGTACGTGAAGGCGCCCACGCAGCGGTCGAAGAACAGGCGGGCGGTGGCGCGCGCCTCCTGGGCCAGCCGGTTGACCAGATCGGGGTGGGGTCGGCCCGCCTGCAGGATCCCCGACCCGCCGCTCGCCAGCCGGAGCAGGTCCTGCACCCGGGCCAGGTAGGTGGTGCGGTAGGCGTCGAACACGGCCTGGACGAGGATCACCCCCCGGGCGTGGGGCTCGAGCGTGCGCTGGTACGCCCCCGGGTCGGGCGTGTCGTCGAGGGCGGTGCGCAGGGGCGCCTTCTGGGCCGACGCGAAGCCGAACTGGCGGGCCATGCCGGAGATGGCCTCGGCGGTGGTGAGGTCGGCCTGGCGCTCGTTGATGGCGTCGACCAGGACCTGCTCGAGCTTGAAGTGCTGGAAGATGGCCACCAGGTCGGCGAACGCCTCGTGGAAGGCGAGTACGTCGGCGTTGGTGATCTCGTTGAACCCGGGCCGGAGGCGGTCGACGATGGCGTGGGTGGTCTCGTGGGTGATGATGTCGTGGGACACGCACGTGAAGACCATCTGGCCGGGGAGGTTGGCGCCGGCGTCGCGCTCGTCGGCCTGGAAGTAGCCGAAGAGCAGGGCTTTCAGGGTCGGGTCGTAGAAGGCGTTCTCGCCGTAGAAGGCGTGGGGGAAGACCTTGAGCGGGCCGCCCCGGACTCCGATGCGCCGACCCGACGCGGCCTCGAAGGCCTCCCATGTCGACGCCACCACCGCGTAGACCATCTGCTGGTGGAACCGGGGGTCGTTCTCGCTCGGCGTCAGGCCGTCGGAGAGGAGCAGGTGGGGATCGTCGAGGTCGACCGGCTCGTAGAAGGTCCGCCGGGCGCCGTCGTAGTCGACGACCTGGATGCGCTGGCCCACCGGCCCCGGCGCCAGGGGCTCGTAGGGCACGCTCAGGGTGATCCGGGGGGTGACGAAGCCGGCGCCCGTGTTCTCCATGCGCATGGGGTCGAGGGCGTAGATCTGCAGGCGCCGGCGGCGGGGCGCGGGGACCGCCCGCCGGGCGTCGTCCCGCCTGGTCTTGGCCGCCACCTCGGCCGCGATCGTGGCTGAGGTCGCGGGGCCGGGGGCGCCGGCCCCGGGATCGGCTGTCCCGCCGTCGCTGTCGGTCACCCACGCCTCCGTCGTCCGGACAGGTGGGACAGCTTCTCACGGTCCACCGGTCGTAGGCTTTGCGCAGAGGACGCGGAGGACGTTCGGTGTGAGCGCAATCTTCATCAGCTATCGGCGGTCGGACACCTCGGGGTACGGCGGGCGACTGCAGGACGAACTGGCCGACCGCTTCGGCGAGGCCCAGGTCTTCCGCGACGTCGACACCATCCGCCCCGGCGTCGACTTCGCCCAGGTCATCGACCAGGCCGTGGTCGGCTGCGACGTGCTGCTGGCCCTCATCGGGCGGGACTGGCTCGCCGTCGCCGGCCCCACCGGCGGGCGCCGCCTCGACGATCCCGACGACTTCGTGCGCCTGGAGCTGGCCTCGGCCCTGGAGCGGGGCGTCGTGGTCATCCCCGTCCTGGTGGAGGAGGCGCGGATGCCGAAGCCGACCGACCTACCGGCGCCGCTGGCCGGCCTGACCCGGTTCCAGGCCATCGAGTTGAGCGACGAGCGATGGCACTACGACGTCGGCCGCCTCGTCACCCGGCTGGAGGAGGTGCTGGGCCCAGAGACACCTCCGGTCACGCCGGAACCCGCGCCCCGGCCCCAAAGCGTCGAAGGCGGGCCGCGTCGTCCGATGGCCCGGCTGGCCAAGCCGCTCATCTCGTTGGCCGTGGTCGTCGTCCTGGCCATCGTCGTGGGCCAGCTGACCGGAAATGGGTCGTCACCCGACGCCGGGGTCAACGCCAACGCGGGCGTGGGCGGGCCGGTCGGCCGTGGAACGACCGGTGCCGGCGTCGACGCGGTCCTCGCCACCGTCCCGGTGGACAAGACGGTCTGGTACCTGGGTTTCAAGGTCACCCTCGACAGCGCCACCGTGCGCCGCGTCGACGGAGCGGCCGTCCTCGACATCCCGGTCCGACTCGAGAACCAGCGCCGCAGCAACGTCTACGCCGGCGACGTGATCTCATCGGGCGCGATCATCGTGACGTCCAACGGGCGGGCCACCGAGCTCTCGTCCGACAGTGACCTCCCGTTGGTCCCCGGCCGGGCCACCGGGAAGGGGACGATGAGGTTCGGGGTCGGGGACGATTTCTCCCTGACCGACGCGGTCGTCATGCTCGGCAGTGCCGACAAGAACCAGGCGACGGTGCCCCTCGTCCAGTCCGGGAACCTGGTCGCCCTCGAGCCGGTCCCGATCGCGTTGGGCGACAAAAGCCTGTCCGCGGGCGTATTCAGCATCGAGGTCGCCGGCGCCGAGCTGCGGGCCGACGTCCTCGAGAGGAACCCGGCGCTCGATGTCGAGGTGGCCAAGGGTCATGGTTCGCTCGTGCTGCACCTGGCCACTGCGTCCACGACCGAGACCTTCGGGCGGAACTTCACCCCGGGCAACCTGGTGGTCGGACTCCCCGACGGTTCCACGGTCGCCACCGAGTACCTGAACGAGGTGATCTACCCCAACCAACCAGCTCGCGACGTCGACGTCTGGTTCGTCGTCAACGACCCGCCCGCCGGCGCTTACCAGCTGATACTGAAGGGCGGACCCGACGAGGACGCCACCGCGTCAATCGCGTTTTCGGTCCCCTGACCCGAGCTTCCCGTGCTGGGGTCCCTGGGTCACGCCCAGTCACGATGCGGGGACCTCGCCCCGTGCGACGCGCACATCTGCCGCCTGCGACTCCTCAGTGGGAAGACCGGGCCTTGGAGCCGTTGCTCCTATCGGCAGCGCGGTTGTCGGCGGTGCTCTCCTGTTCCTCCAAGCCCACTGCGGTCCGTAGCTCCTCGAGGTCCCGCTGGAGATCTCGCTCCTCGTCACCGCCGGCGATGTGGGCCATCAGGTCGGCGAGGCCGTCGGCGAGCGCGTTGAGCTTGTGCTGGACCGCCTGGTCGCTGCGAGTCTGGCTGTTCTGCAACAGCGCCACCATCAGGAAGGTGACGCAGGTCGTGGCCGTATTGATGATCAGCTGCCACGTGTCGACGTTGCGGATGATGAGGATGGACGGTGCCCACAGGAGAATGAGCAGCACGCAGAAGGCGAAGAACGTCGCTCGACTGGCCACGTGCGCGGCCCGGCCGGCGAAGCGGTCGAAGAAGCCCACCCGACCGGAAACCTCGGTCGGCATCGTCACCGCGTCGTGGTCGGACACGTCGGTCCTTTCGCTTGACCCGTTGACAACACCGTTCCCACTCCTCCGATCCGGCTAACCGCGAGGCGTAGCGCCGCCTGCGTGGGAGCGTCTGAGCCGCCTCGCCCAGACCCCCGAACCGCGGCTGACCAGCGATTTTGCGGCTCGCGGGATCAGCTTTCGTGCGACGGAGCGGGCGACCCCGAATCCGAGTCGATCGGAGTGAGCTCGAAGACCGGATGCCGGTTGGCCTCGGCCACGAACTGCTCGACAGGGGCATCCTTGTCAGCCGCGCTCACGGTGGCCTCCTCGTCGCCACCAAGCTTGGCTGGTGCTGACGCCGATGGCGAGCGCGAGTCCCGCGCCTCAGCATCGACCACACCACGCGGCCCACCTACCGACGCGGCAGCAGTTCACCGAAGCGGCGCATCAAGGCCGTGCCGGCTTCGCGCGCCGCGGGTGAGACGTCGTCGAGGCCGAGGAAGCCGTGGACCAGGCCGGGGTGCGGAACATGGTGCGCCTCGACCCCGAACGACACGAGCCGGTCGACCAGGGCCGTGCCCTCGTCGTGCAGCGGGTCGTGCTCGGCCGTGGCGACGATCGTGGGCGGCAGGCCGGTCAGGTCGGCGTGGAGAGGGCTGAAGCGCCGCAACGAGGGCTCGTCGAGGGTCGGTACCCACTGGTGGACGAACCATTCCAACGCCACCGCGCTCAGTCCCCAGCCGGTTCCCTTCTCCCGGACGCTCGGCTCGGCGAGGGTCAGATCGGCGTTTGGGCACACGAGGAGCAGGGCGCTCGGCGGCGTTGCCCCGACAACCAGCGACCGGGCCGCGAGCAGCGCGATGGCCGCCCCGGAGCTGTCGCCGGCCAAACCGGGCCGACCCACCACCGCCCCAAGAACGTTTGGCCGAGTCGACGCCCACCTGCCGACGCTGACCACGTCGTCGATGGCGGCCGGCGCGGGGTGTTCCGGCGCAAGGCGGTAGTCGACCGCGAGCACCGAGGTCCGGGCCTCGACCGCCAGGCGGCGGCAGGTGCGGTCGTGCGAATCCAGGTCGCCGGCCACGAACCCGCCACCGTGGACGTAGACGACCAAGGGGAGGGGTTCGTCGGCCGGCCGGTACAGGCGGGCCGGCACCGGCGGGTCACCCGGAACCTCCACGTCGTCGCGCGTGCGCACGCTCGGCCCCGCCCGCCGCTGCCGCGGACGTCGGAGAGCAACCAGATCGAACGGCGGTCCGGGCGACGGATGCGCCCGCGTCTCGGCGACCCACTGCGCCAGCGCCTCGTCCGCCAGGTCCTCGTCCCACCAGAAGTGAGGGTTATCGGGAGCGCGGGGCATAGCCCCGCCTAGCGGGGACTTCGAGTTGGTAGCCCCAACGGGATTCGAACCCGTGTCTGAACCTTGAGAGGGTCCTGTCCTAGGCCTCTAGACGATGGGGCCGGGTGCCAAACCGCACCGGGCCTGACCATGGCGGACCTCACTGTACAGGCCCGCACCGCCGGACTCTCTCACGAGAAGTCGAGGGCCGGCGCCCTGCACATTGCATCTCGCTGAGCTCGGGGGGGAGGACTCGAACCCCCAACGACAGGACCAGAACCTGCTGTGTTACCGATTACACCACCCCCGAAAGGCGCCTTCAGCCTACCCCTGGGACAGGACCACCCGTTCGACGTTGGCCTGGCGGCGGAACCCGATGATGCGGCCCACCGCCACCGCCACCGTCTCCCGGGCCATGTACTCCATCTCCGTGAGGCCGGAGATGGGACTGGTGCGGGTGGGCGAGGCGTGGCCGTCGAGGCCCAGCTCGTCGGCCATGGCCGAGATGCGCAGCGAGTGGAAGGGATCGGACACGAGCAGGACCTCGTTGATGTCCCGCTCGGCGAGGAACTCCGACACCGCCGCCAGCGACTGCCACGACGACGTGCCCGAGACCTCCCGCAGCACGTCGTCGTCGGGGATGCCGTGCTCCAGCAGGTAGTTGGCCGACGCCGCCGCCTCCGTGAACCGGTCGCCGGGCTGGTTGCCGCCGGTGACAACGACCACCGGGGCCAGCTTGCGCTCGTAGAGGTCGATGGCGTGGTCGAGGCGGGCGGCCAGCACCGGCGACGGCTCCCCGTCGTACTGGGCGGTGCCGAACACGACGATGGCCTGCGCCGGCTGGGCGTCGTCGCGCCCGGCGGCCCGGTAGACCTGGATGAAGGTGACGCCGAGATACAGCACCGCCAGCACGATGATCCCGGCCACCAGCTTCAGGCCCAGCTTCACCGCCGGATAGGCGAGCATCAGGGGCTGTTCAGCCTGGCGAGGGCCGCGTCCACCCGTCCGAGTGTGCGCTCCCGGCCCAGCGCGGTCAACGACTCGAACAGGGGCGGGCCCACCGTCCGCCCGGTGACCGCCACCCGGATCGGCGCCTGGGCCTTGCCCAGCTTGAGCCCGCGGGCCTCCCCCACCGCGAGGGTGGCCTGGTGGAGGGCGGGGGCCGACCACTCGGGCAGGGCCGCGTAGGCAGCGGCCGCGTCGGCCAGCAGCCCGGCCGCGTCCTTCACCTTGACCACGCCCTTCTCCCACGCGTCGGGCTCGATGACGGGCTCGTCGAGGAAGAGGAAGTCGACCACGCCCGGAACCTCCGACAGCGTGCGCACCCGCTCCTGCACGAACGGGGCCACCGCCTCGAAGGTGGCCAGGTCGAAGTTCTCCGGCGGCCACGGCGGGTCCTCCTCCAGCCACGGCAGGGCGTCGCGGACGAAGGTGTGGACGGGCAGGGCCCGGATGTACTCGGCGTTGACGTGGTCGAGCTTCTGGACGTCGAAGAAGGCGGGCGACGGCTTCACGTCCTCCAGCCGGAACTCGGCCACCATGTCGGCCACCGGCATGATCTCCCGGCCGTCGCCGGGTCCCCACCCGAGCAGGGCCAGGTAGTTGCGCATGGCCTCGGGCAGGTAGCCCCGCTCCCGGAACTCCTCCAGGGCCACGTCGTCGCGGCGCTTGGAGAGCTTCTGGCGCTTCTCGTTGACGATCACCGGCAGGTGGCCGTAGAGGGGGTCGTCGGCCGGGTCGTAGCCGAGGGCGTGGCGCAGGAGGAGGACCTTCGGCGTGGACGAGAGCAGGTCCTCGCCCCGCAGGACGTGGGTGATCCGCATGTCGGCGTCGTCGACGGCGTTGGCGAGGATGAACATGGGCTCCCCACCCCCCCGCAGGATGACGAAGTCCTCCAGGTTCGCGTTCTCGAAGACGACGTCGCCCCGGATGGCATCGTGCACCACGGTCTCCCCCTGGTGGGGGGTGCGGAAACGCAGGGCCCGCCCGGGTCCGGGGCCGAGGCCGCGGTCGCGGCAGAAGCCGTCGTAGCCGCCGGTGGGGTTGCGGGCGGCGATGTCGTCCTTGGTGCAGTCGCAGTAGTAGGCGGCGCCCTCGGTGGCCAGCCGGTCGGCGGCGGCGGCGTAGAGGTGCATGCGCTGCGACTGGCGGTAGGGGCCCTCGTCCCAGTCGAGCCCGAGCCACTTCAACGACCGCTCGATGCCCTCGACCAGGTCGTCGCGGGAGCGCTCGGGGTCGGTGTCCTCGATGCGCAGGACGAACGTGCCTCCCGTGTGGCGGGCGAAGAGCCAGTTGAACAGGGCGGCCCGGGCGCTGCCGACGTGCAGGAACCCGGTGGGTGCGGGGGCGAAGCGCACCCGGATGTCGTTCACCCTGTCATCGGTAGGCACCCGGTCAACGCTAGGCGCAACCTCGTCGGTCGTCGGCCCGAGCCGTGGGGCGCTACGCCGGCTCGACCGACGCCGACCACCGTCCGACGCCGATCAGCCCCCAGGCCAGGACGAGGAGAGCGACGCCCACCCCGACGTCGGCGACGGTGGAGACCGCGGAGTCCTCGCCGCCGGAGAGGATGGCCCCGGCCCACGCCGCAGCCGCCACCGCCGGCGCGGCCCAGGTCAGCGTCAGCGCCAGGGGCCGGGGGACGCGACCCTGGCGGAGCACGGCGGTGCCGAACAGGAGCGTCCCCACGCCGAGCACGGTCCCCCACAGGACAACCGCCCACGAGACGAAGCTGAGGAGGGCGCCCAGGGCGCTGACCGCGATCCCCACCTGGGCGGCCCGGCCCAACCCGCCGTGGATCTTGTGCAGCTGCACCTGGGTGGCGACGAGCAGAAAACCGGCCGCCACCAGCAGGAGGCTCCCCACCCCGTAGACGGCACCGGCGGTGCCCTCCCATCCCCACGCCGCATCGGCCAGGGCGGAGCCGAGGAACGCGATTACGGCCAGGCCCATGCATGCCCCGGCCAGGGTGTCGGGAGGTGTCTTGCGCGAAACCATGTCGTTCGTCACGGTGTTCATGCCGTAGCGACGACGACGGTGATCTCGTCGGTCAGGGGCAGGGCGACGTGGGTGCCGTCGCCGGCCTGCAGGCAGAGGCGGTGCTCTCCGGGCGCCAGTTCCAGGTCGGCCTCGGTCTGGGCCTTCCCGAAGTGGTTGATGCCGGCAGTCCCGACGGCAATGGGTTGACCCGCGGTCACGCACCCGACGTCGACCAGGACGTGGAAGTGGCCGGCGCCATCGCGGGGCGCACCGGCCGGTTCGATCACGAACCCGGTCGCCGCCATCACCACCTTCACCGGGCTCGTCACCGTCGCCCCATTGGCCGGGGAGGTGATCCGGACGGAGGCCGCGGCGACAGTCGTCGTCGGGGCCGACACCGTGGTCGACGTCACCACCGCCGGGTCGTCGTCGCCGCACGCGGCGGCGAAAGAGGCGAGGGCGAGTGCGGCCGCAGCCAGGGGAAGGAATCGAGGTCTCATGACCGGACAGACGGACGACCGGCCAATCCGGGTGACAGGACCCCGGAAATGGTCCCCCGCCGGCCAACTACCCTCCCCACGATGGCAAAGGCGCCCGTGCTCACCCCCCAGTCCGAGGACTTCCCCAAGTGGTACCAGGACGTGGTGGCCAAGGCGGAGATGGCCGAGAACGGGCCGGTGCGGGGCACGATGGTGATCCGTCCCTACGGCTACGCCATCTGGGAGCGGATGCAGCGCGAGCTCGACGACCGCATCAAGGAGGCAGGGGCCAAGAACGCCTACTTCCCCCTGTTCATCCCCGAGTCCTACCTGCGCAAGGAGGCGCAGCACGTGGAGGGGTTCAGCCCCGAGCTGGCTGTCGTCACCATCGGCGGGGGCAAGGAGCTGGAGGAGCCGGTGGTGGTGCGGCCCACCAGCGAGACGATCATCAACGTCTTCTTCGCCAAGTGGATCCAGAGCTACCGCGACCTGCCCCTGCTCATCAACCAGTGGGCCAACGTCGTGCGCTGGGAGATGCGCACGCGGATGTTCCTGCGCACCACCGAGTTCCTCTGGCAGGAGGGCCACACGGCGCACGCGACCGAGCAGGAAGCCGTTGACGAGACGATGCAGATGCTCCGGGTCTACGCCGAGTTCGCCGAGCAGTGGATGGCGATCCCGGTGATCCAGGGCGAGAAGACCGAGGGTGAGCGCTTCCCCGGCGCGGTCAAGACGTACTGCATCGAGGCGATGATGCAGGACCACAAGGCGCTGCAGGCCGGGACGTCTCACTTCCTCGGCCAGAACTTCGCCAAGGCGTCGGGTATCCAGTTCCAGGACGAGAAGGGCGGCCTCAGCCACGCCTGGACGACGTCGTGGGGCGTGTCGACCCGGATGGTCGGCGCGATGATCATGACCCACGCCGACGATGACGGCATGGTGATGCCGCCCCGGCTCGCGCCCCATCAGATCGTGATCATCCCGGTGATCCAAAAGCCCGAGGTGCGCGAGCAGGTGCTCGCGTGGTGCACGTCGCTCAAGCAGGAGCTCGAGGCGCAGTCGTTCGCCGGCACGCCGGTGCGCGTCCACGTCGATGCGCGCGACGTCCAGGGCTCGAAGAAGGTGTGGGAGTGGATCAAGAAGGGCGCGCCGATCCGCCTCGAGGTCGGCCCCAAGGACATCGAGAAGGGCTCGGTGTTCATGGGCCGGCGCGACAAGAAGCCCAAGGACAAGCAGGGCGTGCCGCGCGCCGAGTTCGTCGCCGGGGCGGCGGCGCTGCTGCAGGAGATCCAGGACGCGCTGTTCAACCGGGCGCTGGCGTTCCGCGAGGCGCACACCCGGGCGATCGACACCAAGGAGGAGTTCTACGCGTGGTTCGCGGCGCCGCCGACCAAGAACGCGAACGACCCGACGCCGATCCACGGCGGGTTCGCGATGACGCACTTCAACGGCGATCCCAAGCTCGAGGCCCAGATCAAGGACGACCTCGGCGTGACCGTCCGCTGCGTCCCGCTCGCGCCTGGCGAGGCCGGGATCTGTCCGTTCACCGGACAGCCGAGCGCGAAGCGCGTGGTGTGGGCGAAGTCGTACTGAACGGACCGCGCCTGCCCGGCGACGAGGTTGCTGGGCGCCCTCGAGCAGGCGGGTTCTTCCGCAGCCTGGTCGGCGGGGCCCTGTCCGCCTAGCGGACTGTGGCGCTCACTTCCCCACTTGCTTCACGCAGCCGGTCTCCGGGTTGCAGCCGACCCGCGACGCCGGGCGGAGCCAGATCTCGTCGGCGAGTTGCTTGTCGTGGTCCATCTCGACCTGCGAG
>JAXDOC010000008.1:0-3353 GCA_034669165.1 Actinomycetota bacterium
CGGACTTCGTCGGGCTGGTAGCCCAGGGCGGCCAGGGCAGCGCGGACGTCGGCCCGGGGCGAGCCGTTCGTGACGGCACCGTCGGCCTCGAAGCCGGCGCCCTCGGGCACGTCGAGCCGGGACTTCAGCTCGAGCAGCAGCCGAGCCGCTGTCTTGCGCCCCACCCCGGGGACGAGGGTCAGGCCGTCGAGGTCGCCGTCCAACACCAGCCGGCGCAGCTCGTCGGGGCCGTGCGTGGACAGGATGGCCAGCGCCAGCCCCGGGCCGACCCCGTGGGCGCCCAGGAGCGACTCGAAGCAGTCCCGGGCGTCGGCGGTGGCGAAGCCGAACAGGGTGAGGGCGTCCTCCCGGACATGCAGGTGGGTGTGCACCACCACCTCGTTGCCGATACTGCCCAGGGCCACGGCGGTGGAGGGCGACACGCTGATCCGGTAGCCCACGCCGCCCACGTCGAGCATGACCTCGCCCCGGAGCGACCGGTGGACGAGGGCGCCCCGCAGCCGCCCGATCATCGGGCTCCCGCCCGATGAGCGACATTGGATCGGCCTCCCGGCCCGATCATCGGGCTCCCGCCCGATGAGCGACATTGGATCGGCCTCCCGGGCCGATCATCGGGCGCCTCTCGCACCCACCCGGGCACGCAGGGGCGCCATGGCCAGGTGGCAGAGGGCGAGGGCCAGGGCGTCGGCGGCGTCGGGGGGGCTCGGGACCTCGGCCAGGCCGAGGAGGGTCTGGACCATGCGCTGCACCTGCTCCTTGGGGGCCGAGCCGTAGCCGGCGACCGCCTGCTTGACCTCGTTGGGCGTGTACTGCACCACCTCGCAGCCGGCCTGGGCCGCAGCGACCAGCGCCAGCCCGCTGGCCTGGCCGACCGACATGGCGGTCCGGGCGTTGACCTGGAAGAACACCCGCTCGACCGCCACCACCGAGGGCCGGAACTCGGCCACCAGGGCCCGCAGGTCGGTGTCGAGGGCGGCCAGCCGCCCCGGCAACGGGTCCGAGGGTGGCGTCGTCAGGACCCCCACGGCCACGACGCGCGGCGTGGTCCCCGGCCCCCCCTCGACGCAGCCGTAGCCGCAGCGTGACACCCCTGGATCGATCCCGAGCACGAACATTCGTTCGGAATCGTAGCGGACCCGTCAACCCCGGTTGCGGATGGTTCTGGCTGCAGTGACGTGCGAATACGACCGTCAGTGCAGCCAGATCGGGAAGGAGGGGGCGGCGCTACGCCCCGGCTTCGACGAGCTGCAGCACCGAGTCGGGGATGTCGAAGTTGGCGTACACGGCCTGGACGTCGTCGTGGTCCTCGAGGGCGTCGACCACCCGCAGCACCTTGCGGGCGTCGGCCTCGGACTCCAGGGCGATGGTGGACGTCGGCACCATGGTCAGCTCGGCCGAGGTCACCTTCACGCCGGCGGCTTCGAGGGCGTCACGGAGCCGGCCGAGGTCGGTGGGCGGGGCGGTGAGCTGCCACGTGTCGCCCTGGTCCTCGAGGTCCTCGGCGCCGGCCTCCAGGCCGATCAGCATCAGCTCGTCCTCGTCCAGGGCCGGGCTCTGTGCCCCGCCCTTGGGGCCGCTCGGGCCCCCCTTGCCGACGATGATCACCGCCTTGCGCTCGAACTGCCAGGCCACGGCGCCGGGCTCGGCGCTGGAACCGCCGTTCTTGGAGAAGATGGCCCGCACGTCGGCACCGGTGCGGTTGCGGTTGTCGGTGAGGGTCTCGACGTAGATGGCGACGCCCAGCGGGGCGTAGCCCTCGTAGTTCACCGCCTCGTAGCGGACGCCCTCGAGGTCGCCGGTGCCCCGCTTGATGGCCCGCTCGATCGTGTCGGTCGGTACCGACGCCTCCCGGGCCTTCTGGTACATCGAGCGCAGGGTGGCGTTGGCGTTCATGTCGCCCCCGCCCTCACGGGCGGCCACCTCCACCTGGCGCAGGACCTTGGCGAAGACCTTGGCCCGGACCTTGTCCTTGGCCCCCTTCTGGTGCTTGATCGTCGCCCACTTGGAATGTCCAGACATCTCAACCCTCCAGGAAGCGCTGGTGAAGACGTAGGTCGTCGGAAAGCTCGGGATGGAACGCGGCGGCCAGGACGGGCCCCTGCCGGCACAGGACCGGGTGGCCGTCGATGCTCGACAGCACCTCCACACCCTCGCCCACCCGCTCGATGGCCGGCGCCCGGATGAACACCGCGGGGAAGCCTCCCCCGCCGAGGCCCTTCACGGCCAGTTCGGCCTCGAAGGAGTCGACCTGGCGGCCGAAGGCGTTGCGGCGCACGTCGACGTCGAGCACGCCGAAGCTGCGCTGGTCGGCCCGCCCGTCGAGGATGCGCGACGACAGCAGGATCATCCCGGCACAGGTACCGAACGCCGGCATGCCGTCGGCCAGGCGGTCGGCGACCGGCTCGAACAGGCCGGCGAGGTCGAGCAGCCTCGACATCGTCGTCGACTCCCCGCCCGGGAGGACCAGCCCCTCGATGCCGGCCAGATCTTGCGGCGTGCGGACCTCGACCGGGTGGGCACCCAGCGCGGCCAGCGCCTCAGCGTGCCGCTTCGACGCCCCCTGCAGGGCGAGGACCCCGACCTTGTGCACCTGGGGGCCGCCTCACCAGCCGCGCTCCGCCAGTCGGGTCTCCAGCCCCTCGATCTCGGCGCCCCGCATGGCCTCGCCCAGCCCGCGGCTGACCTTGGCGACGATCTGGGCGTCCCTGAAGTGGGCGGTGGCCTCGACGACGGCCCGGGCCATGGCCTCGGGATCGGAGCTCTTGAAGATGCCCGACCCCACGAAGACCGCCTCGGCGCCGAGCTGCATGACCAGCGACGCGTCCGCCGGCGTGGCGATGCCGCCGGCGCAGAACAGGGGGACCGGGAGGGTGCCCAGGTCGGCCACCTCGGCGACGAGGTCGATCGGGGCCAGCAGCTGCTTGGCCCACGCGTAGCGCTCGGCGGGGTCGGCCTGGGTCAGCCGGCGGATGTCGCCCAGGATGGAGCGCAGGTGGCGGACGGCCTCGACGATGTTCCCGGTGCCCGCCTCGCCCTTGGAACGGATCATCGCCGCCCCCTCGGAGATGCGCCGCAACGCCTCGCCCAGGTTAGTGGCCCCGCACACGAACGGGACGGTGAAGGGCCATTTGTCGATGTGGTGGGCCTCGTCGGCGGGGGTCAGCACCTCGCTCTCGTCGATGTAGTCGACCTGGAGGGCCTCCAGCACCTGGGCCTCGGCGAAGTGGCCGATCCGGGCCTTGGCCATGACCGGGATGGTGACCGCGGCCTGGATGGCCTCGATCATGGCCGGGTCGCTCATGCGGGCCACGCCGCCGTCGCGGCGGATGTCGGCCGGCACTCGCTCCAGCGCC
>JAXDOC010000009.1:0-7689 GCA_034669165.1 Actinomycetota bacterium
TAGACGATCGTGGCCCCCACCGCCAGGGCCTGCTTGCCCAGCAGCGAGGCCCCCGCTCCCGACAGCAGCCCACCGAACGCCTCGTTGGCGAAGACGCCCAGGAGGAGCGAGCCGGTGATGCCACCGACGAGGTGGACGGCGATGACGTCGAGCGAGTCGTCGAAGCCGAACCGGAACTTGAGCTGGCAGCACAGGAAGCACACGACCCCGGCGATGAGCCCGATGGCGACTGCCGCCATCGGGTTCACGAACCCGGCGCACGGCGTGATGGCGACCAGGCCGGCCACGGCGCCGGACGCCGCGCCCAGGGTGGTGGCGTGGCCGTCCGTGAGGCGCTCGACGCGGAGCCAGCCGAGCATCCCGGCGGCGGCGGCGAGGTGGGTGTTGGCAAAGGCCTGGACGGCCACGCCGTTGGCGCCAAGGGCCGAGCCGGCGTTGAAGCCGAACCAGCCGAACCACAGGATGCCGGTGCCGATGAGCGTCCACGGCAGGGCGTGGGGTGGCATGGCCTCCTTGGGCCAGCCTTTGCGCTTGCCGATCACGAGGATCAGGACCAGGGCCGCGATGCCGGCGTTGATGTGGACCACGGTGCCGCCGGCGAAGTCGAGGGCGCCCCTCTTGAACAGCCAGCCGTGGGGGCTGAACACCCAGTGGGCCACCGGGGAGTAGACGAGGACGCTCCACAGGCCCAGGAAGGCGACCCATCCGCCGAACTTGAGCCGGTCGGCGGTGGCCCCCGTGATCAGGGCCGGGGTGATGATGGCGAACATCATCTGGAAGGCCACGAACGCCAGCGCGGGGATGGTGAGCGGGGATGCGAACCCGAAGTCGGCGTTGGCGATGTCGGCCAGGCCCCCGAAGCTGAGATCGCCGACGAGGCCACTACCGGGACCGAACGCCAGGCTGAAGCCGACCAGCACCCAAATCACGCTGATGAGGCCCATGGCGAAGAAGTTCTGCATGAGCATGGCCAGCAGGTTCTTGGATCGGACCATTCCTCCGTAGAAGAACGCCAGTCCCGGTGTCATGAACAGGACCAGCGCGCACGACGCCAGTACCCACGCGGTATCTCCAGTGTCCATCGTTGTCGATGCCCCTCCCCTAGCGACCCTTTGGTCTGGGGCACGGTATGCAACCAAGCTGACACCTACGTTTCCCAAGTGTTAACGCCATGTTGCGCCTGCCGGGGGAAGTGGGCGGGATGCGCCACTAGCCTGCGCGGAGATGACGTCCGGCGCTCGACAGGCCACCCCCGGCGAGCCCGGCCCGAGGTGGCCGGTGGCACTCGTCACCGGCGCGTCGAGCGGTATCGGGGCCGCCTTCGCCCGTCGCCTGGCGGCCAGCGGGTCCGACCTGGTCGTGGTCGCCCGCCGGCGCGACCGGCTGGAGGAGCTGGCCGCCGAGTTGGCGACGACGCACGGCGTGCACGTCGAGGCAATGGCGGCCGACCTGACCGACCCCGGGCAACTGGCCCTGGTCGAGGCCCGTCTGGGCGACCCCGACCGCCCCGTCGACCTGCTGGTGAACAACGCCGGGGCCGGGGGCCACGGTGCCTTCGCGGCCCTGCCCGTCGACGGCGTGGAGGCCATGATCCGCCTCAACCTGCTGGCGCCGGTGCGGCTGACGTCGGCCGCCCTGCCGGCGATGGTGGCGCGAGGCTCGGGCGGCATCGTCAACGTGTCGTCGATCTCGGGGGAGCAGCCCATCCCCTTCGTGGCCACCTACGCCGCCACCAAGGCGTTCCTCACCAGCCTGAGCGAGTCGGTGCACGACGAGGTGCGGGACAAGGGCGTGTCCGTGACCGCCGTGCTCCCCGGCTTCACCCGCACCGAGTTCCACGACCGGGCCGACATGGGCCGCGACATCCCCAAGCCGTTCTGGATCCCGGCCGACGACGTGGCCCAGGCGGCGCTGGCCGCGGTCGCCCGGGGCCAGGCCATCTGCGTGCCGAGGTTCAGCTACCGGGTGCTGGTGGCCCTGGCCCGCCACGCGCCCCGGGGCCTGGTCCGGCGGGTGGCGGGGATGGTCGGCCGCCGGACGTGATCGTGCGGCCCGCCAACGGGTCCGATGTCGACCGGATGGTGGAGCTGTACGCGGCCGTCGCCGACGAGGGGCAGTGGATCGGCGCCGAGCCCCCGGTCGACCGCGACGACCTTCGCCGGCGCTGGGGCCAGCGGATCGCCGCCGGCGACGGCGTGCACCTGGTGGCCGAGGTCGACGGTGCCCTCGTGGGGCAGGCCAGCCTCGACCTGGCGTCCTACGGCGTCGCCTACCTGGGGATGCTCGTCGACAGCGGCTGGCGGCGACGGGGCGTGGGCACGGCGCTGGTGGACGCGGCCGTCGCCGCCGCCCGCGACCACGGCTGCCACAAGCTGTCGCTGCAGGTCTGGCCCCACAACGAGGCGGCCCGGGCCCTCTATCGCGGGCTCGGCTTCGAGGACGAGGGGGTGCTCCGTGGCCACTACCCCCGCCGCGACGGCGAGCTGTGGGACGCGGTGGTGATGGGCCGGTTGCTCTAACGGCGGGAGAGGATGTTCAGCACGATCGTCGCCACCACCGACAGGATCACCGACGTGGCGATCGGGACGTAGACCCGGACGTTCTTCTTCCCGAAGGCGAGGTCGCCCGGGAGCCGTCCCAGGCCGAGACCGCCGGCGAGGAGGAGCAACCCGCCGGTGGCCGCCAGCACCAGCGCGGCCACCAGCAGGTACTTCCCGATATGAGAGACGTCCACGGTTTGCTCCTACCCCGGGGTCGAAGGCCGGATCAGGAGGGCCGGCTCATGCTGACGGCGCCTGCACCGCCTCGTGCGCCGGCCGCGGCCTTGGTTGTCGCCTTGGCCGACGCCTTGGCGCTGCCGTTGCCGTCCGGCGTGTCGGCCGCCTTCGGGTTCGGCTTGCGGGGCGTCGACGTCTTGGCCGCCTCCATCTCGTCGCCGATCTCGGTCAGCCGCTTGCGCTTGAGCTCCTTGCGGACCTCGGGGAACAGGGTCTGCTCCTCCTCCTCCACGTGGTGGCGCACGCTCTCGATGAGCACCGTCATCTTGGGCTTGAAGCGCTCGTTGGAGGGGGCCATGCCGTCGAGCTCGGAGAGCAGCCACTTGACCACGTGGTGCTCCTCGAGGGCCTCGAGGATGTCGTCCTCGGCGTCGGGCATCTCCGCCCGCACCGCGGGATAGAAGATCTGCTCCTCGATGTGGGCGTGCACCGAGAGCTCCTCGATCACCTGGTCGGCGATCTTGCGGGCCTCCTGGGACTTGCCCTCCGCCTTCTCGAACTGCTTGAAGAGCTTCTCGACGGTCTTGTGGTCCTGCCTCAAGAGTGTGATTGCGTCCATGGCCTGCTCTTTCCCGCCACCCGCCCCGCCCACACGACCAGGGGGATCTGGAGCGGGAGGCGGAGCCAGGCGAGGGTCGCCCAGGGAAAGCCGGCATCGCTGTCGAGCGCCATCTTGACGTTGGCCGGGAACACGGCGACGAACAGGACGGCGGCGGCGATGGCACCCGCCCGCCGGGTGCGGGGGTGGACCACGAGGGCGGCACAGGCGATCTCGGCCACCCCGCTCCACCGCACCCAGAAGGCGGGGTCGGCGAGCACGGTCGGCACGATCCGCCGGTACGGGCGAGGGATCACGAAGTGGGCCACGCCGGCGACGAGCAGGAACCCGGCGAGGGCATAGGCGCTGGTCGTGGCCCGACGGTGGCTCAGCGAACGGTCATCCACGGAAGGTGTTCGAGGCCCGGGGGCCGGCGGTATGGAATCGGGTGTCGGCGGCGTGTCCCTACACTTGTCGATCATGCGGGCCACGGCGGGCGGTGGTCGTCGGCGCTGGGCTGCGTACGGGGCCGCGGCCTGGGCCTTCGCCTTCGGAGCGATGAGCTTCTACTGGGCGCTCGGCGGCCGGCTGAGCCTGGGCACGCAGGCTCTGTCGATCCGGGAGCAGGTCGACGACCCGGGGTTCGTGGCCGTCCTGTGGGCGACGGGCGCCCTCAAGGTGGCGGCCGGCGTCATCGCCCTCGCCCTCGTGCGGCCGTTCGGGCGGAAGGTGCCCCGGCGGGTCCGGCTGGTGGTGGCCGGGGGCATCGCCGTCCTCCTCCTCCTCTACGGCGGCCTCGGGTGGGTTGAGTCGTTGCTGTGGGAGACCGGCGTGGTCGACATCCCCGCGTCTGTCGGCGCCGACGCCGCCCGCTGGAAACTGGCCTTCTGGGACCCGTTCTGGCTGCTCGGGGGCGTGCTCTTCCTCGTGGCGGTGGTGCAGTTCCGTCGGTCCGACATCGAGTAGCCCTCTGTCATCTCCTGGTCTTTCGATACTTCTCTTTGTTTTTATGTAGAGTGGGATACTGTGGATGATGATGGAACACCGTCGGTTCGAGTTCGAGACGCAGCGCCGCGCCTGGGCGTGGCCGTGCGTGAGTTGTACCGGCTGATCGCAGTCGGCGACCTCCCGGCCTACAGGGTCGGTCGCGACCTCCGGCTCCGGGTGGCCGATCTCGATGCCTTCGGGGCATCCGAACCCCACGCCTAACCGCAGGCCACCGTGGCCGAGAGGCCGGAGTTCCGGGACAAGGTCAGCCTCAGCAGGGACGACGTCTTCGACATCGTCGCCCGCTGCGACGAGATCGTCAGCCACGCCGAGGCCATCGGCGAGATGAGCATCGCCTTCGCCGCCGACTCGGTCGGCCAGTTGCTCCTCGGCCGGCTGATGGGCGACATCGGTGGATTGGACGGGTAGCCCGCTCAGGGTGCAAGCAGATCCCAGACGTCGATGGCGAGGCCCGGGACGAGCTCGGTGACGAGCAGCTCGCCCGGCTCGAGTACGAGGGGCTTGGCGTGGGCGCCGCCGGTGAGGTGGAACACCTCGACCCGATCGGCGTCGGGATGGACCACCCAGTACTCCCGGATGGCGAAGCGGGCGTAGAGCTCACGCTTGCGGACGAGGTCGTGCCGGACGACGGAGAGGACCTCGACCACGAGGGTGGGCGGGCCCTGGATGTTGGGGGCGGTGATCCGGTGGGCGTCGGCGTCGGACAGGTAGACCACGTCGGGCTGCACCGTGACGGTGTCGCTGAGGACCACGTCGCACGGGGCGACGTAGACCCGGCCGCGGCCGTGGTTGCGGATGTGGTCGTGGAAGAAATAGCCCAGCCGGACGACGATGTCCTGGTGGCGGGTGGAAGGCGCGGCCATCTCGAACAGCTCCCCGTCGATGAGCTCGTAGCGCCGGCCGTCGTCGGGGAGGGCCGCGTAGTCGGCGTACGTCAGCATGCGGGGCTGCTCGACTGCCATGGGTCAGATGATATGACAAACCTGAGACAACTACCGGAAGTCACGTGAGCGGGTCCCCTCGGCCGACAGCGACAGGGATTCGATCGACTCGGCGATGACGTTGGTGACGCCCTCGGCCCGCTCCAGGCGACCCCGGATGACGAGGGCGGGCGACGTCTGGGCCACCCGGCGGTAGGCGGCCCACACCCGGGCGTGGCAGATGACGTTGAGCATGCCCGTCTCGTCCTCCAGGTTGACGAAGATGATCCCGGCGGCGGTGGCCGGGCGTTGGCGGTGGGTGACGAGGCCGGCCACCACCACCCGCCGCCCCGAGCGCACTCCGGCCAGGCCGGCGGCGCTGACCGCGCCCATCTCGTCGAGGCGGGGGCGGGCGAACTGCACCGGGTGGCGGTCGGCCGAGATCCCGGTGGACCACAGGTCGGCGGCGGCCACCTCCGGCTCGGTGAGGGGTGGCAGCGGGGGCGAGTCGGAGCCCACGACCACGCCCGGCAGGCGGTCGGCCCCCCCTTGCACCACCGCCCCCGCCTCCCACAACGCCTCCCGGCGGCCTGATTTGCGTGTGGGCGAGTCGAAGCACCCGAAGGCGCCGGCCGTGGCCAGCGCCTCCACCGCCGGCAGCGGGGCGCCCGTCCGCCGGACGAGGTCGTCCATCGACGCGTACGGCCGCCGCTCGGCGATGCGCTCCGCCAGTGCGTCGCCCACGTTGCGCACCGACTCGATCCCGAGCCGCACCGCATGCGAACTGGTGACACTTTCCGCCGCAATCCGGCGTTCAGCGTCACCAGTTCGCTCGGGGGGGAGGGGCTCGAGGGTGGCTTTGGCCGCGCTGCGGTTGACGTCGGGGCCGAAGACGGTGACGCCGTGGCGGCGGGCGTCGGCCACGAGGGAGTTGGGCGAGTAGAAGCCCATGGGCTGGGCGTTGAGGAGGGCGGCGCAGAAGGCGGCCGGGTAGTGCAACTTCATCCACGACGACGAATAGACGAGGTAGGCGAACGACACCGAGTGGCTCTCGGGGAACCCGAAGTTGGCGAACGCCGACAGCTTCTCGAAGATGGCGTCGGCGGTGGCCCCCACGATCCCGTTGGCCGCCATCCCCTCGTACAGCCGTCCCCGGAGGGCCTCCATCCGCTCCGTGCTCCGCTTCGAGCCCATGGCCTGGCGCAGCTGGTCGGCCTCCCCCGGCGAGAAGCCGGCCACGTCGATGGCGATCTGCATCATCTGCTCCTGGAACAGGGGCACGCCGAGTGTCTTCTTGAGGGCCGGCTCCAGCAGCGGGTGGAGGTACGTCACCGGCTCCCGCCCGTTGCGGCGGCGGATGTAGGGGTGCACCGACCCGCCCTGGATCGGCCCCGGCCGGATCAAGGCCACCTCCACCACCAGGTCGTAGAACGTGCGGGGCTTGAGCCGGGGCAGGGTGGCCATCTGGGCCCGGCTCTCCACCTGGAACACGCCCACCGAGTCGGCCCGGCACAGCATCTCGTAGACGGCGTCCTCCTGGGGGATGGTGGCCAGGTCGACGTCGACCCCGTGCGCCTCCCGGATGAGGTCGACGCCCAGGTGCAGGGCGGTGAGCATCCCCAGGCCGAGGAGGTCGATCTTGACCAGGCCCACCGCCGCGCAGTCGTCCTTGTCCCACTGCAGGACGCTGCGGTCCTTCATGGTCGCCCACTCGACCGGGACCACTTCGGACACCGGTTGCTTCGAGAGCACCATGCCGCCGGAGTGGATGCCGAGGTGGCGCGGGAAGTCCTCGATCCGCGCCGCCAGGTCGAGGACGTCGTCCGGGATGGCCCCGGCCGCTTGCTGTTTCGTGGCCGCGACCCCACCCCAGCGATCGACGAGCTTGCCGTAGGCGTCCTGCTGCCCGGGACTGTGGCCGAGCGCCTTCGCGGCGTCGCGGATCGCCGACGGCGCCCGGTAGGTGATGACGTTGGCCACCTGGGCGGCGTGGAGCCGGCCGTGCTTGGCGTAGACGTACTGGATGGCTTCCTCGCGGCGGCCGGATTCGATGTCGACGTCGATGTCCGGCGGCCCGTCCCGCTCCGGCGCGAGGAACCGCTCGAACAGCAGGTTCCACTTGACCGGGTCGGCGTGGCAGATCTCCAGCGCGTAGCAGACCGCCGAGTTCGCGGCCGAGCCACGGCCCTGGCAGAGGATGTTCGCCTCCCGGCAGAACCGGACGATGTCCCAGACGACGAGGAAGTAGCCGGGGAAGCCGAGCTTTTCGATGACGTCGAGCTCGTGGTCGAGCTGGGCGTAGGCCTTCGGGTGCTCCTCCCGCGGCCCGTAGCGCTTCGCCGCCCCGCGCCGGGTCAGCTCGATCAGGAACGACATTTCGTCGTGGCCGGCGGGGACGGGGAACGGCGGCAGGTCCGGCGCGACGAGGTTCAGGTCGAACGCCACC
>JAXDOC010000010.1:0-47954 GCA_034669165.1 Actinomycetota bacterium
GCGGGCGCGGACGATTCGGGCGGGGGGCCGGTGGGTGCTGCCGGGCCGGTTGCGGTCGCCGGGCCGGGTGTCTCGGGCGAGGGCGCGGCGGGGGCCGGTGCGGCCCGGGCCGCGGCCTCGGCCGGGCTCGACCCGCCGGACACGGGCGGCAGAACGGCCACGATGTCGTGGCCGGTGATGACCGTCCCCATCTCCGCCGGCTGGCCGTTCACCCACACCCGCGACGTGTCCAGCACCCGTCCGAAGCGCTCGCCGAACTGGCCCCGGGCCTTGTCCAGCAGCTCGGCCACGGTGGTGGCCTCGATCTCGGCGCGGGCCGTGCCCGCCGCCTCCCGGGCCGACGCGAACAGGCGGAGGGTGGGCACCGCCGGCTTACCTCAGCTCGGCCCGGCCGTCGCGGATCACGCGCTCGCCCCGGCTGGTGGCCTCGAAGCCGAACGACGAGGCCGCCCCGTTCGAACCCGGCTCGCCCGTCGGGTACACGGTGGTGACCAGGTCGGAGTCGGGCAGGACCGTCTTGGAGAAACGCACCGCCAGCCGGGCCAGCCGGGTGGGGTCGCCGGCCGCCACCGTCTCGATGACGGCCCGGCTGCACATGGCCATGGTGCACAGCCCGTGGAGGATGATCCCCGGCAGGCCCACGCCCTTGGCGAACTCGTCGTCGACGTGGATGCGGTTGTCGTCGCCCGACGCGGCCGCGTACCGCCAGGTCTGGTCGGCGTCGACGTGGCCCTCGAACGCGGCCACCGCCTCCGCCCGGCCGGCCGACGGGAACGAGTGGTCGGGCCGGTCGGGCCCGCTGGCGGCGACGTCGCTCCACCCCCGCACGAACATGGTGCCGAACTGCTCCAGCACCTGCTGGCCGGTGTCGAGGTCGACGCTCACCGCCCGCACCGTCACCCACGTTCCCGCCCGCGACGGCCGCACCGAGAACCGGTCGGCCACCGTCGACAGCGTCGAGCCCGGCACCAGCGGCCCCGAGAAGCGCATGTCGTGGCCGGCGTGGAGCATGACCGGCTTCTTCTCCGGCGGCACCACGTCGAACACGGCGGTGATGAGGGGGTCCCAGGCGGGCACGACGCCGAACACGGGCGGGGCGTACTTCCCCGACAGGTAGGCCGGGTTGTCGTCGTTGGTGGCGGCGGCGTAGGCCAGGACCCGGTCGGGTTCGAGCGTCACCACACACGGTGGACGCGCGCCGACGGTGTCGAGGGGGAGCGACATTGCCCCCGAACCTACCCGGCGGGTCCCGGGCGGGGCGAGAGACGCTCGTCGAGCTCCCGCAGCAGGCGGTCGGCCAGCCCCCGCGACAGCAGGTCGGTGCCGTGTCCGGAGCCCGGCAGCAGCCACAGGTCCTTGGGCTCCAGGGCCCACTGGTACAGGGCACGGGAGTGCTCCTCGCCGAAGTAGTGGTCGGCCGGGTCGGACACGATGAGGGTGAAGGCGGGGGCGATGTTGGCCACCAGGTCCTTCGAGTCGGGCACCGGCGGGAAGGTCATGGCGATGCGGGTCTGCAGCACCCGGGCCAGCACCCTGCGGCCGGTCGGCGAGCACGCCCAGCGGGCGACCCGCTTGGTGCCGGGCGTGTCCCAGACACCGGACCACGCCGGCGGGCTGATGGCCACCACGCCCCCGATCCCGCCGAACGTGCCCGCGTGGAGGAGGACGGCCGCCGCCCCCAGGCTGATGCCGACGGTGACCACCGGCAGCGAGGGGTCGGCGGCGGCCACCGCGGCGGCGATGTCGAGAGGCTCCTCCAGGCCCAGGGTGCACACCCCGCCCGACGACCCGTGGCCCCGCAGGTCGGGGATGAGGACGTGGGCCCGCCGGGCCAGGAGGTGGGCGAAGGCGTGGATCCGGGGCGTCCGGGAGGAGTGCACGAAGCCGTGGGCCAGCACGATGGTGGCGATCGCGTCGGGCGGCCCCCTGAGGCGGGCGCCGGCGAGGGCCACGCCGTCCTCCGTCACCAGCTCCAGGCGTTCCTCGGTGTGATACCGGGGTCCGAAGGCGTGCTTGCGGGCGACGACGACCACGGCCGAGCCCGGCCACCGCCGACTCCGGCGCGGCGCGGGCGCCGTCACCGGGTCACGCAGGCGTGGCGTCGGCGATCGAAGTGGGGGCGATCTCGGCCCGGCGGGACCGCCACTCGATCTCGGCCCGGCCCAGGTCGGTGTTGGGGGCGGCCCCGTGGAGGTACTCGTTGAGCAGGTCGCCCCACCGGGCCCGGGCCCCGAGCTTGCCGAAGAGCGCGCTCATCCCCCAGACGACGCGGTCGAGGATCACGTAGGACGGCGGCATGTTCAACAGACGGATTACGTCGCCGAACTCGCCGTGGATGTCGAGCATCTTCTGCAGGGTGTGGCCCACGAACTCGGGCGTGAAGGTGAACTCCTCCTGCTGGAACGGGATGTAGGGCCCGCTGCAGAACTCGTACACCCGCGCCGCGGGCAGGCCGTGGTCGGCGGGGAGGAACCCGGCCCGCACCAGGGCCCGTACCGTGGCCTGCGGATTCTTGGCCAGGACGGTGTCGAGGATGGGCGTGAGCGTCTCCAGCTCGCCCGGCGCCCACCGCTTCACCAGCCCGAAGTCGAGGAACGTGACCTTGCCCTTGTCGGGGTGGAACCGGTAGTTGCCGGGGTGGGGGTCGCCGTTGAAGACCCGGTGGTGCCAGATCGACCCCTCGGCGAACCGGAACAGGATCTCGGCCGCCTCCGCCTTCTGGGCCGGGGTGGCCACGCCGAGGAAGTCGGACCACGACAGCCCGTCGACCCAGTCGCTGGTGAGCACCCGCCGGCTGCTGCGCTCGGGGATCACGTCGGGGACGTGGATGAACGGGTGGCCCCGGTAACGGTCGGCGAACTCGGTCTGGCACCGGGCCTCCAGCCGGTAGTCGAGCTCGTCGCCCATGCGGGCCCGCAGCTCGTCGACGAGGGGCTTGATCTCCATGTTCTTCAGGGCGAAGGCGGCGAACATGCCGTACAGCAGCTCGGCGTTGTCGAGGTCGGAGCTGATGGCCTGGTCGACGCCCGGGTACTGCACCTTTACCGCCACCACCCGTCCGTCGGGCATCACCGCCCGGTGGACCTGGCCGATCGACGCCGCCGCCACCGGGATCGGGTTCCAGTCGAGGAAGAGCTTCTCCGGCCGCTCGCCCAGCTCCTCCAGGATCACGCCTTCGGCCAGGCTGGGCGCCATCGGGGGGACGTCGGCCTGCAGGGTGGCCAGGGCCGCCTGGGCCTCGGGCGGCAGGCCCTCGGCGATGAACGACAGCATCTGGCCCGCCTTCATGATGGCGCCCTTCATCCCCCCCAGCACCTCGGCCACGTCCTGGGCGGTGCGGATGGCGAACTGCTCCTCCAGCCGAGCCCGGCGCTCCTCGGTGGCGTGGCTGCCCCGCACCTTGACCACGCCCCACTGGGCCGCCCGGCGGGCGCTCAGGCGCCAGATGCGGGCCTGGCGCTCGAGGCGGACGCGGCGGCCCTCGTCCTCCATAAGGTGGCGGACAGCGGTGGCCGCGGCCGCGGTGACGGCGGCCGCCCCGGCGACGCCGGCCGCGCCCACGGCGATCGACCTGCGGGCGAAACGGGTGAAGCTAGGTCCCAAGGTTGGCTTGGCGCTCGGCCGTGGCCTGGTCCTCGACGCACAGGCGGGCGGCCGGGATCGCATCCAGGCGGGCGTCGCCGATGGGCCTGCCGCAGGCCTCGCACAGGCCGTAGGTGCCCTCGTCGAGGCGGCGCAGGGCGTGCTCGACGTCGGCCAGTTCGGCCTCCACCTGCTCGATGATGGAGACGTCCTTCTCCCGCTCGAACGTCTCGGTGCCGAGGTCGGCCGGGTGCTGGTCGACGCTCGAGAGCTCGCCCACGCTGTCGGTCTCGGTCTGGTCGAGGCCCTCGTCGTCGAAACCGGCCCGCACGGTCGTCAGCCGGTCGCGCTCGGCCTCCAGGTGACGCCGGGCCTCGTCGGAATCCATCCTCGGAGCCTACCGGTGTGCCGACTTCTGGAATCGCGGGGTGGGCCGCCCGGGGCTCGAACCCGGTACCTTGGGATTAAAAGTCCCCTGCTCTACCAGTTGAGCTAGCGGCCCGCCGACCAGAGTAAATGCTGGAGCAAATCCTCCCGCCAGGATGGGCCTTGACAGGCTGTTTCAGGGGTGTGCACGACAGCGAGGCAGAAACGGACGAAGACTGGTTCACCGCTGCGGTCGACAGGGTCGAGTCCTCGGCGATGGATCTCCGCGCCGCGGTCGACGGCGCCGTCGACCTCCTTCGGCAGGCTCGGCGGGAGCGGCTCGGCGGGACCGGCCTCGTCGACATCGTGGAAGGCCTGGTGGAGGCCGGCGGGCGACAGACCCGCCTGGCGCCGACCGTCGCCTTCCGCGAGTTCGAGCGCTCGGTTACGGCGTACCGCGCCGAGGTCGTGCGCAGACTCGTCGACGAGGAGCACCTGAGCTTCTCGATGGTCGCCCAATTGACCGGAGTCTCACGACAGATGATCGCTCGCCTCTACCACGGTGCGACAGGTTGAACCGGTTCAGCGGTGGTGTTTGACGTAACCGCCGGTTACCCCTGCATCCTGGTTCTGCGAGCACGGCGAGGTTCGCCCGACCCCCGGAGCGGACGGAATGGTTTCGACGATCAAGTCGCAGAAGTGTGCAGAACCCGGCCCTGCTAGTGACGAAGAGGGGCGGCCTGGGACCCGGCCTGGCGGTGGCAGGACGGTGGTCGCCACTGGCGCGGGCGAGGTGCCCCGATTCGACGTTGCCAGTGCACCGGCGTCGTCGGTCATCGACCTCCGAACCATGGCCGAGTCGATTCCGCACATCGTCTGGATGGCCGGCGCCGACGGGTCGACCGACTACTTCAACCGGCGGGGCACCGACTACACCGGGCTGCCGCGGCAGGTGAACTACGGCTGGGACTGGGTAAGCCTCGTCCACCCCGCAGACGCCGACCGGGCGCGCCTGGGCTGGGAGCACGCGACCAGGACGGCGACGCCCTTCGTCCTGTCGTACCGAATACGTCGCTGGGACGGCGAGTTCCGCTGGCATGCCTTCCGGGCTCTCCCCGTGCGGGATCGCGCCGGCGAGATCGTGAAGTGGATCGGTACGGCCGACGACGTGCACGACCTCCGCTGGCCCTGTGACGAGATGGGCCGGGTCGAGCGGCAGACGGACGAGCTCCACGCCCTGCTCGGTACGGTGCGAGATGGGGCGGACGCTGGCTGCGTCCATCAGCCCGACGCCGACGCCACTCGCTCGCAAGCGCCACGAGTCGAGATCTCACTGCTGGGCACCTTCGGCGTGCGCGTTGGAACCAACACGATCGACGACCTCTCCGTCGGCTCTCAGCGGCTTCTGGTGTTCCTCGCCCTCCATGACCGTGTCGTCGCCCGGTTGGCGATGGCCGGGGCGATGTGGCCGGAATCCTCAGACGAGCGGGCGGGTAACAGCCTTCGCTCTGCGTTGTCGCGTTTGGACTGCCGTACGCGTCTCGCGGTGCAGGTCATGCCCGCCGGCCTGCGGCTGGCCGACACCGTTTCCGTAGACCTGCGGGAAGGCCGGGCGTTGGCGCGGCGCCTCCTCTCTCCGGGCGCCTCGCCGGCGGAGGCCGACCTGAGCCCGGCCGCCGTCTCCGCGCTCTCGATGGAGCTGTTGCCCGACTGCTACGACGATTGGGTCGTCACCGAAGCAGACGATTGGCGGCAACTGCGCATGACCGCGCTGGAGGCCCAGGCCCGGCTGCTGACGGCCAGTGGTCGCCTGGCACCGGCGGTCGGCGCAGCCCGGGCGGCCATCAAGGTCGAACCCCTGCGGGAGAGCGCGCACGCCAGCCTCATCCGGGTTCATCTGGCCGAAGGGAACCAGTCGGAGGCGCTCAGGGTCTTCGACGACTACCGGACTCTGCTCGACCGCGAGCTCGGCCTCGAACCGACCCGGGGGCTGTGGGAGCTCGTCGCCACCCTCCGCTCGCCCTGACTTCGGGTCCTCCCCCACGAAGGATTTCCCTTGCATAGTCCTTAGCTATATGGCTAGATAGCTAGATGGATGACGACAACGCCAGCGTGTTCCGGGCCCTCGCCGATCCCACTCGCCGCCAGATCCTCCAGGACCTGCGTCCGGGCGAGCTCGCCGCCGGTGAGATCGCCTCCCGCTTCACGATCAGCGGGCCCTCCGTCTCCCGTCATCTGGCCATCCTCCGGGCCGCCGGCCTCGTCACCGAGCGCCGGGACGCCAACCGGATCCTCTACTCGCTGGTCGAGGACCGGCTGGCGAGCTGCGTCGGCGGGTTCCTGTCGGCCGTGTGCCCCGACCAGGTCGTGCTGCGGAAACGGCGGGACCGTCGGGAAGGGGCCAGCCAGTCATGAGGTCGCCGACCCTCGCCGCCACCATCCAACGCCGGATCCTGGTCAACTACCGGGTCGACCCCGACGTCCTGGCCTCGCTGCTCCCCCCGCCCTTCCGGCCCCTGGTGGTACGTGGCTACGGCATCGCCGGGATCTGCCTGATTCGTCTGGGCGGGGTGCGGCCGGCCGGCGTCCCCCGATCGCTGGGGGTCACCAGTGAGAACGCCGCCCATCGGGTGGCGGTGGAGTGGGATACGGCCGAGGGCCCGGTGACCGGCGTCTACATCCCCCGCCGGGACACGTCGTCCCGCCTGGCCGTGGCCCTGGGCGGTCGGGCCTTCCCCGGCTGGCAGCACCCCGCCCGCTTCCGCGTGGAGGAAGGCGACGGTCGCTACCGGGTCGAGATGTCCAGTCGGGACGGCGAGGTGGAACTGGCGGTGGCCGCCCGCGGCGCCGACCGGGTGATGGGCGGCTCCGTCTTCGGCAGCGTCGAAGAGGCCTCCGCCTTCTTCCGGTGTGCGCCGCTGGGCTACGCGGCCACTCCGACGGAGGGCGTCTTCGACGGTGTCGCCCTGAAGGCCGAGGGTTGGAACATCCGGCCCCTCCACCTGGACGAGGCCCGGTCCAGCTTCTTCGACGACCCCGCTCGGTTCGCCCCCGGCCAGGCCGTCCCCGACAGCGCCTTCCTGATGGCCGACGTCGACACCATCTGGCGACCCCAACCGCGGCTGTGGGCGACGGGACGGGCGTCCGAACCGAGCACGGTCTGATGCCGGCCCCGCGAGCTTCGGCCGGCCGGCCGGGAGGGGGGTGGAGCCGTGACCGGCGTTCCGGCCGCCGCCGACTGTTCGGCCGCGGCCTCCTCTGGGGTCTCGCCGTCGGGGCCAGTACGGGAGGGCTGACCGGCGTCCTGGTCGCGGTGGTGGCCGCCGCCGTCGACGAAGGTCTGCTCAGCATCCTCGTGCTCGCTCCCCTAGGTGCCCTCTACGGCGTGGTCCTCGGGGCGCTCGTCTCCGTGATCCCGAGCGTGCTGGGAGCGCTGGTCATCGCCTCGGTCATCCCGTGGCGCCACCCGCACCCGGCCGGCGAGGACGCAGTGGCGAGGGACCTCGGGCTGCTCTTCGTGACCGTCGTCGCCGTGCTCGACGGGGCGATCTTCGTCGGTTTCGTCCTGAGTGGCCAGGGACTCTCCTCGATCGTCCCATCCCTGCCCTTCCTTGCGCTCGGCAACGGCTGGGTCGCGCTGGTGCTGCGTCGGGCGGGGACCTCGCTCACCCGGGTGTGGCTCGAGGCGGGTCGGTAGTGGCCGGGTTCCGCATCGTCACCGACATCGCGGCGCCGGTCGAGGTGTGCTTCGACCTGTCCCGCAGCATCGACCTTCACCTCGAGTCGATGGCCGCGTCGCAGGAGCAGGCGGTCGGCGGGGTGACGTCGGGGCTCATCGGTGCGGGCGAGGAGGTCAGCTGGGAGGCCCGCCACCTCGGGCGCACGTGGCGCATGACCTCCCGGATCACCGAGTTCGAACCACCCCGCCGGTTCGTCGACGAGATGGTCCGCGGCCCCTTCGCCTCGTTCCGCCACGAGCACCTCTTCGAGGAACACGGCGCCGGCACGCGGATGACCGACGCGGTCGAGGTCCGCATGGCCCTTGGCCCGGTGAGCCCGGTCGCCGACCTGGCGGCCAAGGCCTACCTCCGACGGCTCATGACGCAGAGGAACACCACCATCAGGAGCCGTGCTGAACAGGGCTGAGGGCGCGGGGTCCGAGGTCACCCTGGCCGCCTCAGTCCGACGGTGCCTCGTGGCGGTCACCGTCGGCCTGGCGGTGCTCACCATGTTTCACGATGTCGACCATGTGCGCCAGGGACGGGGCCTTCCGGTCGAGCTCTACTTCGTCGCCGTGTTCGCGCTGGTGTCGATCGGCGTCACGCTGACGGTCCTGCTCCGCCGCCATCCGGTGGCGGCACCGGTGGCGTTCGTCCAGGGCGTGGCGACCATCGTGGGCGTCGCCGCGGTCCACGTTGCGCCGCAATGGTCGTCGGTCACCGACTCCTACGGCGCCGCCCACGCCGACCTCCTGTCGTGGGCGATCATCGCCGCCATGATGACGGCCGGCCTGACCTTGGCCCTGGTTGCGACGACGTCCACGACGATGTGGGCGCGTGAAACGATTGCTGCGTCGAGAGTGTCGTGAACGGGGCCGGATGGGGCTGGATCACGACGATTTCGGTGATCGAATCCGACCGGCGGCGGCGCCCGCGCCGGCCCCGGCGACTTCAGACGGAGGCGGTGGCTCTCTCCCGGTCGCCGGCCAGCCGGTGGCCGACGCGGCCGATCTTCTCGATCCGGGCCACCAGCCGCTCCCGGGCCTGCTCCGCCTCGGGCGTGAGCCCCTCGAGGGACTCCAGTCGCCAGTGGCGCATGATGACCGGGACGAGGATCTGGTCGTGGTGGATGGCGAGGTCGTAGATGCCGGCCCGGGCGATCGTCTTGGCGATGTCGCGGAAGCCCTCCACGCCGGTGCCGGGCATCTCGAAGTCGCGCACCTGCACCTCCATGGCCAGCACCATGCTCGACGGGTCGAGCATCACCGCGGCGGTACTGGCGTCGCGGTAGAAGAGGTAGTGGAGGTTCTCGTCGGCTGCCACCCGGGCCATGACCTCGTAGCCGGCGGGGTCGTACTCGGCCAGCCGCTTGCCCGTGTTGCGGTGGGAGATGCGGGTGGCCAGCTCTTGGAGGGCGACGTAGACGAGGCCCTCGAAGGCGTTGGCGATGGGCTGGTGGAAGCCGTGGCTCACCTGCTGCATCCGGGCCCGCTCCAGGGCGATCGGGTCGATGGCCCCCGACAGGGTGAGGTAGTCGCGGATGACGATCGAGTGGCGGCCCTCCTCGGCCGTCCACCGCCGGTTCCAGGCGCCCCACGGGTGGTCGCCACCGAACATCCGGTCGATCTTGTTGGTGTAGTACGGCAGGTTGTCCTCGGTGAGGAGGTTGAGGAACAGTGCCTGGCGTACGGCCTCGTCCATGGGGTGGGCGGCGATGTCCCACGGATCACGGGGATCGGACGTAGCCGACCGGTCCCAGGGCACCAATTGGTGCGGGAACCACTCCTTCGACGTGGACAGGTGGCGCTCGAGCAAGCGCTCGGCTTCGGGCGCGAGCTCGTGAAGGAGGTCGGTCTCGTTCATCCGGAGCCAGCCTACCTACAAGTAGGTAGGACGCAAACACGGGTCTAGAAGACGACCACCGAGCGCAGGACTTCGCCCCGCTGCATCTTGGCGAAGGCGTCCTCGACGTGGTCGATGTCGATGGTCTCGGACACGAAACGGTCGAGGTCGAAGCGGCCCGACAGGTAGAGGTCGATGAGCATCGGGAAGTCGCGGGTGGGCAGGCAGTCGCCGTACCACGACGGTTTGAGGGCGCCGCCCCGGCCGAAGAACTCGATGTGGGGGACCTCGACGGTCATCGTCGGCGACGGGACGCCCACCTGGACCACGATCCCGGCCAGGTCACGGGCGAAGAAGGCCTGGAGGAACACCTCGGGCCGGCCGACGGCCTCGATGGCGACATCCACGCCGAAGCCGCCGGTGAGGGCCTTGATGGCCTCCACCGGATCGCCGGCGCGGGAGTTCACCGTGTCGGTGGCGCCGAACGTGCGGGCCAACTCGAGCTTGCGGTCGTCGATGTCGACCGCGATCACTGTGCGGGCGCCGGCCAGCCAGGAGGCGGCGATGGCGGCGTCGCCCACCCCGCCGCAGCCGAAGACGGCCACCGTGTCGCCCCGGCTGACGCCGCCGGTGTTGACCGCGGCGCCGAAGCCGGCCATCACGCCGCAGCCGATGAGCCCGGCCGCCTCGGGCCGGGCTCGGGGGTCGACCTTCACCGCCTGGCCCGCGGCCACCAGCGTCTTCTCCGCGAAGGCGCCGATGCCCAGGGCCGGGCTGAGGGGGGTGCCGTCGGCCAGGGTCATCTTCTGGGTGGCGTTGGCGCTGTCGAAGCAGTACCAGGGTCGGCCCCGCAGGCATGACCGGCACCGGCCGCACGGCGCCCGCCAGGCGAGCACGACGTAGTCGCCGACGGCCACGTTGCCCACGTCGGGGCCGACCGCTTCGACCACCCCCGCCGCCTCGTGGCCGAGGAGGAACGGGAAGTCGTCGTTGATGGCGCCCTCCTTGTAGTGGAGGTCGGTGTGGCACACGCCGCACGCCTGGACCTTCACCACCACCTCACCCGGGCCGGGATCGGGGACGATGACCGTCTCGACCGTGACCGGCGCCCCCTTGGCGGTGGCGACGACACCTCGCACCTCGCTGGCCATCCGGTGAACCTCCCGTCTCGGAGTGGTGGCCCAACTTTACGGGCGGCGAAACTCGTACCATGCCCGCGGATGGGAAGGGTCGCTCGCCACGGGATCGTCTGGCTGGCGGCGGCGCTCCTCCTCGGCCCCGGGTGCTCGTCGGGGGACGGGGCCACCACCACCCTGGCGTCTACCACGTCCGGCCCGGCGCCGTCCGGGCCGGAGACCCCGACCACATCGGCGGACCCGACCGCCACGACGCTTCCCGAGTCCGTCGCCCCGGACAACGTCACCGACCCCCCACCGGCGTCGGGGCCGGGGGCCACCCTCGTCGCACCGCCCGCCGCCCAGGCCGGGGGATGGAGGCTGGTGCTGACCCACCCGACCGCCGGCTCGAGCGTGGGGCGGGTGGCGCTGCTCTGCTACGAGGTCACGGGGCCGAGCGGGGAGCCCGACATCGGGCTCGAAGTCGCCCTCGGCGGCGGGGCGCCGATCCAGGTCGGGGCATCGGTAGGACGCGGGTCCGCCGATGTCGACCTGGGCACCACCGGGTACGACCCCCAGGACCTCCACGTCCAGCTCATTGTCGACGGCCAGCGGCTGGCTGGTGCCGCGGTGACGATCCCCGAGGTCCTCGTCGTCCCCGCCGCCGTCGACCCCGACTGTCCCTGACCGCGGCTAGGAGGCGGGGGTGGCTCCCGGCATGTTGAGCGTGGTCATGTCGGCCAGGGGATAGACGTTGTAGGTGGAGTAGTTGTAGACGGGCGACTGGGCCAGCAGCATCTCCAGCTCGTCGTTGGAGGCGACGTTGTAGATCCACGCCCCGCCGTGGCTGCCGACGATGTGGTAGCGGCCGATGACCTTGCCCGACGCTTCCAGCGGCTTGGCGTAGTCGGGCATCCGCAGGACGGTTCGCATCATGTCGCCCGACAGGCGCGAGATCTCCATCCGCCAAATGACCAGGAACTTCATCAACGTGGGGCCTCCTCGAGTTGTTGGCTCCAACGTAGGCCCCACAGTCGGGGGGCTTGCCCCCCTGACTGTCTGGGTAGAAGCCGGCCATGACCGATCCCCGCCTCGAAGATCACGTGGTCGGGTTGGAGCTGCAGCTGGTGGAGCTCGTGGAGCGTCGCGAGCGAGCCGTGGTGCAGGGCCTTCCGGACGAAGCCGCTGCCATCGCCGACGAGATCGACGCCGTGCAGACCGAGCTGATCGTCAGCGCCGAGGCCGTCGTCAGTGACAACCCCACCTCCCACGCGGAGGTGCTGGCGGAGTCGGCCGAGGAAGCCACCTTCACCCTGCTCGACGCCGGTATGCACCACGGGTCGGCCCGCCCGGCCCGCGACCGCCTGGCTTCCTAGCCCGGACCGCGTCGCCCGGCGCAGAACGCCGGAACTACTGCCCCGAACTACTGCCCGTCGTCGGAGGGCAGGTTCCCCGCGGCGTCGACCCGTTCGATCCGCTCCGGCTGCTCCTTCTCCAGCGCCTCGGTGGCATCCCGGGCCTCCTCGTCGGAGCCGGCGTGCACCGCCACCAGCACTTTTCCGCCCCGGAGGGCGTCGCCGAAGGTCAGCTCCCAGTTCTCGCTGAGCTCCATCGAGGCGATGCCGCCGACCATGCCGCCCACCGCGCCACCGCCGATGCCGCCGGCGAACATGGCCGTGAAAATGCCGGTGCTGATGCCCGGGCCGATGCCCGGGATGGCGAAGGCGGCGGCGCCGGCCAGGGCGCCGAGCACGGTGCCCACAACGCCGCCCTTGGCCGCCTGCTTGACCACCTCGGCCGGCGCTTCCAGGTCTCGCAGGCGGGTGTCGGGGTCGCTGGCCACCTCCTCCGCGTCCCGGCCGACCAGGGAGACCTTGTCGGCGTCGAATCCGGCCCGGCTCAGGCCCTCGAGCGCATCGCGGGCCTGCTCGGGCGTGGCGAAGGTGGCGACCACGTTGTGGTCGCTGGGACGGGTCATATCGGCTGGGGGTCGGGGAAGGGCTCGGGTGCGGGGACGGGCACCCCGGGGCCGGGCTCGGGGAGCGGGGCGGGCACTGGATCAATCGGCGGGGGCGACGGGATGGGCGACGGGATAGGGGACGGCACGCTGGATCGCACGTTTCGCGCCTACCCGCGCTCTCCGGGCCCGAAACGGCGGCGGTCGGGGCTCGGGTTGGAACCGGAGGCGGGCGGGAATGGTGGCGGGCAATGGCGCGACTGCGACGAAGCGACCTCACCGGCCCGGGCATCCGGCGCCAGCCCGCGGGCAAGGGCTTCGTCTATCGCGATGCCGACGGGCGCAAGGTCACCGACCCCGAGGTCCTCGATCGCATCCGGGCCCTCGCCATCCCCCCGGCGTGGATCGACGTGTGGATCTGCCCCTACCCGAGGGGCCACATCCAGGCCGTCGGCACCGACGCCCGGGGCCGGCGCCAGTACCGCTACCACGACGTGTGGCGGCTGGACCGCGACCGCGAGAAGTTCGACCACATGCTCGAGTTCGGGCGCTGCCTGCCCAAGCTCCGGCACTGCATCTTCGAGCACCTCCGGGAGGAAGGCCTCGGCCGGGACCGGGTCCTGGCCTGCAGCGCCCGCCTGCTCGACCTGGGGTTCTTCCGGATCGGCACCGAGGGCTACGCCGAGGAGAACCAGACCTACGGGCTGGCCACCATCCAGAAGCGGCACGTGAAGCTGGCCGGCGACGGGGTCCTGGAGTTCGACTACGTGGCCAAGGGGGGCAAGCGCCGGCTCACCTCGGTGGTCGACCCGATGGTCTACGACGTGGTTGCCGCCCTCAAGCAGCGGCGGGGCGGGCTCCCCGAGCTGTTGGCCTGGCGCCGGCCGGTGGGGCGCAAGGTGCAGTGGGTCGACGTGAAGTCCACCGACATCAACGGCTACATCAAGCAGGTCACGGGCGGGGACTTCACGGCCAAGGACTTCCGGACGTGGAACGCCACCGTGCTGGCTGCGGTGGCGCTGGCGGTGTCCACCGAGGCCGCCTCCACCTACGCCCGCAAGCGGGCCGTCACCCGGGCCTTCCAGGAGGTCTCCCACTACCTGGGCAACACGCCGGCGGTGTGCCGCAAGTCGTACGTCGACCCCCGGGTCGTCGACCACTACCAGGCCGGCTCCACTGTCGCCCCCGCCATCGAGTCCCAGTGGACGGCCGACGACCTTGACGACCTCGACACCCACGGCCTCGTCGAGAGCGCCCTCCTCGACCTCCTCGACCCCCTCATCGACGTCACCTCAGACCTGGAGGCCATGTCCGCCTGAGCCCCCCCGGGCTTTGGCCGCAGGTGCTCTACGCTCGACGTGATGCGGCTTCGCCCCGCCCTGATCCTGGCTGCGCCCGCGGGCGTCCTGGTCGGGCACGCGATCGGGTACCTGGCCGCACCGGGACCGGCGGGCGCGGCCGCCGTCCACCACGGCTACCTGGCCCTGGTCCTCGCCGTCGCCGTGCCCCTCGGAGTGATGGCCGTGGGGTGGGCGGCCACCGCCGGTGCCGTCAGCGACCCCCGTCGGGGACCGGTCCACCGGGCCGTCCCCGTCGGACCCCTCCTCCTCGCCCAATGGCTGCTCTTCACGGCCCAGGAGATGGTCGAGCATGCCGTCGCCGGCCACGGCGCCGGGGCCGCGCTTCAGTCGCCGGCCCTCTGGTGCGGGTTGGCGGCCCAGATCGTCACCGCGGTGGCGGTAGTGGCCCTCATCCGGGCCTCGGCCGCCACCGGCGCCCGCCTGGTCCTGATCTTCGGCGGCCCCCCGCTGGTGGTTCCCCGGTTGCTCCGGTGGTTCCGCCCCCGGCCGTCGGTCTCGCCCCAGTTGTCACTCGTCGTCGCCTGCCCGTCCCGGGGACCCCCTCCGGCCGCGTTGGTCTGAGACCTCTTCCGACAACTTCACGAGAGCGAGGAACATGGCCCTGCCCCGCACCACGCGGCTGGCCGCCATCGTCATCGTCGTCGCCGGCATCGGGCTTTCCGCCTGTAGCAGCGACGATGACGGCGATGCCACCACGTCCACCACCGCCAACCCGTCCACCACCGTCGTCGTAACCACTCCGGGGGCCACGACCACGACCGGACCCCTCACCACCGCCCCCTCTGGCCGCGTCGCCGCCTTCACCTTCATGGGCGGCCATGTCTCCGGCGACAGCCGGGTGACGGTGAAGCTCGGCGAGCAGGTCACCATCCGGGTGGTGAGCGACGTGGCCGAGGAGGTTCACGTCCACACCTACGACCGCAAGGTCGAGCTCGAGCCGGGCGTGCCCGGCGAGGTCACGTTCACCGCCGACATCCCCGGTGTCCACGAGGTCGAGCTGGAGGACAGCGCCCTCCACCTCACCAGCCTCGAGGTGCAGTGACGCGGGGTCATCGGGCTCGTAACCGCAGGGGAGTCCTGCTGCTGGCCGCCACCGCGGCGGTGTGGCTGGCGACGGCCGCCCCCGCATCCGCCCACGGCCTGGGGGGGCGTTCCGACCTCCCCCTGCCGGTGTGGATGTTCGCCTACGGGGCGGCCGGCGCCATCATCGTGTCCTTCGCCGCCCTGGCCGCCTTCTGGCCCGAAGCCCGCCTCCAGGGCGGTACCGCCGGCGTCGTGCTGGTGCCCGACAGCCGCCGGGGAGTGACGTCGGGGCTGGCCACCGCGGCCCGGACGATCGGCGTCGTCCTCTTCCTGGTGGTGCTGGGGGCGGCCCTCTTCGGGCCGGCCGAGGCCGCCGACAACCTCGCCCCCGCCACCGTCTACATCGCCTTCTGGGTGGGGCTCATGTTCGTGAGCGCGCTGGTGGGCGATCTGTGGCGGGCGATCTCGCCCTTCCCCGCCCTGGCCGGGGTTGTCGACCGGCTCCGGGGGCGTCCTGCCGGGGAGCCCTACCTCCTCGGCCACTGGCCGGCGGTGGGCCTGCTCTTCGGGTTCGTGTGGCTGGAGCTGGCCTACCCCGACCGGGCCGACCCCCGGCAGCTGGCGATGGCGATCATCCTCTACACCGCGGTCGTGCTGGCCGGCGCGGCCCGGTGGGGCGACCCGTTCCTCCGCCAGGGCGAGGCCTTCGCCGCCTTCTTCGGCCTGCTGGCGGCCATGGCCCCCGTCTACGCCGACGACGAGGGCCGGCTGCGCCTCCGTCCGCCCCTCACCGGCCTGGCCACCGTGGAGGTGCTGCCGGGCACGGTGGCCATGATCATCGTGGCCCTGGGCTCCACCACCTTCGACGGGGTCAGCCGCACCCGCGTGTGGGTCGACCAGGTCAGCGGTCTGGGCAGGTGGCCGCTCATGATCGCCCTCACCCTGGGCCTGCTGGTCACCATCGCCTTGGTCGGGGCGGCCTACGTGGTGGCCATGAAGGTGGCTGCGGCCCGGACCGGCAAGGAGCTGCACCAGCTCACCCGGCTGTTCGCCCACACCCTCGTCCCCATCGTCTTCGCCTACGGGGTGGCCCACTACTTCTCGTACCTGCTGTTCGAGGGCCAGGCCGTGATCTCGCTCGCATCCGACCCCTTCGGGCAGGGGTGGGACCTTTTCGGGACGGCGGAGCGGGCGATCGACTACCGGGTGGTGTCGGCCCGGGTGGTGTCGTGGGTGCAGGTGGCGGCCATCGTCGCCGGCCACATCGCCGGCGTGGTGCTGGCCCACGACCGGGCTCTGGCTTCCTTCCCGGCCAAGGACGCCACCCGCTCCCAATATCCCCTGCTGGCGGCGATGGTGCTCTTCACCGTCGGCGGCCTGACCCTGCTGCTGTCGACATGACCATCCTCGCCCACGGGGGCACGGCAGGAGCGGTGGCCGAGGCCACGTTCCTGGCCGTCCCGGTGGTGATTTTCATGCTCCTGTCCAAGTGGGCGAAGCGCAAGGCCCGGCTGCTCGAGGCCCAGGAGGCCGACGACCCCGGCGTCGAGAAGGAGGACCCCTCGTGACCACCGGACCCGTGGCCCGACTCGAGCGACCCATCGGCCTGCGAACCGGTTCGAGGGACCCGCTCCCGATACCGGTGGCGGTGGCGGTGGTGGCGGCCGGGTGCGCGGCCCTGCTGGCCCGGCCCTGGCTGGTGCGACTTCCGGTCGACCCCGTCGGCCTCCTGGTCGTCCTGTTCGTGGTCCTCGGCCTGGTAGGGGCGATGTGGCGGCTGCCGACTCCGGCCGGCGACGGGCCGGTGCGGGTGCGGCGGGGGTCCCTGCCCGGCTGGCTGGTCCTGGGGGTCGGGTTGGGGGCCTTCGGCGCCGGTCGGCTGCTGGCCGCGGGCTCGGTGCCGGTCGCTCCGTTCATCCTCACGTCGGTGGCGCTCAACAGCCTGGCCGCGGTGGCGGAGGAGGCCTTCTTCCGCCGCTTCGCCTACGGGTTGGCCGCCGTCCGGGGCCCGGCGCTGGCCGTGGTGGCCTCGGCCGCTATCTTCGCCGCGGTGCACGTCACGGTGTGGGGCTGGGCGGTCCTCCCCCTCGATTTCGCCGCCGGCCTCGTGCTCGGCTGGCAACGGTGGGCCAGCGGCGGCTGGGCGGTGCCCGCCGCCACCCACGTGGCCGCCAACGTCCTGGCGGTGTGGTGATGCGCCGCCTGGCTCCCATCCTCCTGGTCGCCGCCCTGGCCGTGTCCGCCTGCGGCGTCGTGGGCGACGGGCGCGACACCGTCACCATCGGCGCCCTCTATCCCGTCTCCGGCCGGCAGGGCCCGGGCGGGGTCGACGAGGAGCGCGGCGCCCGCCTGGCGGTGGAGCTGGCCAACCACGACAAGACCCTCCCCGGGCGCCGCATCAAGCTCGAGCTGGTCGACGTCGACACCGGCTCGGCCGCGCCCACGGCCATGCGCGCCCTCAAGGGCGACGGCGTCGACATCGTCCTCGGCACCTATGGGAGCACCATCTCCGCCCCGGCCGCGGCCACCGCCGCCCGGGAGGGCATGCTCCTGTGGGAGACGGGCGCGGTGGGCGAGCTCACCACCGACGACGGGGCCGTCCCCGGACAGTCGTTCTTCCGCATCGCGCCCCAGGGCGGCCACCTGGGCCAGGCCGCGGTCGAGTTCGTCCGGGACCAGCTCTCGCCGCTCCTGGGTGCCTCGGACCTTCGCTACGCGGTGGCCTATGTCGACGACGCCTACGGGCGCGCCGTCGGCCTGGGGGCCGTCCACGAGGTGGAGCGGGGCGGCGGAGTGATGGCCGGCGCCTTCCCCTACGCCGCCCGCGACGTGGAGGAGGGGGGCGCGGCCGACCTCGTCTCCCGGATCGCCGCCGTCCGCCCCGACGTGCTCTTCGTGTCCGCCTACCTCGACGACGGGGTCGCCCTGCGCAAGGCCACCATCGCCGCCCACGTCCCGCTCCAGGCCAGTATCGGCACCAGCTCCAGCTACTGCATGCCGGCCTTCGCGGTCGCCCTCGGCAGCGGCGCGGTGGGACTGTTCGCGTCGGACAAGCCCGATGGCGCCCAGGTGAAGCCGGACGCCCTCACCGACGAGGGCCGACGGACCCTGGACTGGGCCCGGACCCACTTCCGCGACCGCTACCACGAGGAGATGAGCGCGGCCGCCCTCTCCGGCTTCGCCAACGCCTGGGCCCTGGTGGGCCACGTCCTCCCCGCCTCGCCGACGCTGGCGCCGGCCGACGTGGCCGCCACCGCCCTCCGGCTCAAGCTGCCCGCCGGCACCCTGGCCAACGGCGCCGGCCTCGACCTCGCCGGCCCCGGCCAGCCTGACGCGGGCGAGAACCGGGCTGCGGTGAGCGTCATCTGGCAGTGGGTCGACGCCCGCACCCAGGCCGTGGTGTGGCCCCCCGCCTTCGCCACCCGCCCCCTCGTCGCCATCCCCATCGAGGTGTGATGACCCGGCCACGCCGCCTGTCCTTGGGCACGCTGGCGGTCGGCCTGGGGCTGGCCGCCGTCTACCTCCTGGCCGCGGTGGCCACCATGGTGGTGTCCGACCGTCCCTTCCGGCCGCTGTTCGACGGCCTGGCCCCGCCCGTGCCCTACCGGTGGGTCAACCCGCCCGGCGAGAACGCCCGCGACAACCAGCAGCCGACCCCCGCCAGCCGGGAGGCCCCCTTCGGTCCGGAGGGGAGCCCGTTCGTCAACGTCACCCCCGAGGACGGCCAGGCCATCCTCCTGCTGGAGGAGAAGGCGGTGACGCCGCACCCGCCCGACACGGCCATCGACGTCGCCGTCACCCCCCTCGACGTGCTCACCCTCGGTCCCCTTCCCGACGACCTGACCCACCAGAGCAACGCCTACCGGGTGGCGATGGCCTACCAGCCCTCCGACCAGCCCATCGCCGACCTCAAGCTCGACACGTCGTCGATGGCCCTCGTCGCCGCCGGCCCGTCCGACTTCCTGCTCTTCTCGCCCGACGGCCAGTCGTGGGCCAAGCGGGACACGACGCCCCTCGGTTCGGGCCACGGGTTGGAGACGAAGTTCGCCGGGCCCGGCTACTACGTGGTCGCCTCGATCAAGGCGTCGGCCGGCGGGGGCTCGTCACCCCTGGTCGTGGTCCTGGTCCTGCTGGTGCCGCCCCTCCTGGTGGGCGGGCTCGTGCTCCGCAACCGGCGGGCCAAGGCCGCGGCCGCGGCCAAGGCGGCGGCGGCCGCTACCCGGCGAGCGCAGCAGAGGAAAGGCGGTCAGAAGTCGAAGCGTCGGAAGCGATGACGAGGTCGACCCGGTCGACGGTGCGGATGATGCGGCCGCTGCCGCCCGGCCCCGAGAAGCGCCCGTCGGCCTCCGGCAGCCGGTTCGTCCCGCTCCACCGTCGGGACCACTCGCCCAGGGAGTCGGCCAGCTCGGTGAGGTCGCCCGGCGTGTCGGCCTGCCAGCGTTCCACCATCCCCGTGGCCTCGCCGCAGCGCACCAGCCGGTAGGCGTCGCCGTTCCACCCGTCGGCGGCCCGAACCGCGTCGTCGACCGGGAGGTAGAGGTCGAGCGTCTGGCTCATGTCGAACTCGCCGATGGTGCTGGTGTCGACGGCGGTGCAGCCGGTGGCCGCGGCCAGGTCGGGGAGGGCGGGCCGGGTCCACGTGCGGCCGGGGATGTACCGGTCGGGGTGGAGGATCTCCTCGGTGGACGTGGGCGGCTGCCGGTAGGCGTCGTCGACGGCGGCGAAACCACCGTTGTCGTGGAGGGTGGTCGCGAAGTCGAGCCCGGCGCCGTAGGGGAAGTACAGGGAGTCGATGATGTAGCCGGGGATGTTGTCGAAGGCGGACGGGTCGGCGCTGCTGCCCAGCTCGGCCTCCAGCTGCTGGCGGGGGGTGAGGTTCTCGTCGGTCCAGATGGTGCGCACCAGCTCGGCGTCGCCCTCCACCATCGCCGACAGGGCGTAGGCCTCCTCGCCCAGGTGCTGGTCGGACAGGGTGCGGTTGCGGGTGCCGAAGTCGAAGTGCTGGTCGGTGAGGGCGTGGTTCAGCTCGTGGACCATGGTCGACTGGGTGGCCACGTCGAGGTCGTCGTCGGGGTCGCCGGCCACGAACAGCTCCTTGGCCTCGTCGTCGTAGAACCCGAGGACGCCGCCTTCCAGCAGGTCGTCGATGGTGGCGGTGTAGTCGAGGTCGGCGGGGACGAGCTGGAGGAGCTTGAGGACGGCCTCGATCGCCTTCTCCTCGTCGGGATGCTTGGCCCGCTCGATGTTGGTGAGGTCACGGATCCGCCGGTCGAGCTCATCGACGGAGATGATCCGGATGGGGAGGTCGCGCTTCCACTCGAGGCCGCGGATCTCGGCCACCTGGGTCTTGAGCTCGGCCACGGTGCGGGCCTGGTCGGCCGACAGGTTGGACGGCGACGTGTCCGGCGTGGTGGTGCCCGACGTCACCGACCCGGCGGTGGTCGGGGTGGTCGGGGCCGTCGGCGTGGCCGACGGGCGACCGTCGTCGTCCCGGGTGAGGCGGACGACGAGGGCGACCGACCCCGCCACCACGATGACGGCGAGGGCGATGGCGAGTGCGACGGGGGCGGGACGGGGGGATCGGTCGGGCAACGGTGCCTCCAGGAGCGGTGTCCGAACGGTAACGCCGACTGTTGGTGGTTCGGTTCGCGGGGCCGGGCCGGCGGGGGAGACTGACGGCATGGGAAGGGTGCGTAGGGCGGTCAAGCCGGTGGCGCTGGCCGGCGTGGTGGGGTTCGGGCTGCTGCAGCTGGTCCCGTACGGCTGGCGCCACTCCAACCCGCCGGTGACGGGGGCGGCGGTGTGGCCGACGGCCGAGGCCGAGCGCCTGGCCCGGGCCGCCTGCTACGACTGCCACAGCAACGAGACCGAGTGGCCGCCCTACTCCTACGTGGCGCCCATGTCGTGGCTGGTCCGCTACGACATCGACCGGGGCCGGGACGCCCTCAACTTCTCGGTCGGCGGGGGCGACAAGCTCCACGACGCGGCCGAGAAGGTGCAGGACCGGTCGATGCCGCCCGACCGCTACGTCCGCCTCCACCCCGACGCCCGCCTGTCCGCCGCCGAGCGCCAGCTGCTGATCGCAGCCCTGGAGGCGATGGACGACGGCGGCGGGGGTGGGAACAGTGGCCCGGGAGGCGGGGGCGGAGACGACGACAACAGCGGCTCCAGTGGCGGGGGCAACCGCGGCCCCGGCTAGAACGTGATTATCGTGAAGGTGCCGAGGGCGAACAGGGCGCCGCTCAGGCCGTAGATCAGGCCCAGGGTCAGGCGGCGCAGCCCCGGACGGCGGACGTAGTCGCCCACGATCCAGCGCAGGCCGTTGAGGCCGTGGGCCAGGGCCAGGGCCAGCAGCAGCCAGTCGAAGATCCGCCACAGCGGGTTCTGCCAGCGGTTGGCCACGAAGTCGTAGTCGGTGTCGACCACGTCGTTGACGATGTGGGTGACGGAGAAGTGGACCAGGGCCAGGAACACCAGGGCCAGGCCCGACAGGCGCATGAAGAACCACGACCGCGTCTCGAAGTTCCGAGTCCGGGTCGGCGGCGTCGGCTTCTCGGTCAGGGTCACAGATGACCGTCCACGAACGGCTTCATGATCACGAACGCGCCCGGCAGGCCCGCGGCCAGCGTGACCACGACCACCGCGGTGAGCAGCCGGCGCTGGTTGGCCACCTGTCCCGGGAAGAAGTCGAGAACCACGATGCGCAGGCCGTTGAGGGTGTGGAACAGGAGGGCGAAGAGCAGTCCCACCTCGAACGAGCGCAGCAGGACGTTGCCGTAGAGGCGGTGGATCTCGTCGTACACGCCCGGCCAGCGGATGGTGGCCACGTCGACGATGTGCAGGAGCAGGAAGAAGAAGACGAGGAACCCGCTCACCCGGTGGCCGATGAACGCCCACTGCCCGCCCTTGCCCCGGTAGACGGTCGCTCCCGACTTGGGTGCCCCCGACCCGGCCTTCACCGGCGCCCCCGGCGGTACCAGCGGTCGCTCCAGCGGGTCGACGAGGCCACGTAGAGGGCGAAGCCGGTGATGAGCAGGGTGAGGGTGCCCAGCGCGATCGAGAAGGCCACCTGCGCCGGGGTCACCTTGTCGAACCTAGTGGCCCAGCATCCCCGTCCGGACGTGGTGGCGACCCGATACCACCGACGTGACCCCGAACGTGGCCGCCGCCACCAGCACGATGGTGCCGCCGGGGGCCAGTCCCCAGACGCGGGCCGCGGCCAGCCCGACCACCACCGACACCACCCCGACCACGGCCGACAGCCATAGGGTGGCCCGGAACGACCGGGCCAGGGCCTGGGCGGTGGCCACCGGCAGCACCATGAGGGCGGCCACCAGGAGGATTCCGACCACCCGCATGGCGGCCACCACCGTCACCGCGGCCAAGGCCGCCAGCAGGCTGTTGAGCCCGTCCACCGGCAGCCCGCCCACCCGCGACGACTCCTCGTCGAGCACCACCGCGAACAAGGCGCGGCCGCACACCGCCACCGCGGTCACGATGACCACGCCGAGGGCGGCCACGACCACCACGTCCTGGCGGGTGACGGTGAGGATGCCGCCGAAGAGGTAGGTCAGCAGGCCCGCGTTGAACGAGTCGGATAGCCCCACCAGGACCACGCCGGCGGCGATGCCCGAGTAGAGGAACAGGGCCAGGGCCAGGTCGGCCGACGCCTGGCCCCGGGAGCGCAGCCGTTCCAGGCTGAGGGCGCCGGTGACGGCCACCACCAGGGCCGCCCACACCGGCCACACGCCGAGCAGCAGCCCGGCCGCGACCCCGGCGAAGGCCAGGTGGCCGATGCCGTCGCCCAGCAGCGACAGCCGGCGCTGGACCAGGAACGTGCCGATCAGGGGGGCACAGGCGCCCACCACCACGCCCGCCACCAGGGCCAGCTGCATGTAGTCACGATCGAAGGGAAACGGGAGCGGGAGCACTTAGCCCAGCCCCTCCAGCCACAGGGGCACGTGGGCCCGCTCCACGGCCAGCCGGGCGTTGGGGTCGCCCAGCTCCGACGGGGGCCCGTCGAAGATGATCTTCTGCTTGAGGACGAGGACCCGGTCGAGGGCATGGGCCACCGACCCCAGCTCGTGCGACACCAGCAGGACGCCGGCGCCGTGCTCGTCGACCAGGTGGGTGAGGGAGTCGGCGAAGCGCTTCTGGGACTCGGCGTCGACGCCGGCCACCGGCTCGTCGAGCACGAGCAGCTCGGGCTCGCTGGCCAGGGCCTTGGCGATGAACGACCGCTGCTGCTGGCCGCCCGACAACTCGCTCACCGGCCGGTCGCGGAGATCGCGCAGAGCCACCGCCTCCAGGGCGTGGTCGATGGCGACCCGGTCGGCGGGGCCCATCCGTCCCCGCCAGCCGCTCCGGGCCAGGCGGCCGGCGGCCACCACCTCCTGCACCGACGCCGGCACCTCCCGAGCCAGGGCCGGCCGCTGGGGCACGTAGCCCAGCCGCCACCGGTCGTGGAGATGGCGGGGGTCCTCGCCGAAGACCTTGACCTTCCCGGCGGTAGGTCTGAGGAGGCCGAGGAGCACCCGCAGGAGGGTGGACTTGCCCGACCCGTTGGGTCCCACCAGGGCGACGAACTCACCCGCGTCGAGGCTGAACGTGACCCCGTCGAGCACCACATCGTCGCCGTAGGCGAACGACACGCCCTCCGCGCTGAGGATCGTCACGACCCCGCCCTTCTTACGAAATGAGAACCATTCTTACTATATCGGCGGCGTCATCGCGGTCGGACGCCGCCGACCAATGGCCCCACCCCCCAGCCGCCAAGCGGCGGGTCGGAGGGTGGGGCCATCGGTGCCGGCTAGATCGCGACCACGATCATCGTCGGCGACGTGACGGGCGGAGCGGCGTAGTAGCCGTTTCCGACCAGCTCGACGGTGACCGTGTAGAGGCCGATGCCGAGATTGAGCGGGCAGGCGCCGGAGCCCGATCCCGGCCCCGTGGCGGTGACGGAGGCGGTGCAGGTGCCGACCACGGTGCCGTTGCTGGTGCGCCTCACGGTGAAGCGCAGCTGGGTGGCGTCGAGGCGGTTGCCGAGGCTGCCGTCCGCCGCTTCGGCCACCGTCCCCGAGAGGTTGACGGGCGAGCCGATGGCCACGACCAGGCTCTGCCCGGTCCAGGCCACGGTGGCGTTCTCGGGCGTGATGGTGAAGGGGTCGACCTCGGTGTCGGCCAGGTAGGCGCCGTCGCCGGCGAACAAGGCCACCACGCCGGGGCTGGCCGCGGGCTGGTTCAGGGTGATGCTGGCCTGGGCCAGGCCGGAGCCGTCGGTGGAGCCGGCCGTGGTCTGGGACCCGATGTTGAAGACCACCGTCTTGCCGCTCACCGGCTGGCCCTGCAGGGCCCCGCCGCCGTCGTCGGTGAGGGTGGCCTTCACCGTCGCCGGGTCGGAGAACTGCCCGATGGTGTCCCCGGTGTAGACGAGCAGGCTCGGGCGCCGGGTGACCGTCATCGTGAACGAGGTCTGGGCCGACAGGTTCGGGGTCCCGCCGTCGTCGACCTGGACGACGAAGTTCGCCGTCCCCACCTGGGCCGCGGTCGGAGTCCAGGTGACGACCCCGGTGGCGGCGTCGATGGCGGCACCCGCGGGGGCCGTGGCCAGGGAGTACGTGAGGGTGTCGGCCGGCACGTCGACGTCGATGGCGTCGGCGTCGACGGTCAGCACGTTGCCCCAGCGCCCGCTCTGGCTCGGGACGGGCGCCAGCAGGGGAGCGTCGTTGACCGGGTTGACAGTGATGGACACGGTGGCCGTGTTGGCCGAGGTCAGCGCTCCATCGCGGGCCTGGTAGGTGAAGGAGAACCCACCGGGCCTGTTGAGGCTGTTGGCGTTGGCCGCGGGCACGAAGCGCACGGTGCGGCCGTCGGGCTGGAGCGTGGCCGTGCCACCGGTGGCGGAGCTCACCGAGACCGCCCGCAGGTCGGCGTTGGCGTTGTCCACGTCGGTGTCGTTGACGGCGACGTCGATGTCGACGGTGGTGTCCTCGTCGGTCGTGGAGGCGTCGTTCACCGCCACGGGGGCGTCGTTGACCGGGACGACGGTGATGTTGACCGTGGCCACGTTGGATTGCGCAGCGCCGTCGCTGGCCCGGTAGGTGAAGGAGTCGGACCCGTTGGCGTTGGCGGCGGGCGTGTAGGTGAAGGACTGATCCGGGTTGAGGACGACTGAACCGATGGACGGTCCCGTGACCACGGCGACGGTCAAAGCCGACCCTTCGACATCGGAGTCGTTGCCCAGCACGGGGACGCTCAGGGGCGTGTCCTCGTTGGTGACGTAGGCGTCGTCCACCGCCACGGGGGCGTCGTTGACCGCGTTGACGGTGATGGTGACGGTGGCCGTGATGGGCTCCTTCTTCAGCGGGCCGCCATCGATCTTGTAGGTGAACGAGTCGGTGCCGTTGAAGTTGGTCGCCGGGGTGTAGGTGAACGACCCATCCGGGTTGACGACGGCCGTGCCGTGGTCCGGAGACTGGCGCAAGGATGCGGTCAGCGGGTCGCCGTCCACGTCGGTGTCGTTGCCCAGCACGCCCGGGGCGGGCACGTTCAGGGACGTGTCCTCGTTGGTGAGGTAGGCGTCGTCGGTGGCCACCGGGAAGTCGTCGCGGGAATTGACGGTGATGGTCACCGTTGTGTCCGCTGACTCGCCGCCGGCCTCGTCCACCGCCACGTAGGTGAAGGAGTCGGAGCCGTTGAAGTTGGCGTCCGGGGTGAAGGTGAAGGAGCCGTCGGCATTGAGGGTCAACGAGCCGTGGGCCGGCCCCGTCACCTCCTCGGCGCTCAGCGATCCGCCTTCGGGGTCAGTGTCGTTGCCCAGGACCCCGGGCGCGACCGCGTTGAGGCTGGTGTCCTCGTCGGTGGTGTAGGAGTCAGCCGTGGCCACCGGCGGCTGGTCCACCACCGTGTAGGTGTGGGTCAGGTTCGATGCATTTTCGACGTCGTCGGCGGCGTAGACGGTGAACTCGTAGGTGCCGGGGGCGGAGGTGTCGATCGGGTCGCCATCGGCCACTGGCCCCTCGCAGTACCAGGGAGGGGCCACGCCGACCTCCTCGCAGGAGTAGTCGGCCAGTACCGACTCGCCCACCGAGTAGGTGGCGCCGTCGGCCGGCGTGGTGATGGTGATGGCCGGGGCGGCGACGTCCTCCACGAACTTCTGCAGGCGGTTGTTGAGGGTGTCGACGACCCACACCGCGCCCGCGGCATCGATGGCGACGCCGTAGGGAGCGTCGAGCTCACCGGGACCCGAGCCGGGACGGCCGAATTCGTCCAGGAAGGTGCCGCTGGGGCTGAACTTCTGCACCCGGTTGTTGTGGTTGTCGACGACGACGATGTTCCCGTCGCCATCCACCGCGACCCGCAGCGGGAAGTTGAGCTGGCCGGGGTCGCTGCCTGTAGTGCCGAACGTCGAGAGGAACGAGCCGGCGGGGGTGAACTTCTGCACCCGGTCGTTCTCCGCGTCGGGGATGTAGAGGTCGCCGGCCGCGTCGATCGCGATGTCGAAGGGCCAGTTGAACTGCCCCGGCCCCGATCCGGGGCTACCGAACTCCAGCAGGAAGTTGCCGTTGCTGTCGAACTTCTCGATGCGTTGCCCGTAGCGGTCGGCCACGTAGACGTTGCCGGCGGCGTCGGCGGCGATGCCCTCCGTGAGCTCACTGAACTGTCCGGGGCCGGTGCCCTCGCTGCCGGTTTCGAGCAGGAAGTCGCCGTCGGCGTCGAATTTCTGCACCCGGAAGTTGTCGGAATCGACCACCCAGATGTTGCCCGAGGGGTCGATGTCGATGCCGGCTGGGTTATCGAGCTGTCCGGGCCCCGATCCTGCGGTCGCGAGAGTGCCGAGAAACGCGCCGCTGGGACTGAACTTCTGGAGGTTGTCGTTAACCTCGTCCGTCACATAGAGGTTCCCCTCGCCGTCGATGGCGACGAACGCGGCGTACTCGAACTGACCGGGGCCGGCTCCCCGGCTGCCGAACTCGTGCACCGCCACCCAGCCCGCGTGGGCGGGAGCGGCGAGGGCGACGGTGAAGGCCATGGCGATGGCGATGCCGGCGAGCACGAAGCGCGCTCGGAGCCTCCGGCCTTCCGACGTCCCGCTCCCCGTTGTGCGTCGGTGACTGTCCATCGTGACCTCCTGAGATCGTCTCCTGATGGGCAGCCTGAAGGGTTGGCGGGCCCAAAACATGGCCCACCTGGGCCATATTTTCGGTGTTTCTTGCTCATGGCGGTGGGTCAGGATGGGTGGATGGCGTCCTGGACCGATGTCGAAGCGGCCGCTCCCGAGCTGGCCGCCCTCGTCCGGGCCCGCTTCGAGGCCCACGGGATGGGGCTGCTGGCCACCCTCCGGCGGGACGGGTCGCCTCGCATCAGTGGCATCGAGCCGCTGTTCGCCCTGGGGGAGCTGTGGTTGGGCATGATGCCGGGTTCGCTGAAGGCGGCCGACGTCGTCCGTGATCCCCGCTTCGCCCTCCACAGCGCCACCACCGACAAGAACGTCACCGACGGCGACGCCAAGGTCGGCGGGGTCCTGGTGGAGGTCCACGACGACGACGAGTTCGCCCGCTTCGTGGAGGCGTTCGTCGCCGCCACCGGCTACTCGGGGCCGCCCGAGCGATTTCCCCTGTTCAAGGCCGACGTGAAGGAGGTGTCGACGGTGAAGCCGGCCGGCGACCACCTCGACATCGAGTCGTGGCGGGAGGGCCGGGGTGTCAGGAAGGTCGAGCGGAAATAGAGGTGGCGCCGCCGAAGTAGGGCTGGAGCGCGGGGGGGAGGGCGATCGATCCGTCCGGCTGGCGGTGGGTCTCCACCACCGCGGCCCACACCCGGGGGACGGCCAGGGCGGAGCCGTTGAGGGTGTTGGCCACGACGGTGCCGCCCGGACCGCCGGCTGCCGGCTTGTAGCGGATGTTGGCCCGGCGGGCCTGGTAGTCGGAGAACCACGACACCGACGACGCCTCCAGCCACATGTCGCAGCCGGGGGCGTAGACCTCGAGGTCGAAGGTGCGGGCCGACGACGACCCCAGGTCGCCGGCGCAGAGGTCGAGCACCCGGTAGGCGAGGCCGAGGGAGGACAGGGCGGCCTCCGCCCGGCGCAGGATGTCGGCGTGGACCTCGGCCGCCTGCTCCGGCGTGGCGTAGGCCAGGATCTCGACCTTGTCGAACTCGTGGACCCGCAGCAGGCCGCGGGTGTCCCGTCCGGCGGAGCCCGCCTCCCGCCGGAAGCACGACGTGTGGGCCATCAGCCTCACCGGCAGGTCGGCCTCGGCGAAGACCTGGTCGCGGCCGAGCGACGTGAGGGGCACCTCGGCCGTGGGGATGGCCCAGAGGTCGTCGCGCTCGAGGTGGTAGGCGTCGTCCTCGAACTTGGGCAGGTGGCCGGTGGACACCATGGTCTCGGTGCGCACGAGCGTGGGGGGGCGGATCTCCTCGTAGGCGTCGCGGTTGAGGTCGAGGGCGAGCTGGCACAGGGCCCGCACCAGGCGGGCACCCTCGCCCCGGTAGAGGGGGAACATCGACCCCGACAGGCGAGCGCCCGCCTCCAGGTCGAGGATGCCCAGCTCGGTGCCGATGTCCCAGTGGGGGACCCGCTGGTGGGGCCCGTAGGCGTCGGGGCCGTCGAAGCCCTCGATGCGGATGACCTGGTTGTCGGCCTCGCTGAGCCCGTCGGGGGCGTCGGGGGACGGGAGGTTGGGGGTGCGCAGGAGGGCGTCGCGCAGCTCGGCCGCCACCGCCGCCGCTTCGGCGTCGACCGCCCTGCTCTCCTCGCCCACGGCCCGGCTCTCCGCGGCATGGACGTCGGCGGTGGCCGGGTCGCCCGCCCGCCGGGCCTCGCCGACCAACTTGGACAGGGTCTTCACCCGAGCCCGCAGGTCGTCGGCCTTCGACTTGAGGGTGCGCTCCCGCCGGTCGAGCCCGGCCAGCCGCTCGACCTCCGCCGCGGGGATGCCGCGCCGGCCGAGGGCGGCCGTGACCCCGTCGAGGTCGGTACGCAGCCGGCGGGCGTCGATCACGTTGGGGACCGTAGCGTCCCGGCATCCACACCCGAACTGGTGACGATTGCGGGGGCCCTGACGCCGCCGATCGTCACCAGTTGGGTCAGGGCCAGGGCCAGAGGTTGGCGGCTTTGACGGCCTCGACGACGTCGGCGTCCTCGCCCCGGGCGATGCGCTTGGCTGCGGGGTGCTCGCCCTCGTTCAGCCACTCCGCTTCCGACAGGCCCCGGGCGTGGGCGTTGGCCACGCCGCCGGACAGCTGCCAGGCCCGGGGCTTGAGCTTGGCCTCCTGGGCCTTCCGCACGCCGGCCTCCTCCGCCCGCCGGGCCTTGGAGGCCACGTCGACCTCGTCGAGGATCCAGGCCTCGACCACGTCACCGGTCCACACCAGGCCGATGGTGAGCTCGGTGGGCGGCGGGAGCCGGCCCTCGCTCAGCCACTTCTCGATCTCGTCCGTCGTCTTGTCGATGCGGGCGGCCAGCTCCACGATCCCGTAGACGGGCGGCGGCGACGGAGCGTCCTCGTCACTCATGGCCGAAGGCTACGCCTTGTTCACTGGGCCGGGTCGGGGCCGGTCTCGATCCACGCCCGGACGGCCCGGTAGCCGTCGGTGGCGCGGATGAGGTCGAAGTTGGGGTCGGCGTCGAGGACCTCGGTGTCCCGCCAGCCGAGGTCGACGGCCCGGTGGAGCCAGGTGAGGGCCTCCTGGGCGTCGTTGGCGCAGGCCCAGCTGCAGGCCAGGTTGTAGGCCACCACGCCGTCGGGGGCCCGCCCGAAGAGCACCTCGCCCACCCGGGCCGCCTGCCGGAACAGGCCTGAGTGGTGGAGGCCCAGCTGGAGCGCCCGCAGCGCGGTCACCGCCTGGGCCTCGGGGAGGCCGGCCACGTCCTCCAGCACCTGGTCGAGGAGGTCGTGCTCCACCACCAGGCCCGCCGCCACCACCGCCGCCACCGAGTCGTCGCAGCTGCCGAAGGCGACGGCCAACGCCGGGGCGGGCCGGCCCGCGGCCAGCTCGACCGACGTGCGCACCAGCTGGCTGGCGGTGATCCCGCCCCCCAGCCGGTGGAGGGCGGCCTCGGCCTCGGCCGGGCGGCGGGCGGCCAGCTGGGACCACGCCAGCAGCTCCAGGCCCGCGGTCTGGACCCGGCCCGACGTGCGTCCCGCGGTCACCTCCTGGGCCACCTCGGCGGCCCGGGTCACGTCGCCCCGCAGGAGCGCGGCCCGTCCTTCCCGGACGCGCTCCAGGTCGGGCTGGTCCCGGGCTCCGGCCAGCACCTGCCAGTTCTGGAACCCGAAGAAGACGGCGATCATGGCCACGAACGGCTCCTTGACCAGGATGCCGACCACCGCCAGCGCCGCCGCCACCACCAGCGAGACGACCCGGGCCGCCCGTTGGCCGCCGCCCCCCGTGGCCTGCTCCAGGACCGACGCCATCACTGCGCCGCCGTCGAGGGGGAGGATGGGCAGCAGGTTGAACACGCCCCACGCGAGGGTGACGAAGATCAGGTCGGACAGGGCGCTGTGCACCAGCTCGGAGCTGTCGCCCACCGAGCGGTAGAGCCAGATGGCCACCGCCCCCGCGGCGAAGCCGGTGAGGGGCCCGGCCAGGCTGACCACCATCGACCGGCGGGGAGGCTGGGCCGTCCCCGTGGTGAAGCCTCCGAAGCCGTGGAGGGTGATCGCGGCCTCGGAGCCGAACCGACGGAAGGCCACCGCGTGGCCCAGCTCGTGGACGAGGATCCCGAACCCGGCGACCACGATCCACTCGACGACGAACAGGCCCTCCCGCCCGCCGGCGAAGCCGAACATGCCCATGATCACGAAGAACAGGGGCTCGATCCGGATCGGGAACCCCAGGAGGCGGAACTGCACACCTGCAGGGTAAGGGACTCCCGTCCGTACGGTAGGCGGCCGGCTGCCGGTTACCGGCAGCCGAGGGCGGCCCGCAGGGTGGCCAGGTTGGCCCGCATGAGCGAGAAGTAGTCGTCGGGGCTGTCCTTGGCCACGCCCTCGATGGTGCTGAGGACAGCCGTCTTCACGCCTGCCTCCCGGGCGAGGGTCTCCGCCACGCGTGGGGAGACCAGCTCCTCGGTGAAGACGGTGGTGACGCCCTGACTCGTGACCAGGTCGGTGAGCTCGGCCAGGCGGCGGGGGTCGGGCTCGGAGTCGGGGGACAGGCCGGAGATGGCCACCTGCTCCAGGCGGTAGCGGCGGGCCAGGTACCCGAACGCCTCGTGGCTGGTGACGATCGTGCGCCGATCGCAGTCGGCCAGGCCGGCCCGGTACTCGGCGTCGAGCTCGGCCAGGCGGCGCCGGTAGTCGGTCGCTCCCGCCCGGTAGGCGTCGGCTCCGGCCGGGTCGACGTCGACCAGGGCCGCCTCGATCCCGTCGACCACCTTCCCGAACAGCACCGGGTCGAGCCATACGTGAGGGTCGGCCGTGGCCGCCTCGTCGCCCAGCCCGGCCCGCACGTCGACCGCCTTGCCCACCCGCCGGACCGCGTCCTCCACCGCCGGCTGGAACCCGCCCCCGAGGTAGATGACGACGTCGGCGGTGGCCACCAGGTCGATCTGGCGGGGGTTGAGCTCGACGTCGTGGGGCTCGACGCCCACCGGCGTGAGGTTGGTGACGTCGATCCGCTCGCCGCCAACCCCCCGGGTGGCGTCGACCAGGGGGTAGAAGCTGGCCACCACCGACACCCGCCCGTCGCCCGACCCTCCGCCCTCACCGACTTTGCAGCCGCCCAACAGGACCAGACAGGCAAGCAGAGCGATCAGGGATCGGGTTCTACGCACGCCCGGATGGTAGCAGCCTGGATGAGAATGGTTCTCATTCGCTGCCGGGCGGCTCCACCTTGGTCGCCGGGCCCAGGCGGGCCAGCTCCTTCTCGACGTCGTCCCACAGCAGCAGGCCGGGGCCGTCGCCGTACTCCTGGTTGGTCGCCTCCTCCTTGGCGTACCAGCGGAAGAAGATCACCGCGATCACGATCCACAGGTACGACCCGGCGCCCACCTTCATGATCAACCCCGCGAAGAGCTGGTCGTTGAGGGCGGAGATGTGCCACAGCCGGGGGAAGGTCTCGTAGATCGGGTACAGCGGCTTCTTGCCGAAGGTGAGGAACGAGGCCGGCACCGTGGGCACCACCGTCTGCAGGAAGAGGTACAGCATCTGCACCGGCGGCTTCAGCCGGGGGACCTCGGGTAGCGGGCTCAGCACCGGGAACCACATGAGCACGGCCGAGGTGAGCAGGACGGCGTGGGCCATGAAGTGCAGCGGGTGGTGGACGACGGTGGCCTCCACCACCGCCGGCCAGTGGCTGAGGACGAGGATGAGGTTGGCCTGGAACAGCGCCAGCGCGGGCTTGCTGAAGGCCCGCACGATCTTGAGCAGGCCGGGTGGGCTCAGCAGGCGCCGGGCCAGCCACGCGGGCGTGCCCATCAGCAGGAGCGGCGCCACCACGAGCGTCAGGGTGAGGTGCTGGGCCATGTGGACGGAGTAGAGGTAGCCCTCGGCCAGGTCGTGCATGGGCCAGTCCGAGAGGCCCCACATGAAGGCCATGCCCAGCCCGAAGGCCCACAGCTGGCCCCGGGTGGCGACCGGATCGCCGTCAGGGCCCCGGCGGGCCCGCTCCCGGCGCAGGGCCACCACGTAGCCGAGGATGATGAGGGAGAACAGCGCCCAGCTGTCGAAGTGGGCGTGCCAGGCCGGGAAGGGGACGGCCGAGGCCGCTAGCGGTGCCAAATGTGGAACGTCGACAGCACGCTGACGTAGCAGAACAGAGCCAGGATGATGCCGGTGATGAAGAGGCGGCGGAACAGCTTGCTGTCGAAGCGAAGGTGCATGAAGAACATGACGACGACGCTGAACTTCACCACCGCCATCACCACCAGGATGTACACCAGCAGCCCCTCGAGGGCCTTCACGTAGTAGACGGCCACCTCGGCCGCGGTGACGGCGGCCAGGAAGAGGGCGATGTAGACGTACTGGAGGTCGCTCGGGTGCTCGTGGGCGGCGCCGTGCTCCGGCCCCCCGTGCTCGGGCGGGCTCTCGACGACCGGTCCTCCGGTGGGGTCGGTCATGCTCATGGGATCAGGTACACCAAGGTGAAGATCACGATCCAGACGATGTCGACGAAGTGCCAGTAGAGGCCGATGAGCTCGACCACCTCCGCTTTCTCCGAAGGTAGCTTCCCCTTCAGCGACATGCTCCACAGCGACAGGAGCATGAGCACGCCGATGGTGACGTGGGCCCCGTGGAAGCCCGTCATGATGTAGAAGCTGCTGCCGAAGAGGTTGGTGCGGAGGTTGAGGCCTTCCCGCACGAAGACGGTGAACTCGTAGCACTGGCCGGCGACGAAGCTCCCACCCAGCACGGCGGTGGTGAGCAGCCAGACCCGCAGGGCCCGGTGGTCGCCCCTCTGGATGGCCGACAGGGCCAGCACCATGGTGAGGCTGCTCATGAGCAGGACGAACGAGCTGACCGACGTGTAGGGGATGTCGAAGATGTCGTGGGGCTTGATCGTCCCCGGCTCGCTCTGGCCCTTGTACAGCAGGTAGGTGGAGATCAGCCCGCCGAAGAGGAGGCACTCCGAGCCCAGGAAGGCCCAGATCGCCACCTTCTCGTTGCTGAGCCCGGTGGAGGTGGGGGGATGACCCGGCTCCACCTCGAGGTGGCTGCCTTCCGATGCGGAGACGTCGTGGTCGGTGACGGTCATGCCTGGCCTGCCGGCTGCAGGTCCTCGGAAGGGGAGGTGTCGGAGGGGTCGCCGTCAGGAGCCAGTTCGGCGTGGTCACCGTTGTGCTCCTCGGGCGGCTCCGGCGCGGTGGCCGGCTCCAGGCCCCAGGAGTAGATGCCGCCCAGCAGCCAGACGCCGCCCAGGGCGGCCACGATCCACCACTTGTAGATCATCCCGTAACAGATGACGGCCAGGCCGATGGCGGTGAACATGGGCCAGTAGGAGGGCGAGGGCAGGTGGATGTGCACGTGCTCCTCGTGGTCCCCATGAGCGTCGTCGTCTGCACCGCCGTGCTCGTCGTCGTGGGCCCCTTCGCGGCCGTCGAGCCCGTCACCCTCGGCCACGGCCACGTCGGTGGAGTGCTCCACCTCGTCGGTGGCCTCCGCCTGGGGAGACACCTTGGCGTCGGCGGGCAGGGCTTTCACCCGCAGCACCGCCCGGCCGTTCTCGTCCTCGGTGTACTTCTGGTGCCAGAAGTCGTCCCGGGCGGTGACGACGGGGACGACCTTGAAGTTGTACTCGGGCGGGGGGGACGGGATGGACCACTCCAGGGTGCGGGCGTCCCAGGGGTCGTCGCCCACGTGCGGGCCCTTGCGGCTGACCCAGAGGTTGTACATGAACACCAGGACCGACAGGGCGATGCAGAACGAGCCGATGGTGGCCACGAAGTTCCAGACGTCCCAGCCCCGACCCGTGGGGTAGGTGTAGATGCGCCGGGGCATGCCCTGCAGCCCCAGGACGTGGAACGGGGCGAAGGTGGCGTTGAACCCGATGAGCGTCAGCCAGAAGTGGAGCTTGCCGATGCGATCGGACAGCAGGCGGCCGGTGAGCTTGGGGTACCAGTAGTAGAGCCCGGCGAAGAGGCCGAAGATGCTGCCGCCGAAGAGCACGTAGTGGAAGTGGGCGACGATGTAGTAGGTGTCGGTCTGCTGGGTGTCGGACGGGACGACGGCGTGGGTGACGCCCGACAGCCCGCCGATGGTGAACATGGTCACGAACCCGACTGCGAACAGCAGGGGTGTCGTGAGCCGGATCTTCCCCTTCCACAGGGTGCTGATCCAGTTGAAGATCTTCACGCCGGTTGGCACCGCGATGAACATGGTGGAGGCGCTGAAGGCGGACAGGGCGACGGGGCCGAGGCCGGTGGCGAACATGTGGTGGGCCCACACACCCCAGCCCATGAAGCCGATGGCGATGCCCGAGAACACCATCACCTGGTAGCCGAACAGGGGTTTCCGGGAGAAGACGGGGAGGACCTCGGACACGATCCCCATCGCCGGGAGGATCAGGATATAGACCTCCGGATGGCCGAAGAGCCAGAAGAGGTGTTGCCAGAGAAGTGGGTCCGCACCCGCGTCCGCGTTGAAGAAGTTGGTGGAGAAGAGCCGGTCGAAGCTGAGCAGGAACAGGGCCACGGTGATGACCGGGATGGCGAAGAGCAGCAGGAACTGGGCCACCAGCGACATCCACACGAAGATGGGCATCCGCATGAGGCTCATGCCTGGGGCGCGCATGTTGATGACGGTGACGATGAGGTTGACGGCGCCCGACAGCGACGCGATACCGAGGATCTGGAGGCCGAAGACCCAGTAGTCGATGTTGTGCCCGGGCATGTTGCGGGTGAGGGGGGCGTAGCCGAACCAGCCGCCGTTGGGCGCCCCGCCCAGGAAGAAGCTGGAGTACATGAACAGCCCGCCGACGATGAACACCCAGTAGCCGAAGGCGTTGAGGCGGGGGAAGGCCACGTCGCGGGCGCCGATCATGAGCGGCAGCAGGTAGTTGGCCAGTCCGGCCGACAGCGGCATGATCACCAGGAAGATCATGGTGGTTCCGTGCATGGTGAAGATCTGGTTGTAGGCGTCGGCGCTGAGGAAGGTGTTGTTGGGGGAACCCAACTGGATCCGCAGCAGGAGCGCCTCGACCCCGCCGATGAGGAAGAAGATCATGGCCGTGACCCCGTAGAGGACACCGATCTTCTTGTGGTCGACGGTGGTGATCCAGCCCCACAGGCCCTTGACCTCGCCGGTGGGCCGGCGGAGGAACCGGGTGGGGGTCGAGGGGGTGGCGGCGGGCGTGCCGGGCGAGGCGGGCGCCGCCGGGGCGGGCTGGGTGACGATGGCCATTCAGGCCCGCCTGGTAGCGAGGGATGCGACGGGTTCGGTCACTGCAACGTCTCCAGATAGGCGATGAGCTGGGTGATCTCGTCCTCGGTGAGCCCCAGGTCGGGCATCACCGAGCCCGGCTTGACCGCGGGCGGGTTTTCGAGCCAGGTCCGCAGGTTGTCCTCGTTGAGGGCGAAGATGCTGCCGGCGAACGTCGCCCGGCTCTGCAGGTGGGTGAGGTCGGGGCCGACCTTGCCCTGCGACACACCGGCGACGGTGTGGCAACCGGCGCAGCCCTTGCCGTTGAAGAGGGCGAGGCCATCGGCCGCCTCAGTGCCCGCGGGCGGGGTGACGGCCGCGCTCTTCTGGCGGGCGACCCAGGTGTCGAAGTCGGCCTGGGTGTAGGCGACGGCCCGGGCCCGCATGTTGGCGTGGGAGAGGCCGCAGAACTCGGTGCACTGCCCCAGGAAGGTGCCGGGCTTGTCGGCCTCGAAGCTCATGTGGTTCTGACGGCCGGGGATGACGTCGGTCTTCCCGGCCAGGGGCGGGATCCAGTAGCTGTGGATCACGTCGATGCTCTCCAGGGTGAGCTCCACCGGCTGGCCGGCGACGATGCTGAGCTCGTTGGCGGTGGTGATGCCCAGGTCGTCGTACCGGTACTCCCACCAGAACTGGTGGCCGATCACGGTGACCTGGAGGGCGTTGGCCGGCTTCTTGCTGAGGTCGAAGATCGTCTTGATGGTGGGGATGGCGATGGAGAACAGGATCAGGGCCGGGATGAGGGTCCAGCCCACCTCCAGCTTGGTGTTGCCGTGGACCTGCTGCGGCTCGGGACTGCCGGGCCGATCGCGGAACTTGAGCACGGAGTAGAGGACGAGCGCGGGTATCAAGACCAGGAAGACGCCGGCGATGAGGAACACCGGCTCGCTGAGGTGGAGGATCTTGCGGGAGACCGGCCCCGCCGGCTCCATCGTGTCCTGGGGCGCCTTCTCGGCGCAGGCGCTGAGGGCGAGGAGCAGCCCGCCGGTGGCGAGGGCGTACAGGCGCCGGCCCCTGGTCGCTGCCGGTGGGCTCGTGAAGCCGTTCACATCGTCGACTCTTACGCCTCCCTTGCCACCCGTCCAATTACAGTCGGGGGGCTCCGCCCCCCGACCCCCCCCCGAAATCAAAGGCTCAGGCAACGTGGGCCTTGCCACTCATGTTGGGGTGGACGTCGCACTGGAAGTAGTACTCGCCGGCGGCGGGGGTGGTGAAGTCGTAGACGATCTCGCCCGGGCCGGCCACGATGTCGCCCTTGTGGATCGGCGGGGCGGTGGCATCGGCGCCGGCGTAGAAGGAGACGTTGTGGGGGATGCCCTTGTCGTCGTTCTTGAAGACGACCTCGGCCGGGCCGTTGGCCGGCAGGTTCATCTCCTTGATGTCGAAGGCGATGTCCTTGGCCGCGATCTCCACCGCGCCGGGAGCATGGCCGCTCTCCGCCCCGGCGTGGTGCTCGATCTTCCGCTCGCCCGCCGCCGCCGCCACCAGCCCGCCCGCGATCATCAGCACGCCGGCCACGCCCAGCACCGACACCATGGTGCGGGCGGGGATGGAGGGCCGGGTGGCGAGGAGGGTGGCCATCCCCAGCACGGCGACGGCCACCGCCAAGGCAATGAAGGTCGACGCCTGCTCCGGCACCGCCAGCAGGATGCGGGACATGAAGAACATCAGGGAGGCGATGCAGAACAGCCCCAGCACCGGTATGCCGATGGGCAGGAGGTTGATCTGCCGGCCGGTGGTGTCGGCCGACACCTGGGCCAGCCAGCCGGCGACGGTGACCAGGCCGAGGCCGAGGCCGAAGTAGGCGGGGAGGGGGCCCACGACCAGGCCCAGCAGGAGCAGGGTGACGGCCAGGGCGGCGGTGAAGGGCCAGGCCCCGCCGGCCGGCAGGGGCGTGCGGGCGACCTCGTGGTAGGCGGGCGGGTCGGCGTCGGGTGCGATCCACTCGGGGGCGTCGTTGACCCGGAAGCCGGCCACCACCACCCCGGCGAAGCCGGCCACGCACATCAACAGCAGGTAGAGGCTGATGCCCAGCCAGTCGCCGGTGAAGGCGCCGTAGACGAACCCCAACCCCAGGGAAGCGCCCGCCACGGGGAGGAAGATGCGCGACGGCTGGGTGAGGACGGCGGACTTGGCCATCAGCCGTGGACCCGGCTGAACACGAACAGCACGGTGGCCACCGCGAACCAGATGGCGTTGGTGTACTGGAAGAACAGGATGCCGCTGCGCAGCGGGTCGTGGTGATCGGCCGAGAAGTGGCCGGCCAGCGAGCGTCCGGCGAGGAGGCCCAGCAGCACGACGCCGGCCAGCAGGTGGGCCAGGTGGTAGCCGATGAGCACGTAGTAGAAGGTGCCGTAGGCGTGGTCGCCGACGCCGAAGCCGGCCTTGCCGAAGGCGGCCCACTCGGCGTTGGCCGCCGCGATCCCGAGGAAGATGGTGAAGACCAGGGCGATGGCGACGTTGCGCGAGTCGTTCTCGCGGACCGAGTTGATCGCCCACTTGGCCGAGCAGGCGGCCATGGTGAGGGTGATGGTGACGATGAACGGGATGTAGGTGCCGACGCCGACGTCGACGGGCGGCCAGGCCGACGACCCGTCCTTGATGGCGAAGTAGGCGGCCACGATGGTGGAGAGCACCATGGCGTCGGCCACCATGAACAGGTAGGTGCCGAGGGCCCGGGTGCGGTCGGGCAGGACCCGCGCCGGCGTGGGCTTGACCCCGCTGGGCAGGGCCAACGGCGCCGCCGGGGCGGCGGCCGGGGTGGCGTCGGTGCGGGCGGCCGCGGTCACGGCTGTCATGAGCATCGCCTTGAACAGGAATGCACCATCAGGCTTGCCTCATCGGGGCTGGGTCTCGGTCTGGGCCAGGTCGAGGAGGGGCGTCTCGGAGCGCACCTCGGGGAGGACGCGGAAGTTGTCGACGGGCGGCGGTGAGGTAGTGCTCCACTCGAGGGTGTGGCCGCCCCACGGGTCGGACCCGGCGGCTTCGCCCTTGCCCGCCACCACGCTGACCAGCAGGTTCAGGATCAGGAGGAGCACGCCCAGCATCAGGATGGCGCCGCCGACGGTGGCGACCAGGTTGGCCGGGCCCCAGTCGGAGTCGGTGACGTAGCTGGAGGTGTGGGCGCCCATGTCCTGGATCCCGAGGACGAACATGGGCAGGACGGTGAGGAAGAGGCCGCCGACGAGGGCGAGGAACTGGAGCTTGCCCAGCTTCTCCGAGAGGTGCCGGCCCCACAGCTTGGGGGCCCAGAAGTAGAGGGCGGCGACGGCGCCGACCAGGGCCGCGCCGAAGAACAGCGAGTGCTGGGTGGCGACGCCCCAGTAGTTCCGATGCGAGCGTCCGCCGGCGTCGAGGCCGGCCACCAACTCCCCGGCCAGGCCGAGCAGCAGCAGGCCGAGGGTGCCCCGCACGTGGAGCATCGGCACCGTCTGGAACCGCGGCTTGAGCGACTTGTCCTGGCGGACGGCCGTGACCGCCGTGGCCAACCAGTTGAGGATGAGGGATGCGACCGGAAGCATGACGAGCAGGACGCCCAGGGCGAACAGGGGGCGGGCCCGGCGCAGGTTGGCCACCTCGCTGCCCCAGCCGGCGAAGGAGAGGACCCCGATGGCGGCGATGGCGACCACCGCCCGCTGGTGGCTGAACAGCCGGCGGCGGGCGAACACGGGCACGATGTCGGACACCGCGCCCAGGGCCGGGAGCAGCAGCGCCCACAGCAGCGGGAAGGCGCCGAACCAGAACAGGCGGGGCCAGAGCAGGGCATTGCCGCCCCGGGACCCGGTGAACCCGTTGAACACGAGGCCGCCGTAGTGGCGGTCGACGAAGAGCAGGAGGAGGGCGGCCACCAGCACCGGCAGGGCCAGCAGCATCACCGCCGAGGAGACGGTGGCCGACCAGCTGAACAGGGGGATGCGGGCCATGGTGAGACCGGGAGCCCGCAGCTGGAGGACGGTGGCCAGCACGTTGATGGCCACCGCCAGGGCGGCGATGGCCACCACGATCAGGCCGAGAATGAGCAGGTCGACGCCCTCGCCGGTGAAGCCGGCGCCCTCGGGGAGGGGGTTGCTCAGGGTCCAGCCGCCGAGCACGTCGGACGCCAGGGGCGCGGCCGCGACCATGCCCGCGCCGCCGATGAACAGCCACAGCGACAGGGCGTGGACCCGGGGGAAGGCCATCCGGGAGGCGCCGATCTGCAACGGCAGGATGGCCGTGACCAGCCCCAGCCACAGGGGGAGCAGGAAGAGGAACACCATGATCGTCCCGTGCATGGTGAAGAGCTGGCGGTAGGTGTTGCCGCCGACCACGTCGGAATCGGGGACGGCCAGCTGGGCCCGCATGACCATGGCCAGCACCCCGCCCACCACCAGGAAGGCCAGCGAGGCGGCGATGAAGAGGGTGCCGATGACTTTGTGGTCGGTGCCAGCGGTGGATCCCTGGTCGATCTCGACCGTTTCGGGGGGCGCCGAAGTGTCCGCGTCGGGACTGGCGTCAGTAATCGTCATTGCGTCGCGGACTGTAGTGGCGCACCCCTGCCGGATTCGAACTGAGCCGGTCGGCCCGGGCGCGGGGTGGGGTGGGAGCATTGCGGGCGATGAGCGTGCCGGTGGCTCCCGAGCTCCCCGGGGTGCTCGCGGCCTGGGCGGTGGAGCCGGTGACGGTGGCCGCCCTGGCGTCGGCCGCGGTGGCCTACGGGCAGGCGTGCCGGGTCGCCCGGGCCCTGACGCCCCGCCATCCCGTGCCCGCCTGGCGTCGGTCGGCGTTCTTCGCCGGCCTGGCGGTGGTGGGCGTCGCCCTCCTCTCGCCGGTGGAGACCTACGCCGACGCCCTCCTGTCCGTCCACATGGCCCAGCACATCCTCCTCACCCTGGTGGCGGCGCCCCTGCTCCTCCTCGGCCGGCCGGGGGAGCTCGCCCTGCGGGTGGTGTCGCCCGAGCGCCGGCGGCGGTGGCTGGCGATCGGCCAGGGACGGGTGGCCCGGCTGGCCTCGTCACCCCTCGTGGCCTGGACCGTCTTCGCCGCCGCCGGGTGGGTCATCCACTTCTCGCCCCTCTTCGACGCCGCCCTCCGCTCGCAGCCCGTCCACGCCGCCGAGCACGCCCTCTTCCTCGCCACCGCCCTGCTGTTCTGGTGGCCGGTGGTGGGGGGTCACCCCGGTCGACGCCCCCTGCCCCATCCCGTCCGCCTCCTCTACCTGGGCGTGGCCATGCCCCAGAACACGTTCCTGGCCCTGGCCGTCCTCGGCGCCGACAGCGTCCTCTACTCGCACTACGCCGACCTGGCCCGCACCTGGGGCCCGACGCCCCTGGCCGACCAGCGCCAGGGGGCGGGCCTGATGTGGGTGGCCGGCGACCTCATCCTGCTGGTGTCGGTGCTCCTGGTGGCGGCCGCCTGGGCCGGCCACGAGCAGCGGACGACGGAGCGGGCCGAGCGGGCCGAGGACGCAGCGGCGGCGGCCGCGGCCTCGGGTGGGGTCTAGCGGGGCAACCGTCGGACTCAGCTCACCTGGGGCTCTGTCGACCCGGCGTCGGCGATGACCTTCTCGGAATGGTCGAGGGCGTCGGCGAGGACGGCCTCGAGGTAGTCGCTTGACTGGACGTTAAGCCGAGAAACCACGCTGGTGAAACGCTCTTTGAGTTGAGTGTCGATCCGCTGATTGAACTGCACCCGACGGCGGGACCGGCCGGACCGGGCCTCTTCGTGGAGACGATCGAGGCGCCCGTTCGGTAGATCCATCCCGGCATCCTAGCGCTCTCCTGCTAGCACCCCGATAGGGTCGGCGAACACCTACCACCATCACCTATGAGGATGATTGGTGGTATCGCTTAGGAATCCGATTGTGCGGTGGCGCGGTCGTACGCCTCGACCATCCCGACGCCGTATCGCTCAGCGAGTGCGACTCCGGGGCCCGACGCCTTCCTCGCCGAGTTTCTGGCTCCGCCTCACCTGTGGCCGCCTCCCGCCCGACCACCCGCCGGCCAACGTCACCCTCACCGGCGACATCACCCTCGACGACCTCCGGCGGGGTCCTCCCCGGTGCCTGACGCCGGGCGCGCCAGCCCGCGGGCGCGCTTCATCCACCCCGGTGTGACCGCAACGGTCGCCGAGGAGGCCTCCCGCCGCCACGTCATGAAGGCGGCGGACGGGGTTGGTGGCGGAGTCGGTTGTGGAAGGCGCAGGCCAGTCGGCCGTTGTCGTCGACGGTGAGGCCGCCGAAGGCCCACGGTTCGACGTGGTCGACCTGGCAGTCCTCGACGGTGGCGTCGCACAGGGGGTGGAAGCACTCCCGGTCGCGGACCTCGACCGACCGGCGGGTGGCGCCGGTGAAGATGCGCCGGCGCACGCCCACGTTCTTGACCCGGTCGGGGCCGTCGAAGACGACCCGCTCGGCCCAGGCTTCATCGAGCCAGCGCACCAGTGAGCCCGGGGTCACCACCCGGCCGCTGGCCAGCTCGCACATCCGTCCGGCGAAGGTCTCGTATCCGACCAGGACGGTGAACATCGGTTCGGGCAGACGGGCGCCGGGGGGAAGGGCCATGGCCCGCCGGGCCATCTCCACCAGGGCGTCGGCCCGACGCTGGGCCGGGCTGCGGGCCATGTCGGCCGCACACAGGCCCTCGCCCACCCGGGCCCGGGCCTCGGCCCAGTCAGCGGCGAAGAACTCCTCCTCGATGGTTCTCAACGCCCGGCTCACGATCTCGCCCGAAATGGGGTCGAGGACGCCGTCGAGGAACCATGCCCCGTCGAAGCCGCACGACAGGTGCAGGCGCCGGGCCCGGTGCTGGGCCGCAGCCGCGTCCTCGACCCCGTCGGGATCGGCGTGTTGGGACCAGTAGGCCAGCGCCCGGGTGAACTGGCGATAGGGCAGCTGCTTGCCGTGGTCGACGAGCATCTCCTCGTCCCGGGCGAAGCACGCCGCGGTCACCTCGGTACGGGCCTCGGCCAACTGGCTCACCTGGGCCTCGCCGATGTCTCCCGCCAGCCACGCCGCCTCGACCTTGGCCATGTGCCGCAGGTCCCGTCCCAGGCGCACGCTGCGCCGGGCCGAACCAATCGGCAGCCCACAGCGGGCCGACAGCCACGCCGCAGATGAACGGGCCCCGTCGGCGGCCCACGACCCGCCAGCGTCGAACGCGGCCGTCGCCCGCGTCAGCACCGCCTGCATACGTTCCATCTCCCGGTGCAGCGCCACCAGGCTCTCGCCGTCGGCCAGCGTCGACGGATCGGCCGCGCACAGCGCGTCGACCGCCGATACCAGCGAGCGCACCACGTCCATCGCACTGCTCCCTCGACGACGAGGGCATGACCAAGGGGGAAGTACACCACTCACTCTACACGAACATATGTTCCTGCGCCAGCCTCCCTCAGACGGTCAATTGGACCATGCTCATCTGCCTGATGGTCGAGAGCCGGCAAGCAAGATCGCCCGGCGCTCCTGGCGTCGAGCTTGCCCTTCGAGTCTGAAGCGCTCGAGTTAGTGGGGCAGGAGCTGGTCGACGGCCATGGCGCCGAACAGCAGGGTGATGTAGGTGATCGACCACCCGAACAGGCGCATCGCCTTCTCGTAGGTGCCGCTGCGGGCCAGGGCCACCGCGTGCCAGGTGAAGATCGCACCCAGGACGAGGGCGGCCACCCCGTAGAGCAGGCCCATCTCGCCGACGGGCCAGAAGGCGAGGCTGATGGCCCACAGCACGAGGGTGTAGGCCACGATCCGGCGGGACGTGAACTCGAAGGTGGCCACCGACGGGAGCATGGGGACGTTGGCCGCCGAGTAGTCGTCGCGGTAGCGGACGGCGAGGGCCCAGAAGTGGGGCGGCGTCCAGGCGAAGATGATGGCGAAGAGCACCACCGGGGCCCAGCTGATCGTCCCCGTGACCGCGGCCCAGCCGACCAGCACCGGCACCGCGCCCGCGGCCCCGCCGATGACGATGTTCTGGGTGGACGTCCGCTTCAGCCACAGGCTGTAGACGAAGACGTAGAAGAGGGTGGCCGACACCGCCAGCAGGGCGCTGAGCGGGTTCACCGTGAGCCACAGCACCGCCGCCGCCAGCAGTTCGAGGGCGATGGCGAACACCAGCGCGTTGCGGGGCGTGATCTCGCCGGTGACCAGCGGGCGCTTCTGGGTGCGCTTCATGATCGAGTCGATGTCGCGGTCGATGACCATGTTGGTGGCGTTGGCGCCGGCCGCGGCCAGGGTGCCGCCGACCAGGGTGGCGAAGATCAGCCAGATCTCCGGCATGCCCCGCTGGGCGACCACCATGGTGGGCACGGTGGTGACGAGGAGCAGCTCGATGATCCGCGGCTTGGTCAGGGCCAGGTAGGCCGCGAAGCGTGAACGAGTGCTGAGAACGGCGGTCACCGTGGGTGAGACTACGGCCGACCCGGCCGCAACCTCAAAGCGCGCCCACGGGGGTGCGCCTCACGGGGCGGGGGGTGCATCCGGCGGCGGGGCCGCGGGTGCGTCCGGTGGCGGGGCGGCAGGTGTGGCCGGGGGCGCGTCCGCGGGGGCGAACCAGTCGGGCACGTAATCCTGGCCGTTCTCGCCCGTGGTGATGGCGCTGGCGCCACCCTCGGCCACGTCGAGGACGAAGATCCGGGTGGACCCGCCCCGGCCGCTCTGGAAGGCGATGAAGCGCCCGTCGGGTGACCACGAGGGGCCGAAGTCGCCGCTGCCGGCCTTGGTCAGGCGCTTTTCGCCGCTCCCGTCGACACCGATGGTGACGATGTCGAAGTTGTTGCCGTGCGAGCGCTGGAAGGCGAGGTGGGTGCCGTCGGGGGAGAAGACGGGGAGCTGGTCCTCGCCCTCGTCGTTGGTCACCCGGGTCACGGCGCTGCCGTCGTTGTTGGCGACGTAGACCTCGGAGTTGCCGTCACGCAGGCTGTGGAACGCGAGCTTGGACCCGTCGGGCGACCACGACGGCGCGAAGTCGGACGTGGGCTCGCTGGTGATCCGCTTCTGGTCGGAGCCGTCGGCGTTCATGACGTAGATCTCGAAGTTGCCGTCGCGATAGCTGGTGAAGGCGATCTTGGAGCCATCGGGCGAGAACTCGGCGAACTGGTCGCTGGCCGGGTTGTCGATGAGCCGCTTCTGGTCGGAGCCGTCGGCGTTCATGACGTAGAGCTCGTAGTTGCCGTCGCGGTTGCTCTCGAAGGCGATCTTCGACCCGTCAGGCGACCACGAGGGGTAGGAGTCGTCGGTGGGGTTGTCGGTCAGCCGGGTCTGGTTGGCCCCGCTGGCGTCCATCACGTAGATCTCGAGGTTGCCGTCGCGGTTGCTGGCGAAGACGATCTTCCCCCTGAGCTCCTTGACCGCGGGCCCGGGCGACGTGGTCGACTTGAACAGGATCACCGCCAGCGCGCCCAGCAAGAGGAGGGCGATCGCCCCCGCCAGGCGTTCGATCTGGGTGCGCTCGCTCCGGTCCAGGTCGGATAGCACGACGCTCAGTGTGACCGATCGAGAGCGTCGCGTGAACTGGGAACCGTCTTGGCCCGCAACCATTCGCCCACGCCGGCCGCGAACAGGGCCGGCGAGCCCCCGGTATGGAGGAAGACGGTGCGGGTGGCGGGACCGATCCGGCCGTCGGCCCGGGCCGCCATGAGCCCGGCCATGGCCTTGCCGGTGTAGACGGGGTCGAGGAGCAGGCCCTCGGTACGGGCGGCCAGGACGATGGCCTCCCGGCAGGCGTCGGTGAGGTCGGCGTACCGGTGCCCGACCTGGTCGTGGTCGACGACGACCGTGCCGGTCGGGGGCGGGCGGCCGACGAGGGCCGCCACCTCGGCCGTCTTGCCGGGCAGGACGTCGGCCACGTCGGGCCGGGCGCCCACGTCGACACCCAGGATGCGGTCGTGGTCGCCGATGCCGACGGCCAGGCCGGCGTGGGTGCCGCCCGACCCGTCGGCCACCACGATGACGTCCGGCTCGGCGCCGGTGGCCTCCACCGCCTGGCGGAGGAGCTCCTCGCCGGCGGCCACGTAGCCGAGGGCGCCCACCGCGCTGGCTCCGCCCACCGGGATGGCGTAGGGACGGCGGCCCTCGGCCTCCAGCCGGTCGGCGGTGGCGAGGATGGCCGCTTCGACCGCGTAGTAGTCGAGTCCCTCCCCGCCGTCCGTCCGGTCGTCGAGGCGGACGAACTCGGGCCCGAACAGCTCATCGAGGACGACGTTGCCGGTGGCGACGGCGGGGGACGCCCCGGGGACGACGACCACGCAGCCCAGGCCCAGGCGGTTGGCGGCGGCGGCCGTCATCCGGACGTGGTTGCTCTGCTGCCCGCCACCGGTGACGAGGACGTCGCAGCCCCGGGCCACGGCGTCGGCGCACAGGTATTCGAGCTTGCGGGCCTTGTTGCCGCCGCCGCCGAGGCCGTTGACGTCGTCCCGCTTGACCCAGAGGGCGCCGGGGGCCATTCCCAGGGCCGCGCCCAGGCGGGGGAGGGCCTCGAAGGGCGTCGGCCGGGTCACCAGCGGGATCCTCCGATCGAGCGCGGGACCGGTCGCCATCCGGGCCGACGGTACCCCGGCGGGGGGCTCCTGTGAACGGCTCCGGAACAGGGCGGGGCCGCCCGGAACGATGACGGGAATATGATCGTTGCCGTGAGCGACACGGAGCCCCAAGGGGGCCCTGCGCGCCCGCGCGACGCCGGTGGTCAGGTGCTGGTGTGGATGCGGGACGAATTCGAGGCCCTCCGGCGACAGGTGCACGCGCTCGCCACCAGCGTCGCCCAGCAGCGGGCCATGCTCAGCGAGCTCGGTGGCAGCCGGGTGGCGGAGCTGACCTCGTCGCTGGCCGAGCTGGAGGGCTGTGCCGCCGCCCTGCGCAACGAGGCGGCCCGGCTCCAGTCGATCGAGCGCTCGCTGGGCGACCGGCTGGCGCTGGTGGTGAGCGAGTCGGTGGCCCAGCAGGTGGGCGAGGTGTCACTGAAGGGCATCGAGGCGCTGCTGCAGGACCGGCTCACCGACGTGGTGGCCGACGCCGTGCGGCCGCAGCTGCGGGCCGCCATCGCCGCCCGCCTGCCGGAGCTGGTCAACGAGGTGGTCGCACCCCAGGTGAAGGCGGCCCTGGCCGAGCTCCACGGGTGCACCACCGAGCTGCGCGACGAGTACGCCCGGCTGCGGGCCCTCCGCGACGACCTCATGGTGCGCTTCCCCACGCTGGTGGAGGGCTCCGTCGAGCGGGCTGTGGCCCGGCAGGTGGCCGCCCTCACGGGCCGGGCCGCAGCCGCCACCCCGCCGGCCGCGGCGTCGCCTCTCGTGGCCCCGGCCGCCGCCCCTCCGGCCGCCGCCGCCCCGGCGGTCGCCCCTCCAGCCGTCGTCCCGGCCGCCGCCGCCCCACCAGTTGTCGCCCCGCCTGCAGCCACCTCTCCGGCGGCCTCGCCGACGCCCGGCCGGGCACCGGATGCCGCTGGCGTGCGAGCCGCTGCCGCCGTACCGTCCACGGCCGTACCGCCGGCCACCCCCTCGCCGGTTGCCACCCCGGCCGCCGGCTCCGGTCCTGCGGCGAGGCCGGCCTCATCGCCTGGGTCCGGGCCCGCCCCGGCGGCAGCGCCCGTCCCCGTCCCACCCCCGGCGGCGGCCACCCGCGACCCGGCGCCTCCCGGACCGACCCCCACGCCGTACCCCTCGGGGTCGGCCCCGGCTGCCCCCGCGGCGCGCCCGGACGGGGCGACGCCGTCCAAGCCGTCCCCGTCCGTCCCGTCGCCGTCCGTCCCGTCGGTGGCGGCCTCGGCCGCAGGGGTGGAGCCCGCGGCCGCGACCCCGGTGACCCCGCCGCCGACCGCGGTCAAGCCGCCGGTCGCCCCGGCGCCGCCGCCGGTGGTCGCCGAGCCCCGTCCCGCCCGACCCACCACGCCCCCGCCCCGGCCGGCGGCCGCCACCGCGGTGGAGGCGACCCCCGCCCCGTCCACCGAGGCCGGGCCCTCCGTCGACGTCACCGCCCCCGCGGCCAACGGGCCCGCGCCCGGCACCGTCCGGTACGCCGAGGAGGCGGCGGCGGCCGCCGCGGCTGCCGCCGCCGACGCCGCCGACGGGATCGCGTGCGTGCTTCCCGGCATGGTCGTCGGGCCGTCGCTCGCGGTGGGCGTGGCCGAGGCGCTCGGCCGGGCCCGCCTCCGCCGCCGGCGCCGGCGCCG
>JAXDOC010000011.1:0-6163 GCA_034669165.1 Actinomycetota bacterium
GCCGCTCAGTCCGGCCTTCGCCGCTTGATCAGCCGTGACCAGGCCGTGCTGAGCAGCGGCGATACGGGCGAGTCGGGCATGGGCGTCCACCGACCCAGCATGCCGAGGAGGTGTGACAACGACGCCCGTTTGGTAGATTCAGGCCGCTCTGGCGCGCTGAATCTACCAAACGCCGGCCCTTAGGTCGGTTTGGGGAGCAGGCGGAGGCCGAGTTCGGTGAGCTGGCGGGGGTCGATGGGGTTGGGCGCGCCGGTCAGGGGGTCGACGCCGGACTGGGTCTTGGGGAAGGCGATGACCTCGCGGATGTTCTCCTCGCCGGCCAGGATGGCGACCAGGCGGTCGATCCCGAAGGCGAAGCCGGCATGGGGCGGGGCCCCGTGGCGGAAGCCGTCGAGGAGGAACCCGAACTTGCGCTGGGCGGCCTCGGCGTCGATGCCGAGCAGGGAGAAGATGCGCTGCTGCACGTCGGAGCGGTGGATACGCACGCTGCCCGAACCGAGCTCCCAGCCGTTGAGGACCAGGTCGTAGGCCTGCGACCGCACCGACAGGGGGTCGGACTCGAGCCGGTCGAGGTCGTCGGGGTGCGGCATGGTGAAGGGGTGGTGGGCGGGGATGGGCCGGCCCTCGCCGTCGAGCCCCTCGAACAGGGGGAAGTCGGTGACCCACACCAGCTTGATGCCCCCCTCGGTGACGGGCGGCCGCCCGATGTCGAGGCGGAGGATGCCGAGGACGTGGTTGGCCATGCGCCGGTCGCCGGCCACGATGAGCAGGAGGTCGCCCGGCTGGGACTCGGTGGCGGCGAGCAGGTTCTTCTTCTCGTCGTCGGCCAGGAACTTGGCCACCGGCGAGTCGAGCTCGCAGTTTTCGTCGACCTTCATCCAGACCAGGCCGGCCGCCCCTGACTGCTTGGCCCGGTCGACGAGGCGGTCGAGGGCGGCCCTGCCGTGGGTGGCGACCCCGCCCGGCACCCGGATGGCCTTCACCGCCGCCGGCGGCAGGAAGGCCCGGAACTCGGTGTTCTCGAACACCGGCGTGAGGTCCATGATCTCCATGCCGAAGCGGAGGTCGGGCTTGTCGGTGCCGTAGCACTCCTGGGCCTCCCGCCAGGTCATGTGGGGGATGCGGCCCGGGTAGCCCCGGCCGCTGGCCTCGATGGCGCCCACCACCGCCTCGGAGATGAAGGCGATCACGTCGGCCTGGTCGACGAAGCTGGCCTCGGCGTCGAGCTGGGTGAACTCGAACTGGCGGTCGGCCCGCAGGTCCTCGTCCCGCAGGCAGCGGGCCATCTGGTAGTAGCGGTCGACGCCGCCCACCATGAGCAGCTGCTTGAACAGCTGGGGGCTCTGGGGCAGGGCGTAGAACTTGCCCGGCTGGAGCCGCGACGGCACCACGAAGTCGCGGGCGCCCTCCGGGGTGGACGCCACCAGCACCGGCGTCTCCACCTCGAGGAACCCGTTGGCCTCCATCGTCCGACGGATGGCGGCCATCACCGTCGCCCGCAGGCGCAGGTTGCGCTGCATCGACGGCCGGCGGAGGTCGACGTAGCGGTGGCGGAGGCGGGTCATCTCGTCGGCGTCGGTGCGGTCGGAGACGGGGAACGGCGGCGGTTCGGCCCGGGAGAGGATCTCGACGGTGCAGTCCCCCACCTCGACCTCACCGGTGGCGAGGGCGGGGTTGACGGTGCCCTCGGGCCGGACCCGGACGGTGCCCGAGACCTTGACCACGTACTCCGAGCGCAGGTCGTGGGCGCCGTCGACCACGCACTGGATGATCCCGGTGTGGTCGCGCACGTCGACGAAGGCCAGGTGTTTGCCCTGCTCCCGCCGGGTGGCGACCCAGCCGCACACCTCGACCTCCCGCCCGACATCGGCCAGGGTCACCTGGCCGCAGTAATCCGTCCGCATCATGAAAGGCGCTTCCTCACGTGGTCGACGAGGTCGGCCTTGGGCACGACCTCCTGTTCGCCGGAGCGCATGTCGCGTACGGTCACCGTGCCCGACTCCGCCTCCCGCTCACCGATGACCAGCGCCAACCGGGCGCCTGACCGGTCGGCCTGCTTGAACTGGGACTTCATCGACCGCTCGTCGAAGGCCCGGTCGGCGCCGATACCTGCCTCCCGCAGCTCGGCCGCGTGGATGGTGGCGGCCACGCCGCCGATGGTGTCGATGACGAACACGTCGACCGCCCCTTCGGGGATGGGGAACACGCCCTCCGCATCGCAGGCTAGGAGGAGCCGTTCGATGCCCATCCCGAAGCCGATGCCGGGCGTGGGCGGGCCACCGAGAGCCTCGGCCAGCTTGTCGTAGCGACCCCCGCCGCCCACCGCGTTCTGGGCCGAGTCAAGCGCCGTCGCCGCCAGCTCGAAGGTGGTGCGGGTGTAGTAGTCGAGGCCCCGTACGAGCCGGGGCTCGAGGCGCACAGGGACGTCGAGCGCCTGCAGACCGGCGAGAACCTGGCCGAAGTGGGCGGCGCACGGATCGCAGAGGTGCTCCATCATCTTGGGCGCGCCGGCGGTGGCCTCCCGGCAGGCGGGGCGCTTGCAGTCGAGCACCCGCAGCGGGTTCTGCGCGTAGCGGGACGTGTGCTCGTCGCACAGCTGGTCGACCCGCTCGGCCAGGTAAGCAAGCAACGCCTCCAGGTAGGCGGGGCGGCAAACGTCGTCGCCCAGGGAGTTGAGCAGGAGGTTGATCTGGGTCAGGCCGAGATCGCGGCACACCGTCCAGGCCAGGGCCACCACCTCGACGTCGAGGTCGGCGTCGTCGGTGCCCAACGCCTCGATCCCCAGCTGGTGGTGCTGGCGGAAGCGTCCCGCCTGGGGCCGCTCGTAGCGGAAGTTGGGGCCGACGTACCACGCCTTGAACGGCGGCAGCGGGCGGTGCTGCACGTACGCCCGCACCACCGAGGCGGTGCCCTCGGGGCGGAGAGCGAGGTGGCGGCCGCCCTTGTCCTCGAAGTCGTACATCTCCTTGCGCACCACGTCGGTGCCCTCGCCCACCCGCTCGAAGACGCCGACGTCCTCGAACATCGGGCTCAGGACCAGTCCGTACCCGGCCCGCTCCACCCGGCCCGCGAAGCGCGCCACCAGGCGCTCCCACCGGCGGGATTCGGGGGGTAGGACGTCGCGCGTCCCCGGAGATGCTTGAAACTCGACGATGAAGGGAGGCTACCGGAGCTATCCGGAGGCCTCGCTCGCCCTTTTCCGGGTCACGCGGCGTCGAGGCGCAGGTCGTCGTCGAGTACCGCCGGGTCGGCCGCCACCACCGCCGGCTCCGGCCGGAGCACGACGACGGCCAGGACCAGGGCGGCGAGGACGAAGGCCGCGCCCACGCCGAACGCCAGGTGGTACCCGCCGGTGAGGGCGGCGGCGGTGCCCGACCCGTCGGCCAACAGCTGGTCGGAGCGGGTGGCGGCCAGGGTCGCCAGCACGGCCAGTCCGAGCGCCCCGCCCACCTGCTGGGTCGTGTTGAGCAGGCCCGACACCAGGCCCGAGTCGGAGGCGGTAGCGCCCGACATCCCCAGCGTCATGAGGGCGGGGAACCCGAGGCCGGCGCCGAGGCCGAGGAGCAGCACCGAAGGCAGCACGTCGGCCGCGTAGGACCCGTCGACCGGCGCCCGGGTGAACCAGGCCAGGCCGAGAAGGATGAAGGCCAGCCCCGGCAGGAGGACTGCCTGCCCGCCGAAGCGGGTCACCAGGCGGGGCGAGAGACCGAGCGACAGGACACCGATGGTCACCGCGGTGGGCAGGAAGGCGAGGCCGATCCCCACCGCGTCGTAGCCGAGCACCCGCTGCAGGTAGAGCGAACCGAGGAAGAACATACCGAACAGCCCGACCATCATGAACGCCTGGACCAGGTTCGCCCCCGAGATCTGCCGCGACCGGAACACCCGCAGCGGTAGGAGGGGGTTGGCCGCGGTGGCCTGGCGGGCGACGAAGCCGGCCAGCAGGGCCACCGCCACCGCCCCCAGGCCGAGGGTGCGGGCCGAGACCCACCCGCTCTCGGCCGCGCCCACGATCGTGTACACGCCAAGCATGAGTCCCGACGTCACCAGCGCGGCGCCGGCCACGTCGGCCCCCTGACCGGCGTTGACCGCCCGGTCCCCGGGTACCAGGCGGAGGGCGGACAGCGCCGCTGCGATCCCGATGGGGAGGTTCACGAAGAAGATCCAGTGCCAGCTCAGAGCCTGGGTGAGGACGCCGCCGAGGAGCAGGCCGATGGTGGCGCCGGCGGAGGCCACGAAGCTGTAGACGCCGATGGCCCGGGCCCGCTCGCGGCCTTCGGCGAACATGGTGACGATCATCCCCAGGATGACGGCCGACGTCATGGCCCCGGCCGCACCCTGCACGAAGCGGGCGCCGATGAGCATGCCGGCGCTGGTGGACAGGCCGCAGGCGAGGGACGCGGCGGTGAAGAGAGTCAGCCCGGCCACGAACACCCGCTTCCGGCCGAGGAGGTCGCCCATCCGCCCGGCCAGGAGGAGGAGGCCGCCGAAGGGGATGAGGTAGGCGTTGACCACCCACGCCAGGCTGGATTGGGAGAAGCCGAGGTCGGTCTGGATCGCAGGCAGGGCCACGTTCACGATCGTCTGGTCGAGGATGATCATGAGCATCCCCGCGCAGAGCACGAGGAGGGCCGGCCAGCGGCGGTCGACTGCCGGATCGAGTGGGGAGTCCGAAATGGTGCGCCTGATGGTGCGGGTGTCGGTCACGGTCGCCTCCTCGGGATGTCCTACCGAGAAACGACTGTAACAGATCGTTTTGTTCCGGACGATCTGTTTACGGATGACCTACCGGGTGCGGCGCACTGTTCGATCGCACTTGACGGGCGTCGACAACCGACCCTCCACCAGGTGGCAGAGGGCGCCCACGAAGACGGCGCGGTCGGCCGCGGGGAGCGAGGCCAGCACGTCGGCGTAGACCCGGTCGACGACGGCGCCGGCCTCGGCCACCTTGGCCGCACCCGCGTCGGTGACGGAGATGATCCGGGCTCGGCGGTCGGCGGCGGACGGCCGACGGGTGGCGAGGCCGGCCGTCTCCAGCTCGTCGATGGTGACCACCATGGTGGTCTTGTCGAGGCCGCAGAGCTCGGCCAGCTGGATCTGCGACAACTCGCCGGCCATGGCCTTCGACAGCACGCAGTGGACCCGGGGCGTGATCCCGAGCGCCTCCAAGCCGGCGGTGAGCTCGGTGGTGAGGGCGTGGCTGGCCTGGGCCAGGAGCAGCACGAGATCGACCGTGGCGGTCGGTGCCTGGCGCGTGCTCATGGAGGGAATGGTACCGGAGAAGCGTCCGCTACGGGATGATCCCGTAGCGGACAAACCGAGCTGCTACTCCTTGGGCTTGCCGAGGGTGTCGCTGACGATCTTCAGGGCCTTGGGCAGGTACTTGCCCAGGGCGACCGCGATGGCGGGCTTGATGGCGACGGCGTAGCCCTGCTCGCTGGTGTCGGGCGCCCGGACGACGGGGGGCTTGCCCCGGCCGGCCGCCGCCTTGTGGATGCTGGGCGGGAGGTTGGCGCCGGGCTTCTGGCTGGCGGTGGCGTGGCCGACCGCGACCCGGAGCGCAGCCGAGGCGGGAGCGGGCGCCGGCTCGGGCTCGGCCGCCGCTTCCGGCTCGGCCTCGGCCTCGGCTGCGGGAGCCTCGTCGGCGGGGGCCTCGTCAGCCGCTTCCTCTGTGGCGGGGGCCTCGTCCGCGGGGGCGTCGGCGGCGTCGGCCTCGTCGGCTGCGGGCTCGTCGGCAACGGCGGCGGCCTCGTCGGACGGAGCCTCGGCGGCGGGGGCCTCGTCGGCCACGGCGGCGGCGTCGGCGTCGGCGGCGGGAGCCTCGGCGGCGGGCTCGGCCGCGGGACGGCCGCCGGTGGCCTGCTTCACGGCCGCGGCGACGCTGTCGCCCATCCGCTTGAGGGCGGAGATCACGCCCGACATGTCGACCGAGGGAGCTTCCTGCGGCGGGGGCGGGGACGGGGGCGGGGTGGCGCCGGCCGACACACCCTGGGCCACCAGCTCGTCGACCGCGTCGGCGATGCGGGTCTGGAGGGCGAGCATGCTGACGATCTGCCCCGACATGTCGGTGACGGCCGCGGTGAGGCCCTCGATGGCGACAACGCTGGCGTCGGGCGCCGGCGGGGCCGGCGGCTCGGGCGCGGCGGCGGGCGCCGGTGCGGCG
>JAXDOC010000012.1:0-61155 GCA_034669165.1 Actinomycetota bacterium
GTCAGGGGCGGCGCCGACCGGGCCAGGGCCACCACCGCGGCCAGGTCGACCCGGTCGGCCACCGCCGCGGCCAGAGCCGCCAGCGACGCCGCCACCTCGTCGGGGCGCTCGGCCACCGGCACCAGCCCCAGGTGGCGGTCGCGCCAGACCAGGCGATCGTCCCGCCGGAGCGCACCCAGCACTGGGACGCCGAGAGGCGCCAACGCCTCTCGCAGCAGCACCTCGTGGCCGTCGGACGCGACCCGGTTGAGCACCACGCCCCCCAGGCGGACGGTCGGGTCGAGGGTGGCGAAGCCGTGGACCACCGCCGCCACCGACGACGACTGGGAGGCGGCGTCGACCACCAGGAGGATGGGGGCGTCGAGCTGGCGGGCGATGTCGGCGGTCGACGAGGGCGACCCGTCGGCGGCCCCGTCGAACAGCCCCATCACCCCCTCGACCACCAGCAGGTCGGCGCCGGCCGCGGCCCGGGCGGTGAGGGGACGGATGGCGTCGAGGCCGCACAGCCAGGCGTCGAGGTTGCGGGGTGGGCGCCCGCAGGCGAGGGCGTGGTAGCCGGGATCGATGAAGTCGGGGCCGACCTTGGCCGCCGCCGGGTGGTGTCCGGCGGCCTTGAGCGCAGCCAGCAGGCCGGTCGCCACCGTCGTCTTGCCGGCCCCCGAATGGGTGCCGGCCACCACCAATCGGGGTCCGATCACGGGTGTAGTGTCGCATCGTCATCCACGGGAACCCGGTGCGAGTCCGGGGCGGTCCCGCCACTGTGAGCGATGCAAGTCGTGAGTCAGGAACCGGGGTTGGCACGTTGCACCCGTGGGCCCAGTCCGGGCCCGCTCCACGAGGATGGAGGTAGCCATGAGCACGACGAGCGCCGGCACCTACGAGCAGGATGCCCTCCCGATCCCGCCCTGGGCCCTGCCCACGCTGGCGATCGCGGCGGTGTTGTTCTGGGTGGTCACCATGGAGGGCGGGATGGTCTCCCACGCCCTCGGTCAGACGGGTGCGTTCCTCCACGAGCTGTTCCACGACGGGCGCCATCTGCTCGGCGTGCCCTGCCACTAAGCCCCCGGTCCCGTTCCCCCCGTGAACATCGCCATCGATGGGGCGCGCCCGCGATCGGTCGCGCTCGGCGCGGCCCTGCTCGGCGTCATCGGCGGGTTGGCCGCCGCCCTGCTCCTGACGTTCGTGGGCGAGCCCCGGATTCAAGAGGCGATCAACATCGAGATGGCCCAAGCGGGGTCGTCGGCCGTCGGGGAGCCGGAGATCGTGTCCCGGTCGGTGCAGAAGGGCGTGGGGCTGTTCGCCGCCTACGCGGTATCGGGCGCCGCCTTCGGGCTCCTGTTCGCGGTGGTGTTCTGGACGCTGCGCCGGTCGCGGCCCGACCCTTTCCGGCGGGCCTTGGTGGCGGGGGCGGTGCTGGCGGGAGCGCTGACCGTGGCCCCGTGGCTCAAGTACCCGCCCAACCCGCCGGCCGTGGGCGACCCCGACACCCTGGCCAAGCGCCAACTTCTCTACGTGCTGGTGATCGTCCTGGCCGCGGGGTGGGGGCTGGCCGCGGCCGCCCTGTCGACCCGACTGCGGCGGGACGGGTGGCCGGAGGCCCGGCGGGTGGTGGCGGTGGTGGCGCTGGTGGTCGTCCCCATGGGTCTGGCGTTGGCGGTGCTGCCGGGAGCGCCCGACCCGATCACGGTGCCGGCCAAGCTGCTGTGGTCGTTCCGGCTGGCGTCGCTCAGTGGCAACCTCCTGCTGTGGACGGTGATCGCCCTCGGCTTCGGGCTGCTGGCGTCAGCGCGGGTGGCGGCGACGACCGACGATCCGACCGACGACGCGGTCAGTACTCGATCCCCTTGAGCGCCCCGATGCCGGCGTCGTAGGCGTGCTTCACCTTGCGCATCTCGGTGACCGTGTCGGCCACGTCGATGATCTCCTGGGGGGCGTCGCGGCCGGTGACCACCACGCTCGTCTTGGGCGCCCGGCCGGCGATGGCGGCAGCCACCTCGTCCGCCGGCACCCAGCCGTACTTCATCACGTAGGTGAGCTCGTCGAGGATGAGCAGGTCGTAGTCGCCCGAGGCCAGCTTGGCCGCCGCCTGCCGCCACGCCTCCCGACCGAGCTCGGCCGTGCGTTCGAGGTCGGTCGACTCCCACGTGAACCCGTCGCCCAGGGTGTGCCACTCGATGGCGAGGTGGTCGGCCAGCTTGCGCTCACCCGTCTTCCACTTCCCACCCTTGACGAACTGGACCACGGCCACGTTCCAACCCCGGGCCCACCCTCGGGCCATCACGCCGAAGGCGGCCGACGACTTGCCCTTGCCGTGGCCGGTGTTGACGAGGACGAGCGACGGGGCACGGGTCATGTTCTCGACAGTAGGCCGCGGTCGTGAAGGGCGGACTCGTGGTGTGCGGGGCGACGAGCGACGCGGGCAAGTCGTGGGTGGTCACCGGGCTGTGCCGCCTGCTGGCCCGCGGGGGCGTGCGGGTGGCGCCGTTCAAGGGCCAGAACATGGCCCTGAACGCAGCGGTGGTGGCCGGTGGCGGCGGCGAGATCGGCCACGCCCAGTGGGTGCAGGCCCTGGCCGCGGGGGCTCCGGCCGAGGTGGCCATGAACCCGGTATTGCTCAAGCCGACCGGGGAGCGCGTCAGCCAGGTGGTGGTGATGGGCGTCGCCACGGGCGAGCAGTCGGCGGCCGACTACCACTCGACGAAGGCGGCGCTGCGGCCGACGGTGCTGGCCGCGCTGGACGATCTGCGGTCGCGGTACGACGTGGTGATCTGCGAGGGCGCGGGCGGGGCGGCCGAGATCAACCTGCTGGCGGGCGACTTCGCCAACGTGCCCTTGGCCGCGGCGGCCGGGCTGCCGGTGGTGGTCGTGGGCGACATCGAGCGGGGCGGCGTCTTCGCCTCCCTGTTCGGGACCTGGGCCCTCCTGCCCGACGACCTGCGGGAATGGGTGCGGGGGTTCGTCGTCAACCGCTTCCGGGGGGACCCGACGTTGCTGGGCGACGCCTGCGCCGAGTTGGAGCGGCGGACGGGCGTGCCCGTGCTGGGCGTGGTCCCCGCCGTCCCCGGCACCGACATCGACGCCGAGGACTCGTTGGCGCTCGACTCGTGGGACACCGTGGGTCCGGCGACCGGTGCGGTCGTCGACGTGGCCGTGGTCCGGTTTCCCCGGATCGCCAACTTCGGCGACCTCGATCCGCTGCGGCTGGAGCCGGGCGTGGCCGTGCGCTGGGTGCGGTCGGCGACGGCCCTGGGGCGGCCCGACCTGGTGGTGCTGCCCGGGTCGAAGAACACCCGGGGCGACCTCGACTGGTTCCGGTCGTCGGGCCTGGCCGCGGCGGTGGAGGCGTGCGGGGCGCGAGTGGTGGCCGTGTGCGCGGGGGCGCAGATGATCGGGACGACGATCGCCGACCCGCTGGGGGCCGAGGGCGCGCCGGGTTCGGTGGACGGGTTGGGATGGCTGGCCCTGCGGACCGAGTTCGGGGTGGAGAAGGTGTTGGATCGCCCGTCGGGTGCGGCCGACGGCGAGCGGGTCGACGGGTACCGCATCCACCACGGCCGGGTGGCGGGTGACGTCGAGCCCTGGATCGTCGGCGACGACGGGGCTGTCCTCGGTTGGCAGGAGGGCCGCTTCCGGGCCACAACGCTCCACGGCCTGTTCGAGTCCGACGGGTTCCGGGCCGCGGTCCTGCGGTGGGCGGCCCCCGCCTGGGTCCCGTCGGGCCTCGACTTCGCCGCCGCCCGCACCGCCCGCCTCGACCGCATCGCCGACGCCCTCGAGTCGTCCCTCGACCTCGACGCCCTCTTCGCCCTCATCGACCCCGCGTTCTCTGCCCGAAAAATGACCTCACAGGTACCTTTTCGCGCAGAAAACGGTTTGGGGGCGGTCGCCGGCCTCGTGCCGCAAGCGACCGAGCGGCTTCCGCCGGGCGCGTCCGGAGCGGCGCTGGGGGCGGTCACCGGGCTCGTGCCTCACCTCCGGTGGCGCATCGGGGGGCCGGGGGACGGCGACCTGCTGGGGGCCGAACTGGCCGCCGACCCGGACCGGCTGGTGGCGGAGATCAAGGCCACCGTCGCGGGGCGAGGCAGCGACGACCCCCAGGTGCTCGCCTCGCTCTGGTGGCAGGCCTACGCCTACCGGGTGGCAGGGACGACGCTGGCCGCGTGGGTGGTGGCGGGCGCCGCCCCCGACCCGTCTGCGCCCGGCACCGGCGTGGGACTGGCCCGCAGCCGGCCGTCGTCGCTGCTCGTCGACCCCGGCGCCGAGCTCGTCCACGATGTCGACGACCTGGTCAAACGGCTGTTCGCGGGGCACCTGGACCCGATCATGGCCGCCCTCCGGGCCCGTCACGCCACCGGCCTCCGCCTCCTCCACGGCAACGTCGCCGCCGGTGTCGCCTCCGCCCTCGGGGCCGTCGGCACGGCCGTCGGTGCACCGCCGCTACGTGACCGGGTCGACGCCGCCACCGCCGCCATCGCCCACGCCGACGAGCCCGACCTCGGCCGCTGGACCGACTGGGAATACCGCCGCACCACGTGCTGCCTCTGGTGGAAGACGTCGGCCGCCGACGGCAGGTTGTGCGAGGACTGCTCGCTCCGATGATCGTCCTGATCGCCAACAACGACCTCGACCTCCTCGCCCTGCGGGCGGCGGTGGAAGACCTGCCCCACGGGTTCCCGCCCGTGCGGGCCCACGGGGGCGTCGGCCTCACGCCCGAGACACCCGTCCCCGACATCGACGGGGCCCGGGCCGTGCTCGTCCGCCTGCTCAAGGGGCGGGCGGCGTGGGAGCAGCCGCTCGACGAGCTCCGCCAACGATGCCTGGCCGAAGGGATCGCCCTTCTCGTCTTCGGCGGCGAGGCCACCGTCGACGCCGAGCTGACCGCCCTGTCGACCGTCCCCGCCGGCATCGTCACCGAGGCCTTCGCCTACCTGGCCCGGGGCGGGCCGGCCAACCTGGCCCACCTCCTACGGTTCGTGGCCGACACCGTCCTCCTCGAAGGCTTCGGCTTCGACCCGCCGGCCGACATGCCCATGTGCGGCCTCGTCGGCCGGCCCCGGCCCGAGGATCCCGACCGGCCCACCATCGCCGTCGTCACCTACCGGGCCAACGTCCTGGCCGGCAACACCCTCCCCGTCGAGCAGCTGTGCGACGCCATCGAGCGGCGGGGGGCGAACGCCCGCCCCGTTTTCGCCTACTCCCTGCGCAACGACCCCGCCGCCATCGACCTCCTGCGGGGGGCCGACGTGGTCGTGACCACCACGTGGGCCGCGGGCGGCTCCGTCCCCACCGCCGACGAGGCGTGGTCGAGCCCCCTCGACGTCCTCGACGTACCCGTCCTCCAGGCGGTGGCGTCCACCACCGACACCGCCACGTGGGCCGATTCGAGTGGCGGCCTGTCCCCCCTCGACGTGGCCCTGGGCGTGGCCATCCCCGAGTTCGACGGGCGCATCATCGGCCCCCCGCTGTCGTTCAAGGAGATCGTCGACGACGGCGACCAGTTGGGCGTGGCCCTGGCCGCCCACCGGGCCGTCCCCGACCGGGTCGAGCGCATCGCCGGCATCGCCACCCGCCTGGCCCGCCTCCGCCACCTCGACAACGCCGACAAGCGGGTCGGCATCGTCCTCACCGCCTATCCCACCAAGCGCAGCCGCATCGGCAACGCCGTCGCCCTCGACACCCCGGCCAGCCTGCTGCGGGTGCTCGACGCCCTCGCCACGGCCGGCTACAAGGTGGCCGAGGTGCCCGACGACTCCGACGCCTTCATGGCCCGCCTAGCCGACGGCCTCACCTACGACCGGCCGTCGTTGTCGCCCGACCAGTTGGCCCACGCCGTCGGGAGCCTGTCGGTGGACGAGTACATCGAGTGGTTCGCCACCCTGCCCGACAAGCTGCGGCACCAGATCGAGGCGTCGTGGGGACCGGCCCCGGGCACGGTCAGCGTCCACGGGGACGATCTCGTCTTCGCCGGCGTCGACCTGGGCCACGTGGTGGTGGCCGTCCAGCCGCCGCGCGGCTTCGGCGAGGACCCCATCGGCACCTACCACGCCCCCGACCTGCCCCCGCCCCACCACTACCTGGCCTTCTACCGGTGGCTCGCCCTGGAAAATGGCAACGGCGGTTTCGGTGCCGACGCCCTCGTCCACATGGGCAAGCACGGCACCCTCGAGTGGCTGCCGGGCAAGGGGGTGGGCCCGTCGGCGGCGTGCATCCCCGACGCCTGCCTGGGCGACCTGCCCCTCCTCTATCCGTTCGTGGTCAACGACCCGGGCGAGGGCACCCAGGCCAAGCGTCGCACCCACGCGGTGATCGTCGACCACCTCCCGCCGCCCATGACACGAGCCGAGACCTACGACGAGCTCTCCCGGGTGGAGCGGCTGCTCGACGAGCACGCCAAGATCGAGTCCCTCGACCCGTCCAAGCTGCCCGCCATCCGGGGCCAGCTGTGGGACCTGCTGGTCACGTCGGAACTGGCCCGCGACCTGGGCGTGGCCACCATGCCCGACCCCGACGACTTCGCGGGCATGATCAACCACGTCGACGGCTATCTGTGCTCGCTCAAGGACGCCCAGATCCGGGGCGGCCTGCACGTCCTCGGCGCGGCGCCGGCGGGCGAGGCCATGGTCGACACCATCCTCGCCATCACCCGTCAGCCCCAGGGGCCGGTGCCCTCGCTGCGGGCGACGGTGGCCGCCGAGTTGGGCCTCGACCCCGACCGTGACGTCGACCGGCTGGAGGACGAGTGCCGCCGGCGGGTGGAAGCGGGTGCGGGGGAAACGGGCGACGATCCGACCCTCGGCTGGGTGTGGTCGACCCTGGTCCCCGCCCTGGTCCGGACGCCCGACGAGCTCCGAAATCTGCTCGCCGGCCTGGACGGTCGACATGTGCCGGCCGGGCCCAGTGGCGCCCCGACCAGGGGGGGCGCGCACGTTCTCCCCACCGGGCGCAACTTCTACTCCGTCGACCCGAAGGCAATCCCGTCGGCTCTGGCGTGGGACGTCGGCCGGGCCCTGGCCGACCGACTGGTCGAGCGGCACGTGGCCGAGACGGGGGCGTGTCCCCGGGTCGTGGGCCTGGTCGTCTGGGGGACGGCCAACATGCGCACCCAGGGCGACGACGTGGCCGAGGCCCTGGCCCTGCTCGGCGTGCGCCCGGTGTGGCACCCCCACTCGGGACGGGTCGAGGGCCTCGAGGTCATGTCGCTGACCGAGCTGGGCCGGCCCCGGGTCGACGTCACCATCCGCATCTCCGGCTTCTTCCGGGACGCCTTCCCCGGCGTGGTCGCCCTGCTCGACGACGCGGTCGGGCTGGTGGCGGCCCTGGTGGACGAGTCGGCCGAGGACAACCCGGTGGCCGCCGCCGGGATGGCGGACGCCCGGGTGTTCGGGCCGGGGCCGGGATCGTACGGGTCGGGCATCTGGCAGGCCATCGAGACCCGCTCGTGGCGGACGAGGGCCGACCTGGCCGACGTCTACCTGGCGTGGAGCGGCTTCGCCTACCGCCGGTCGGAGTTCGGGGTGGCCGCGCCCGATCAGGTCCGCCGCCGGTTCGCGGCCATCGACGTCGCCGTCAAGAACCAGGACAACCGCGAGCACGACATCTTCGACGGCGACGATTACTTCCAGGACCACGGCGGGATGATCGCGGCCGCGGCCGAGCTGTCGGGCCGGGAGCCGCGGGCGTGGTTCGGCGACTCGGCCGACCCGTCCCGCCCGGTCGTGCGGTCGCTGGCCGAGGAGACGGCCCGGGTGGTGCGCACGCGGGTGCTCAACCCCAAGTGGCTGGCCGCCATGCGCCGCCACGGGTACAAGGGGGCGTTCGAGGTGGCGGCCACGGTGGACTACCTCTTCGGCTACGACGCCACCGCCGGCGTGGTCGAGGATTGGATGTACGAGCGGGTCACCCAGGCCTACGTGGCCGACCCGGTCATGCGGGAGTTCTACGAGCAGTCCAACCCGTGGGCCCTCCGCACCATCTGCGAGCGCCTGCTGGAGGCCGACGAGCGCGACCTGTGGTCCGCGTCCGACGAGTCCCGCGCCACCCTGCGGGCGGGATTGCTGGCCGCCGAAGGCCTCGAGGAGCGCCGCACGTGAGCGACCACGGCCGAACCGGTGACGATCTGGGGCGCCAGGACGCCCGAAACCGTCACCAGTTCGCCGACGCCCGCCGAACTGGTGACGGTGAACCGCAGCACGTGCGGGTAACTGTCACCGGTTCGGCGGGGGCCGGGTTCCCGTTGAGCGCGGTGGTCGGGGCGGAGGAGGCCAAGCTCGCTCTCATCCTGGCTGCGGCCGATCGGAACATCGGGGGGGTGCTCCTGCGGGGGCACAAGGGTTCGGCCAAGTCCACGCTCGCCCGGGGATTGGCCGCGCTCCTCGACGGCGGGCCGTTCGTAGAGCTCCCCCTGGGGGCGACCGAGGAGCGGGTGGTCGGCTCGCTCGACCTGGGGGCGGCGCTCACCGGGGGCGAGGTCCGGTTCAAGCCCGGGCTACTGGCCGCGGCCGACGGCGGCGTCCTCTACGTGGACGAGGTCAACCTCCTCGCCGACCACCTGGTCGACGCCCTCCTCGACGCGGCCGCGTCGGGTGTGAACCGGGTGGAGCGGGACGGCGTCTCCCACAGCCATCCGGCCCGATTCCTGCTCGTCGGCTCCATGAACCCGGAGGAGGGCGACCTCCGACCCCAGCTCCTCGACCGTTTCGGCCTGGCCGTCGACGTCCGCAACCCGACCGACCCCGCCACCCGGGCCGAGGTCGTCCGCCGCCGGCAGGCGTTCGACGCCGACCCGTCCGCCTTCGTCGCCACCTGGTCGAAGACCGAGGACGAGCTCGTCGCCCGGCTGGCGCGCACCCGTCCCGCCACCGTCGACGACGACCTGCTGGAAGCGGCCTGCGCCACCTGCGTCGCCGCGGGGGCGGAGAGCATGCGGGCCGACATCGTCCTGGCCCGGGCCGCGTCCGCCCACGCCGGGTGGCAGGGCGGCACCACCACCACCGCCGACGACGTCCGGGCCGTCGCCCACCTCGTCCTCGCCCACCGCCAGCGGCGCCAGCCCCTCGACGACCCCGCCGGAGCCCGCGCCGCCGTCGACGACGCCCTCGACGACGCTCTTGGCTACGGGGCCCTTGGCGACGGCGCCAGCGAACCCCCCGAGGACCACGTCGCCGCACCCGACCCGCCCCCGCCCGTGATCGCCATCGTCGCCCCCAAGTCGGAGGAGACGGGCCGGATGGGCCGGCGCTCGCCGGTGGGTGGCACCGAGCGGGGCCGCACGGTCGGCAGCCGGGCGCCGGTCGGAGCCGTCGGCGCGGTCGCCGTCGTGCCCACGATCCAGGCCGCCGCCATCCGGCGGGGCGAGGACGCGTCCGCCGCCCCGGGCATTGTGGCCGCCGACCTGCGGGAGCCGGTCAAGGACGCCCTCACCGGCAACCTCCTCGTCCTCGCCGTCGACGCCTCCGGCTCCATGGGCACCGACGACCGCATGGCCGCGGTCAAGGGCGCCCTCCTCGGCCTCCTCGTCGACGCCTACCAGCGCCGGGACCGGGTCGCCCTCGTGACCTTCGGCGGCAACGGCGCGGAGGTGGTCCTCCGCCCGACCGGCAGCGTCGAGGTGGCCCGGGCCCGCCTCGAATCCCTCGCCACCGGCGGCGAGACCCCGCTGGCCGAGGGCATCAAGGCCGCCACCGTCCTCGCCCACCGCTCGGCCACGCCCAACCTCCGCCCCCTGCTCGTGGTCGTCACCGACGGCCGGGCCACCAGCGGCGCCGGCGTGCATGCCGACCCGGTCGCCGCCGCCCTGGCCGAAGCCGCCATCGTCGCCCGCCACCGCCTGCCCGCAGTGGTGATCGACGTCGAGCCCGCCACCGGCCCCCGCCTGGGCCTGGCCGCCGACCTCGCCACCGCCATGGGCGCCCGCCACATCGCCCTTCCCGACCTCACCGCCGGCCGTCTGGAGTCCGCCCTCCGCCGCCTGTAGACGGCGATGCCGGGACCAACCCGCGTCGGTGAACGATGAGTTTGGTGATGTGCTGGAGTCTTGTGAGGACGGCAGGTTCCGACCCAGGGAGGATCACATGAGCTCTCGACTCAACCCGTACATCAGCTTCGACGGCAACGCCCGGGAGGCCCTGGAGTTCTACGAGAGCGTCCTGGGCGGCACCCTGCGGGTGAACACCTTCGGTGAATTCGGCGACCAGGACGCCCCCGGCGCCGACAAGGTCATGCACGGGATGCTGGAGTCGGCCAGCGGCTTCACGATCATGGGCTCCGACACGCCTCCCGGGATGGAGCACTCCCCCGGCGGCAACATCTCAGTGAGCCTGAGTGGCGACGACGCCGACGAGCTGCGCGGCTACTGGGAGAAGCTGGCGGCCGGAGGCACCGTCACCATGCCCCTGGAGAAGCAGATGTGGGGCGACGAGTTCGGCATGTGCACCGACCAGTTCGGCATCTCGTGGATGGTCAACATCACCCAGCCGCAGGCCTGAACGACCGCGTTCACGTCCGCTCCAGCAGGTAGTACACCTCGGTCTCGAGCTGGGCCGGGTCGTCGTGCCAGTCGCCGTAGATCTCCCAACGGGGACCGGCCACGGTCCGGCCGTTGGCCGCGCACCATTCCCTGATCGCCTTATGGGCGGACCCGAGGCCCCCGTAGGGACCGCGGTGGACGATCATCGCCGTCTCGCCCGCGGGCAGGGCCGACGACACGACGGGACCGTCGGCGGCGAAAGGGGCCTCGACCTCGACGCCGACCTCGACGTCGGGCGCGACGGTCTTGTAGAGCATGACGTTGTGGCCGGTCTGACGGACATCGCTGGTCTTGAGGAATGCGTACACCTGGTCGAGGAGGACCCTCCAGAGCGTGGGGAACTCGGCCCAGGTCGTGGATCGCCGGACGACAGCCGTGGGCCGGGCTGCGACCGTCAGCACGTGAACGTCGGGGTCGGTCCCCACGGCGGGCACTACGAGGCCCGGAAGGTGCGGCGGTAGGCCTGGGGCGACGCCGACACGGCCCGGGTGAAGTGCTGGCGCAGGCCGGCGGCGGAGCCGAAGCCGCTGCGTTGGGCCACCAGTTCGACGGCATCGTCGGTGGTCTCCAGCAGCCGCTGGGCGAGCAGGATGCGCTGGCCCAGGATCCACTGGTGCGGCGTGGTGCCCGTCTCGGCCCGGAACCGGCGGGCGAAGGTGCGGGGGCTGGTGCCGGCCCGCCGGGCCAGGTGCTCCACGCTGAGGTCGTCGCCGACGTGCTCGAGCATCCACCCCATCACCCCGGCCAGGGGCTCGTGGCCGTTGGACGGGGCCACCGGCAGGTCGACGAACTGGGCCTGGCCCCCGTCGCGGTGCGGCGGCACGACCATGCGCCGGGCGACGGCGTTGGCCACCTCGGCCCCGTGGTCGAGACGCACGACGTAGAGCATGAGGTCGATCCCGGCCGCGGTGCCGGCGGAGGTCATGATCCCGCCCGCGTCGACGTAGAGCACCTTGGGGTCGACCAGGACCTTGGGGTACTGCCGGGCCAGTGCCTCGGAGTGCATCCAGTGGGTGGTGGCCCGCCGGCCGTCGAGGAGGCCGGCGGCGGCCAGCACGAAAGCACCAGTGCACACCGAGAGCAGGCGGGCCCCGCGGTCACGGGCGGCGCGGAGCGCGTCGAGCAGGTCGTCGGGCGGCGGCCCGTAGAAGGGGTTGGCCGGGATGATGACGGTGTCGGCGTCGGCCACCTCCTCCAGGCCGTATGGGGTGTCGATCGACACGCCCTCGGGGCTGAAGTGCGGGCCGGGCACCGCTGCCGCCACCCGGTGGCGGTACCAGGGGTCGACCAGCTCCGACCGATCGAGCCCGAACACCTCACAGGCCACCGACAGCTCGAACATGGCCACCCTGGGCCCGATCACGGTCACCACCCGATGCATTGGCACGATTCTAGCGCAAGATGGCTTTCCTGCCACTTGTCGGCCACGGGCCAGCGGCCGAGGATGAGTGCATGCACCCCTACGTGATCGAGCAGATGGTGGAAGAGCGGCAGCGGGAGCTGCGGCTGTTGGCTCACGCCGACGCCGGCGCCCGCGCCCTTCGCAGCCAGGCCCGGGACTCGGCCTGGCGCCGGGCCGTGGGCCGCGCCCTCGTCGCCGGAGCGGTCGCGGTGAAGGTGCCCCGGCCCCAGCGGCGGGCGGCCCACTGCCAGGTCACCGCCACGCTCGGCCTCGAATCCCGCTGCTGACGGGTAGACGCCCGCCCCCCGAGGGGTGAAAATCGGGGCGTGGACCTGACGCGCCGTGGCTGACGTGACGGAGGGCGGCTGGCACACCGTCATGGAGCCGTTCCGGATCAAGTCGGTGGAGCCGTTGCAGTTCACCACCATCGACGAACGCCAGGCGGCGTTGGAGCGGGTCGGTTACAACGTCTTCGGCCTGGCCAGCCGGGAGGTGCTCGTCGACCTCCTCACCGACTCGGGCACGGGCGCCATGTCGGCCGAGCAGTGGGCCGCCCTCATGCGGGGCGACGAGTCCTACGCCGGCGCCGCGTCCTACGAGCGCTTCGCGACGGCGGTGACCGAGCTCACCGGCCTGCCCCACGTCATCCCCGTCCACCAGGGGCGGGCGGCCGAGCGCATCCTCTTCGCGGAGACGGTGACCCGCGGCCACGTGGTGCCGAACAACACCCACTTCGACACGACCCGGGCCAACATCGAATACGACGGCGGGGAGGCGATGGACCTGCCCTGCCCCGAGGCCGCCGACACCCAGGTCGAGGCGCCCTTCAAGGGCAACATGGACGTGACCCGGCTGGAGGAGCTGCTCGAGGCCCGGGCGGACGACGTGCCGATGGTGTTCCTCACCGTCACCAACAACACCGTCGGCGGCCAGCCCGTCTCCATGGCCAACGTCCGGGCGGTGCGGGCGCTGTGCGACCGGTTCGGCCTACCCCTCTTCATCGACGCCGCCCGCTTCGCCGAGAACTGCTGGTTCGTGATCTGCCGGGAGGACGGGTACGCCGACCGCACGCCGGCCGAGGTGGCCCACGAGCTGTTCTCCTACGCCGACGGGGTCACCATGAGCGCCAAGAAGGACGGGCTGGCCAACATCGGCGGCTTCCTGGCCCTGCGGGATGCCGAACTGGCCGCCCGCTGCCGGGCCCTGCTCATCCTGACCGAGGGCTTCCCGACCTACGGCGGCCTGGCCGGACGCGACCTGGAGGCGATCGCCCAGGGCCTGCGGGAGGTGCTGGACCCCGAGTACCTGCGCTACCGCGTCCGCACCGCCGAGTACCTGGCCCAGCGGTGCTGGGAGGCGGACGTGCGGACGGTGCGGCCGACGGGGGGCCACGCCGTCTACATCGACGCCGGCGCCATGCTCCCCCACCTGACGCCGGCGGAGTTCCCCGCCCACGCCGTCGTGGTCGAGCTCTACCGGGTGGGCGGGGTGCGGGCGGTGGAGGTGGGATCGGTGATGTTCGGCCCGTCGGCCCAGCACGAGCTGGTGCGCCTGGCGTTGCCCCGCCGCGTCTACACCCAGAGCCACATCGACTACGTGGCCGAGGTCATCGCCGCCGTGAGCCGGAAGCGGGAGACGGTGCCCGGCTACCGGATCACCGAGGAGCCCCCCTTCCTCCGCCACTTCACCGCCCGCTTCGCCCCGATCCCGGTCTCCTAGGAACCCACGGATGCGTCGTCCATCTCGATCCCGACCACCTTGGCGACGCGGGTCAGATCGGCGTCGTGGGCCAGGAGGACGGCCCCGTGGCGGAGCGCAACCGAGGCGATCATGCAGTCGATCAGTCCCCGAGGAGTGACGCCTGCCCGGCGGCAGGTGCGGTAGATGCGAGCGGCGGCGTCGAAGTCGGCGGCGACGTCGAAGCGCAGGAGGGTGAACCGGAGCAGCAGCCGGCGGAGATCGGCTTCGCGTTGTTCGGTCCTGGCCCCGGCCAGCACCTCCATCACGACAGGATCGGTGACGGCCAGGGGCCCGTCGCCCGCGATGAGGTCGGCCAGGCGGCGGTCGACCGGACTCCCCGTGGCCCGGTCGTACTCGACCCACGCCGACGTGTCGGCGAGGATCATCAGGCGGTCGGCGGTGCCGAGTCCTCGGGGATCTCGTCGATGGCGCGGGCTCCTCGCATGGCCAACGCCTCGTCACGGGTCATGGGCTGGCCGGCCAGGTGGCGGAGGGCCAGGTCGACGGCCTCGGTCTTGGTGTGGACGCCGAAGCGGTCCATGATCGCCTTGAGGTAATCGTCTTCGATTTCGATGTTGGTCCGGACTCGACTCATACACCTATCGTACACGTCAGGTGTACGAGAGGTGTTCTGCCATCAACGGCTCAGTCGAGGCCCTTCTTCTTCAGCCATTCGGTGGCGACCTCGTCGGACTCGCGGAACTTGACGTCGGTCTCCACGTTCCAGGACACCAGGTCGTCGGTGGTGATCACCTCGCTGAGGGCGTTGAGGTCGGCGGCCAGTTTGGCGTGGGCGTCGAGCACGGGGGTAGCCACGATGGGGGCGATGTTCTGGGCCGGGAACAGGCGCTTGTCGTCCTCCAGGACCTTGAACCCGTTCTCCTTGATCTGCGGCGCGGTGGTGTTCCACACGACCGCGTCGACCTCCTTGGCCGACAGGGCCGCCCCCAGTTGCGGTCCGAAGTCGATCTTCTTGTACTCCTTGAACGTGATCCCGTAGACGGCCGGGTCGGTGAAGCCGATGTAGCACTGCGGCCGGGTCTCGCATTGGGGCGACGCGCCGAGGACATAGTCGAGGTTCTTGACGTCGGAGATGTTGACCGCCGGGGAGTCGCCCCGGACGACGAAGGCGTCGCCGTCGTTGGCGTCGGCGTAGTCGAGGACCGTGGCCCCGATGGCGGCGAAGGCGGGCTTGATCACGCCCAGCACCTGGTCGGGCTCGGCCGTCACCTTGGTGTCGGGGGCGAGGGCGGTGGCGTCGCCGCCGATGTAGTCGACGATGAGGTTGACGTCGCCGTTCTTGAGGGCGGAGATGGCCTCGTCGCGGAAGCCGGCCGGGGTGAGGATGTCGACGGTGTAGCCCTTGGCCCGCAGGTACTGGCCGTAGACCTGGGCGATGGTGGCCGACTCGCTGAAGTCCTGGCCCCGGATCTTGATGGTGGGCCCGGCGACGGTCGTCGCGGTGGTCGACCCGCTGCCCGCCTTGTCGTCGCTGCTACCGCAGGCCGCGCTCAGCAAGCTGAAGGCTGCCAACAGGATCAGCAGCTTGGCTGAGCGGCTGGACACTCGCTTGTTCATGGTCCTCCCCGGATTGAGATGAGCCTGCCCCGTAGTTGTTACTTCGACGCAACCGCCTGACACCGCGGGGCACGATGACGCGCTCGAGAATCCCGAAGGAGGCTCCCGTGACCGCGGCCAACGCCGCCACCAGGATCGCACCGCCGAGCACGAGCGTGTCGTTGTTCTGCCCCAGTCCGTCCCGAAGGTACCCCCCGAGACCGCCGCCGCCGAGAAAGGCCCGGATGGGCTCGGTGGCCACCACCTGCACCGCCGCCACCCGTACGCCGGTCAGGATCACGCTCACGGCCAGGGCCAGCTCCACCCCGACCAGCACCCGGCGCCCCTCCATGCCCATCCCCCGGGCCGCGTCGACCACCACCGGGTCGACCTGGGACACGGCCGTGAACGTGGTCAGGAAGATCGGCGGCACCGAGAGCAGGGTGAGGGCGATGAAGACGGGCCACGGCTCGAACCCGTAACCCCAGCGCAGGGAGATGGGGACGAGGAGGCCGGCCAGGGCGAAGGTGGGGACGGCCCGGCCCATGTTGACCACCCACGTAGCCACCAGCTCGCCCCGACGGACGTGGGCCAGGAACGCGCCGAGTGGGACCGCGATCAGGGACGAGACCAGAACCACCGCCGCGCACAGCTGGATGGAGTCGAACGCGGCGGCCAGGATGCCGTTGGTGCCGGTCCACGTGCCGGCGTCGAAGAGCCACTCGAACAGGCCGATGTCGCGGCGGACGGCCTGGGCCGCGACGGCGAGGATCACCGGGCGCTCGCACGGGCGCCCGCCCGGCGGCGGCGGGTCCACGGGGTGAGGGCCCGGCCGAGGCCCCACAGGGACAGGTCGAGCACCAGGGCGAGGATGATCGACAGGGAGGCGCCGACCGTCATCGGGGTCCAGAACGTGCGCCGGAGGCCGTCGAGGATGAGCCGGCCCAGGCCGCCCTCGCCCACGATGGCGGCCACCGTGACCAGGCCGACGGTGGTGACGGTGGCCACCCGGATGCCGGTCACGATGTAGGGCACGGCCAGGGGCAGCTCCACCGTGAACACCCTCCGGGCGGGCGAGAGGCCCATCCCCTCGGCCGCGTCCCGGACCGAGGGCGGTACCGACCGGAACCCGGTGAGGATGCTCGTGACCAGGACCAGGAGGGTGTAGCCGACGAGGGGGATGACGGCCGTGGTCCTGCTCACCCCCGTGTAGGGGACGAGGAGGCCGAAGAGGGCCACCGACGGGATCGTGTACACGAAGGCGGTGAAGGTGGTGATGGGGCCCGTCGTCCACCGGTAGCGGAGGGCGATGGCGGCCAGCACCGACGCCACGACGAGGCCGAGGCCGACGGCCACCAGGGTGAGCTCGACGTGCTGGACGAGGGCGGTGCGGACCTGGTCCCACTGGTCGCGGAGGTACTCCCACCGGATGATGGGGTTGGTCGCCTCGGCCAGCATCACGACAATGGATTGCCGTCGGCCAGGGCGGCCCGGATCCGCTCGAGGGTGACCACGCCGCCGAACTTGCCCCCGTCGTCGATGACGGCCACCGACGTGTCCGACGTCATGATGATCTCCATCGCCGTGCGCAGGGTGCTGGTGGCCGCCACCTGGGCCGCGGGCACGGATCGGGGCAGGTCGGCCAGGGAGCCCTTGCCGGCGCCGTCGCCGTCGGCGGCCCGGTCGAGATCGGCCCGGGACACCCAGCCGAGGAAGACGCCGTCGGCGGTGAGGCCGAACCAGTCCGAGCGGTGGGCGGCCATCGCCGCCCGGGCTTCGTCGGCGGTGGCGGTGGCCACGTCGACCACCGGGCCGGCGGAGAAGGCCAGGTCGGCCACGGTGGCCAGGGTGAGGCGGCGGATGCTGCGGTCGCCACCGACGAAGCGTTCCACGAACTCGTTGGCCGGGGCCCGCAGGAGGTCGTCGGGCGAGGCGTACTGCTCCAGGACCCCGCCCACGTTGAGCAGGGCGATGCGGTCGGCCAGCTTGATGGCCTCGTCGAGGTCGTGGGTGACGAGGACGATCGTCTTGTGGACCCGGGACTGGAGCCCGAGCAGCTCGTCCTGCAGGCGGCTGCGGACGACGGGGTCGACGGCGCCGAACGGCTCGTCCATGAGGAGGACGGGCGGGTCGGCGGCCAGGGCCCGGGCCACGCCCACCCGCTGCTGCTGGCCGCCCGACAGCTCGTCCGGGTAGCGGGTGAGCATGGAGGGCTCGAGGCCCACCAGGTCGGCCAGCTCCTGGATGCGGGCGGTGGTGCGTTCCTTGTCCCACCGCAGGGCGTTGGGGACGGCGGCGATGTTGCGGGCCACGGTGTGGTGGGGGAAGAGGCCCACCTGCTGGATGACGTAGCCGATCCCCCGCCGGAGCTCGGCGACGGGCGCCTGGGTGACGTCGCGGCCCTCGATCTCGATGCGTCCGGAGGTGGGCTCGATCATGCGGTTGATCATCCGCAGGGTGGTGGTCTTGCCGCAGCCGGAGGGGCCCAGGAGGGCGACGATCGACCCCTTGGCCACGTCGAGGTCGAGCCCGCCGCCCCGCCCGACGGCGTCGGCGGTGGCTCCCGGGAAGCGCTTGGTGACCTGGCGCAGCCGGATGGCAGGGGTGCCGTCCGGCGCTCCACTCGGGGTCCCAATCGGGGCGGTCGACAAGCCGGCCATTTTGGCACCGAAGGCGACCGGATGGCGCGGGTGGGCCCCGGGAGGGACCGAGTGTGGCATGTGCTCGGCTCGGGGCGGTGGGGGCGGCGGCGTACGCTCGGGGTCGGTGACCGGGCTGCTCGTCGTGTGCGGGGAGGCGCTGTGGCCGGGTGGCGGTGGTGGGCGGACGGCGGGGTTGGTGGCGGCGATGGCGGCCCGCTTCTCGGTGCGGGTGTTGGCGCCGATGGACGGGGCGACCCCCGGCGGCATCGTGGTCGACGCCCTGCCTGACGAAGAGGCGGCGGCCCGCCTGGTGTCGCTGCTGAGCCCCCAGCCCCGGGCGGGCCGGGCCCAGCTCGGTCCCCGGCGCAGCCGGGCCCTGCTCCAGGTCGTCGCCGACCACCAGCCGCAGGCAGTGCTCTTCACGGCCGGGCACCTGGCCGCCGCCTCCCCCACCATCGACCTGCCGATCTTCGTCGACTTCCCCACCCTGGCGGTGCGGGGAAAGGGGCTGGAGGCGCTCAAGGCCCGCTGGTGGGAGGCGGTAGAGGCCCGGCGGGCGGTGGCCGTGTCGGCCGCGTCGGCGGAGTCGGTCGACCTCCTGACCTCGTGGGGGGCGCGGGCCGTGCTCGTGGCGGACGGGTCGTCGCCGGCGGCGTGGGGTCCCCTCGCCGACGCGGTGGAGCAGGTCGTGAGGGCCCCGGCCGGATCGTGAGTCCGCGGCTGACCGACACCGGGGTGCGGCGGGCCCGGGTGCGGGGGCAATGGCTGTCGGGCCGTGTCCCCGCCGGTGGGACGGTGGACGACGTGGTCGGGCGGTTGGTGGGCGTGCAGGCCCAGGACGTCCCCGCCGCCGGGCTCGCCATCCGGGCCCGCAGCCGGGGGCTGGTGGCGGTCGATGTCGATGCCGCCCGCGACGACCGGCGGATCGTCCTCACGTGGAGCCTGCGCGGCACCCGCCACCTCCACCGGGCGGACGACGTCCGCTGGCTCCTGGCGTTGCTCGGGCCGACCTTCCTGCGGCCATCGAAGCGGGCCGAGACGTTGGGGATCGCGGGCGAGGTCGGCGACCGGGCGGTGCGGGTGCTCGCCGACGCCCTGGCCGTCGACGGCCCCCTCACCCGGGCCCAGGTGAAGGACCGGCTGGCGCCCCACGGCGTCGACCCGTCGGGGCAGGCCGCCATCCACGTCATCGCCCGCGCCGCGCTGGAGGGTGTGCTGTGCGTCCTCCCCGGCGAGCGGTATGTCCTCCTCGACGACTGGATCGGCCCGCCGGGAGCGGCCGCCGACGTCGAACCGGGTGAGTTGGCGCGGCGTTACCTGGGCCCCTTCGGGCCGGCGTCGGTGGCCGACTTCACCGCCTGGTCGGGACTGGGCCCGGCCGCCGCCCGCCGGGAATGGGCCGCCATCGAGGCCGAGATGATCGAGGTGGCGCCATCGGCCTGGCTTCTGGCCGTCGAGTCGGACCGGGCCGCGGCCGCCGCCCGCCATCGGGCGCCGACCCGTCTGGTCGGCGCCTTCGACTCGCTCCTCCTCGCCTACGCCGACCGTCGGCTGCACCTGGCCCCCGACCACGCGCCCCTCGTCAACCCGGGCGGCGGCATGGTGAAGCCGCTGGTCGTCGACGACGGCGAGGTGGTGGGCACGTGGTCGCGCCCGCAGGGTCGGGTCGAGGTGCGACCATTCCCCTCGTCGTCGGCGGGCGACGTCGACCGGGAGGCGAACGATGTCCGCCGGTTCCTCGGCGCGGAGGGCGGACCATGAGCTGGGTCCGCCATCCCGGCTACGCGCTCTCCTGGCTCGCGTGCTCCAGGGGCGCCGTCACCGAGATCGGCCAGCAGTACACGCCGTAGCTCAGGCGGCGGCGGGGCCCTTCTCGCCGCACTGGATCGCCGCGTTGAGGCACCGGGTGACGAGGCGGGCCTGGGCCGCCGGGTCCCAGGCGTTGAAGAAGTCGGCGTGGGCGGTCTCCGGTCCGCCGGAGCTGAGGGTGACGTCGGCCCCGCCGACCCCGGCCGGGTAGTGGACGCCCAGGCGGAGGTGGGGCACCGCCACCGGGTGGGTCGAGGGGCAGACGCCCTTGGCCGCGTAGGCCATGTGGCTGCGGTGGTCGCTGGCGTCGAGGCGCTGGCCGTCCCAACAGTCGGGGAAGTGGACGCGCATGACCAGGTGCATCGGGGTCGGGCAGTCGGGCGGCGTTGTCATTTCGGGCGTGTCCTGGGCGCCGCCGATGCAGGCGAAGCGGACGACGTGGGCGGCGGCGTCGGTGACCACCCGCAGGCCGAGGGGGAAGGGCTGGATGCTTGCCGGGTCGCGGCCGGCGACGAGGTAGTAGGCGAGGACATTGGTGGGCTTCACCGGTTGGCCGGCGTCGGACAGGGTCGGAACCCAGTAGGCGGCGTGGTCGCCCTCGCGGCGGCACAGGTCGGGGGCGGCCCGGAGGGACTCGGTGGTGGAGAAGGCGTCGGTCGAGGTGTTGCCGAAGAAGTCGTGGCTGTGGGACGCACCCGGGCTGGCCGGGTGGACGATGGGGTCGTCGGGCGCGGAGTGGCTGTAGCGGCAGACGCTGACGAAGTTGCCTGCGGGACGGGGTGCAGGTCGGGGCTTGGCCACGGCGGAGGTGGCGCCGGCGGCGAGGGCGGCGATGGCTACGACGGCGGTGGCGAGGGCGAAGCGGGTCGGTCTCATGGCCGTGATGGTCCGGCCCGGATGTGAGGAAGCTGTGAGGGACGCATGAGCATGTTTGTCGGGCGACTGCCCTATCTCTTACCCTATGTAGGTGCAGATGCGGAAGACCAGCGTCTACCTGCCCGACGGGTTGAAGTGCCGGCTGGCCGAGGTGGCCCGGCGGACGGGCCGGTCGGAGGCGCAGCTGGTGCGTCTGGCCGTCGAGCGGCTGGTGGCTTCGGAGCCGGTGGCGTCGTCGGCCGCCACTGGCCTCGGCGCCCGCGACGACCCGGTCGTGGCCCGCAACCGTCCCGGGCCGGCCCTGGTGGGAGTGGGGATGGGGCCCGGCGACCCCGGGCTGGTGACGACCCGGGCGGTGGCCGCGCTGCGGGCGGCCGACCGGGTGCTGGCGCCGGTCACGTCGGCCTCGGCGGTGGGGCGGGCCGAGGCCATCGTGCGGGAGTCCGTCCCTGACGTGGTCGTGGAGCGGGTGGTGTTCGTGATGGAAGTGGACGGGGCGGCGCGGGCGGCGGCGCTGGCCGCGGTCGCCGACCGGGTGGTGGAGCTGCTCGACGTGGGCGAGCGGGTGGCGTTCGTCACCCTCGGCGACCCCAACGTGTACAGCACGTTCTCGTCGGTGGCGGCGTCGGTGCGGGAGCGGCGGCCGGCGGTGCCGATCGAGTCCATCCCCGGGATCATGGCCTTCCAGGACCTGGCCGCCCGCTCGGGGACGGTGCTGGTCGACGGCGACGAGCGGCTGGTGCTCGTGCCCGCCCACCGGGGCGACGGGGCGGCGGCGGTGGCCGCGGCCGCGGCCGACTCGGGGGCGGCGGTGGTGGTCTACAAGGGCGGGTCGCGGCTGCCGGAGCTGGCGGCGACGCTGGCCGCCGCCGGCCGGTTGGAAGGCGCGGTGCTGGGCGAGCTGTTGGGGCTGCCCGGGGGGCGGGTGGCGGCGGTGGCCGACGTGACCGATCGTCCGGCGACGTACCTGGCCACGCTCGTGGTGCCTCCGGTCCGATGATGGCGGTCGTGGGCGCGGGGCGCGGCGGACTTGCTGACGTTGCGGGGTGCCGACCGGCGGGCCGGGGCCGACGTGGCCGATCGTCCGGCGACGTACCCGGCGAGGGTCGTGGTGCCTCCGGTCCGATGATCTCGTTCGTGGGCGCGGGGCCGGGTGCGGCGGATCTGTTGACGTTGCGGGGTGCCGACCGGCTGGCCCGGGCCGACGTGGTGGTGTGGGCGTCGTCACTGGTGCCGGAGGAGATGCTGGTCCACGTGGCCGCCTCGGCCGTGATTCACGATTCGGCCGGGATGACGTTCGAGGACGTGGTGGGCGTGTACTCGTCGGTGTCCGACTCGGCCCGGGTGGTGCGGCTCCACTCGGGTGACGTGGCCTTGTACTCGGCGATGCAGGAGCAGGTCGACTGGTGCGTCGGGGCGGGGCGGGAGTTCGAGATCGTGCCCGGGGTGGGGTCGCTGGCCGCGGCCGCGGCGTTGTTGGGACGGGAGCTGACGGTGCCGGGGGTGGCCCAGTCGGTGGTGTCAACCCGCCTGCCGGGGCGGACGGCCGCCTCCATGCCGCCGGGCGAGACGGTGGCCGCCTTCGCCTCGCACCGCACGACGATGGCCGTCTACCTGTCGGCCGCCCGTCCCGCGCAACTGGTCGAGGAGCTGCTCGACGAGGGCCGGGGCTACCCGCCCGACACTCCGGCCGCCTTCGTGGTGCGGGCGTCGTGGCCCGACGAGCGGGTGGCGCTGACAACGGTCGGCGGGCTGGCCGACGCCATGGCCGCCGACGGCGCCCGCACCGCGGCCCTGGTTATGGTCGGTCCTGCATTGGCCGGCGCCGCCCCCCGCTGCCACCTCTACGACCCCACCTACGCCCACGGCTACCGCCGCCGCTCCCTTCCCGGCACCACGTCCGGCCGCCCAACGGGCGCCACCCCGTGACGACCCCCCGCAGCGCGCCAACCCCACGAACCGTTGACGCTGGACCGCGCCTACCGGCGGAAACCGTCACCAGTACGGTGGACGTCCGTAGCCGCCCGGCAACTGGTGAGGCTGGACGCCGGATACCGGCGGAAACCGTCACCAGTACGGTGGACGTCCGTAGCCGCCCGGCAACTGGTGACGCTGGACGCCGGATACCGACGGAAACCGTCACCGGTTCGGCGCCGCCCGCCGAACTGGTGACGCAAACGGACGCCCTGGCCACCAGATTCGCCACCGGTTCGGCGACCGATCCAACTGGTGACACGGAGAGCCCTGTGGGGGCTGTATCCGTCACCGGTTCGGCAGGGCGGGCCCAACTGGTGACGCCGGAGGGCGCCCCGGCCCCCCCGACCGTCACCGGCTCGGTACCGCAGATGGCGCTGGTGGGCGGGGGGCCGGGGGATCCGGACCTGCTCACGGTGCGGGCGGAGGCGCTGATGGCGGAGGCGACGACGGTCGTGGCCGACGCCAGCGTCCTTCACCTCGCCAACGCCTTCGCTCCGGACGCCACGATCGTCGCCGTGGCCGACCGGACCCCGGCGGTCGACGTCCTCCTCGGCGCCGACCGGCCCGTGGTGCGGCTGTACACGGGCGATACGTGGCTCCATCCGGCTCACGGCGCCGAGGCGGCCGCGCTCACGGCGGCGGGCGTCGACTACGAGGCGGTGGCGGGCGTGGCCACCGAGATCGCACTGCCCGCGCTAGCCGGGATCGCGGTCCACGTCCGCCATCTGGCCGTCGCCTGCACCATCGTCGATATCGACCACGCCCCCACCCCCACCGACCCCGCCCGCACCCTCGTCCGGGTCACCGACGACCTCCGCGCCGCGGCCGCAGCCGACCCTGCGGCCGTCGCCCTCGCCACCGCGGGTGGCGGCGGGCTGCTCGTCAGCGGGGCGGTCGTGCGATGAACGGCACCGTCGAACCGCCGCTCGCGCCCGAGGTGGCCAACGCCAGGGGGGGCCTGCGCACCGGTTGGACCACAGGCACGTGCGCCAGCGCCGCGGCCAAGGCCGCACTCATCGGCCTCGTCACCGGCACCGCGCCCGACGTGGTCGACGTCCCTCTCCCCGACGGACGGCGGGTGACGTTCCCCGTCGAGGCCGACGCCCCCAACCGGTGTGTCGTGGTCAAGGACGCGGGCGACGACCCCGACTGCACCCACGGCGCCCGCATGACCGCGACCGTCGAGTGGGCGACCGGCACCGGCGCCAGCACCGAGCTCCGGGCGGGGCCGGGCATCGGCACCGTCACCCGGCCCGGCCTGGGCATCCCAGTGGGCCAGCCCTCGATCACCGACGTCCCCCGGCGCATGATCCGCCGGGCCCTGGCCGAGGTCGACCCCCGGCCGGTCGTCGTCACCTTCGAGGTCCCCGGGGGCGAGGACATGGCGGTCAAGACCTCGAACGGCCGCCTCGGCATCGTCGGCGGCATCTCCATCCTGGGCACGACCGGCGTGGTCAAGCCCTTCTCCACCGCCGCCTACCGGGCGTCGGTCGTCCAGCAGATCGACGTGGCCGCGGCCCAGGGCGCCGACACCATCGTCCTCGCCACCGGCACCCGCTCCGACGCCTACGCCCAGGCCGCCCTCCCCCACCTGCCCGAGGTGTGCTTCGTGGAGGTGGGCGACTTCACCGGCATCGCCCTCCGGCGGGCGGCCGCCGCGGGCATCGGCCACGTGACGTGGGTGGGCATGGTCGGCAAGATCACCAAGCTGGCGGCGGGCGTGATGATGACCCACTTCCGGCGGACGAAGGTCGACACTGGCCTGCTGGCCGAGGTAGCGGTCGAGGCCGGTGCGCCCCCCGAGGTGGTCGACGCCGCCACCCACACCAACACCGCCCGCCACTTCTACGAGGTGTGCCAGGAGCACGACGCGGTCGAGCCGTTGCGCATCCTCTGCCGGCGGGCGGCGGCGAACTGCCGGGCCCACACTGACGGTGCGCTCCAGGTCGACGTGGTGTGCGTCGACTTCGACGGCACCCGGGAGGTGGCCCGTGGCTGACGACGCCCCCGTCGCGGTGGTCGGCCTCCTCGGGGGACGTCCCGTCGGCGCCGACGCGACCGCCGCCCTGGCGTCGGCCGCCCTCGTCGCGGGGGGCCGGGACCAGTTGGCCGCCGTCGCGGACCTCCTCCAGCCCGGTGCCCGGACCGTCGTGGTGGGCGCGGGCCTGAGCGCCCTCGAGCTGGTCGCGGCCGACCCCGGGCCGGCGGTGGTCCTGGCGTCGGGCGACCCGGGGTTCTTCGGCATCGTGCGGGCCCTGAGCGCCGGCATCGGCGCTGATCGCCTCGTCGTCCACCCCGCCCCGTCGTCGGTCGCCCTCGCCTTCGCCCGCCTCGGCCTGCCGTGGGACGACGCCATCGTCCGCTCCTGCCACACCGGTGACGCCATGCGGGTGGCGGCCGACGTGGCCCGAGCTGAAGTGGCCGCGGTGCTCACCGGCCCCGACGCCCTGCCGGAGGCGGTCGGCGCCGCCCTCGTCGCCCTCGGCGCCCACCACCGGCTGGTGGTCGTGGCCACCCGCCTGGGCGAGCCGGGCGAGGTGGTCACCCGGTGCACCGACCTGGCCGACCTCGCCGCCGGCCGCTTCGACCACCGGTCGGTCGTGGTCGTGGCCCACCCGAGTGCGCCGAAGGCGGGCACCCTCGGCGGACGCGCCGTCGCCGCCTTCGCCCACCGGGCGTCGATGATCACCAAACCCGAGGTCCGGTCCGTCGTGCTGGGCAAGCTCGACCTGCCGGCGGCGGGCGTGTTGTGGGACGTCGGCGCCGGCAGCGGGAGCGTCGCCATCGAGGGCGGCCTGGCCGCCCCTGGCCTCCGGGTGATCGCCATCGAGCGCAACCACGACGACGCCGAGCGGATCCTCGCCAACGCCGCCGCCCTCGGGGCATTGGTCGACGTGGTGGAAGGTGCCGCGCCGGCGGTCCTCCAATCCCTCCCCGCCCCCGACCGGATCTTCGTCGGCGGAGGTGGGCTCGACGTGCTCGACGCCTGCTTCGCCGCCCTCCGCCCCGGCGGCCGGCTGGTGGCCACCTTCGCCGCCGTCGACCGGGCCGCGGCCGCCTACCGTCGGCTCGGGAACCTGGTGCAGGTCGGCGTCGACCGGGCCGAGTCCCTGCCGGACGGCGGCGTCCGCTTCGCCGCCGACAACCCGGTGTTCGTGGCCTGGGGCGACGCGTCCGCCGCCGCGTCCACCGATCGCGTCGGGCGACGGGTGGCCGTCGGCATCGGCTGCTCGTCCGGCGCCACCGCCGACGAGGTGGCCGCGGTGGTGGCCGAGGCCTTGGCCACGGCGGGCGACCCGATGCTGGTCGAGGCCTTGGCCGCGGCGGGCGACCCGATGCTGGTCGAGGCCCTGGCCGCGGCGGGCGACCCGGTCGCCGCCGACGCCTTCGCCACTATCGACGTCCGGGCCGGCCATCCCGCCCTGCCGCCGGCCACGATCACGTTCCCGTCGTCGCTGCTCGGCCTGGTCGAAGTGCCCAACCCGAGCGCGGCGGTCGATGTCGCAGTCGGCACACCGAGTGTGGCCGAGGCCGCCGCCGTCCTGGCCGCCGGCCCCGGCGCGCGCCTGGTCGTCCCCAAGCGCAAGGGCGCCACCGCCACTGCGGCCGTGGCCGTCGGCGGCGCCGGCGGCGTGGGGTCGGTCCACGTCGTCGGACTGGGACCGGGCGGCGGCGCCCACCGGACGCCCGCCGCCACCGCCGCCGTCCGCCAGGCCGACGCGGTGGTCGGCTACGGGCCCTACGTCGACGCGGTCGGCGCCCTCCTCCGCGCCGACCAGCTCGTCCTCCGGGGGACCATGGGCGCCGAAGCCGACCGGGCCCTCGCCGCCCTGGCCCTGGCCCGGTGCGGATGGAGGGTGGCGCTGGTGTCCTCGGGCGACGCCGGCGTGTTCGCCATGGCCGCCCGCACCCTGGAACTGGCCGACGACGAGGTCGCCATCGAACTGGTCCCTGGCGTGACCGCGGCCCACGCCGCCGCCGCCGTGGCCGGCGCTCCCCTCGGCGCCGCCCACGCCCTCGTCACCCTCTCTGACCTGCACCTTTCGTGGGAGACCATCGAGGGCCAGCTGCGAGCGGCGGCGGGTGCGGGCATGGCCATCGCTCTCTACAACCCCCGGTCGGCGGGTCGTCCCGACAATCTGGCCCGGGCCCGGGACGTGCTGTCCGAGGTGCTCGACCCGTCCACGGCGGTCGTGGTCGTCACCGACGCCACCGGCCCCGACCAGTCGGTCGTCCGCACCACCCTGTCCGCCCTCGACCCCACCATCGCTGGCATGCGCTCGATGGTCCTGGTCGCCGGCCGATGACCGCAGTGGCGTCGGACAGTGCCACGTTTCTGCACACTGGGCCCGCGACCGCCGTCGACTGTGCAGTTGTGTCGGAAGAAGCCACGTTTCTGCACACTGGGCCGGCGACCGCCGTCGAATGTGCAGTTGCGTCGGATAGAGCCACGTTTCTGCACACTGGGCCGGCGACCGCCCTCGAGTGTGCAGCAGTGTCGGACAGAGCCAAGCTTGGGCCGACGACTGCCGTCGAGTGTGCAGTTGCGTCGGACAGACCCACGTTTCTGCACACTGGGCCGGCGACGGTGCGGATCACGGACGCCTGCACCGCGTGCGGGGCGTGCCTGGCGACATGTCCGGAGCGGGCGTTGCGGCGGGCGCCCCGCAAGCCGCTGGTCGTTGACGACCTGTGCACCGCCTGTTGGGACTGCGTCGGCATCTGCCCGGCCGGCGCCATCGTGGAGGTGGGCGGGTGAGCATCCAGCCGCACCCGATCGAGGTCGAGTCGTACCGGATCCTCGCCGAGCGGGTCGACCTCAGCCGGTGGACGCCGACGGCGCGGGCGGTCGTCGCCCGGGTGATCCACGCTGCGGCCGACGTCTCCTACGCCGACACCCTCGTAGTCGACGAGGACGCCTGCCAGGCGGGCGTGGCGGCCCTCCGGGCGGGCGCGCCGGTGATCACCGACGTGGAGATGGTGCGAGTGGCCACCCGACGGGCGGGCACCCGGTGCCTCCTCGACGAGGGCCGGGCCCTGGCCGCTGACCTCGCCGACGGCACCACCGCGTCGGCCGCGGCCATGCGGGTGGCGGCGGTGAGGTGGCCCGACGGCGCGGTGGTGGTCGTCGGCAACGCCCCCACCGCCCTGTTCGAGGTCGTCCGCCTGGCCGCGGCGGGTGAGTTCCGGCCAGCGCTGGTCATCGGCCTGCCCGTCGGCTTCGTGGGCGCAGCCGACGCCAAGGCCGCCCTCCGGGCGTCGGGACTCCCCTCGGTGAGCAACGTCGGCGAACGGGGCGGGAGCGCGGTCGCCGCCGCCGCCCTCAACGCCCTCTGGCGCCTGGCCACGGCCGGGGCGCCAACTGGTGACGATTCGGGGGGTCCTGGCGCCGCCAATCGTCACCAGTTCGGGGCGGGGGGCGACCGGTGACGCTGCCCATCGTCCACCTGGTGGGCGCCGGCCCCGGCGACCCCATGCTCCTCACCCGGCGGGCCGCCCGCCTCCTGTCACAGGCCGACGTCGTCGTGGTCGACCGGCGTTCGCTCGACCCGATCGTCGCCCTCGCCCCGCCCACCGCCGAACGGATCTTCGTCGGCCGGGTCGACGGCCATCCCGCCTGGGACACCGACGCCGTCGCCGACCTCCTCGCCGCCCGGGCCCAGGCCCCCGCCCCGCCGCCCCAGTGTGCGGAATCCGACATCCAGCGGGGGGTTCTTGCCGACTCGACGGTCCACGCCACGGCCCCGCCGCCCGAGTGTGCAGGAACCGACACCACAGGGGATGTTGCTGCCCACTCGACCGGCGCCGTCCGGCCGGTCGGGCCGGTCGTCGTCCGGCTGAAGAGCGGCGACCCCTTCGTGTGCTCCCGGGGGGGCGAGGAGATGGCGGCCCTCGTCGCGAGGGGCATCCACGTGGAGGTCACGCCGGGCGTCTCCGCCGCCACCGCCGCTCCCCTCGCCGCGGGCATGCCCCGGGGCCGCACCGTCACCATCCTCGCCGGCAACGACGACCCCGTGTACCCGGTCACCGACGTCGCCGCCCTGGCCGACCCCGACGGCTCCCTCGTCGTCCTCGTCGGCCGCGCCCGCCAGCGCCACCTGGCCGACGCCCTCCTCGCCGCTGGCCTCGATCCCAACACGCCGGCCGCCGTGGTCCACGGCGCCACCCGGCCCGGCGCCCGCGTCGTCCACACCACGCTCGAGCACCTGGGCGACCACCGCCTGCCCCCGCCCGCCACCGTCGTGATCGGCCCCGCCCGTGCACATTCCTGACGGCTGGATCGACCTGCCCACGTCGGCCGCCGCCGCCGGCCTGGCCGCCGCCGCAGTCACCGTCGCCGCCCGCCGGGCGGGGGCGAACCTCCGGGAGAAGGTCACCACCATGCCGGCCGTGGTCGCCGCCTACCTGCTGGTGGCCGAGCTGCTGGTCGTCCCCCTCGGGTTCGGCACCGGCGCCCACCTGATCGGCACCGGGTTGGCCACGGTGCTCGTGGGGCCCGAGCTGGCCATCGTCTGCGTGGCGGTCGTGGTCGTCATCCAGGCGCTCGTCCTGGCCGACGGGGGCGTCACCGCCATCGGCCTCAACCTGCTGAACAACGGTGTGATCCCCGCCCTGGTGGCCTGGACGCTCTTCCGCGCCCTGACGTCGACCCGGGCTCCCCGGCCGGCGGCGGCGGGCATCGCCGCGGGCGTGGCCACCCTCGCCGCCGGCGCCGCGGCCGCGGTCGAGTTCGCGGTCGGGGGCACCGACGTGATCCCGGCCCACGTCGTAGCCACCGCGCTGGGCGCGGGCCATCTGGTCGTCGCCGTGGCCGAAGGCATCCTAACTGCGCTCGTGGTCCGGGTCGTCCACCGCCTCCGACCCGACCTGGTGCGGGCGTGACCACCGACCACGCCACCACGCCGCGAGCCACGCCAGTCCATATCGCCCTCGTGGTCTGGGTCGTCCACCTCCTCCGACCCGACCTGGTGCGAGCATGACCACCGCCCACGCCCCTGCCACGCGGGCCACGCCCGTGCGCACGCCCCTCACCTCCCTCGCCCCCGAGGCCAAGGTGGTGGGACTGGTCTCCTTCCTGCTGGTCGTGGCCGTCACGCCCCCCTCCCGCCCGTGGACCCTCGCCGGCCACGCCGCCATCGCGGCCGCCGTCGCCGCCATCGCCCTCGTCGAGCCCAAGGCCGTCGCCCGCCGGCTCGTCATCGACCTGCCCCTCGCGGTCCTGGCCGCGACGATGGCCGTCGCCGGCTCCGGGCCCCGCATCCACCTGGCCGGCCTCAGCCTGTCCCGGGCCGGGCTCCAGGTCGGGCTCGCCCTCCTGGCCAAGGCCACCATCGGCGTTGTCGCCGTGTCGGCGGTGGCCGCGTCCACCACCGCGTCGGAGACGGTGGCCGGGCTGCGCCGGCTGCGCCTGCCCGGATGGGCGTGCGACCTGGTCGCCCTCACCGCCCGCCAGCTCCAGGTTTTGGGCGACGAGTTGGCCCGCCTCCGCCTAGCGAGCTCGGTCCGGGCCGGCACCCGGGGCCGGCCGGGAGAATGGGCGGCCGTTGCCCGGTCCCTCGGCGTGCTCTTCGTCCGCAGCGTGGAGCGGGCCGACCGCCTCGACGTCGCCCTCGCCGCCCGCGGCGGCCCCCCGCCCCCACCGACGCCGGCCCCCACGACCACCGCCGCCTGGCTCCCCGCCCTCCTGCCCGCGGCCGCCGCCCTCGTCCTGCGGATCGCACTGTGACGACCCTCGATCTCGTCGGCAACAGCCGCGACCCCGCCGCGGCCGTCCAACCGCCCGGCGAGCCGACGCCCACTCATCCGGATCGGACCGTGACCGCCCTCCTGCCCGCAGCCGGCGCCGCCCTCATCCTCCGACTCGTGGCCCGGTGACCGACCTCCTGCTCGTCGGCCATGGCAGCCGCGACCCCGCCGCGGCCGACGAGTTCTCCCAGCTCACAGCCCTTGTCCGGGCCGCGGTCGGGCCCGCCACGCGGGTCGCCGCCGGGTTCCTCGAACTGGCCGCGCCCCACGTCGACGACGCCCTCGACCGCCTCGTCGCCGACGGTGCCAACGACATCGTCGCCGTCCCCTACGTCCTCTTCGGCGCCGGCCACCTCAAGGACGACGGCCCCGCCATCCTCGCCCGGGCCCGTCACCGCCACCCGGACGTCACGTTCCGTCTCGCCCGCGACCTGGGCATCCACCCCGCCGTCCTCGACGCGGCCGAGGACCGGGCCCGCACCGCCCTCAAGCGCCTGCCCCCCACCGAGCGCCACGCCGTCGTCGTCGTCGGACGGGGTTCCACCGACCCCGACGCCAGCGCCGACTTCGTGAAGTTCGCCCGCCTCCTCGAGGACGGCCGGGGGCTCGGCCCCGTCCACCCCGCCTTCGTGGCCATGACCCGCCCCCACCTCGACGACGCCCTCGACCGGGCCCGCGACCTGGGGGCGGAGGCCGTCACCGTCGTCCCCCTGCTCCTCTTCCAAGGAACCCTCGTCGACCGCATCGCCACCCACGCCGCGGCCTGGGCCGACGCCCATCCCGACGTGGCCGTCGCCGTCGCCGCCCACCTCGGCCCCGACCCCCGCCTGGCCGACCTCGTCGTCGAGCGCCACCGGGAGTCCCGCCAGGGCGACGTCCGCATGAACTGCGACGTGTGCGCCTACCGGGTCCGCCTCCCCGGCTACGAGGAGAAGGTGGGCACGCCGCTCGTCATCGCCCCGCCCGACCGGGGCGACGCCCCCCGCGGCTGGCGGGCCCGGCGGGCGGCCAACCTGGCCGCAGCCGACGCCGCCACCCGCCGTGAACGTCCCCGCCGCGGCCTCGGCCGCCGCACCGGTATCCCCGAAGCCCCCGACCGGGGGGATGGCCAGCCCGCGATCCACATCCACGGCCTCCACCACACGTGGCCCGACGGCACCGACGCCCTGGCCGGCGTCGACCTCATCGTGGCCAAGGGCGAGCGCCTCGCCGTCCTCGGCCCCAACGGCTCGGGCAAGACCACCCTCGCCCTCCACCTCATCGGCGCCCTCGGCGAGCCGCCCGCCGGCGCGGGCGACGTCCACGTCACCGGCCTCCCCGTGGTCGCCCCCCATCTGGCCGAGGTCCGCCGCCGGGTGGGCCTCGTCTTCCAGGACCCAGACGACCAGCTCCTCCTGGCTACCGTGGCCGACGACGTCGCCCTCGGCCCGGCCAACCTGGGACTCACCGGCGACGCCCTCGCCCAGCGGGTCGCCACCGCCCTCGACGTGGTCGGCCTCACCGACGTCGCCGACCGGGCCCCCCAGCACCTGAGCATGGGCGAGCGCCGGCGGGCGGCCCTGGCCGGGGTCCTGGCCACGCACCCCGAAGTCCTCGTTCTCGACGAGCCCAGCGCCAACCTCGACCCGTCCGCCCGCCGGGACGTGGTCGAGATCGTCAAGGGCCTGCCGTCGAGCGTGACCGTCCTCGTCATCACCCACGACCTGCCCCTCGCCCTCGAGCTCTGCCCCCGGTCGGTCGTCATCGACCGCGGCCGGATCGTGGCCCACGGCCCCACCGCCGCCCTCCTGGCCAACCCCGCCCTCATGGCCGCCCACCGTCTCGAGCTTCCGTACGGCTTCCCAAACCCATTGATTGGCCGCACCCCGTCCCAGACGGGGGACAATTGAACCGGTCCGGGGCGGGTGAAGTGTCACCGGTTCGCCCCTGGAGGGACGTGGCGCCTCCGCCCGCCGACCACGGTGGCGACGGTGCCCGGTTGGCCGCGGCCCTCGGCGTCGACCCCGACGACGTGCTCGACCTGTCCGCCTCCCTCAACCCGTGCGCCCCCGACGTGGCCGCCCTCGCCGCCCGCCACCTCGGCGCGCTCCGCCGCTATCCGGACCCCGCCGACGCCACCGCCGCCCTGGCCAAAGCCGTCGGGGTCGACGTCGACCGCCTCGTCGTCACCGCCGGCGGGTCGGAGGCCATCGCCCTCGTCGCCCACCATCTCGGGACGGGCCACGTCGAGGGCCCCGAGTTCTCCCTGTACGAACGCCACCTCTCCCCCGGCGGCGGGCGGTGGCGCTCAAACCCCAACAACCCGCTGGGGACGCTGGCCGCCCCCGCCGACGACGCCGCGGTCTGGGACGAGGCCTTCTGGCCCCTGGCCACCGGCGCCTGGACCAGGGGCGACGCCGACCGGGGCGCGTTCGTGGTCGGCTCCCTCACCAAGGTCTTCGCCTGCCCCGGCCTGCGGGTGGGCTACGTCCTGACGCCGACCGCCGACGTCGCCGACCGTCTCCGCCGCCGCCAACCCCTGTGGAGCGTGGGCAGCCTGGCCTGCGCCCTCGTCCCCGACCTCCTCGACCGGGCCGACCTCCCCGCCTGGCACGCCGCCACCACCCGCCTGCGGGCCGACCTCGCCGCTCTCCTCCGTCACCACGGCTACACCGTCGACGCGGCCGACGGCCCGTGGGTCCTCGTCCCCGCCGCCGGCGACCTCCGCCACCGGCTGGCCGGCCACGGGATCCTCGTCCGCGACTGCGCCAGCTTCGGCCTGGTCGACACCGTACGCATCGCGGTGCCCGACGCTGCCGGCCTCGACCGGCTAGCAGCCGCCCTGTGATCGAGATGGACGGGGTCGTCCTGCGGGCGGAGATGATCGCCGCCATCCGGGCCGAGGTCGACGCTGCCGCCGGCCGGCGCGCCCCCTGCCTGGCCACCATCGTGGTGGGCGACAACCCCCGCTGCCACGCCTTCGCCCGCGACAAGCGGTCGGCCGCGGCCGAGGCCGGCATCACCACCGTTGCCGTCGACCTGGACGCGTCCGCCACCCAACACGAGGTGGAGGCCGCCGTCGGCCGCCTGGCCGCCGACCCCAAGGTGGACGGGATCTTCCTCCAGCTGCCCCTCCCCGACCACCTCCACCCGGTGCCGATCCCGCCGACCAAGGACGTCGACGGCGCCGGCGCCGGCAGTCACCACGCCCCGTCTACCGCCGCCGCCGTCCTCCGCCTGCTCGACCGCTACGACATCGCCACCGCCGGCCGCCGGGTCGTGATCGTGGGCCGCCGCCACCCCGCGATCGCCCACCTCCTTACCGCTCGGGACGCCGACGTCACCATCCTCGACGACGATGGCGACGGCCCGCCCTCGCCCGACGGGTGCCGCCCGGCCGACGTCCTCATCGTCGTCGCCGGCCGGCCCCGCACCATCACCGCCGACCATGTGAAGCCGGGCGGGGCCGTGGTCGACGTCGTCGGCGCCGTCGACCTGCCCTCGGTCATCGCCGTCGCCGGCGCCGTCGCCCCCTACCCCACCGCCGTCGGACCGGTGGCCGTCGCCTGCCTTCTACGCCACACCCTCGACGCCGCCCGGTAGCCGGGTCCACAGTGCGGCCAGGCGGGGGCCCACCCGCGACAGCTCCTCCATGTGCGACTCGGCCAGCCCCGCCAGCCGCCGCTCCCCCTCCTCGGTGAGGGCCACCCGCACCACCCGCCGGTCGGCGGCGTCGTCGTCGTGGACCCGCCGCACGAGGCCCGCCCGCTCGGCCCGGTCGACCAGCTCCACCACGCTGTGGTGGCGCAGGACCAGGTGCTCGGCCAGCTCGGTCATGTTCGGCGGCGAGCCGTGGCCCCGCACCGCCAGCAGCAGCTGGTGGCGGGCCGGCGTCATGCCCGCGTCCCGGGCCCGTTCCTCGCTCCAGTGCAGGAACCGGCGCAGCCCGTCCCGGAACTCGAGAAGTCGGCGGAAATCCTCATCCGACAGGTTCGGGTCCGACCGGTTTGCATCCATATCGTAAGACGAGACTATCGTACAACGATAGTGATTCCCACCACCTCTCCCCGTCGGATGGCGTTCCTCACCCTGCTCGCCGGCGCCCTCGGCCTGGCCGGCGGCGGCGCGGCCTGGGTCCTCCTCCACCTCATCGCCTTCATCACCAACCTGGCCGTGTTCGGCCAGGTCGGCTTCCACCCGCCGCCCTACGCCGACCTCCACGCCAGCCCCCGGATCGTGATCGTCGCCGTCGTCGGCGCCCTCGCCGTCAGCCTCCTGGCCAAATGGTCGCCCGTGATCCGGGGCCACGGCATCCCCGAGGCCATGGAGGCGGTGCTCACCAAGCAGAGCCGCATCGCCCCCCGCACCGCCGTGGCCAAGCCCCTGTCGTCGGCCATCGCCATCGGCACGTCGGCGCCGTTCGGAGCCGAGGGCCCCATCATCGTCACCGGTGGCGCCCTCGGGTCACTCCTCGGCCAGGTCGTCCGCGTGTCGCCGTCGGAACGCAAGATCCTCCTCGCCTGCGGGGCGGCGGCGGGCATGTCGGCCACCTTCGGCGCGCCCCTGGCGTCGGTGATCCTGGCCGTCGAACTGCTCCTCTTCGAGTTCTCCGCCCGGGCCCTGATCCCCCTGGTGGTGGCCACCAGCGTGGCCGCGGGGATGCACAACGCCCTCTTCGGGTCGGGCCCGCTCTTCGACGTGCCCGGCCACGACTTCGCCGGCCTCCGCGGCATGCCCGCCTTCGTCCTCCTGGGCCTGGCCTGCGGGCTGCTGGCGGTGGTGATCGTCCAGGGCCTGTTCCTCGTCGAACGCCTGTACCGGCGCCTGCCGGTGAAGGAGTTCTGGCACCCGGTCGTGGGCGCGGTGGCGTTCGCCACGGTCGGGATGGCCGCCCCCCGGGCCCTGGGCGTGGGCTACGACGCCATCGCCGATGTCCTCCACAGCCGGCTCGCCCTCGGCACCGTGGCCGCCCTCGGCCTGGTCAAGCTGGTGGCCTGGTGGCTGGCCCTCGGCTCGGGAACGTCGGGGGGCACCCTCGCCCCCATCCTGCTGATCAGCGCCGCCTTCGGCACCGTCCTCGGCACCGGCCTCGACCACGTCCTACCCGGCCCCGACATCGCCCCCGGCGCCTTCGCGGTGGTGGCCATGGCGGCCACGTTCGGCGCGTCCACCGGCGCCACGTTCGCCGCCATCGTGTTCGTCTTCGAGCTCACCCGCGACTACCAAGTGGTCATCCCGCTCATGCTGGCCACCGTGCTTGCCGACCTCGTCTTCGGCGCCCTCAGCGAGCACACGATCATGACCGAGAAGCTCAGCCGCCGGGGGCTGCGCACCGGCCGCCACTACGGCGTCGACCCCTTCACCAGCACCCCGGTGGGACGGATCATGACGTCGCAGGTGGCGACGCTCTCCGAATCGACGACAGTGGCCGACGCCCGGCAGCGGTTCGTCGGGCCCGGCGGCCACGGCGCCTACCCGGTGGTCGACGAGGACGGGACCATGATCGGCATCGTCACCCGGGGCGACGTCACCGACGAGGACGCGCCGGACGACCGACCCGTGCTCGACTGGGCCAGCCGCGACGTGGTGACGGTCGGCCCCGACGATCCCGCCCTGACCGCGCTCCAGTTGATGGTCGACGAGAGCGTCGAACACATCCCCGTCGTCGACGGTGACCGCCTGGTGGGCATCTGCACCCGGACCGACCTGCTCAAGGTCCGCCAGGCCCATGGGGAACACGAAGTGGTCCAGGACGGGCTGAGAGGGCGGCGATCGGCCAAGCTGGACAGGTGACCGCCGGGCCTGGGGCCGACCAGCTCCTCATCCACCGCCACGTCGACGGCCGGCTGCGGCGGGTCCCCGACGAGGTCGCGGTCGAGGAACCGCTCGAGATCCGCCTCGACGGGCACCTCGTCGCCACCACCCTGCGCACCCCGGGCAACGACCACGAGCTGGCCGTCGGCCTCCTCCACGCCGAGGGGATGATCGACGGGTTGACCATCACCCGGGTCCACCACTGCTTCGACGACAAACAACCGACCGTGGAGCTCAACGTCATCACGGTCGACACCGGCGGCCAGGCGCCCGTCCCCACCCCCCGTCTCCAGACGGCCACCGCCGCCTGCGGCCTGTGCGGGTCGACCACGATCGACCAGCTCACCGCCCGCCTCCAGCCGTTGCCCCCCACCGCCCTCCTGCCCGACGACGTGGTCCTGGCCATCGGTGACAAGGTCCGCAGTCGCCAGGGGCTCTTCGGCGCCACCGGCGGGGTCCATGCCGCGGCCGTGTTCGACACCGCCGGCGAGCCGCTCCTCATCCGGGAGGACGTGGGCCGCCACAACGCGGTCGACAAGCTGGTCGGCCGCCTCCGCCTCGACGGCGGGCTGCCGGCGCACGGGCTCGGGCTGTTCGTGTCGGGCCGGGCCGGGTTCGAGCTGGTGCAGAAGGCGTGGGCCGCCGGGTTCGCGTGGATGGTGGCGGTGGGCGCCCCCACCTCGCTGGCGGTCAAGACCGCCCGCACCGCCGGGCTGGTGCTGGTGGGCTTCGCCACCGACCACCGCTTCAACCTGTACGCGCCCCGCGAACCGTGATCACCCTGGTCCTCGGCGGGGCCCGGTCGGGGAAGTCGGAGGTGGCCGAGCGCCTCGTCGCCGACCTCGGGTTCGACGTCACCTTCGTGGCCACCGCCGTGGTCGACCCGTCCGACGAAGACTTCGCGTCCCGCATCGAGAAGCACCGGCTCCGCCGGCCGCCCTCGTGGAGCACGCTCGAGGTCGGCGCCAACCTGTCCGCGGTCCTCTTCGCCATCGTGGGTCCCACCCTGGTCGACTCCCTGGGGACATGGGTGGCCGGATGCGAGGGCGACCCCGATGCCGACGCCCTGTGCCACGCCCTCACCCACCGGGACGGTCCCACCGTGGTCGTCTCGGAAGAGGTGGGCCTGGGCGTCCACCCCTCGACCGAGGCCGGACGGGCTTTCCGCGACGCATTGGGGACGGTGAACCGGGCCGTGGCCGACATCGCCGACGAGGTTCTCCTCGTCATCGCGGGCCGGGTCCTGCCCCTCGCCCGCCCCGCTCCGTGAACGCGGCCCGGTGATATCGGCTCTGGCCTTTCTCACCCCCCTGGGTGGGGCCCGGGACCCGGACCGCACCACCTTCGACTGGTTCCCCCTGGTCGGGGCCCTGATCGGGGCCGCAGTCGGGCTCGTGTGGTGGGGGGCGGACGAGGTGTGGTCGCCCCTCGTGGCGGCCACCCTGGCCGTGGCCGCCGACGTCGCCCTCACCGGCGCCCTCCATGTCGACGGCCTGGCCGACACGGCCGACGGCGTCCTCCCCCACCTCGACCGCGACCGCCGGCTGGCGGTGATGGCCGAGCCCGACGTGGGCGCCTTCGGCGTGACCGCGGTCGTCCTCACCCTCGGCCTGCGGGTGGCGGTCCTGGCCTCGCTCCGAGCCGACGTGGCCCTGCTGGCCGCCCTGTGGTGCGCGTCCCGCACCCTGATGGCGGTGACAGCCCGGTCCGTCCCCTACGCCCGGCCCCAGGGGGGACTGGCGGCCGCCTTTCTGGGCCGCTCCCCGCTGGCGGTCGCCCTGGTGGGCACGGTCCTGGCCGCCGCCATCGCCGTCTTCGCCGCCGACGTCGGCCCCGCCCACGCGGTGGCCGCCCTCGTCGCCCTGGTGGCGGCCGGCGCCGGCGTCGTCGCCCTCGCCCGCCATCGCCTGGGCGGCTTCACCGGCGACGTCCTGGGCGCGGCCGGCATCGTCGGCGAGACGGTCGCCCTCCTCGTCGCCGCCGCCCGCTGGTGATTCACCGGGCCAGCCGGCCCCGACAAGTGGCCGTCGGCATCGTGCTCGACCTGGCCCTGGGCGAGCCGCCCGCCGCCCTTCCCCACCCGGTGGCGCTCTTCGGATCCCTCATGCTCGACGTCGAAGACCGCCTCTACCGCGACAGCCGGGGGGCGGGGGTGGCCCACGCCGCCGTCGGCGTCACCGTCGGGGCCCTCGCCGGCTTCACCGCCCACTCGACGGCGGCCACCACCTACGTCGCCGTCGCCGGGCGCCTCCTCCACCGCACCGCCCTCGACCTGGCCGCCGCCCTCGACGCCGGCGACCTCGACCGGGCCCGGGCCGGACTCCCCGCCCTCGCCGGCCGCGACGCGACCAACCTCGACGAGCCCGAGCTGGCGAGGGCCGCCGTGGAGTCGGTGGCCGAAAACACCGTCGACGCCGTCGTCGCCCCCGCCCTGTGGGCCGCCGTCCTCGGCGGCGCCGGCGCCCTCGGCTACCGGGCCGGCAACACCCTCGACTCCATGGTGGGCCACCGCTCCGACCGCTACCGCCGTTACGGCTGGGCCAGCGCCCGCCTCGACGACGCCGCCAACTGGCTCCCGGCCCGGGCCACGGCCGCCCTGGTGGCCGCCGTCCGCCCCCACCAGGCGGCCGACGTGTGGCGCACCGTCCGCCGCGACGCCCCCGCCCACCCGTCCCCCAACGCGGGCGTGGCCGAGGGCGCCTTCGCCGCCGCCCTCGGACTCCGCCTGGGCGGCGTCAACCGCTACGGCGACCGGGTCGAGGACCGGGCCCCGCTCGGCCGGGGTCGACCCCCCGACCGCCACGACATCCACCACGCCGTCCGCCTCTCCCGCGACGTCAGCCTGGCCCTGGCCGCCGCCCTCTCAGCCATTCCCCCACTACAACGGCGGCTGATACCGTCGAAAGATCATGGGAGGCGCGGAACAGCCAACCACCCGGGTGCGTGACGACGCCCGAGAGCGCATCCTGTCGACGGCCTACGACCTGTTCTGCACCCACGGCACCCGCGCCGTCGGCATCGACCGCGTCATCACCGAGGCCGGCGTGGCCAAGATGAGCATGTACCGCCACTTCCGGTCCAAGAACGACCTCATCCTGGCCGTCCTCGAGCGCCGCCGGCTGTTGTGGACCGAGGGTTGGGTCCAGGCCGAGGTTGCCGGCCGGGCCACCGAGCCGGCCGACCAGCTCCTCGCCATCTTCGACATCTTCGACGAGTGGTTCCGCCAGCCCGGCTTCGAGGGGTGCACGTTCATCAACGTGCTCCTCGAGGTGACCGACCGCGAGCACGCCGTCCACCAGTCCAGCCGCGAGCACCTGCGGGTGATCCGGGAGTTCGTCCGGGGCCTGGCCGAGGCCGCCGGCGTCCGCGACCCGGAGATGTTCGCCCGCCAGTGGCACATCCTCATGAAGGGCTCGATCGTGGCCGCCGGGGAAGGCGACGTCGAAGCCGCCCGCGGCGCCCGCCTGGTGGGCGCCCTCCTCCTGCAGCAGGAACTGGCCGCGGCCCGAGCCTGAGCCCGAGCCTGAGCCTGAGCCTGAGCCTCGGACCGGCTACCCGACCAGCACCACCCGCCGGGCGATCACCGTTCCCTCCGCCCCCGGCGCACCCGTCACCTCGACGGTCGACCCCTCGTCGACGTCGGCCAACGACGCCGACGAACCGTCGGCCCGGCGATACTCGGTGTCATCGGTGAGGGCCACCCTCGAATAGCCGTCGACCGGCGGGTCGAGCTGCAGCAGCCGGGCGCTGGAGAAGATCGTCAGCACCGTGCCCCGGACGGTGACGTCGCCCGCGACGGCCGTCGACCCCGTGGTGGGCACCGCCGAGGTCGAGGCGGAGGACGAGGACGGGCTGGTGGTGGCCGCCGAGTCCGAGTCACTGTCGGAACAGGCGCCCAACCCGACCAGCCCGGCCATCACCACGGCGGCCACCGCCACCCCCGACCGCAGCCGCCCGTCGGTCACCGTCTCACTCTACGACCCCGATATGGGGGCCAACGGGGCGGCGCCCGTCAACCGCAGGCGTCGATGATGTCGCCCACCTTGCTCCGGACCGCCGGCGTGGGCGATTCGTCCGCCAGCTCGTCGTCGGTGAGCTGCTCGACGATGGCCGACCCGAAGCAGCGGGCGGCGTCGGGGTCGGCCCCGTCATCGAGGGCGTCGGCGGCGGCGTAGCTGCGGGTGACGGCCAGGTCGAGGGCCAGCGCCGACCCGCCCGTGCCCTCGGCCGAGCCCACGCCCGGGTCGCAGGACTCGAGGTGGACGATGTCGCCGGTGCGGGACGTGGTCGCCGCGCTCCCCGGCGCGGCCGCCACCCAGTCGGCCAGGGCGTCGGCCAGCTCGTCCGTCTCCGTCGGGGAGTCGCCGGTGACGTCGAGGCGGATGCACGTGCGCCCGTCCCGGGGGAACACGACGTAGGCGTCGCCGCCCCAGCCGGTGGCCGCGGCCAGGGCCTGGCGGGGCTCGATGCGCTCGGCCAGGACCACCATGAGCGAGACGGCTCCGAAGTCGCCGTCGTCGAACGCCTCCTCCCCGTCGGTGTCGGGCACGTCGACCGCCACCGGCTCGTCGCCGTCGAGGTAGGCGAAGGCGTCGAAGACCTGCTCCTCGGTGACGGGCGGGTCGTCGAAGGCCCCGTCCACCGACTCCCCGGCCGAATCGAGGAAGGCGACGAACGAGTCCCCCAGCCCGTAGAGGGCGCCGAAGAGGACGTCGAGGGCCACCGGCACGTCGTCCGTGGCCGCCTGGTACTCCTCGTAGCCGGCCTCGTTCTCGGCGTCGATGGCGTCCTGGGTCGCCTGGTCGAGGCTGGCGGTATAGAGTTGGTCGATCCGGTCGGCGTCGCCCTCCACCAGCGAGTCGAAGGCGAACGTCTCCCCGCTGGTCGGCTCCTCGTCCGCCTCGCGGTAGCGGTCGATGGCGAACACCTGATCCTGGAGGGCATGGGTCAGCTCGTGGACCAGGGTGACGGCCAGCCCCGGCGTGACCTCCGTCCCCCGCACGACCACCCGCTCCTCGCCGCTCTCGTAGTAGGCGAGGGTGCCGGTGTCGGTGAGGTCGTTGGTGGCGTCGAGGAGGCTGGTGTCGCCGGAGAGGATGCCCAGCGCCCGCAACTCGCCCTCGAACTGCTCGATCTCCTTCGTCTCGTCCTCGCTCAGCGACCCCTTGTCGGTGCGGGTGCGGTCGGAGTACTCCTCCGGCGTGAGGAAGTCGACGGGGACGGGGTGGTCGAACACCGCCCCTCGCTCCCGCTCCACGAAGTGGACCAGGTCGAGCACCCGGGCGTCCCACTCCGACGGGATGTCGTCCTCCCCATTGCGCACGACGGCGGCGGTGACCCCGGCGACCAGGACCACGACCACCGCCACGGCCGTGATCCACTCCAACGGGCGGGAACGACTGGCCACACGTACCTCCGACTCTTGGCCGGCGCTGAATTCCGCCGACCCTCAAGTATCGGTGCCCCACGGGGGTGTCTGAACCGCGGCCGTCCCGCCGGGTCGCCGGTAGCCTTCCCCCGTGACCAAGATCGCCGACCTGCTCGCCGCCGGACGGTGCTACTCGTTCGAGTTCTTCCCGCCCCGCACCGAGGTGGCGGAGGCCACCCTGCGCCAGACGCTGGTGGAGCTGGAGCCGCTCCAGCCGTCGTTCGTCTCCTTCACCTACGGCGCCGGCGGCACCACCCGGGACAAGACCTACGAGATCGTCGTCGACGTCCTCCGCAACACGTCGATGACGCCCATGGCCCACCTGTGCTGCGCCGGCCACACGGTCGACGAGCTGCGGTCGCTGCTCGCCGCCTACCAGGCCGACGGGGTGGAGAACATCCTCGCCCTCCGGGGCGACCCGCCCGCCGACCTCGGCCTGCCGCCGGGCGACCTCCTCCACGCGGCCGAGCTGGTCGACCTGGTGCGGGAGATGGGCCCGTTCTCGGTGGGGGTGGCGGCGCATCCCGAGGGCCATCCCGCCTGCCCCGACCGCACCCTCGACCGCCAGCGGCAGGCGGAGAAGCTGGCCAAGGCCGACTTCGGCGTCACCCAGTTCTTCTTCAACGTCGAGGATTACGTGGGCCTGGTCGCCGACCTGGCCGCCCTCGGCGTCACCCGGCCGGTGGTCCCCGGGATCATGCCCGTCACCAACGTGGCCCAGATCGAGCGCTTCGCCAAGATGTCGGGCGCCGCCTTCCCCACCTGGCTGGCCGACCGCCTCCACGCGGTGGCCGACGACCCCGAGAAGGTGCGCCGGGTGGGCGTCGAGGTGGCCATCGAGCTGAGCCAGGCCCTCCTCGACGCCGGCGCCCCCGGCCTGCACTTCTACACGCTCAACCGCTCCCAGGCCACCACGGAGATCTGGACGGCCCTGGGCCTGGGCTCGGCGTAGCGGCCCGACCTACCCGGACTAGCTGGTCGTCTCCCGCCTAGGTCTGGGGCTCCCACGGGGGGGCCAGCTGGAAGTAGTTGCCGTCGGGGTCGGAGAAGGTGCACAGGAGCATCCCCTCGGCGCCGCCCGGCGAGTAGGGCTCGGCCACGACCTCGGCGCCGAGCTCCTTGATCCGCTCGAACTCGGCCTTCACGTCGGGCGTGGTGAGCATGAGCATGATCCGGCCCGGCTGCTGGTTCTTGCCCGTGACCTCGCTGTGGGGCCCGATCATGATGCTGCCCACGCCGGCGCCGAACGCGAACCACCCGTTGTCGGGGTCGCTCCACTCGGGACTCGGAGCGCCCAGCACGCCGGTGTAGAAGTCGGCCAGACGCTTGGAGTCCTCCGACCCCAGCATGACGTTGTTCAGGTTCAAGCCCATCGTTCCTCCATTGTTCGGGTCGAGGGTGTCAGACGTCGGAAGGCGGCGGCGTGTCCAGCCTCGTCAGGCGGGCGCCCCGTAGGCGGCGAGGAACGTGCGGACGCCGTCGTCGGCCCATCCGGCGAGCTCGGAGGGGTCGGGCGGGCGGTAGTCGCCCAGGAGCATGGCCTGGTTCAGGGGGGCGGACATCACCAGCCAGTTGAACTGGGCCGCCGGGGTGAGTACCCGCGACGCTCTCGACAGTCCCTCCGAGGGCGCCCTCACAACCTCGCCGGGGCGGTGAGGAGGCGTTCGGCCACGACGCCGGCGTGAAGCCGGCGATCCCACACGGCCACCACGAGGTCGCCCGACTCGACTGCCAGCATGCTCGCCAAGTGGACCGCATCCGATCCCCGTAGAGCCCGCGCTTGCGCCAGTTCACCGGCCCGTCGCTCGACGTCGGCGGTGAGCTCAACCGGCCGAGTGGCCGCCCAGAACTCCTCCCAGCCCCGAGCCGCAGCGGCGTAGCCCTCGTCGTCAAGTTCGTGATTCCGATGTGCGGCGGCGAGGGCGGCGCACACTTCGGGATAGGCCAGACGGCTGGAGAGGGCGGCGTCGCACCCGTCCCACAGGGCGGACGCGACATCGCTCCCCTCCTCCTCGACCACCAGCTTCACCAGTGCACTCGAGTCGAAATACACCAGGGCCATGCGCTAGTCGCGCTGCTCGCTGACGATGTCGGCCACCGGCCGCCGAGGTGTGGGCCGCCGCCGGCCCGTGGCGGTGGGACGACTCGGGTTCGCGGGGCGGGCGATCACCCCCCGCTCGGCAAGCTGTTCGAGGGTTGCCGTCGCATCCAATCCCAGAAGCCGCGCCACCGGGACTCCTCGCTCGGTGACGACGACTTCGTCTCCCTGACGAACCCGATCCAACCAATGGCTGAGGTGGGCCCGGAACTCGCTCACGGCCACGTCCACGGTCGCCATTGTACAAGCTGACGGCCGTGGACTGTACGTCTTCGGAGTTCTCCTCAGTTCACTGCGGTCACGGGCATGGCGAACATCTGGCTCACTGCGAACTTCCGGTCGTCGTCGCTGTCGGAGTGGCAGAAGCCCAGGATCTGCTCGTTGTCGGCCTGGAGGGTGACGACGGCCATCATCCGGACCATGCCCTGCTCGTCTTCCTTGCCGTCGAAGTTGGCGCTGTCGCCGATGGCGGAGAAGAACTGGTCGGTGTCGTCGTCGGGCGTGCCCACCGGGTCGTTGCGCCACAGGGCGCACTGTGAGTTGAACCCCGACGACGAGTTGTCGTAGTAGGTCTCGACGTTGAGCCACACCATGTAGATCCCGGCGGGCAGGGTGAGCCCCACGGTGTACTCCGCGTCGGACAGGTGGTCGTTCTTGACGATGTCGGACACGTAGACGTGGCTGCTGGCGTTGGCGCCCGCCGGCCCTTGCGGCCCGACCGGCCCCTGCGGCCCCTGCGGCCCCCGGGGACCGGTCTGGCCCCACTGGTGGCGAATAGTACGAAATCTGGACCTGTCGCGGGCCCTACGTCACGTCGCCGCCGAGGTAGGCGTTGCGGACGGACTCGTCGCCCAGAAGGTCGGCGGCGAGGCCCGATTTCACGATCCGGCCCGTCTCCAGCACGTAGGCCCGGTTGGATCGGGCCAGGGCCTGGGCCGCGTTCTGCTCGACGAGCAACACCGTCGTCCCCTGCAGGTTGATCTCGCTCACGATGGCGAAGATCTGGCTGACGAGCTTGGGCGCCAGTCCCATCGACGGCTCGTCGAGCAGCAGCACCTGGGGCCGGGCCATCAGGGCCCGGCCAATGGCCAGCATCTGCTGCTCCCCACCCGACAGCGTCCCGCCCGACTGCGACCGCCGCTCGGCCAGCCGGGGCAGCAGCCCGAAGACCCGGTCGAGGTCGGGCCCCAGCTTCGCCTTCTTCACTGCGCCACTTCGACCGGGTCCCCGGGCGTAGGCCCCCATCTCCAGGTTCTCCAGCACCGACATCCCGGGAAAGATGCGCCGGCCCTCGGGCGACTGGGAGATCCCCAGCCCCACCCGCTCGTGGGCCGGCACGCCCGAGATGTCCTTGCCGTCCAGCAGGATGCGCCCCGACGTCACCGGCCGCACCCCCGAGATCGTCTTGAGGGTGGTGGTCTTGCCCGCCCCGTTGGCCCCGATGAGGGCGACCACCTCCCCCGCCTCCACCGAGAACGACACCCCCTTGAGAGCCTCCACCATCCCGTAGTGGACGTGGAGGTCCTCCAGCTCGAGCAGCGGCGGCACGAAACCTCAGCCCGCTTCCGGCTCGCCCAGGTAGGCCTCGATCACCCTCGGGTCGCGCTGCACGTCGGCCGGCCGGCCCTCGGCGATCTTCTCGCCGAAGTCGAGCACGCACACCCGGTCCGACGCCCCCATCACCAGGCTCATGTCGTGGTCGATGAGGACGATGGTGAGGCCCTCGTCCCGCAGCCGGCGGATGAGGGCCCGCACCGCCTGCTTCTCGGCCGCGCCCATCCCCGCCGCGGGCTCGTCGAGGAGGAGCACCCGGGGACGGGTGGCCACCGCCCGGGCGATCTCGAGCCGGCGCTGGTCGCCGTAGGGCAGGTTGCGGGCCAGGTCGCCCCGCCGGTGGTCGATGCCCACCAGCCGCAGCAGGCGCCGGGCCTCGTCCCGGCTCTCCCGCTCCTCCCGCCGGTGACGGCCCAGGCCGAACAGGGCGCCGGGCACGCTCGTGCGGTGGCGGGAGTCGGCCCCGATCATCACGTTCTCCTGGGCCGTCATGTTGGGGAACAGGCGGATGTTCTGGAACGTGCGGGCCACGCCGGCCTGGGTGACCTCGTGGGGTCGGTTGCCGCAGATGGACTCCCCGTCGAGGCGGATGTCGCCCCCGGTGGGACGGAAGACCCCCGTGATGCAGTTGAAGACCGTGGTCTTGCCCGCCCCGTTGGGCCCGATGAGGCCGAGAATCTCGCCCCGTGCGACGTCGACGTCGATGCCCCCCAGGGCGACGACCCCGCCGAACTCCATCCGCAGCCCGTCGAGCTCGAGCACCGTCGTCGCCTTGGGCCGCGTCGGGGGGCCGGCCAGGGGAACCGGCGTCGCCCCCGGATAGGGCCGGGGTGGCGGCGGCAGGTCGTCGGCGGCGGCCTCGGCCCCGGTCTCGGTCTCGGGGGCGGCCTCCTCCACCTCGACCGCGACGGGCGCCTCGATGGCCGCGCCCATACCCCCCTCGGGCGGCGCCTCGGCCAGCTCCGCCGCCCGCTGGCGGCTGGGGATCAACCCCTGGGGCCGGAAGATCATCATCACCACCAGGGCCAGCCCGAACAGGAGCACCCGGTACTCGGTGATGTTGGTGGCGTGGCCCCCGAGGACGGTGTTGAGCCAGCGGGTCAGCGTCTCGCCCGCGGCCGCGTCCCGGAGGTATTCGGGCAGGAACGCCACCGCGAACGCACCCACCACCACGCCCGGGATCGACCCCATCCCGCCCAGCACCACCGCCGACAGCAGGATCACCGACAGGAAGAACGGGAAGTTCTCGGGGTTGATGAAGCTCACCCGGCTGGCGTAGATCCATCCCCCCAGCCCGCCGGTCGACGCCCCGATGGCGAACGCCCACAACTTCATCTTGAACGTGGGCACGCCCATGGCCTCGGCCGCGTCCTCGTCCTCCCGGATGGCGGCCCACGCCCGACCCACGCGCGACCGCTTCAGGCGCACGATCATCGTCACCGCCAGCCCGATGGCGACCAGGGTCAGGTAGTAGTACGGCAACGGGTCGAACCCGAACTCCAACCCCAGCACCGGCGTGGGGTGGGGGATGTTCGAGATGCCGCGCGACGCCCCCAGCGACTCCGAGTTCTGGGCCACGATGCGGGCGATCTCGCCGAAGCCGAGGGTGACGATGGCCAGGTAGTCGCCCCGCAGGCGCAGGGTGGGCGCACCCAGGATCACGCCCGCCACCGACGCCAGCAGCACGGCCACGATCAACGCTTCCCACGCCGTCCACCCGGCGGCGGTGGTCAGCTTGGCCGTGGTGTAGGCCCCGACGGCGTAGAACGCCACGTAGCCCAGGTCGAGCAGCCCGGCCTGCCCCACCACCACGTTGAGGCCGAGGGCGAGGAGGACGAACACCGCCACCGGGTAGAAGAGCACGCTCTGCCAGGCGGTCGAGATCCCCAACGGCGCCAGCACCGCCCCCAGCACCACCAACACGATCACCACCGCCCGCACCGGCCGCCCCTGGCGGTCCCACCATCGCGCCACCGGCGCCGCCACCGCCGGGAACCAGCCCCGCCCCGCCCGTCCGGGCCGCGGCGCCCGACCGCTCCGCCCCACCCGCCGCAACCCGGTCAGGCCCCTCATGCCCGGGCCCGTCCCAGGCTCTCGCCGAGCAGGCCGGTGGGCCGGAACAGCAGCACCAGCACCAGCACGGTGAAGGCGAACACGTCCTTCCACTCGCCGCCCAGGACGGTGGACCCCCAGTTCTCCAGCAGCCCCAGCAGCAGCCCGCCCAGCAACGCCCCCCGGATGTTGCCGATCCCGCCCAGGACGGCGGCGGTGAAGGCCTTGATGCCCGGCAGGAACCCGATGTCGAAGCGGGCCGCTTCGAAGAAGATCCCGAACAGGCTCCCGGCGGCGCCGGCCAGGATCCCGCCCAAGAGGAACGTGAGCACCACCACCCGGTTGATGTCGACGCCCATCATCGCCGCCGTCTCCGGGTCCTGGGCCGCGGCCCGGATGCCCCGTCCCAGCCGGGACTTGGCCACGAACCGCTCCAGGGCCACCATCAGGATCACCGCCGCCACCACCACCAGCACCTTGTCGGTGCGGATGTCAGCCCCGCCGATGGACGCCAGCTGCCGCTTCTCCAGAATCCGGGGGAACCCGAGGATCTCCCGGCCGTAGCGGACGGCGAACAGCTCCTGCAGGAACAGCGACACGCCGATGGCGGTGATGAGCGCCGCCAGCCGGGGCGCATTGCGCTTCCGCAACGGCCGGTAGGCGATGCGCTCCATGGCCACCGCGGTGAGCCCCGACACCGTCATGGCGAACAGCATCACGGCCACGACGGTGACCACCAGGGCCACGCCCGTCTTGGCCGGGTCGCCCGTCTCGATGCCCAGGCCGTGCATGGCGAACAGGCTGGCGAACACCCCGATCATGAAGACCTCGGAGTGGGCGAAGTTGATCAGCCGCAGGACGCCGTAGACCAGGGTGTAGCCGAGCGCGATGAGGGCGTAGATCGCCCCCAGCGTCAGGCCGTCGACCGTCTGCGGCCAGAACTGGTCGCGAAGGCAGTGGAAGCAGGTCTCGATGGCGGGCCTACGGTCCGCGGAGTCCGTTAGGGGCCGGGGAGGGGCCGGGTCACCCGATCAGCTGCTGGATCGTGCCGAGGACCGTGGGACGTCCCGCCCGGAACTCGTAGACGAACACGTCGCCCGCCTTGATGTTGCCGTTGTCCTCGAACTCGATGGTCTTGCCCGCGCCCTCGTAGGGGCCCAGGGTCTCGACGTAGTTCAGCAGGGCCTCACGGGTGGTGTTGCCGGCCTTGATCCCCGCGATGAGGATGTTGGCCGCGTCGTAGCCCTCGGTGGAGTACGTGGCCGGGGGCGTGTTCCACTTGGCCTGATAGGCCTTGGCGAACTCACCGAGCTTGCCCGGGGCGTCCTCGGTGGCCAGCTTGCAGGCGCACGTGACCTGGACGCCCTCGGCCGCGGGGGCGCCGGCCGAGGCCACGAAGCCGACGTCGAGGGAGCCGTCGCCGCTCACGAAGCGGACGTTGACCTGCCCGTCGGTGAGCTGCTTCTTGAGTCGGCCCGCCTCCGAGTAGTAGCCGCCGTAGAAGATCATGTCGGGCGGGGGTGTGAGGGCCCGGATCTGGTTGACGACGGCCGAGAAGTCCTGCGACTTGGGGTCGATGGTCTCGTTGAGGACGGTGCTCACGCCCGCCTTCTCCAACAGGCCCCGGGTACCGTCGGCCAGGGCCTTGCCGTAGTCGGCGTTGTCGTTCACGTAGGCCGCGGTCTTGACCGTGAGCTTCTTGGTCACGTAGTCGGTGACGCCCTGGCCCTGGACGTCGTCGTCGGGGACGAGGCGGTGGAACACCGTCTGCCCGGGGACGGTGTCGGTGAGGTTGGTGGCGGTGGCCGACGCGCTCACCAGCACCAGGCCCGCCGCCTGCAGGGGTTCGGTGACGGCCCGGGTCTCGCCCGAGAAGGTGGGCCCGACGACGCCCCGGATGGCCGAGTCGTTGATGAACCGGTCCTTGGCCGTGGTGGCCTGGTCGGGGGCGCCCTGGGTGTCGAAGGGGACGAGCTCGAACTTGACGTCGCCGCCGGCCTTGTTGGCCTCGTCGACGGCGATCTCAGCGCCGTAGCGGATGTTGATGCCGAGGTTGGCGTTGGGCCCGGTGAGGGGTCCGACGAAGGCCAGCTTGTAGGTCGTCGTGCCCGACGCCTCCCCGCCCCCGTCGTCGCTGCTGCCGCACGCGGCCAGCAGCAACGCCGCCACCGACAGTGTTGCGACGATCCGCCAGGTCCCAGCCCGGGTCACACGTGCCATGCGACGCTCCTTTGGAGGATGCGAAAGGTGACGCGGACACTACCCCCGCGTCGTCTTCCGTACCCGGACGCCGCCCCGACCGTCCTGCGACCGGTGATGGGTAGGCTCCGGCCATGCCCGAGGCACCCGCGGTCGACCCCATGCTCCAGCTGTTCGTCCGGCTGATGAACAACCTCGACGTGCAGCTCGGGCTGACGGTGCTGGTGGGCGGGTCGTGGGTGACGGGCATCCTCATCCCGCCCCGCACCTTCACCGAGGAGTCGGGCGCCGAGTTGGTGGAGAAGGCGGGCGACGAGGCGGAGGGGCTCCAGGTCTTCTTCCGCGAGCTCGGCCGGCACTGGTTCCCGAGCGACGAGGAGTTGGAGGCGGAGAAGGAGGCGGGCACCGGCCCCAAGCGCGACGATCGCCCCTTCCACCTCCACCTGCGCAAGGCCAGGTTGGTGTCGACGACCGGCACGATCCCCCTCGACGGCGCCTACATGCGCATCCGCCTGGCCGACATCGCCGGCTGGGTGATCGGCGACTTCTCCGCCACCCACCCCTTCCGCCCGCCGACGCCCCCGCAGCACACCGACTCCTAGGCGTCGGCGGCGCGTCCGCTGGGCATGCTCCCACCACGGCCGGGGTACGGCCGATGTCGAAGGAGGAGGTTCGGTGACGGAAGATGCAGACGGTACGAGCAAGGTGTCGGGGTTGGTCGCGGCGGCCAAGGCGGCCCTGACCAAGGCCACCAGCGCGGTGACCAAGGTGGTCAAGAAGGACGACGACGCCCCGGCCACCCCGCCCGTGGCCGAGAAGAAGCCGTCGGAGAACGCCAAGAAGATGAAGGACGCGGTCGACGCGGCCCGCAAGGCTCAGGACGACGACTGACACCAGCGCGATCCTGACCGCGGGTGCAGTATTGGGCCCATGACGCTCACCATGGGAAGCGGCCCGTTCGGCCACCAGCCGGCGGGGATCTTCAACTTCGAGCCGCCGGAGCACGTGACCCTGGTCGAGCCCGTCCCCCGGCGCATCCGGGGCCACAAGGACGGGACCACCGTGGTCAACAGCGAGCGGGCCATGCTCGTCTGGCAGACCCGGCGCCTCCCCTACTACGCCTTCCCCCAGGAGGACGTCACCGCCGGCGGCACGCCCGAGCCCCTCGTGGAGGGCTATGTCACCGTCCCGTGGGCCGACCTCGACGAGTGGTTCGAGGAGGACGAGCGGGTGATGGTGCATCCCCGCGACCCGTACCACCGCATCGACACCTTCGCCACGTCCCGGAAGGTCACGGTCTCGCTCGACGGAGTCGTCCTGGCCGAGTCCACCGACGCCAAGGCCCTGTACGAGACCGGCCTGCCCATCCGGTACTACCTGCCGTTCCGCGACGTCCGCCTCGAGCACCTGGTCCGCAGCGAGACCGTCACCCAGTGCGCCTACAAGGGCACCGCCGCCCACTGGTCGGCCCGCGTCGGCGATGCCGTGCACCCCGACGTGGCCTGGACCTACGAGGGCGACGACGTGCAGCGGGAGGCGGAACCGGTACGGGGCCGCATCTGCTTCTACAACGAGCGCACCGACATCGACGTCGACGGACTGGCTCAGGCCCGGCCCCGGACGCCCTGGTCCCGGAGCGCGATCGAGGAGCTCTAGGGCAGAACCGTCAGGGCTGGGACTCGCTCGGGTCGCCGGTCTGGCCCAGGAGCCAGCTGCACCACTCGTCGAGGCCCTCGCCGGTCTTGGCGCTGGCCTGGATGACCCGGGCCGTGGGGTTCACCGCGTGCAGATTGGCCAGGAACTTGGGCAGGTCGAAGTCGAGGTACGGGAGGAGGTCGATCTTGTTGACCACCACCACGTCGGCGGCCCGGAACATCACCGGGTACTTGAGCGGCTTCTCCTCGCCCTCGGTGACGGCGTAGACCATGGCCACCGCGTGCTCGCCGACCTTGAACTCGGCCGGGCAGACCAGGTTGCCCACGTTCTCGATCACCAGCAGGTCGATGTCGTCGAGGGGGAGGCGGCGGAGGCCGGAGCGGACCATCACCGCGTCGAGGTGGCACTCGCCGCCGAAGCCCTTGCTGGTGTTGACCAGGGCGATCTCGGCGCCGAAGCCCTCCAGCTGGTCGGCGTCGATGCTGGTGGCGATGTCGCCCTCGAGGATGCCGATGCGCACGGTGGGGCTGAGGGCGGCCAGGGTCTTCTTGAGGAGCGACGTCTTGCCCGCCCCCGGCGACGACATGAGGTTGACGGCCCGCACCCCGGCCTGGGCCAGGGCCTTGCCGTTCTCCGCCGCCACCCGGTCGTTCTCGCCCAGGATGTCCTCCAGCACCGCCACCCGTGACCGACCGGTCTCGGCGTAGCCGCTGTGGTCGCCGACGTCGCGGTGCTCGTGGGTGTGGTCGTGACCGCCCCCGTCGTGGGGGTGCTCGTGGTCGTGCCCGTCGTGGTCATGCGCCGGGTCGAAGGAGCCCAGGGGGGCGTCCTCGTGGTCGTGGTCGTGGGTGGTGCCGTCGGAATGGCGGTGGAACCGGCCCATCAGTCCTCCTCGATGTCGAAGGAGTCGATCCGGAACTCCTCACCGCTGATCATGGTGACCTTGTCGCTGCCGCACGCCTCGCACAGGAGGATCGGCATCTCCAGGGTGGTCTCGACCCCGCACTTCTCGCACTCGATGACGGCCGGGACCATGTCGATCACCAGCTTGCTCCCGCCCAGGTTGGAGCCCTCGGTGAGCATCTCCCAGCAGAAGGAGAGGGCGTCGGGGACGACCTGGCGGAAGTGGCCGACCCGGATGGACACGCTCGTCACGGTGCCGCCGTCGGCGAGTTTGGCGACCGAGGACGCGATCGCCTCACACAGCGCCATCTCGTGCACGAAGCCACCCTCCCTCACCGATCCGACCCTACCGACACCTAGGACGGTACCGCGACCCGATCCCGCCCCTCGTCGCCCCTACGAACCGGCTTGGGGCCGGGCCACTTCGAACCAGACCGCCTTGCCGGCCCGGGTGGCGGTGACGCCCCAGGCGGTGGCCAGGGTCTCCACCATCGAGATCCCCCGGCCCGAGCTGCCGTCGGTGGTGACCTCCCGGCGGCGGACGCCTTCCGGCGACTGGTCGGCGACCTCGATACGGACCCGGTCGGTGAGCAGCTGCACCGACACGTCGACGTCGGAACGGGCGTGGATGACGGCGTTGGTGACCAGCTCGCTCACCAGCAGCTCGACGGTGTCGAGGAGGTCGTCGCACTCCCACCGGCGGAGGGTCTCGTCGACGAAGCGCCGGGCCTGGCGGGCGCTGGGCGCCTCGGGCGACAGGCGGGCGGAGGCGGCGTCGAGGGTGCGGCGGACGACGCCCACCATGCCCGCCAGCAGGAGGAGCTCGTCGGCCAGGCGGCTGGGAGGCACGGCCTTGGACAGGTGGCCGAGGACCCGGGCCGTCCCCCCGCCCACCGGCCCCACCTCCCGGTCGGCGAAGGCGGACGTGCCCACCACCGCCGCCTCCGGCGCCGCCGCCCGCACGCTGCCGACCACCGCCCCGCTGTCGCCTTCGGAGAGGAGGAGGTCGACCAGGACCAGGTCGGGCCGCAGCCGGCCCGCGGCTTCGGCCGCGTCCTCGGCCGTGCCCACCCCGCCGACGACCTCGATGTCGGCCCGGTCGGAGAGGGCCAGCGACACCAGCAGCCGGTAGTCGGGGTCGTCGTCGACGACCAGCAGGCGCATCCCGGCCTACCCGCCGGAGCCGGAGCCGGAGCCGGAACCGGTGCCGGACTCGGGCGCCACCGGGACGGTGAAGCACACCTTGGTCCCCCGCCCGGGCGCCGACTCGGCCCAGATGGTGCCGCCGTGGCGCTCGACGATGCGGCGGCAGACGGCCAGGCCGGCCGCCCCCTCGGCGTCGGCGTCGGCGAAGCTGGCGAAGAGGCGGGCGACTTCGTCCTCGTCGAGCCCGGGACCGTTGTCGTGGACCGAGATCACCCAGTCGTCGCCCCGCCGGCTCAGCCCGACCTCGACCGCGGGGTCGACCGCGGCGCCGTTGAGAACGGCGTGGTCGAGCAGCTGGGAGAGAACCCGGCCCAGCAGCCACTCGTCGCCCACCACCTCGGGGAGGGGGTCGGACCGGACTGTGGCCGCCGCCTTCTCGAGCAGGGGCCGCAGGTCGTCGAGGACCCGACCGATGACCGAATCGAGGTCGACCCGCTCCAATCGCATCGGGTCCACGCTGCCCCGGGCTTCGGCGAGGAGGTCGTCGATGCGCGCGACCAGCGCCGTCGCCCGGGCCCGGGCCCGTTCGACCAGGAGGCAGCCGTCGGCGTCGAGGGCGGAGCCGTGGCGGTCGCCCAGCAGCTCGAGCAGGCCGTTCACCACGTGCAGCGGTTCCAGCAGGTCGTGGCCGACCATCGACGCGAACCGGTCGAGCTCGGCGTTGGAGCGCTGGAGCTCGGCCGCATGCCGACCGAGGGCGGCCTGGGCCCGGTCGCGCTCCTCCAGCCGCTCGGCCAGCTGCCGGTTCTGGTCCTCGATGGTGCGGGCCTGCTGGTGGAGGGCCATGAACACGGCCACCTTCGACCGCAGCACCTCGGGTTCGAAGGGCTTGGCCAGGTAGTCGACCGCTCCCGCCTCGTAGCCCCGCAGCTGGTGCTCGGTCTCCCGGCTGATGGCGGTGAGGAAGATGATGGGCACGTCGGCGCTGCGGCCCCGGCTCTTGATGAGGCGGGCCGTCTCGTAACCGTCCATCCCCGGCATCTGGACGTCGAGGAGGATCACCGCGAAGTCTTCGTTGAGCAGCTGGCGGAGGGCGTCGGGGCCGGACAGGGCCTGGGTGACCTCCACCGCCAGCGGCTCGAGGGTGGCCTCCAGGGCCAGGAGGTTGTCGGGCCGGTCGTCGACGATGAGGACACGGGGACCGGTCATGCCGGATCAATCATGGAGGGCAATCATGCAGTACCGGTCACGCCGGGATCGCCTCGGCGCCGCAGCGGCTGCCGACGTAGGGCCCGATCTCGTCGAGCGGGAGGACCACCGCCTCGATGCCCGTGGCCAGGGCCGCGAGGGGCATGGCCGGGCGTTCGGCCGACGCCGGGTCCTGCACCACCGCGTGGCCGCCCCGGGCCACGATGGCGGCCAGGCCGGCGGCGCCGTCGTCGTTGGTGCCGGTGAGGACCACGCCCACCACCCCGCTGCGGTAGGCGGTGGCCGCCGACTCGAAGAGCACGTCGATCGAGGGCCGGGCGAAGCGGACGGGGCCCTCGGTGGACAGGGCCAGGTGCCCCGGTCGCTCGACCAGCAGGTGGTAGCCGGCGGGAGCCAGGTAGACGATGCCGGGCGTCAGGGTGTCCTTGTCGGCCGCCTCGCAGACCGTCCGGTCCGTCTGGCGTTCGAGGAGGCGGGCCAGCATCGACGGGGCGTCCCGCCGGTGTTGGGCCACGACCACGGGCGCGGCCAGGTCGGCCGGCAATCCCGCGAGCAGGCGGCCCAGGGCGGTCACCCCGCCCCACGAACTGCCCACCACCACGATCCGGCACGTCATCGTGACGGACCCGGGCGCCTGCCCTTGCGGTAGATCCGCTGGGCCTCGTCGAGGCTCAGGTACTCCTGCTCATGGGGCGTGAAGGCCACGGACTCCTTCTGGCCCAAGGCGAGGATCCCGAAACGGGCCAGGCTGTCGTAGAACAGGCGATGGACCCGGTCCTGCAGCGTCTTGTCGAAGTAGATGAGCACGTTGCGGCACACGAGCACGTGGAACTCGTTGAACGAGCGGTCGGCCACCAGGTTGTGCTGGGCGAAGACCACGTTCTCCACCAGGGTGGGGTCGAAGCGGGCCCCGTCGTAGGCGGCCACGTAGTACTCGGAGAACGCCCTCGTACCCCCCGCGGCCTGGTAGTTCTCGGTGTACTCGCGCATCTTCTCCAGCGGGAAGACGCCGTCACGGGCCCGGGCCAGGACCGACTGGTTGATGTCGGTGGCGTAGATCCGGGTGCGGTCGAGCAGGCCCTCCTCGGCCAGCATGATGGCCAGGGAGAAGGTCTCCTCGCCGGTGGAGCAGCCCGCATTCCATATCCGCAGGAAGGGATAGGTGCGGAGCATGGGCACGACCGTCTGGCGGAACGCCCGGTAGAAGCCCGGGTCGCGGAACATGGCGGTGACGTTGATCGACAGGTCGAGCAGCAGCCGCTCCATGCAGTCGGGGTCGTGCAGCAGCCGTTCGAGCAGGCCGGAGAGGGTGGCGATGCCCTCCAGGTCGCGCCGGCGGGCCAGCCGCCGCCGCAGCGACGCCCGGGCGTAGTTGCGGAAGTCGAACCCGTACCGCCGGTAGACCGCCTCCAGGAGGACGTCGATCTCGATGTCCTCCAGGTCGGCCCGGTCGTCGCCGTGGGTGTCGCCCACGGGCGAGACACTCACCGGTAGAGCCACACCCGCATGAGCGACAGCAGCTGCTCGACGTCGACCGGCTTGGTGATGTAGTCGGACGCGCCGGCCGCGATCGACTGCTCCCGGTCCCCCTTCATGGCCTTGGCCGTGAGGGCGATGACGGGCAGGCGGGCGAAGCGCTCGTCGCCGTTGAGGGGGGCGCGGACGCGGCGCATGGTCTCGTAACCGTCCATCTCCGGCATCATCATGTCCATCAGGACGAGGTCGACGTCGGGATCCCGCTCCAGGACGTCGAGCGCGTCCCGTCCGTTCTCGGCGAAGAGGGCGTCCATGCCCAGGCCTTCGAGGGCGCTGGTGAGGGCGAACACGTTGCGCACGTCGTCGTCGACGATCAAAACCCGCTTCCCCCGGAACACGGCGTCGGCCGAGTGCAGCTGCTCGATCATGCGCCGCTTCTCGGCCGGCAGCTTGGCCTCCACCCGGTGCAGGAAGAGGGCGGTCTCGTCGAGCAGCCGCTCGGGTGAGCGCACGTCCTTGACGATGATCGTCTCCGCGTACTTCTTGAGCCGGGTCTCCTCCCGGCGGGTGAGCTCCTTGCCCGTGTAGACGATCACCGGCAGCTGGGAGAAGCGCTCGTCGGACTTGAGCCGCTCCAGGAGGGTGAAACCGCTGGTACGGGGCAGCTTGAGGTCGAGGACCATGCAGTGGAAGTGCTGCTCCTCGAGGGCGGCGAGGGCCTCGTCGCTCGATCCGACGCCCACCACCTCGATGGCCTCGTTGTCGCCGCCGACCAGCTCGATGATGCTGGCCCGCTCCCGCTCGTCGTCCTCCACCACCAGGACCCGGCGGGTGGCGGTCTCGATGAAGCGCATGAGCTCGCCCACGGCCAGGTTGAGGTCGTCGGGCGACACCGGCTTCGGGAGGTAGGACAGGGCTCCGGCCGACAGCGCGCTCTGGCGGTTGTCGACCGCGGAGATGATGTGGACGGGGATGTGGCGGGTGGGGATCTGGCGCTTCAGCTCCTCCAGCAGGGCCAGGCCGTCGATGCCGGGCAGGGCGGTGTCGAGGAGGATGGCGTCGGGGTGGTGCTCCCGCACCAGCCGCAGGGCCACGTCGCCCCGCCGGGCCACCAGCACCTTGAAGCCCCGGGCCCGGCCCAGCTCGGCCGACGTCTCGACCAGGTCGTCGTCGGCGCCGACCACCAGCAGGATGCGGTCGCCCGGCTGGAGCGATCCGCGGTCGTCGGCCTCGTCGTCGGCCGCCGGTTGGGCCGAAGCCATCGGGCTGGGCTCGGGCGTCGCCGGGGCCTCCAGCCGCGCCGGCACCGCCGCGGGCAAGTCCTCGGGGATGGTGGCGGGGACGTAGAGGGTGAACGTGCTGCCCGCCCCCGGTGCGCTCTCGAGGTGGATCTCCCCGCCCAGCAGGTGGGCGATCTCCCGGGCGATCGACAGGCCCAGGCCGGTGCCGCCGTACTTGCGGCTGGTGGTGCCGTCGGCCTGCTGGAAAGCCTCGAAGATCATCATGTGCTTGTCGGCCGGGATGCCGAGACCCGTGTCGGTGACCCGGAAGGCGACCACTCCACCTGCCTCATTGGGGGACGCGGCCCGCAGGCGGGGGTCGTGGAAGATGGCCCGGGGCGGCGCGGGGCGGACGTCGAGCGACACCGACCCCTGATCGGTGAACTTCACCGCGTTCGACAGCAGGTTGTTGAGGACCTGCTCCAGGCGCTGGCGGTCGGTGTCGAGCACGGCCGGGGCGGCCTCGTCAACCGTGACCGACAGGCTCAGGCCCTTCTGGTCGGCGAGGGGACGGAACGTGGAGGCCACGTCGGCGGCCAGGTCGGCCAGGGCGAAGGTCGCCGGGGCCAGCTCCATCTTCCCCGCCTCCACCTTGGACAGGTCGAGGATGTCGCTGATGAGGGCGAGCAGGTCGGCGCCGGCGCCGTGGATGCTGCGGGAGAACTCGACCTGCTTGTCGGTGAGGTTGCCGGCCGGGTTGTCGGACAGCAGCTTGGCCAGGATGAGCAGGCTGTTGAGGGGCGTGCGCAGCTCGTGGCTCATGTTGGCCAGGAACTCGGACTTGTAGCGGGAGCTGATGGCCAGCTGCTCGGCCCGCTCCTCCAGCGCCCGCCGGGCCAGCTCGATCTCGGTGTTCTTGACCTCGATGGCCCGGTTCTGCTCGGCCAGCTGGGCCGCCTTCTCCTCCAGCTCGGCGTTGGTCTGCTGCAGCTCGTGCTGCTGGACCTGGAGCAGCTCCTCCGACGCCTTGAGCGACTGGGCCTGGTCCTCCAGCTCCAGGTTCGACCGCCGCAGCTCGTCCTGCTGGGACTGGAGCTCCTCCGACTGGCTCTGCAGCTCCTGGGTGAGGCGCTGAGACTCCTTGAGCAGCTCCTCGGTGCGGGTGTTGGCGATGATCGTGGCCACCACCACGCCCACCGTCTCCACGATCTGCTCGAGGAAGGCCTGGTTGACGGAGGTGAACGGGCGCACCGACGCCAGCTCGATCACGCCCAGCACCAGCTCCTCGAACACCACCGGCAGCACGACGACGTTCACCGGCGGGGTCTCCCCCAGGCCGGACGAGATGCGGATGTAGTCGGGCGGGGCCTCGGTGACGAGGATCACCCGCTTCTCCAGGGCGGCCTGGCCGACCAGGCTCTCGCCCAGCTTGAAGTGGTTCTTGACCCCCTTGCGGGCGGTGAAGCCGTAGCTGGCGATGAGGCGGAGGTCGACGTCGTTCTCGGTGCCGGCGCCCTTGGCGTCGGGGGTGGCGAAGAAGAAGGCGCCGTGCTGGGCGCTCACCAGCGGGGTCAGCTCCGACATGATCAGCCCCGACACCGCCTTCAGGTCGCGCTGACCCTGGAGCATGGCCGAGATGCGGGCCAGGTTGGACTTGAGCCAGTCCTGCTCCTCGTTGCGGCCGGTGGTCTCCTTGAGGTTGCCGATCATCTGGTTGATCGTGTCCTTGAGGTCGCCCACCTCGCCGGTGGCGTCGACCGTGATCGACCGGGTGAGGTCGCCCTGGGTCACGGCGGTGGACACCTCGGCGATGGCCCGCACCTGGGTGGTGAGGTTCCCGGCCAGCTGGTTCACGCTCTCCGTCAGCCGCCGCCACGTGCCGGACACGCCCTCGACCTCGGCCTGGCCGCCCAGCCGGCCTTCGGTGCCCACCTCCCGGGCCACCCGGGTGACCTCGGTGGCGAACGACCCGAGCTGGTCGACCATGGTGTTGATGGTGTTCTTGAGCTCGAGGATCTCGCCCCGGGCGTCGACCGTGATCTTCTGGGACAGGTCGCCCTTGGCCACCGCGGTGGTGACCTGGGCGATGTTCCGCACCTGGTCGGTGAGGTTGTCGGCCATGGAGTTCACCGAGTCGGTGAGGTCCTTCCACGTGCCGGCCACGCCCCGCACCTCGGCCTGACCGCCGAGCTTGCCCTCGGTGCCGACCTCCCGGGCCACCCGGGTGACCTCGTCGGCGAAGCTGCCGAGCTGGTCGACCATGGTGTTGATGGTGTTCTTGAGCTCGAGCAGCTCGCCCCGCACGTCGACGGTGATCTTCTGGGACAGGTCGCCCTTGGCCACCGCGGTGGTCACCTGGGCGATGTTCCGCACCTGGCCGGTGAGGTTGCCGGCCAGCTGGTTGACGTTGTCGGTGAGGTCCTTCCACGTGCCGGAGACCCCCCGCACCTGGGCCTGACCGCCGAGCTTGCCCTCGGTGCCGACCTCTCTCGCCACCCGGGTGACCTCGTCGGCGAAGGATCCGAGCTGGTCGACCATGGTGTTGATGGTGTTCTTCAGCTCGAGGATCTCGCCCCGGGCGTCGACGGTGATCTTCTGGGACAGGTCACCCCTCGCCACCGCGGTGGTCACCTGGGCGATGTTCCGCACCTGGCCGGTGAGGTTGTCGGCCAGCTCGTTGACGTTCTCGGTGAGGGCCTTCCAGGTTCCACTGACGCCCCGCACGTCGGCCTGACCGCCGAGCTTGCCGAGGGTGCCCACTTCCCGGGCGACTCGTGTGACCTCGTCGGCGAAGGATCCGAGCTGGTCGACCATGGTGTTGATCGTCGACTTCAGCTCGAGGATCTCGCCCTTGGCGTCGACCGTGATCTTCTGGGACAGGTCGCCCTTGGCCACCGCGGTGGTCACCTGGGCGATGTTCCGCACCTGGCTGGTTAGGTTCCCGGCGAGCTGGTTGACGTTGTCGGTGAGGCCCTTCCACGTGCCGGAGACGCCGGGCACGTCGGCCTGACCGCCCAGGCGGCCCTCGGTGCCCACCTCCCGGGCGACCCGGGTGACCTCGTCGGCGAAGGCCGACAGCTGGTCGACCATGGTGTTGATGGTGTCCTTGAGCTCGGCCACCTCGCCGCTGGCGGAGACGGTGATCTTCTGGCTGAGGTCGCCCTTGGCCACCGCGGTGGTGACCTGGGCGATGTTCCGCACCTGGGTGGTGAGGTTCCCGGCCAGCTGGTTGACGTTGTCGGTGAGGCCCTTCCACGTGCCGGAGACGCCGGGCACGTCGGCCTGACCACCGAGGCGGCCCTCGGTGCCGACCTCGCGGGCGACCCGGGTGACCTCGTCGGCGAACGCCGAGAGCTGGTCGACCATGGTGTTGATCGTCCGCTTGAGTTCGGCCAGCTCGCCCCGCACGTCGACCGTGATCTTCTGCGACAGGTCGCCCCTCGCCACCGCGGTGGTGACCTGGGCGATGTCACGCACCTGGTCGGTGAGGTTGGACGCCATGAAGTTCACCGACTCGGTGAGGTCGCGCCACGTGCCGCTGACGCCCCGCACCTGGGCCTGGCCGCCGAGCTTGCCCTCGGTGCCGACCTCCCTCGCGACCCGGGTGACCTCGTCGGCGAAGGATCCGAGCTGGTCGACCATGGTGTTGATCGTCGACTTGAGCTGGAGGATCTCGCCCTTGGCGTCGACGGTGATCTTCTGGGAGAGGTCGCCGCCGGCGACGGCGGTGGTCACCTGGGCGATGTTGCGGACCTGGCTGGTGAGGTTGCCGGCGAGCTGGTTGACGTTGTCGGTGAGGGCCTTCCACGTGCCGCTCACGCCGGGCACGTCGGCCTGCCCGCCATGCCGCCGGAACGGGCGCTGGCCGCGTTGCGGCGCTCCCTCACCCTGGGTGACACCCGCGTGGTGATCGGCGACTTCGACTGGCAGCGCTACGCCCACGTCTACACCACGGCCCGCCCGACGCGGATGTTCGCCGACCTGCCCGAGGCGGTCGTGCCGGAGACCCCGAAGCCCGCGCTGACCGCCGTGGCCGCGGCCGAACGGGACCGGCTGCTGCTGGACCTGGTGCGCGGCACGGTGGCCGACGTCCTCGGTCACGCCGACGCCGCGGCGGTGGACGTGCACCGCGCCTTCCAGGACCTCG